>NC_011138.3:460000-1130156 GCF_000020585.3 Alteromonas mediterranea DE
AAAAGGTACTCCGGGGATAACAGGCTGATACCGCCCAAGAGTTCATATCGACGGCGGTGTTTGGCACCTCGATGTCGGCTCATCACATCCTGGGGCTGAAGTCGGTCCCAAGGGTATGGCTGTTCGCCATTTAAAGTGGTACGCGAGCTGGGTTTAGAACGTCGTGAGACAGTTCGGTCCCTATCTGGTGTGGGCGTTGGATGATTGATGGGAGCTGCTCCTAGTACGAGAGGACCGGAGTGGACGAACCGCTGGTGTTCGGGTTGTCATGCCAATGGCATTGCCCGGTAGCTATGTTCGGAACGGATAACCGCTGAAAGCATCTAAGCGGGAAGCCGGCCCAAAGATGAGTCATCCCTGACCTTTAAGGTCTGGAAGGGTTGTTATAGACGATGACGTTGATAGGCAGGGTGTGGAAGCGTTGTAAGGCGTTAAGCTAACCTGTACTAATTGCCCGAGAGGCTTAACCATACAACGCCTAAAAGGCTTCGAAGAGAAGTTGGCGTTGTAAGCAAAGACAAGCTAAAAGCAAGATAGAGTAAAATGTAAGTTACTCACTGATTGAATTAATATTAAACTTTCCGATTTGTTAGTTATTAAGCAACGATGATTAAATAGACTCTAAAGAGTACTGTTAGTCCTCCTTGCGCAGAAGTCACGACAAAAAGCATCGTGATTCTGCACTAAAAGTTTTTCCTGGCAGCCATAGCGATACGGTACCACCTGAATCCATTCCGAACTCAGAAGTGAAACGTATTAGCGCCGATGGTAGTGTGGGGTTTCCCCATGTGAGAGTAGGACACTGCCAGGTCCAGAAGAACCCGCCTAACGGCGGGTTTTTTGCTTTCTGACCCCATTATTTGTGTGTTGTCAGTATTTCTAGACATTCTTATTCGATAAAAGCCTTAATAGAATCGACTTACTTTTAGCAATGTGCAGGTTTTTTGGTAAACTCTTGCGAATAATATTTTAGTCGAAGTAAATAGGACGAACTAATGGCCGTATTCGGTACAGTATTCATGCCACAAATGGCGCTTGCTACCTTTGTCAACGATAAGTGGACTGACACCGAATTTGTCAGTGCAGACAGTATTTCACTTCACCCTGGTGCGCACGTGCTTCACTATTCAAGCACTTGTTTTGAAGGCTTAAAGGCATTTAAACACGAAGATGGCAGCATCAATATTTTTAGAATGGACAAAAACATTGAGCGTTTTGCGCAAAGTAGCCGCCTTCTAAATTTGCCTGAAATAGATAAAGCGCAAGTTGAAAAGATGATTATCGATATTGTTGCTAAGTATGCCTCTGAGGTTCCTGAGCCTCCTGGCTCTATGTACATTCGTCCTACTCACATTGGTACAGAAGCGTCCATTGGCAAAGCAGCAGCACCGTCAGCAGATTCGATGCTATACGTATTATTGTCTCCAGTCGGTGATTACTTTGCGGGCGGAGCAAAGCCACTTCGCTTGTTACTAGACGAAACAGGGATGCGCTGTGCACCGCATATGGGAATGGTAAAAAGTGGCGGTAATTATGCCAGTGCATTACCACCTATTCTCAAAGCCCGCGCAGAAGTTCAGGCTGATCAAATACTGTTTTGTCCTAATGGTGACGTTCAAGAAACCGGTGCAGCAAACTTCTTACTTATTGACGGTAACGAGATCATTACAAAAGGGTTGGACTCTAGCTTTTTGCACGGCGTAACCCGTGCAACCGTTCTTCAAATTGCTAAAGATCACGGCATGAAAGTAAGTGAGCGTGATATTACAGTTGAAGAGCTATTAGAACGCGCTGCAAAACCAAATACAGAAGCTGCGCTATCTGGTACAGCGGCTGTGCTTACGCCAGTGGGTACTTTTATTCATAACGACAAAGAGTATCAGGTTGGAAGCGGAGAAGCAGGCCCGGTGACAATGAAACTTAGACAGGCGTTAAATGATATCCAATGGGGTAAAGCCGAAGATACCCACAACTGGCTAGTCAAAGTGCCAAACTAAACTAGTCATAGTTAGATACCCATAAAAAAGCCTGCTTCAGCAGGCTTTTTAGTATTTAAAAGGTTTACGCTTATTTCGCTTGGCCTTGTTTAGCAACTGCATCCATCATTGCTTTTATTGCATCAGCATCGCCAAGATACTCTTTAGAGATTGGCTTAAGGTTTTCATCTAGTTCGTATACTAGTGGCACACCTGTAGGGATGTTAAGACCTAATACTTCTTCGTCTGACATACCATCTAAATACTTAACAAGTGCGCGAAGGCTGTTGCCGTGGGCCGCTATAATTACACGCTTACCAGCTTGGATGTCTGGGCGAATAACATCATGCCAGTAAGGTAATACACGTTCGATAGTAAGCTTGAGGCTTTCACCACGTGGCAAAATATCAGCATCTACATTGTTATAACGCGGGTCGTGACCTGGGAAGTGTTCACTATCGTCTTCAACCGCCGGAGGTGGGATATCGAAGCTACGACGCCAGATTTTCACTTGCTCTTCGCCGTGCTTAGCAGCAGTTTCCGCTTTGTCTAGACCGGTTAGAGCACCGTAATGACGCTCGTTCAGACGCCAGTGACGCTCAACTGGAAGGTAGTGTTGACCCATTTCTTCAAGGGCAATATTAAGCGTTTTGATTGCTCGAAGGAGTACAGACGTATATGCCTGATCAAATGTAAATCCAGCATCTTTAAGAAGCTGACCTGCGGTCTTTGCTTGTGCTACACCAGTGTCGGTCAAGTCAACGTCGTGCCAGCCTGTGAAACGATTTTCTAAGTTCCACTGACTTTCTCCATGACGAATAAGTACCAATTTATACATAGTTGGGTTACCTGCGGCGTTAAAGTGAAATAGTCTGAGATAATTCCAGAAGTTGGACGTTCAGACGTATATTTAAAAACTGCTGTTATCATCCTTGATTGGCGCTTAAAAATCCAGTTTAAGCGGGTATAAAATCGCAGGTAAGACGTGTCTTTGCCGTTCAGATAAGAGATTTGTTAAATAAACCGTGTCAGGTCTGGATGGGCAACTTTTATCCACTCTTTCATTGAGGGTTCTTCAATAAAGCTAAAATCTTCAAAATCAAACCCTGGCGCGACTGTGCAACCTACAAGTGAGTAGTCACCCATAGTTGCAGCTCCCTGAAAATTGCCCGCCTCAACCACTTCAACATAATCGTTGTTGTCACCACCTATACGGCGTTCCCATAACTGCTGTTTCTGAATTTGGAATAGCTGTAAAGGAGCACCTTCATAGTGATTCCATACTTCATCATGTAAAACGCGATGAAAGCGACTGACTTGGCCCTTAAGTAAAAGAAAATAGATATGGGTGAGTGCTGGACGGCTGGCACCATGGACATAGGATGTAGTCTTATTTTCTGAACGAAAAACCTGACGATAAAAACCTCCCTCGGGATGAGGTTCAAGTTTGTACTTCTTAATAAGCGGATGGGTCATGATAACTTCGTATTCTTGTTATTGCTTTTTTACCGTTGCTCGTCCTTCAATGACTTTCTGAGCATGTATTAAGGCATTAGGCGTTTAGCGTGGTAATAAGCATACCGCTTGCAAGATTATAAGAAAATAAGAATGTTGCATATTTGTAAATGAGTGAGGTGCATGACATTTCATTCGTAATAACTCTCTCCTTGTTGGCCAAGGCCAAGAGCTTCTATTTGAACATAAAGGCCAATTATTCTAACTGGTTGCTTTTCGCTGATAGGGAACACTTTTTTTGCTCACCTCTTTAGAAGCTTATGTTTAAACGAAAAGGGGCGATACGAATAACTAATAATAGGTGAACTTTTTTTCATGTTAATGCCGTACAAACTTGAAAATAACGCGACGGATTAAACACGTCGCTCGTTTCTTGCATTGGCAAACTTGAAACCTAGACAAAATTCATGAACAGGCAAAGAAGGATGAGAGCGTATGACATATAAGTCTTTTTCGCAGCTTGAAGTAAACGGCAAAAACTTCAAGGCGGTCAATTTTGACAGTATAGGTAATCAGTATGCGCTCGACCGGCTACCTTTTTGTATCAAAATTCTTCTCGAGAACCTAATCCGACATGAAGATGAAGAGTTCGTTTCTAGTAGTGACATTGAGCAAGTGGCTAAGTGGGACACTGACAACCACGCTGATCACGAAGTATCATTTGTTCCGGCACGAGTTATTCTTCAAGACTTTACCGGCGTTCCTGCCATAGTCGATTTAGCAGCAATGCGAGATGCAGTTAATCGCTTGGGAGGCGATGCACAAGCAATTAACCCTTTGAACCCGGTAGAGCTGGTCATTGACCACTCTGTAATGGTTGATCATTTCGCTGAAGAGAATGCATTAGAAAAGAATACCGATATAGAGATTGAGCGCAATAAAGAGCGTTATCAATTTCTAAAGTGGGGGCAGTCTAGCTTTGATAATTTCAAGGTAGTGCCCCCGGGCCGAGGCATTGTTCACCAAGTTAATTTAGAATACCTAGCTCGCTGCGCGTTCACCAAAGAACAGGATAGCGAAACCTTGGTTTATCCGGACACCTTGGTTGGAACAGATTCTCATACCACTATGATCAATGGTCTTGGCGTATTAGGCTGGGGTGTGGGTGGCATAGAAGCGGAAGCAGCAATGTTGGGGCAACCCGTGACCATGTTGCTGCCTAAAGTCGTTGGCTTTAGATTATCAGGTAAGCTACCTGCTGGCGTAACGGCCACTGATATGGTTCTCACCATCACGCAGCAGTTACGAGAGCATGGTGTAGTGGGCAAGTTTGTAGAATTTTTCGGCCCCGGCCTTAAACATTTAACTACAGCTGACCGAGCGACTATCGCGAATATGGCGCCAGAGTACGGTGCAACCTGCGGTATCTTCCCCATTGATGACGTAGCCCTAGATTACCTGCGTTTAACCGGTAGGGACGAAGACCAAATTGCCCTGGTAGAAGAGTATGCTAAGTTTAGCCAATTGTGGCATGACGACCATTCAAAAGATGCTCAGTATCACGAAACCCTTGAATTAAACTTAGATGAGGTTGTGCCTTCACTTGCTGGCCCTAAACGCCCTCAGGATAGAATTGCATTAGACAAAGCGGCAGAGGCATTTAATGAATGGCATCGCTCGCAAATTGACGTAAAAGTTTTAGATGAAGAAACGGATCTTATTGCCGAAGCCGGACTAGGTACCTCGGATGATGTGGATGAAGATCACGATTCTTTCGTGGAATTCAGGGGAAGCAAGTTTAACTTAGAAGATGGTGCGATTGTTATTGCAGCAATCACTAGTTGTACGAATACCTCAAACCCTTCAGTGCTGGTTGGTGCCGGTCTACTTGCTAAAAAAGCTGCTGAAAAGGGATTAACGCGGAAGCCTTGGGTAAAAACCTCATTAGCACCTGGTTCGCAGGTAGTAACTCAATATTTAGAAGATGCAGGTTTGATGGACCCATTAGAGTCTTTAGGATTCAATTTGGTCGGTTACGGATGTACAACGTGTATCGGTAACTCTGGGCCGCTTCCTGACGCCATCACCGACGCGATTAGAAAAGCGAAGCTTACAGTAACGTCTGTACTTTCTGGCAACCGCAATTTTGAAGGCCGGATTCATCCAGATGTAGCGGCAAACTACTTAGCTTCTCCACCGCTTGTGGTAGCTTATGCACTTGCAGGTAATATGAATATCGATATTACCAAGGAGCCTCTTGGTCAAGCTAGCGATGGTGCGCCAGTTTATTTAAAAGATATTTGGCCAACTGAAGATGAAATTCAACAGTATATTGCGAAAAACGTGACAGGCGATTTATTTAAAGAAAAATATGCTGACGTGTTTAAAGGTAGTGGTGAATGGAATGAGCTAGAAGTTAGCAAAACGTCTGTGTACGACTGGCCAGAATCTACCTATATTAAACATCCGCCTTTCTTTGAAGTTATGGAGAAAGAGCCTGAAGCACTAACGGCAATCGAGAACGCGCGATGCCTGGTTAAAGTGGGAGACTCTATTACCACTGACCATATTTCGCCCGCCGGTGCTATTGCCAAAGACAGTCCTGCAGGTGAATATTTACAGGCTCAAGGCGTGTCGCCGAAGGACTTTAACTCGTATGGCTCTCGACGAGGAAATCATGAAGTTATGATGCGTGGTACCTTCGCCAATGTACGTCTTAAAAATCAACTCGCACCTGGTACAAGAGGCAGCGCAACGACGCACTTCCCAAGTGGCGATAGTATGTCAATCTTCCATGCTGCTATGCGTTATAAAGATGACGGCGTGCCAGCCGTTGTAATTGGCGGCAAAGAATATGGTACGGGGTCTAGCCGCGACTGGGCGGCGAAAGGCCCATCACTCATGGGCGTAAAAGCAGTATTAGCGGAAAGCTACGAACGAATTCACCGCTCGAACTTAATTGGAATGGGAATATTACCACTTCAATTTAAAGAAGGAGAAAGCGCAAGTACTTTAGCGCTTAAGGGTAACGAGTCTTTTTCAGTTGGCGCAGTGGAGCGTGGTCAATCGGAGGTAGAAGTTAAGGCGGTCACTGATGATGGTGAAACAACGGCCTTTATGATGGATATCAGAATTGATACATCAAACGAGTTTACTTACTTCGAGAACGGCGGAATTCTGCACTACGTGATTAGGGAATACTTGAAGAAGTAGAAAAGTAGCTTAAACATTAATTAAAGCGACGACTCGAAAATCGAGGCGTCGCTTTTTATATGTATTAGTAATAACGTTTTTCGCAAATGATCTCTTTGATGTTAGAACCAATAGCGGCGCGCTTTTCACAGCGTAAGTCCTGAGCTTTTGCACCATATAGAGAGATGTATTCGTCTACATAGGGCTGTAGAGCAGTAATGTAGCCCTCAGGAAGGGCTTTTTTAATTTGACGGTATGAACGATTCCATTCAGCCGTTTTTTGTTCCATCGCTACGCTCAACCATAGCCAACCTTCCTCATAGTTAACAGGCGTTCCCCACCCTTGAAAGTACATCTGCGCTAGATAATATTGACCTTCTTTGTTACCCATCTTTGCTGAGGCGGTTAGCTTCTTTAATGCTTTTTCGTACTTTTGCGCTTTTAACGCATGAAGCCCTAATTCTAACGTTGATAGATATTCCGCTTTCCAGATGTGATTCTTCGTTTTACTTTGTGCCAGCGTAGAGCCTGAAAACGTTAAACACGAGATAGTTACAGCGAGAGTAATAAGCTTTTTCATTGGGAATCCCTTCCTTTTTTATCTATATATATACTGTATTTTGCACACTATGTGAACCGTGCGAAAGTACAGTTTTTAGCGGTGCACAGCTAGTGGGAAAACTCGCAGCCACACTAACTAGCTAGCTAATAAGTGTGGTTTATTCTCCACCAACAATTTGAACTTGCGCTAAATCCGTATCACCCTTTATGACTTTATAAATAGCGTCTTGAACGAGGGTACGCATTCCATCTTTAGCGGCCTGAACTTTCATATCTGCTACGCTTGCTTCTTTGTATACAAGGGAGCGTAGTTCGGGCGTCATACCCAATAGCTCATGCACACCTGTACGCCCTTTATAGCCTGTATTGCCACAGGCTTCACAGCCGTTAGCCTTATACAGTTCAAGGGGCGTTTTCACGTTCAGCTCAGCCATGAGCTCTTTACCGTATTGACGCTCGATGAACGCTATGTCGGTTTCAGTGGCGATATACTTCTCTTTACAGTTGCCACATAAGGTACGAATGAGGCGTTGCGCCAAAATACCCACACAGGCATCTGAGAAGTTAACCGGATCAAGGCCTAAGTCGAGTAAACGGGTAATGGTTTCGGGTGCAGAGTTAGTATGCAGTGTCGACAGCACTAAGTGACCCGTTAAAGACGCTTCTATACCGGCGTGCGCCGTTTCTTTATCACGCATCTCACCAATAAGAATAATATCTGGGTCGGCACGTAAAAATGCGCGCAACGCTGCAGCAAAGTTAAAGCCAATCTTAGGGCTTACTTGAACCTGTTGCAGACCAGGCTGGGTAATTTCTACTGGATCTTCGGCCGTCCAAATTTTCTTTTCAGGTGTATTTAAATAGCCCAAGATAGCGTGCAGGGTAGTGGTTTTACCCGAGCCTGTTGGACCCACAACAAGTAAAATGCCGTGAGGCTTTTTAATCATGTCTTCTAGTCGGGCACGGTTGCTAGGCGCCAAGTTCATTTTATCAATAGGCATGGCACCACCTGATGCCAATATCCGCATTACTACGCCTTCACCCGCTACCGTTGGAATAGTGGCTACACGAACTTCTACAAGCTGCCCGTTCATTCTAAATGCGAGCTTTCCGTCTTGGGGCACCCGTTTTTCCGCAATATTCAAATTCGACATTATCTTGATGCGTGCAATAACGGCACTATGGTGAGAATTTGGCACTTGGTTCATATCGCGACAAACGCCATCAACTCGCATCCGCACCCGTGTTGGCGCGTTTTTTTCTGGGTCTATATGGATATCTGAAGCATTAAGGCGTTTAGCGTCATGTAAAATTCTGCTTACCAAGCGCACTACCGCCGGCGCGTCGTCCGATAGCTCATCAATTTGTTCATCGCTGTCTTCCGCTGACGACCCAATTTCATCGAGAATGTCACTCATCTCTCCTGGGCCGCTGCTACCGCTATGTTCGCCTAAGTATTGCAAAATCAAATTTGGCAGGCTGACAGCAATTTCATAACTATCTATACCCATAGCGCTTTCTATTTCCATGAGAAGCGCAGCATTATTGGGTTCTGCCATTAATACAATAGGCTTGTCATGCGCGTCGGCAATCACCGCTACGTAGTTCCTTTTTAAATAAGAAACATTTAAACGACTTTCGTTTTCAAACCTGTGGTACTTATCGGGTAGGTAAGGAATGAAAGGAACCTGATAGTGAATAGAGAGGGAGTTACCAATCTCATCTTCTGAGATTCGGTACTCAGATACTAAGCGTTGGATAAACGCTTTTATATCTGGCGTAGTAGCTTGAATATCCTTAAGCGTGGCTTCTTCTAAAAGACTCTTGTGAACTAGAAGGTCAAAGGGATTATGGGTGCCCCCTAATTCGAACCTGAATTTATCACCGAGTATGAGCGCAAGCGCATTGCCAAGCTTTAAATCGTCCTCAGTGAACGCGCCATCGTTTTTATTTATAATTTGTATAACACCCATCAACACGCCGGCGTTCATAATCGGCACACAGAGAATGTTTTGAGTTTTAAAATCGCTGTCTTTATCGAACCTGCCGTCGAAGCGCAAACGAGGGTGAATACTTTGAAGTAATGTGGGGTTGTAAGGGTCGTCGATAACTACGGGTTTTTGAGAAAGGGCGACATAGCCAGCAATTGACATAGGGCTGATAGGCACTTTTATCTCAAGGGTTTCTTTACCCGTTTTAAAACGCGCAACCAAGTCTTGATGCTGACGACGGCGCTGGAAAATACTCATGCGCTTGGCATCGAACAGTCCTAGTATCATAGGCTCTAAAAGACCATATGCATCTAGTAATGTAGAGTGGTTGTTTAGGATGCGTTTTATTTGTGCAAAAGTTTGCTGATTATTCACTACTTCCATATTCTCACTTCTGATAAGGACGGCGCTTATCCCATAATGCTTACGAATTTGTATTAAGGATACCAAGATATATCTATACCGCGAAAGCAACAATACTACTTATAGACAGTTACATACACAGTTTAAATCTAAAAATAAGTGTATAAAAAGCAAACTGCCTCTTGCATTGCCTCTGACTTTCTGTATAATTCGCGCCCACTGCCCAATAAGGGTATGAATTTTTAGCCGCGACCTCACTGCTTTTAGGGTGGTTGCCGAAGTAACGGATTCATCATTACTGATTAGCCTGTTGCTGGCGTGCTAGAAAAAAGAACAGGGTTCCGATTGGGAACCATCGGTTTACGCACATCTTTTCTTTCCGGAATTAATGGAAGAGAAAAGGTGAATTTTTTTGTTCTTTCGATTGGAGCTTAATCGATGCCAAATCAAAGAATTCGCATTCGTTTGAAAGCGTTTGATCACAAGTTGATCGATCAGTCTACGGCTGAAATCGTTGAAACTGCGAAACGCACTGGTGCTCAGGTAAGTGGTCCTATTCCTCTACCTACTCGCAAAGAACGCTATACAGTTCTGATTTCTCCGCACGTTAACAAAGACGCGCGTGATCAATATGAAATCCGTACTCACAAGCGTTTGGTAGACATCATCGAGCCAACTGATAAAACAGTTGACGCGTTGATGCGTTTGGACTTGGCTGCTGGCGTTGATGTTCAAATCAGCCTGGGCTAATAAGAGAGGGTTATAACAATGGCGATTGGTCTAGTCGGTCGTAAAGTGGGTATGACTCGCATCTTCACTGAAGATGGTACGTCTATCCCTGTGACTGTTATTGAAGCGACCCCAAACCGTGTTACTCAGCTTCGCACTGAGGAATCTGACGGTTATCGCGCTCTTCAGGTTACTGCTGGAACTAAGAAAGCTAACCGCATCAACAAAGCTGAAGCAGGTCACTTTGCTAAAGCTGGTGTTGAAGCTGGACGCACTCTAGTAGAATTCCGCCTAGAAGAAAACGAAGGTGCCGATATTGAAGTAGGCAGTGAAATCACTGTTGAAATCTTTAACGACACTAAAAAGATTGATGTCACTGGTACATCAAAAGGTAAAGGTTTCCAAGGTGCTATCAAACGCTGGAACTTCAGTTCTCAGCGCATGACACATGGTAACTCTTTGTCACACCGTGCTCCTGGTTCAATTGGCCAAAACCAATCACCAGGTAAAGTATTCAAAGGCAAGAAAATGGCTGGTCAGCTTGGTAACAAGCAAGTGACTACGCAGTCTTTGGAAGTTGTACGTGTTGACGTAGAGAACGGCCTTATCCTAGTTAAAGGTGCCGTACCTGGCGCAACTGGCAACGATGTAATCGTAAAGCCAGCTGTTAAAGCGTAACGTCTGGGGAGTGAACTGATGGAATTAACATTGAAAGACGCGCAAAGCGCTCTTGAAGTATCCGAAGCGACCTTTGGACGTGAATTCAACGAAGCCCTGGTACACCAGGTAGTTGTAGCTTACGGAGCAGGCGCTCGTCAGGGTACAAAAGCGCAGAAAACTCGCGCTGAAGTTCGTGGTGGCGGTAAGAAGCCATGGCGTCAAAAAGGTACTGGCCGTGCACGTGCTGGTACTATCCGTAGCCCAATTTGGGTTGGCGGTGGCCGTGCTTTCGCAGCAAAGCCTCGTGACTTCGACCAAAAAGTTAACAAGAAAATGTATCGCGGTGCGATCAAGAGCATCTTGTCTGAACTAATCCGTCAAGACCGTTTGGTTGTTGTAGAGAAGTTCGGTGTTGACGCACCTAAGACTAAAGCTCTTATTTCTGCACTTAACGAATATGAACTAAATGACGTTCTAATCGTTACTCCTGAAGTTGATGAGAACTTGTTCCTAGCGGCGCGCAACTTGTACAAAGTTGACGTACGTGACGTAGCAGGCATCGACCCAGTGAGCTTGATTGCATTTGAGAAAGTGCTAATGACTGCTGATGCGGTTAAACAACTTGAGGAGGCGTTAGCATGAAAGAAGAACGTCTACTGAAGGTGCTAGTAGCACCTCACGTTTCAGAAAAGTCTACAATGGCTGCTGAAGCGAACAACACAGTTGTATTTAAAGTAGCTAAAGACGCGAACAAAGCTGAAATCAAAGCTGCAGTTGAAAAACTGTTTGAAGTTGAAGTTGAAGGTGTTCGTACTGTGAACGTTAAGGGTAAAACCAAGCGTCACGGCATGTCTTTCGGTAAGCGCAGCGACTGGAAAAAGGCCTACGTGGTTCTTAAAGAAGGTCAGGACATCGACTTTGTCGGTGGTGCTGAGTAAGAAGGGGATTAGAAATGCCATTATTGAAAGCTAAGCCAACTTCTGCCGGTCGTCGTCACGTTGTTCAGGTCGTAAATCCTGACCTGCACAAAGGTGCACCGTACGCACCTTTGCTTGAAAAGAACAGCAAATCTGGCGGTCGTAACAACAATGGTCGTATTACCACTCGTCACATTGGTGGTGGTCATAAGCAACACTACCGTGTAATCGACTTCAAACGCAACAAAGACGGCATTCCAGCCAAAGTTGAGCGTTTAGAATACGATCCAAACCGTTCTGCAAACATTGCTCTAGTATTGTACGCAGACGGTGAACGTCGTTACATTCTGGCTCCTAAGGGTATGAAAGCAGGTGATGCAATCCAGTCTGGTTCGGGTGCTCCGATCAAGTCTGGTAACACGCTACCTATGCGTAACATCCCTGTAGGTACTGTTGTACACGCAATTGAAATGAAGCCTGGTAAGGGTGCACAAATCGCACGTTCTGCTGGTGCTTACGCTCAGATCCTAGCACGTGACGGAAACTACGTTACCCTACGTCTACGCTCTGGCGAAATGCGTAAAGTTCTTTCTGATTGCCGCGCCACCATTGGTGAAGTTGGTAATGCAGAACACATGCTTCGTTCACTAGGTAAAGCTGGTGCTACACGCTGGCGTGGTATTCGTCCTACCGTTCGTGGTGTTGCCATGAACCCGGTTGATCACCCACACGGTGGTGGTGAAGGTCGTACATCAGGCGGTCGTCACCCAGTAACTCCTTGGGGTGTTCCTACCAAAGGTAAGAAAACCCGAAGCAACAAGCGTACTGATAAGCTTATCGTACGTCGTCGAAACAAGTAATAGCGAGGATTCACCATGCCACGTTCTCTCAAGAAAGGTCCTTTTATTGACCTTCACTTGCTGAAGAAGGTAGAGGCTGCAGTGGAAAAGAACGAACGTAAACCAATCAAAACTTGGTCTCGTCGTTCTATGATCATCCCAGATATGATTGGGTTGACCATTGCGGTCCATAACGGTCGCCAACATGTACCTGTCATTATTAGTGACGAAATGGTCGGCCACAAGTTGGGCGAATTTGCGCCAACGCGTACTTACCGCGGCCATGTCGCGGATAAGAAAGCTAAACGTTAAGGGGTAGGAAGATGGAAGCATTAGCTAAACACCGTTTTGCCCGCACGTCGGCTCAAAAGGCACGCTTGGTTGCGGATCAAATTCGCGGTTTACACGTAGAGAAAGCTTTAGAAGTTCTTGCGTACAGCCCGAAGAAAAGCGCAGCGCTAGTAAAGAAAGTTTTGGAATCTGCGATTGCTAACGCAGAGCACAACGAAGGCGCGGACATCGACGAGCTAGTCGTTGCCAAGGTTTTCGTTGACGAAGGTCCAACTATGAAACGCATCAAGCCACGTGCTAAAGGCCGTGCTGATCGTATCTTTAAGCGCAGCAGTCACATCACTGTGGTTGTAGCGGATAACTAGGAGTAGATAATGGGACAGAAGGTACATCCTACAGGTATACGCCTGGGTATCAGCAAACCATGGACTTCTACCTGGTACGCTAATACTGCAGACTATGCAGACAACCTGTATAACGATCATCAGGTACGTCAGTATCTGACTAAACAACTTAAGAACGCTTCACTTTCTAAAATCGTGATCGAGCGTCCTGCTAAGAGCATCCGTGTGACTATTCACACTGCTCGTCCAGGCGTAGTAATCGGTAAGAAAGGTGAAGACGTAGAGAAGTTGCGTAACTACGTATCTAAGCTAGCCGGTGTGCCAGCTCAGATCAACATCGCTGAAGTACGTAAGCCAGAGCTAGATGGTCAGTTAGTAGCTGACAGCATCTCTAGCCAGCTAGAGCGTCGTGTTATGTTCCGTCGTGCTATGAAGCGCGCAGTTCAAAACGCAATGCGTCTAGGCGCGAAAGGTATTAAAGTTGAAGTTAGCGGCCGTTTGGGCGGTGCAGAGATTGCACGTTCTGAATGGTACCGTGAAGGTCGCGTTCCTCTGCACACTTTCCGTGCGGACATCGATTACGCAACCTCTGAAGCGTCAACTACTTACGGTATCATCGGCGTTAAAGTATGGATCTTCAAAGGTGAAGTTCTAGGTGGTCTACCTACAACTCAAGAGCAAGCACCAGCTGCTCAACCTAAGAAGAAAGGCCGCAACGCTAAGCGAGAGGGCTAATCATGTTACAACCAAAACGCATGAAGTTCCGTAAGATGCACAAAGGCCGCAACCGCGGCTTCGCAGCGGGTAGCACTGTTGCCTTTGGTACTTACGGCCTTAAAGCAGTTGGTCGTGGTCGAATGACTGCGCGCCAAATCGAAGCAGCGCGTCGTGCTATGACTCGTCACGTTAAGCGTCAAGGTAAAATTTGGATTCGAGTTTTCCCTGACAAGCCAATTACTGAGAAGCCTCTTGAAGTGCGTCAAGGTAAAGGTAAAGGTAACGTTGAGTACTGGGTATGCCAAATTCAGCCTGGTCGTGTTCTTTACGAGATGGAAGGTGTTCCTGAAAATCTTGCACGCGAAGCGTTTGAATTGGCAGCGGCTAAACTGCCATTTAAAACAACCTTTGTAACTCGGACGGTGATGTAATGAAAGCGACTGAACTGAAAGACAAAAGCGTAGAAGAGCTGAACGCAGAGTTGATTAACCTGCTACGCGAACAGTTCAACCTACGCATGCAGCACACAACAGGTCAGCTTGAAAAAACTGATCAGTTGAGAAAAGTACGTCGTAACATCGCGCGTGTTAAAACCATTCTGACTCAAAAGGCTGATGCGTAATGACTGAGCAAAAAATTCGTACAGTACAAGGTCGTGTGGTTAGCAACAAGATGGATAAAACCATCACTGTTGTAGTTGAACGTTTTGTTAAGCACCCAATCTACGGGAAGTTCATCAAGCGCTCTACTAAGCTTCACGCCCACGACGAAAACAACGTGTGCAACCAAGGTGACGTAGTAACAGTACGTGAATGTCGCCCGCTATCTAAGAACAAATCTTGGATGCTAGTTGACGTTGTTGAGAAAGCTGGCGTTTAATCGCTAACTTTTTTCAAAGTCTTAAAAAAGCCGCTTTCGAGCGGCTTTTTTGTTTGCCCAGCGAAGCTGGCAAACCCGTCAGGTTGAAAGAAACCTGAATCACCCTGACTGAGGGGAAGATAATCCGAATGGCAAGGGCGTTGTTGGCCAACGGCAGGGTCCGAAGGAAGCCATAGGAAGTTAGAGGTACACAACGCAAGTGAACCTGATTCGGCAAGACAGGAGGGTAAGCGTGCAAAATAGCGTGAAGCCCGATACTCGGTCAGTCCTGTTTTGTGCTTGAGGGTGGGATTTCTAACAGGGCGTCAGTGCAGTAACTGGGGAAGCCTGGCACCTAAACTTACTTAGAGTAAGTGGTTAACGTTCAAGGGGAGACTCAAGATGTTAATCGGTGTGAGGTGGCAGATGAAGCCGTAGTAGTGAGTAAAGTTCGGCCTGTGAAAGCCAGTAATGGTGTGGAGGGTAAAACCGAGCTGACCATCAGCATTGTGTTTGATGGCGTCACTATTAGCCAAAAGCTGATAGGGATGGCGAAGGGCGGAAGTACATAGTAAGTCTGTGATGAGTAGATATTTTTTTTTAGTGGTACACGAATCGATTAGCTATCGACGTCTTCGTACTTGGTTCGTTGTGGAAGCGACGGACTGACTACGAAACGGTACATGGGAGTAATGTGGTGAACGTTGAGTAGATTGCCATTGGGCTAGCACGCTTAACAGCCACGTGAAATAGACCAGCACGAAAGGATAATATTGACCCCCACACAGCACACCATCTTCGAGAGGAAGTATGCGGGTTTATTATAGTTTGTACGGTCACCTGCTTAATAAAGCGAGGCTGTTCAAGGGGTTTAAAAAGGTATTCAAAGCGAAAGGTGCGGCCGGAATAGATGGGCAGAGCCTGAGCGCGTTTGCCTCAAATCTGGATAATGAACTATCGCAGCTTCTTCTTGAACTCAAAACCAAACGCTATCAACCGCAACCGGTAAGGCGGGTCATTATCCCGAAAGACGGGGGCGGTGAGCGTCTATTGGGTATCCCAACAGTTAGGGATAGAGTGGTTCAACAATGCTTGAATGACCTCCTTACACCCATCTTCGAAGAGCAGTTCCATCCATCAAGCTTTGGTTATAGACCGAAGCGGAGCTGTCACGATGCCATTAATAAAGCCACCATGTTCATCCGTCGATACGGACGGCGACACGTGGTGGATATGGACCTGTCGAAGTGCTTCGATAAGCTGGACCATACGCTTATCATTAAGAGCATCAAAAGGCGGGTGCGTGATGGCAGCGTGTTGAAGTTAATTACTCAGTTCTTAGAAAGTGGGGTAATGGTTGATGGGCATTGGCAGCAGACAGAGACAGGCAGTCCGCAAGGTGGGGTAATAAGCCCGCTCATAGCGAACATCTATCTGGATGCGTTCGATAAGGAAATGAAAGAGCGAGGGCACCGCATAGTGCGCTATGCTGATGACATCCTGATTTTGTGTAGCAGTCGTGCAGCGGCAGAGAATGCCAAAGCGCAAGCCACACATATCTTAGAAGAGAAACTAAAGCTAAGTGTAAACACGGATAAAACACACATCACTCACAGTGATGATGGTGTGAAGTTCCTTGGTGTTGAAATTGGGACGAAATATACCCGCATCCAGCCCAAGAAACTCACCGCGTTTAAGGCGAAGCTCAAGCAGATGACGAAACGCAATGGCGGAATGCCGCTGCAATCAGTTATCAATGCACTAAACCCACTGCTAAGAGGGTTCAGTTATTACTTCAAGATAGCCAATGCGAGCAGGGCATTTAAGCAAATAGCAAGCTGGCTAAGACGCCGCTTGCGCAGCATTCAACTCAAGTTATGGAAAAAGGCGAGCCGCCTCCATCGCTGGCTAAGACAGCACGGTTATAAAGGTCAGTTTGCTCATATCAACATGACGAGTTGGTGCAGTGCACGCAGTCCCTTAGCAAGCTACGCAATGCCAAACAGTTGGTTTGATGAAATCGGGCTAATGAACTTGGAGAATGTTGCAACGGGATATGTGTTTAGCAATTACGCTAAATAACTATGTACATGAGCCGTATACGAGGTCCGTATGTACGGTTCTGTGAGAGGGATGAGGCGGTGATGCCTCACCCTACTCGATGTTTTTGATGACGTACTTACCATTGATAAGAAATCTACATAGTAATGTGAAGTTAACCGCGCTATTGCTTTTGAACCTGCGCTTTCACGATGTGGTTATAGAGCGCTGAATACGCCTTAGTCATACTTTCAATACTGAAAGTATTAACAACATGATGGTGTAGTGCATCGCTAAATACCTTGAGTGTTTCAGGGTGACTAAGCAAGTATTCAATTGATTCAACAATGCCGCCAATATCGCCTGGCGCAACCATTAACCCTGTTTCTTTATGTTTGATAATTTCAGGGATTCCGCCAACGGGGCTAGATATAACCGCACATTTGCTCATACCAGCTTGTAGCAGTATCACACCAAGCCCTTCGGCATAAGCTGGGTGTACAACCGCATCGATATTCGGAAGAATACGCGCCACTTCATTAGTAAAACCGCAGAGCTTCACATTGTGTTGCAATTCATGCCTATCTATCAGCGATTGATAGCTTTCTTTCAGTGCGCCCTTTCCAAACAGTAGGCAGGTTGCGTTTTTATGCTTTTTTACTACGTCCCGCATAGCCAGTATAAGGTCGGCCTGACCTTTACGTGGTATATACTGCGCAAAATTAGCAATCACAAAATGGCCGGGTGGAATATCGAACTTTTCATTGAGCCACTGTCGGTGAGGTGGTTTTGAATATTCATTTTTATCCACCGCTGAATGGATAACCCTTTGGTGCTTTACGCCCTCACAGTGTACGGCCACAACCTTTTGTACACCTTCAGATATACTGATTACTGCATCGTATTGCCGGTATTTATAATACGCAAACCGACTTTCAGGGTTGTCCACTCGACGAGTACATATTGCGGGAATGCCGGTAAGCTTTGCGGCAAGGGCACCCCAAATATCGGCCCCTCGACGACTGTGAACGTGAATGATGTCAGGTGAGATTTGCTTTACCTTGTTGAGCATTCGTTTAAAACCCATTAAATCAGTATCGCCACGATACCGAATTGTATGGGTGGTACAACGGTTAAAGCTGACCTTGCTGATTTCGCTATCTTCAGTACAAAGAAGGTGCTGCTGATAAGCGCTATCTTTATCTAACGCGTGCACCAGATACGTTACCTGTTTCGCACCGCCATACAAATGCCTGCCTAGCTCAATATGTAACACTCGAATATTCAAATAACATCCTTTGTTTTTACTGATAGTTTATATACGGCTTAAGGCGGTTTAAGACCTTTTCTGGCGTAACCAGTGACATACAATCGAATCTTCCATCACAGGTAGGCCTGCGCTTACAGGGAGCACACGCCATATCTTCAAACAACACATGAGTACGTTTACTGTCTGTTACAGTGTAGGGGCGTGTGGAACCAAATATAGCGATGGTTGGCTTTTGATAAGTCGTTGATAAATGCGTAAGGCCAGTATCAACACCAACAAACGCATGGCACATAAGCACTACGCTAGCAGATTCTTCTAAACTGACCTTTCCGGCCAGCGAAATAACCTCGTTACATTCAAAAGCTAGGCTTTCTGCATGTACTGCATCCTGGGGCCCGCCTAAGATTACAATGGGCAAGTCGCAGTAATTGCGCAACAGTTCAATGAGTGCCTGCCAGTGTTTAGATGGCCAGTGTTTTTGTGGGCGAGTAGTAAAAGGCGCGATAGCAATAAAAGCGGATTTAATGCCAAACGCGCGGATTTTAGAGGCGGCTGACTGCTGTGCAGTGTTACTCGCGGCGATCGATAGTTCGTATCTTGGTACACCAGTATCTTGGGTGCCAAAGTAATGGGTGTGGATAGCGTTAGCCAGATGACGGTACTCACTGCTAATCAGCTCTGAGGTAGGTTTATCGACGGCATGATTAAGCAGCTTATGACTGTTTTCCTTACTGATAAAACCTATTCGTTCAGACGCGCCGCTAATGTATGCAAAGAAGGCACTTTTCAAAAGCCCCTGGGCTTCTATGGCGACCTTAAAATTTCTTTGTCTTAGCTGCTTTCTAAATAACATTACCGCTTTGTACAGCTGCCAGTATTTTTTTGCTTTGAGTAAAGCGCGCCATTCACTTTTTGGCCATGCGATAACGTGGTCAACGTCAGGATGATGGCTTATTAGAGACGTATAAGGCGCCTCAACTAACCATGTTAGCTCAATGGGTTGATCTAAGAGAGAATAAGTACGCTTGATGCTAGACGGCAATCCAGAAGCCATTACAATATCGCCAATGGCGCTTAGCCTGATAAAAAGAATGTGTTGTACGTCTTGTGGCATTAGAATAGGCTTTCAAAATTCAAGTAAAGCGAGTTCACTGCGTATATCACCACAGTTTGACGACAGTTTAATGACGCACGTTGTAATGACAGCGATGTATGAATTGATGTTTACCATTAAGGACATTTTATGTTTGCTGCCGAGCGCAACGGCTACAAACCCACACTTATTGAAGACATATGCCGATGGGCTTACTCATTTGTATTAGTCTTTGTTATCCCCTTTGCCTTTTTACAACTTATGCTAAGAGGGGCCACCAGAAATAAAAACTACAACCGACGTAGGTTTGAGCGCTTTGGTTTTGTGTCACATGCGCCTAAAGAAAATGGCTATTTATTTCACTGTGTTTCTGTGGGGGAAGTGGTTGCCGCTTCTTGCTTGATTAAACGTATAATGCAAGACGAACCTGAGTGCCAAATAACCGTGACTACAACCACGCCAACAGGCTCTGCCAGAGTGCGTGCCATATTCGGTGATACGGTACACCACTTTTATTTACCTTATGATTTGCACATGGCTATGGCCGTTATGCTAAAAAGGATAAAACCTAAAGCAGTGCTGATTACCGAGGTAGAGCTTTGGCCTAACTTAATTCATGCCTGTTGGAAACGAGATATTCCAGTAATGGTTGTGAATGCCCGAATGACAGATAGATCGGCTAGGCGCTATAAAAAGATCAGCAAGCTTTTTAACCCCATGCTTGGTAAGCTCTACCATATATGCGCGCAAGGCGAGCGCGACTTTGCCAATTACGCTTGGTTAGGGGTTTCTGAACAAAAGCTAACGCTTACAAACAATATTAAGTTTGATCAAGTTGTATCAACGGTAGCCTCAGGCCATCCCTTTCTTGGTTTAAGTAAGGAAGAATACCCTATTTTAGTGGCAGGAAGCACTCACGACACTGAGGAAACGGCCGTGTTAAACGCGGCTAAGCTGTTGTGGCGTAAAAATCCTTCACTAAAAATCATTATTGTCCCTCGTCATCCTGAGCGCTTCGATTCTGTAGCAAAGCTTATCGAAGCGACAGGGCTACCTTTCGTGCGAAGCTCACAAGAGCAGTCTGTTCCTGAAAATACTAACGTGATCTTGTTAGATGAAATGGGCAAGTTAAACGATGCCTACGCCGTGGGCGCTTTCGCATTTGTAGGAGGCTCTATCGCTGATAAGGGCGGTCACAATGCGCTAGAGCCCGCCAGCTTTTCTATTCCTATCATGATGGGGCCTAACACTTACAATAACCCAGTCATATGTAGCCATTTAGAAGAATGCGGCGCATTAGTAAAAATCGACAGTGGGGAAGAGATGTTCACTATTGTTGATAAATGGATTTGCGAACCTAACGAACGAAAAAAGGCAGGGCAAGCAGGTCGTAAAGTGCTCGAAGATAACAGTGGCGCTCTTGAGTCCACGGTTCAATGCATTCGAAAATACGTTAACTAATTGTTTTTGTGCGAAATATGAACCCTCAAATAGTGCGCAGCACGCACCATAATGGATGGTTTGTTGAGGTTTAACGTACATCTTTTAGTCGGAAGTGGATGTAAGTTATTGTAGCTATTGCGTTTTGAGGTTTTGGTTCATTCCTTGCTAAATAAAGCGCGACAGCGTAACAACAGTAAAATACAAATAAATACGCACCTTTTAAAAAGGGCACTGCGTTACGCGGTTTTCCAGGGAGAGGCCTCCTGCCGGTGGGCAGGAGGCTTTCTTACTTATCACTTATGGCAAGTCGCCACTGTCTTCTACTCTTTCTGGTTCAATCAAACTTATCACGCGCCAGCCCGCTTTTGGCTGAATGCTATTTCCATTAATAAAGGTAAAGCTTTTTCCTTCCGCATTTATCGCGACAAGAGGCGTTGCCCGCTCACCGTACTGTTGAGTGTATTGCTCATAGGTAAATTCGTCAGATAAACGGGTCGTCTTGACTTGAGACTCGCGGGCGATGGCTGACGCTAAATAGCCGTAGGTCACTCCCTCGTCGAATAAGGTTAGCTTCTTGGCGTACTGTTCGCTAACTTGATGGCTAGGGCGGGTAGACTGTTCGTTATTCGTTAACGCCCAAACCTTATCTTTGCCCATGGTGTACTCGAAGTGATAAGCAATAAGCGGATTTAACTGCTTATAGGGTGACATAATAAGTACAGTGCCATAGGTATTGATATCGAGGTGACGTGCTGCGTGATCTGACATGGGATTGCCGAAGTAAACGGGAATGTCCATCATGCGGGCTTCACGAATTGCGTCCCAGTTAGTGTCGGCAATAGTCACATCTAGCTTTTGGTTCAACATTTCACAGGCCAGCGCACGGTTAAACTTGCTTCCACCAAATATTAAATAGCCCGTTGGTGCAGGTGCCCTTACCTTGAGTAAAGACGCAACAGTGCGCGATGTAAGGCTTTGTACCACCACAGTAGCAATGATTACCATAAATACGATAGGGACAATAATACCGGCGCCTTCGTAGCCAATTTCTTCAAGTTTGAGTGAGAATAAGGCCGACACTGCCGCCGCCACAATGCCTCGTGGTGCAATCCAGCTTAGCAAAGCGAGTTCATTTAATTTAAGGCCTGTGCCTATAGAAGAGGCCAATACCGATAGAGGCCTAGCGATAAACATGATAGCTGCGAGTACAACAATAGAGCCCCACCCAACATCGATTACAGACTCGAGGTTTAGGCGTGTAGCTAGCAATATAAATAGCCCAGAGATCAGTAAAACGCTAAGGGTTTCTTTAAACTCAAGGATGTCTTCCACATCTACATCTTTCATGTTGGCCAGTACCATACCGGCAATAGTCACAGCCAGCAGGCCTGACTCATGAGCCACATAGTTAGACGCAGCGAACACACCCAAAATAATGGTTAAAACCGCGGTATTGAGAAGATAGTGAGGGATCCATTTCTTTCGAATAGAAAGGCCTAACAAATAGCCTGCCGCAAGGCCAAGAACAGAGCCGATCCCTACGGTTTTTCCGAAGGCAATGAGGGTATGCGTGATGGCGGTTTCTTGTGATGCAACAATGAATTCGAACACAAGTACGGCAAGGAGTGCGCCAATAGGGTCTATGACAATACCTTCCCAGCGCAATATATTCGCTAAATTAGTTTGCGGGCGCACCGTTCTTAGCATAGGTACAATAACCGTAGGGCCGGTTACAGTAACTATTGCGCCAAATAAGAAAGAGAGCTGCCAGGAAAGATCTAAGCTGTAATGCGCCGCTGTTGCCGCCACGCCCCAGGTTACCACCACGCCAATGGAACACAGATTCCTTACCATATTGCCGTGGCCGGCAATATCACTAAACTTAAGTGTCAGTGAGCCTTCAAAAAGAATAATAGCTACAGAAAGCGAAACCACCGGAAACAGTAAGTCTCCAAATAAGTCGTCTGCGTTAAGTACGCCAAACACGGGGCCGACAACAATGCCCACGATTAATAGCGGTAATATCGCTGGAAGCCTAATTTTATAAGCCAGGTACTGACACGCTATAGAGAGCAACCCTACAGAAACAAGAGAGAGAAGTGGGTCTGACAAAAGTGATTCCTTAACGTATTTATATTATTCCATCGTATATCAGCCCAAGCTTTTGTCATACAGCAACTTTAGACCAAGTCAACGTATAGCAATATACGCATGGAGTGAAAGTTTAGACCAACATACTAGGTTATGCTGCGCTTTAAGTAATAGTTATTAAATAGCGCAATGTTAGCAATAAAAATGAACACGGTTTCCACCAAATTTAGTCCTAATGGACCATGAAATATACGTGAGATAATCAGTAAATTTGTTATTATTTAAAAGTTAATATTAAGCCGGAGTCTTTCATTGAACCTATTACTCAAGGTTGTGTTTCTATCCACTGCTTTTGCGCTAACCACGGCCTGTGCAGTTAACTATCCTGCGCCTTCAGCGCCATTAACGATAAAAAGCGTGGTTGAACTCCCCGATGAGCTGGCAGAAACTTCAGGGCTTTTTTGTGAACAAAGCGGAATGTTTTCGCTTAACGACTCAGGCAATGCGCCTGTAATATATCGCGTGAATTACCAAGGCGAGATAGTAGAGCGAACGCCACTGGCGCTTACTAACAAAGACTGGGAAGCAATAACGGCAGATGCCGACGCTTTTTACATTGCTGATGTCGGTAACAATAAAGGCAAAAGGGAGCAGGTAGAAATTCACAAGGTCAATCGCGCCAATGTGAATAATATTGAAACAATCACGCTGAAATACGCTGGAAATGACGCCACAAACAATATCCCCTATGCACATGATTTCGACTCAGAAGCCATGGTGAAGTTTGATAACAAGTTATTGTTGTTTTCTAAAAGCTGGCGCACAGGTATAACGCATATCTATCAGGTTAATGAGGCCGAGCGCGTTCAAATCATCAGCCCTTTTGCGTCTATTGAGGGCTTACCAGGCGTGGTTACAGGGGTAGATTTCGACCAACACCAAAAGCGCTTTGTCGTTACAGGGTATAAATCAGATCCTTTCGGAAATTTTTCTACGTTTATGGCACAAGTGTCAAAAGACTTCACGCTTCTCGACGTATGGCCCCTTGAACATTACAAACAGGTTGAAGGCGTGTGCGTGGATAGCCAAGGCCTTTACTGGTTTAGCGAGGAAGCAACCGAAGGCCGAAAGGCTTCGCTATCTAGCGCCTCAATAAAAAGATAATACATTTATTAAGTGTTGTTGTAGTAGAGGTGGTTCGTAGCTCGCTGATAAGCATGGAGAAGCTAACAGGCTACGCCAACATAAACGTTATTTTTTCTCGGGTGTTAGTAATATGGCTAATACCCAACCTCCTATTTTCTTGTCTATACTGAAATTGTGTTAACTAAACCACATTTAAAAAGGCAGCGAAAATGCGACGTTTTACTCAGGCTCTGCTAATAGCGTGTATTTGCCCTTGCATAACAATGGCAAGCGTAGTTAATGCCTCTGTGGTTGAAAAAGCACAGCAGTGGCTGAATAAGTATTCTGACAGTGACGACACATTCTCGCTAACGCTCACTAAAAACAAAATTAAATTTAAAGGCTGTAAGCAAAAGCAGTATCAATTAGCGTTTAGTCAGCGTATTGCTCCTATGTTTAATATCGAAGCGATTGTGCACTACAACAAAGGGCTGCTTGATTATGGTGTGCTATCCCAACGGGTCAAAAGCCACGAGTTTGAAGTAGTAAGCTGGTGGGATAGCGGTGACTATCGGGTGGGGCTAAGCCACAAAGTACGTCCTCGTCATGAAATGAGTGTTCCCGTCGCAGACACCATACAACTGCCTACTAGTACATCGGCGGGCGTGTATTTAGAAATTCCTTTTAAAGAAAATAAGCATTTACTCACCCTTGGTGCACTGAGAGAGTCTTGGGAAAGTGATGGTGCATCGCTTCAACTTCCTTGGCGTTCAAGCAGAGACAATCAGGTTAAGGTTCAATACGCCATTACCTTTTAATAACCACGCAACCTTGGGCTTTCATCTATATGGCCAAAGCCATAGCGCTTAGTCAGAAGCCATAGCCACCGCAGCTACGACTTCTAACATAACCACTGTTACAGCTTAAATCGGCTTACCTCTGTCGAGAGCTCTTGCGCCAACTCGTCTAGTTTGTCGCTAACGTTCACCAATATTTTAGTCGCATCCAGTGTTTCTTCACTCGACACGCTAATGTCATTGATATTGCGACTGATATCTTCAACAACCGTCGCTTGTTCCTCGGTAGCCGTTGCCACTTGGGTGTTCACATCGTTAATGTGCGCAATTTCATCTGCAATATCTTGTAGGAGCTTATCGATTTCGTTGGTGGCGGTAACGACATCTGTAGTGCGCGCACGACTTGATTCCATCTGTGAAACCGCAGTTTTAGAGTCTTGCTGAAACTTATCAATTTTGACCTGTATCTCATCGGTCGCTTGAGCCGCACGCTGGGCGAGTGTTCTTACTTCATCTGCTACCACTGAGAAGCCACGGCCATGATCTCCGGCTCGCGCCGCTTCAATGGCTGCGTTTAGCGCGAGTAGATTAGTTTGCTCCGAGATGCCTCTTATCGTATCAAGTATTCCACCGATGGCGGCAGTGTGGGCGTCCAATGATTGAATGACATCTGATACGTCTTGAATTTGCTCAGATAGCCCCTGTATGGCATGCACCGCTCGTTGGGTTATCTCTCTACCGTGGGCAGAGTTTGTGGTCGCAAGATTGGCATTTTGTGCGGCAAGCGTCGCCGACTGGGCGACCTCGTTCACAGTGCTGCCCATTTGAGTCAGAGCGGCGGCTGCCTGTAGCGTCTGATCGCGCTGACCTTTTGTCGAGCTTTCAGTTTGGTGGGATTGTTGCGCAACATCCTGTGCTGAGGCTTTAAGTGCGTGGCTCGTTTTCGCAACTTGAGAAATAGTACCGTGAAGGTGGTCTATAAAGTTGTTAAACCCTTCCACTAAACGGGCGATCTCTTTTTGTTCTGGCACAGGAATACGAGAGCGTAAGTCACCCTGACCGCGTCCAAGTTGCTGAAACACGTCGGCTAAAGACTCCAGCGGCTTAGTGAGTGAGCCCGCAAGCCAGATACCAATAAGCGCGAAGGCACAAGCAATGGCCAACGCCCAGAATATAATCTGGCGGCTTCCCGCATTTAATGAGGCATACAGCTCGTGCTCAGGGACTTGTGCTACTACGTACCATCCGGCTTTTTCTACGAAGGTACTGGCGAAGAGCTGTGTATCGCCATCGTGATCGCTGGTGGCCATAGCAAAGTCTTGGCGGTTAAGTAACTTGCCTGCTGTACTTGCTTCACTTATTGAAGCGAGCTTCGCCTTACCTAGTATGTCAGTATTCGGGTGAGCGATAATGGTGCCGTTACCATCAACCAGAAAGACGAACCCAGTTTGAGCAATTTTAACTGCATTAATAATTGCTAAAAGCTCATCTACAGACTTCGCTACCCCCGACATGCCTCTGCCATCGACTTGCTGGTAGTTGGCAAAAAGCCGGTAGCCTTGTCCGGGCTCATTGTACAAGCTCAGCGAAATAGGTTCGCCGCTGTTTTTATACGCGAAGAACCAGCCATCAAATTCGTCGTTTTTTAGTTCTCGTAAAAAGCCGTCTTGGTTCCAATATTTATAAGTTGTTCGGTCTACAAATGACGCAACGGTTAAGTCGTTGAACGCAACAATATCGTTTAAATAGTTAAGGAGTCTGCGTTCACCGCTTTTATCTGCTCCTGCTTTTGACCACGCTAAAACATCGGGGTTGGAAGCGATGCTATGTGCCACAGTAAGCATTACACTCGCTTCACGGTCTACACGGTTTCCAATTTGTTTAAGCAAAGAAGGAAGCTGAAGGGCTTCCATGTTTTCTTTTACTAGGTCTCGGGCGATATACTGGCTGATGGAGCCAACTAAAATAGCAGCCGCTAGAACTGCCACAATTAAAGATAGAATAAGTTTTTGTTTTATACTGAAAGTCATGACTTTCGACCACGTTAGTTAATGCTGAGGAAAATATCTAAATGACGTGGCATTGCAGGCACAGCAACGTCTGAATGTTGTGAAATTTACGTCAGTATTATTGTTATTTTTAGATGACGTAGACAACATATCGGCTTAATCGCGCAAAAGTTTATACTTTTGGCGAAGAAATCGAGAATTTGGATTGTGCGGTAAGATTGACCAATAGGTCAATAAGAAAGTGTTTATTTACAGTTTTGAAAAAGGGTATAAAAAAGGCGAGCGGTACAAGTTGTGTCGCTCGCCTGTCATTGTAGTGTTACTTACTCTTTTGAGTCTTTAGGAATGGGAAAGCCTCGGTCGCGCATCAAGGCGTCAACTTTAGCGTCGCGCCCACGGAACTTACGGTAAGCTTCCGCTGGGTCCATTGCATTGCGTACGGCAAAGAGGTATTTAACCAAGCGATCACCCACTTCTTTATCGTAGAAACCGCCCGGCGCTTCCATAAAGGCTTCTGCCGCATCAGCGGTTAGTACTTCTGCCCACATATAACCATAGTAAGCGGCGGCATAACCTTCGCCAGAGAATACGTGACCGAAATGCGGTGAACGGTGACGCATCACAATCTCTTCAGGCATATCCAATTTTTTAAGCTCTTCGCGCTCAAAGGTGTCTGGGTCAATCTGGCTCGGATCCGTCGTATGATATTTCAGATCCATAATAGCCGAGGCCATGTATTCTGTGGTTTTGAAGCCTTCGTTGAAGGTTGATGCCTTCTTGATTTTTTCCACTAGTTCAGCAGGAATTGGTTCACCGGTTTCATGATGAACCAAGTAGTTGTTGATAACTTCATCGGTAGTTAGCCAGCGTTCTAACAACTGAGACTGGAATTCAGTGTAATCGCGCACGCCAGAGTGTGATGATGGGTATTCAACGTCAGACGCTAAGAAGTGAAGCGCGTGACCAAATTCGTGGAAGTAGGTTTCTGCGTCGTCCCACGAAATTAATGTCGCTTCTCCATCTGCACCTTTCACAAAGTTAGAGTTGTTTGAAGACAGTACGGTTTTTTTGCCGTCGAACGTGGTGTAAGAACGATACGTCGTTGCCCATGCACCAGAGCGCTTACCTTGGCGTGAGAACGGGTCAAGGTACCAAAGGCCAATGTGCTCGCCGGAGTCTTTGTCGGTAACTTCCCATACCTTAACGTCTTCATGGAATACCGCTACTTTACCTTCTTCAACCGGGGTAAAGTTGAAGTTAAACAAGCGACCCGCTACATAGAACATGGCTTCGCGAAGTTTATCAAGCTGTAAGTATTGCTTCACTTCGTTTGAGTCTAAATCGTATTTAGCCTGACGAACTTTTTCAGCATAGAAACGGTAGTCCCAAGGCTCGATAGTAATGTCGACGCCTTCTTCATCGGCAATGGCCTGCATGTCGGCGACTTCTTCTTCAACACGAGCGATGGCGGCAGGCCAAACTTTCATCATAAGATCCATGGCGTTTTCAGGGTTTTTCGCCATGCGGTCTTCTAAACGCCACTGGGCGTAGTTTTCGTAGCCTAATAGTTCAACGCGCTCGTCACGCAAGGTTAAAATGCGTTTTATGATGTCGTTGTTATCGAAGTCATCAGCATTGTCGCCGCGGTTATAGTAGGTGCGCCATACTTTTTCACGTAGTTCACGATTTGTTGAATATGTCAGGAACGGGTCCATTGATGAACGGGTATTGGTAATAGCGTACTTGCCTTCTTCACCACGAGATTCGGCTGCTGCTTTGGCGGCTTTTACAAATGACGCCGGTAAGCCGTCTAGCTGATCTTCAGTGATGTAAGTGACATAGTTTTCTTCGTCAGCGAGTACATTGTTTGAAAACTTAGTGTGCAGCGTGGCAAGTTCTTCATTTATTTCTGCATAGCGCTTCTTCGCTTCGCTATCTAGGGTTGCGCCATTACGTGCAAAACTGTTATACGTCATCCACGTAATGCGCTGCTCTTCGGGCGTTAAAGACTTAAGTTCGTCAGACTCATAAACGGTTTTTACCCTTTCAAAAAGCTTTTCATTTTGCGTGATTTGAGTGAAAAACGCCGAAAGCTTAGGTGACATCTCTGCCTGAATTTCGCGGAATTCAGGACTAGATTTATTGGCACTCCAAATGCCGTAATAAGTAAACACGCGGCCAAGTTCAGCGCCAGCGCGCTCCATTTCTACAATAACGTTTTCAAATGTCGGAGGGGCTTCGTTATTGGCAATAGCTTCAATTTCTTCAAGATTTAACGCCATGGCTTTTTCTAGCGCAGGTTTTAAATCTTCAAGCTTCATTTTATCGAAGGCCGGTACACCATCATAAGGGCCTTTAAACTCTTGAAGCAGCACGTTATCAAACTGTGCTTGCTCAGATGTTGTGGCAGTTTGTGTATCGGCGCCAGTTGTTTCTGGTGCTTTTTGTTCTGAACACGCGCCTAGCGCAATCACAACCGCCATCGCGGTAAGTGATGTTTTAAATTTACCCATGAGTTTTCCTGTCTGTTTTTATCTATACGTTTTTGACACATATCATCTTAAGATAATGTAAAAATAAGTTAAATGCTCTTTAACGTAATTCCTTGCAGTACAGCGGTTTGAGAGACGAATCGCACTTGTATGCAATTCGTCGAAATTGCATAACTTTTGATTGGATTTTCACTGTATGGAATTTACACTGCGCCCGTTTTTTAAGCAGCTGTTCTCAGCACCCTGTTAACCCCTTATTTTTTTTAAGTGATCATCATGCTTGAGCTTCTTCTCCACGGGTTTCCGATTGTCTTCGCATTGGCCTCTTTTTGGTCGAATACCGAGCGAAAAGTACTGCTGCTGAATTTGGGGCTGTGTGTGGCGGTTGGTTTGCTGCTTGCGTTCGAACAAGCGTGGAGCGGTGCCATTGTTATTACTATTGCCGGATTGAGTACGAGTTACCGCTTGATTAAGCAAAAACTGCTGTCGCCTATCGCAACTTACATTACGCTAATCACTATGTTGTGTATTGTGCTTTCTGTAAATAACTTAACAGGTAAAGCCTCGTTTATAGAAACCATGCCAGCATTTACTTTTATGGCTTACCGGTTTGGCGAACTTTACTGCAAAGAAGCGGGGCTTCGAATTTGTATGATTCTGGGGTCTTTGAATTTTACACTTTACGGTGTCATCACAGAAACGTGGGGGCTCGCTATTACCGAAGCATTATTTGCCGTATCCAACCTGTGGTATTACCTAAGACTTAGACGCGCTATGTTGGTCAGCCCTGTCTAAAGCTAGATTTCAAACGCCCGACAGTAAAAGCTCAGCCGGTGGGCTTTACTGTCGGGCGCAGGTTTTACTTAAATTTAAACGTTTTTGCAAAGAAGGAGCCTTGCGCGTTTAAGCGAATACCACGGTTTTATTTCTGTGTATAATTACGCGGTCTTCTAAATGGTAGCGTACGCCGTGAGCCAAAGCGGTAACTTCACAATCTTTGCCTTTACGGACCATGTCAGCTGCGCTATCGCTGTGGCTAATACGCTTCACGCTTTGCTCGATAATAGGGCCTTCATCTAAGTCTTTAGTGACGTAGTGACACGTTGCGCCTATCAACTTCACACCGCGATCATAAGCTTGCTGATAGGGTTTAGCGCCGGCAAAGCTTGGCAAGAAACTGTGGTGAATATTAATCGCTTTACCCTGCAGCTGCTGACATAGGCTGTCGGGTAAAATCTGCATAAATCGTGCAAGTACCGTCAAATCAATCTTGTATTCTTCAAGCAAGGTCGAAATTTGGGCAAATGCAGCTTCTTTCCCAAGTGCTTTAAAGTCTACCCAATGAAACGGCACTTTGTACCAGTCGGCAAACTGCTTCATTTGCGGATGGTTGCCAATAATAACGGGAATATCACAGTGTAGTTCGCCTGTATGCCAGCGATGAAGCAAGTCAACTAAACAGTGAGACTCAAGGCTAGCCAACAAGGCCACGCGTTGCTTTTTATTTGAATCGCTAAGCTTCCAGTTCATCTGGTATTCATTCGCAAGGGGAGTGAACTCTTTTACGAAGCTCTGGTGGTCTAACTTAAGCGAGTCGGTGCTTATTTCATGGCGCATGAAAAAGCGACCTGTTTGTAAGTCGGTATGGTGGTTCGCTTCAACGATGGTCGCGTTATGGTCCGCTAAAAATTGTGACACGCTGGCCACTAGCCCAATTTGGTCTGGGCAGTCTATTACTAATCTAAATGTTTGTTGCATTTGGGCAGAATGATTAAAAAAACAGGCTATCTTTTTACCCGTGACGCTACGCGTTGTAAAGGCGAAGCGCGATTTAAAACAAGCTTAAATTGCTATAACTCATAATTACAAAACTTGTACACTAAATCTTAACAAGTTTTCAATCTCTATACCTGCTTAGCGGTGAAAGGTGTCCCTCAAATGATAGCGGCCTAACAAGGTAGGCACTGTGTCGTATTTCCCTTACTCGTCGGTTATTCCCCGACGTAGCTTTTCTCTTACCGACATATTGTGTTTTAACGGCCAAGACTGGCGAACAGGGTAGGTAACCCCCTGAGGTGTAGTGACAGACTCAAACAGGTGAAATGCCGAGACGTGAACGTCTACACTGGGGCTGTAAAGTGGCAGAGGTAAAGTTGATGTAGCCTTTCTAACAACGGTAACGTGAGGCTTATATTCTCTGTTTTCTACTTCTATTGCTGCTTTGCGGGCAGCTTTACGCGATAACTTGGCGAGTTCACTTAGTGCCTTTGGTGTATCCGTAGGCGCAGCAAATAGGATTTTGGGGCCATTCCACAACCCTGTTGCATTTAGGGTTAATGAAAATGGTTCGCTAACGAGCTGGTCGAGTTCATACACCAGCGCTTCGTGCTGACGGTGATTTATCTCGCCTAAAAAGCTGAGTGTGATGTGAAAGTTTGCCGCGGGCACGGCATAAGGTAGCGAAGGTCCTTGTCCACTATTGTGATTGTTGCGCTTGTTGCCAGACTTTCGAGACCTGCTCGACTCGTTTTTTACCCATTGGCGAGGCATGATTTCAGGCAATGCCTGTTGACGCCAGCTATCCAAAGCAAGTTTTTCTGTGGCGCTAAGATCTAAACCAATAAAGCTTCGCATAGCTTTACTCCTTCCGATTTGCCCTATTCTTTGTTCATCACGTTAAATGACCACCCACAAGCTTAAAAGTGCAGTTACACGCCCATACTAGAATAAGCTTATCATGGCGCTACTATCGGGGTGTAAAACCCATCGCAAGTGTTGAGCTATTTAACCGGTTTAAAAAAATAGCCGTGATGTTCGGGTGCATTGATCAAATCAGGTACACTATACCCATTAACTTATAACACCTTTATTCCCTTTATGTTACAGCCGTTTTCTCATTTACCTGCTTATGAGCTTGTTACACCGCTTAAAGAGTCGGTTGCCGCTAACAATATCATTATTGGCGCGCCACCGGGCGCGGGAAAGTCTACCGTACTTCCTTTGTCACTGCTGCAATCATCACTTAAGGGTAAAATATTGCTTATGCAGCCACGTCGCGTGGTGGTGAGAAACCTCGCTGACTATTTAGCTAAGCAGTTAAACGAAAGTGTGGGTGAAACGGTGGGGTATCGTATTAAAGGCGAATCAAAAACATCGCCAGCCACTCGCCTTGAGATTATTACAGAAGGTGTGCTGACTCGCATGATTCAGCAAGACCCAGAGCTAGCAGATGTCACTGCTATTGTCTTCGACGAATTTCACGAACGCAGCATTCACAGCGATTTTGGTTTGGCGCTAGCGCTTGAGGTTCAAACTGGGCTTCGCGACGACCTGCGCTTAATTGTGATGTCGGCTACCTTGGATATAGCGCCACTTCAAGCACTGCTTAATGAATTTAGCGCGCTGCCCGTGGTGAACTTAAATACACAAGGACGCGTGTTTCCCGTGGATATTCGCTACACCCGAGATGTGCAGGCTTATGAGTTAGTACCGAAAACTTGCAATATCATAAAGCAAGCAGTAAGCGAACACGATGGCGATATCTTGGTATTTCTTCCTGGTCGGGGGAGCATAAATGCTGTTGCCAGAGAAATAAAAGGGTTAGCTGAGAGTGCGGACATTGCTATTCACATGCTTTATGGCGCACTAAGCAAGTCTGCGCAGCAAGACGCTATAGCCCCAGACCCCCACGGGCGAAGGAAAGTTATCCTCTCTACTAATATTGCTGAAACCAGTTTAACCATTGAAGGCGTGACAGTAGTTATTGATAGTCTGTGGGAGAACAGTGCGCAATATCACCCTTCAAGCGATATTACTGCGCTCACCCAGCAACGTATTTCGCAAGCTTCTGCCACTCAAAGAGCAGGGCGAGCAGGGCGAGTAATGGCGGGTATCTGCTATAGGCTATGCAGTAAAAGCAGCTTCGAGCGATTAGCCAAACACAATGCGGCGCAAATAGAAAAAGAAGATTTAAGTAGCTTTCTACTTGATACGTATGCGTGGGGCAGTACGCCCGATACATTAGCACTTTTAACCAAGCCCACACCTGCTCAACTAAACTCGGCACAGCAAAAGCTCCACCGATTACATGCAGTAGGGTTTGATGACGCAACAGGGCAAGGGAGCATAACGCCCTACGGACGTCAGGTAGCGCAATTGCCATGTCAGCCGCATTTAGCCCATTTGCTGTTAACAGTGAAGTCAGGTATTGAAGGCCTTTCACCTAAAGAAAATAACGCGTTAAAACATGCCGCAGTATTTGTGGTGGCGTTAAGTGAAAGCAATATGAGTGCAAGTGGGGCAACAAGTGTAGTGGACGCTTTGCTTCAGGTCAGTGGCAACGCGCGTAATCAGTTGATTCAGCAAGCCTCTCGCTACGTTCGGTATGTAACTAGCTCTACAGAACGCGAGCAATCGTTTAAGGCTGATATTAACGCGCTAGAAGAATGGGCTCTTGGTTTGTGTATAGCTATAGCATTCCCACTGCAGGTGGGCTATTTGCGTGTACGCGCGACGTCAGGCAATAATGCCTCGGGCAGCGGAGCCTGTAGTAAAAATGCGACGGCAGGCGTAAAACAGTCATCACAATTGCTTGAGTATAAGCTTGCCAGCGGGAAAGGCGCCGAGCTTGCTACTTCTAATAGCAGTGCATTTAATCATGGCGATGCCGATGACAGTTCGCCGTGGTTAGCGGTACTTGAAGGGCAACTTATAAAAAATACGGTAGTGATACGGCTAGCGCAAGCTGTGCCCGAAAGTTACTTGCGCTTAGCTTTCCCCAAAGCATTTAGTGAAAAACGAAGCGCAGTGCTTAATCGCGACACCGGTCAGATGGAAGCGCGCCGAAGCACAGGTTTTTTTGCTATCACATTAAATAGTGTGCCGGTCTCAGGGCAAGAGAAAATCCGCGATAATGAATACTGGGATGGGGCGGTAACCGAAGGATGGTTTGCCTACCTAGATGCACTGCCACTTTCACAGTGGCCCCTTTGCGACGCTGACTGGCAGTGGTGGCGAAGAGTGGCATTGGCTGGCAAGCTAAATCTACAGCAAGACAAAGCGTTTGATAAGCCAGATGCGTGGCCTGCATCGTTGAGCGAGCTGGTACACAAGGCAAAAGAGAGCTTAAGCGCAGCGCTAAAAAGCTGCAAAAACATAAAGTCGCTACAGCAGCTGCCGTGGAAAACGGCGCTGAACAATGGACTTTCTTGGCCACAGCAAGACGCCTTAGCAACACATCTTCCCACCCACGTGTCTATTCCTACGGGGCGAGAAGCCGCACTGGACTATCGTGAAAGCGGTGATGTGGTGCTGGCGGTTAAAATGCCAGAAATGTACTCGCAAAATGGGCCGCTAACGATAGCTGGAGGCCGCGTTACCGTGGTGTGCGAGTTGTTGTCGCCAGCGGGAAGGCCACTGCAAACTACCAGTGATTTAGGCGCTTTTTGGCAAGGTAGTTACAAAGAAATACAAAAAGAAATGAAGGGCCGTTACCCCAAGCATTATTGGCCAGATGACCCCGCCAACGCGGTACCTACAAGTAAAACCAAAAAGCGTATGTAAGCGCTATGACATTAACGCAAAGGTAAGAGCGAACGTGTGTTGAGTGCGACCTTTAATTAAATATATTCGCACTAGCGCGCTTTTAACAAAGCGCGCTAAATCAAAAATTAGGACTGTGAAGCTTTGTCCCGCTCAAGCTCCACATTTAGCGCTGCCATAACTTCAAGGCCAGGAAAGCCGTCTGCAATCATGTTGTTGCTAATTTGATAGTTTCGAATTCCTTCTCGGGTGGCTGGGCCAATTATGCCGTCGGGCTTACCCACATCGAAACCTAAGTCATTAAGTTTACTTTGCAAGGCAATGATGTCTTTACGGTTATAGGCGGGTAGGTCAGGCAGCGTAGCCTTAATACCTGATGCGCCGGCAATACGGTCAGCCAATACGCCAACGGCGATGGCATAAAACTCAGAGTTGTTCCAACGCATAATAACGCGGAAGTTCTTGTAAGCGATAAAAGCCGGGCCATTGTGACCCGCCGGTACAATCACATAGGCAGTCGTTTCGCCTTCACCTAATGGCGAACCATCGGCTTTTTTCACACCTTGCTCGTGCCATTCGCTAAGAGGTTTGCGGTTTTTGTAGCCAGACTCCTGATAGTTAAAGCCTTCTGGTAGCTTAACTTCACGGCCCCAGCGAAAACTGCGCTCCCAGCCTAAACTGGCAAGGAAGTTTGCCGCAGAAGACAAAGCGTCCTCTTCGCTTTCCCACAGGTTAACTTGTCCGTCACCATCGCCATCAATTGCATAATGAGTATACGCCGAAGGCATGAATTGGGTATGGCCCATCGCGCCGGCCCACGAGCCTACCATGTTGTCTTTTTTAAGCTTTTCCCGCTGCATAAGCTTTACGGCAACCAAGAACTCTTGGGTGAAGTACTTACTTCTGCGCTTGTCACAGGCTAAGGTTGCCAGTGAATCAAGTACAGGCATCTTCCCTTTGTACGAGCCGAAATTAGTCTCAAGCCCCCAAAAAGCAAGAAGATAGTGGGGAGGCACGCCGTATTTATCGCTTAGCTTATGCAATAGCTTTTCGTGCTTGGCATACATTGCTTTGCCTTTCTCGGTACGCCAGTCAGTGACGCGCTTGCTAAAATAACCGGGAAAGGTTTGTACAAACTCAGGCTGGCTTCTATCTAGCTCAATTACGCGGTCTTGATGTACAAGGTGAGGAAATATCTCGTCGATAATTTGCTGGCTGACACCTTCTTGTTTTGCTCTGTCGGCAAGGGCCGCAGTACAGCTGGAAAAGTGCTCATTGGCAGAGGCTGAGCTTATAACAGCACCTGTAAAAAGAAGCGCAAGTGATGTACGAAACACGCCACCTTTAAGTGAAAATGTCGATAAAAAAGAAAACTGAAGTGAAGCTAAGCGCATAGTACGATTCCTGTGTTACTTGCTTGCATGCTATCGCATTGTGACCGTGAAACGCGAGTATAATTCATTTTCTGCCTGTAGGTTTTACGTTGTAGAAGTGTCCATTGTGGTTACCGCAGGCGCAGTGTGCATAATTGGAAACAGTTGTTGCGCGGCGGCCTCAATGGTAATGTTTAGCGACTTAATCACAGCGTTCTAAGGGCGTTGGTGTAGTCCATATCGCAATGATTGCGATGCCATCTTAATGATCTTCATGGCGTTTTCACGTGACAAAAAGACAGACTAAAAACAATTCATCTTCAAAAAGCAATGCTTCGAAAAAAACTGCAGCGGGAAAAAGTACAACCAAACGTTCGTGGTTTTTTAAACTGTTCTGGCGTGTATGCCTTATAGGGCTTGTGGTGCTAGGGGCATATGCCTTTTATCTCGACGCACAAATTAAACATGCGTTCTCGGGTAACAAGTGGGAAGTACCTGCGCAAATTTTCGCACGTCCTTTAGAAGTGAGTAAAGGCGAGGAGATAACGCCACAAGAAGTCATTGATGAACTCAATTTGCTGGGCTATCGCAAGGTGGCTTTTGCTGACAGTAGCGGTGAATATAGCTATCAAAACAAGGTGTTAACTGTGCAGCGCCGCGCGTTTCAATTCCCCGAGGGAGCGGAGCCTCTTCGACACTTAGTATTAACGTGGGAAGGGGCGCGTATCGGTGAAATATACGATAAGTCACAAGGCCGTCCCTACGGTTCTGTAAAGTTAGAGCCATGGCTAGTAACACGCATGACGAGCGGCTCTCATGAAGACCGCATGTTAGTGACGTTAGATACTATCCCTGAAATGTTACCTAAAGCGCTGACGCTGGTGGAAGATCGCAATTTTTATAACCACCATGGTGTTGCACCACTTTCAATATTGCGGGCCCTAATGGCGAATATTGCTGCTGGTCGTACGGTTCAAGGTGGTAGCACGCTGACGCAGCAGCTGGTTAAAAACATGTTTTTAACCCGCGAGCGCTCCCTTGTACGCAAGGCTAAAGAGGCCATAATGGCGGTCATTATAGACGCCCGCTACAGCAAGTCTGAGATTATCGAAGCCTATTTAAATGAGGTGTTTTTAGGGCAAAACGGCGACATGGCTGTACATGGATTTGGGCTTGCTAGCTATTTCTACTTTGACCGTCCGGCCAACGAGCTAAGCACGCCCGAAATAGCCACGCTGGTTGCTATTATCAAAGGCCCATCTTATTACAATCCACGAAAGTATGCAGAGCGCACAAAAGAGCGTCGAGATTTAGTACTTCGAATGTTGTTCGATGAAAATGAAATAAACCGTCAAGACTACGAGCGCTATGTGAACATGCCGTTAGGGCTTGCCAGCGGTGCGAGTTTAGCAAGCGGTAAACACCCTGCTTTCATGGAGCAGGTTCGCAAAGAACTCAATGAAATTTTAGCAGAGCCAAGCCTAAGAGACTCGGGCGTTAAAGTGTTTACCACACTGGATATCGTTGCTCAGCGTCGGGCAGAAAAAGCATTATCGGGCACCCTAAATGGCCTGCAAAAAGATAGAAGCGTTCCATTGCAAGGTGCCATGGTAGTCACCGACAGTGCAAGCGGTGAAGTACGCGCTATCGTAGGTGGTAAAGACTTTGCATTTAAAGGTTTTAATCGAGCATTAGATGCTAAGAGGCCAATAGGCTCATTGATTAAACCAGCTGTGTACTTAACTGCCTTAGAAGATCCTACCCAGTTTAACTTGGCTACACCCCTTAAAGACGAGCCAATTACCCTAGAAAGTAGAAACGGCACCGAATGGTCGCCGCAAAACTACGATAAAGAGTTCAGAGGGCAGGTGCCTCTGCTTCAGGGGTTAGTCGAATCTTTGAACGTGCCAACAGTTAATTTAGGCATGCAGATAGGCCTAGATGCGTTAGCCGATACCATTGAGCGGTTAGGGGTTACCACGCCAGTAGATAAAGTACCGTCGTTAACCTTGGGCGCTTTCGAACTAACGCCATTTAGCACAAACCAAATGTATCAAACCCTATCAAACGATGGCCGCTACATACCGCTTCACACGGTGAGCTCTGTGGTTACGGCAGATAATGCATTACTTTGGAAGAAGGCCGAGTTCTTTGCTCAGCGCACGGATGAAGCCGCCACTTACTTACTGAACTACGCCCTGTACAAGGTGACCACAGAAGGTACAGCAAAACGCATAGGCTGGAACTTTGGTAATGTAAATATGGCAGGGAAAACAGGTACAACCGATGATTATCGCGATAGTTGGTTTAGCGGTTTCGACAGAAATAATGTGGTGACCGTTTGGGTCGGCAATGACGATAATCAACCAGTAAATTTAACCGGTGCAGGTGGCGCGCTGCCTGTGTTTGTAAATTATATGAAGTCACAGTCACCGAAGTCTCTATCTAGACGTTTCCCTAAAGGGTTAGGTATTGCACATTTCGATGCGAAGACGGGGGCGGTAGTGGTCGCTGGGTGCGCAGGAAGTTTAAGTGTTCCGGCTATTTTGGATGTACTGCCTCCTGCGCAGCAAGATTGTGCTGGTCGCCCGGTAGACGAAAACGGCGATAAGAAAGAAAAAAGCTGGTGGGAGCGTATATTTGGATAAAAAAGCTCCAGTAAGAAGATAGAAAACACAATCACTTGGCTAGCGTACAGTCCGTGCTTTCTATCTCCCTCTGGAGTTAAGGCCCAGGGAAGGCAAAAATGGGTAGCAGTAGTCGGTTAGGTACCTATTTGTTTTTGTTGCGTTTTCAGTGACCTTTTTGAAGGAATAAGCGTGCTGTTGAAAAAACCAGTGCACTCACTAAAAACGCAATAACGGGGCCGAGTACTACCATAAATAGTGTAGCGGCGGTTAACATTTGCATTCTCCTTATGCGTCGTTATCGTCTGTGCTGACAGGCTCAATTGGCGTAACAGTAATCTCGGCAACCAGCGTATTAGTTTCTTCTACTTCAGGCTCGAAGGTGTGGCTTGCAGTTAATACATCGAATGTCACACCAAGCTCTAAACTTTGCTTCACATCCATCATGGCGCTTTCTACCATGAAGTCTGTATGCGACATAATGTTGTTCTGTGAATCGTTAGCGAATGCTGATGCACTCAAAATGCTAGTTGCCAACGTTAATGCAGTGAAAGTTTTGCGAGCGGTAAACATAGTAATCTCCATAAATGTAAAGTTAGACACTGCACTTGAACATACTGCGTGGCAGCTATCATGTTGCTATAGGTTTCGATAATAAGTCGTTATCAATTAACAATTAGTTTATAGCGAGGGATGTGCCAAGTTAGCGAAATGAGTTAAATTACTGATTTATTTGCTTTTATTTTTTTGAGTATTCAAAGGCAAGGAAATGGATTTAATAAAAAAACTAAAAGTTGGTGTATTTGAAAAATGATGTGGTTGAAATGGCTAACTGTTGAAAAGTGAAGCGCGTTGTCGTTTGCTAATACGCGCTTCAATAAAAAATAGCTGTGCATAGAAGGCATAAGGGAGGGCCAACGTTGGGTAACCCCCATTTATGCGCGACTATTCAGTCTCGAATGAATAGTGCAGATGTTTCACTGCAAATGTTTAATGATTAAGAACGCGTGCTTTTGCGCTTCAATTTTGACGCTGCACTTACAACCAAAGCAATAATGACACCTGCAACAACACCCACTGCGCCATCGGCGAGTATAGACATGACGAGTGTGGCGTCTGGAATAACCCCTGCGAACCAGTCTGTAATTACGTGCAAAAAGCCAATACTATGGGTAAGAATACCTCCACCAACTAAAAACATGGCAACCGTGCCCACAACAGCCAGCGTTTTCATAAGTGCAGGAGCAGTAACCAAAAGCGCTCTGCCAACAAACCGTTGAAGTGTGTTCATCGAACCTGTTAGCGACTTACGAAGCATGTAAAGGCCAACGTCGTCCATCTTGACCAATGCTGCAACCAGGCCATAAACCCCTAACGTAATGGCTAAACTTAACGCCACTAACACGCCAATTTGTGTTGTCAGTGTGGCGTCAGACACGGTGCCAAGTGCAATAACGATAATTTCAGCCGACAGAATAAAGTCGGTGCGAATGGCGCCTTTAATTTTGTCTTTTTCAAACGCGACCATGTCGACATTTTCATGGGTCAATGCGTCTATTCTGGCTTCTCGTGTTATTTCTTCATCATCATGGGGCAGGTATTTGTGCAGAAGTTTTTCAGCACCTTCGAAACATAAATATAGCCCGCCGAGTACGAGCAATACAGTGATAAGTGAGGGGACAAAAGCACTTATCGCTAACGCAGCAGGAACCAATATAGCTTTATTGATAAGCGAGCCCTTTGCTACGGCCCACACAACAGGCAATTCTCTTTCTGCTTTAACGCCTTGGACTTGATCGGCGTTCACCGCTAAATCGTCACCCAAAACCCCCGCTGTTTTTTGCGCAGCGACTTTCGACATGGTTGCAATGTCGTCCATCAATGTTGCTATATCATCAAGTAGGGCAAGTAAGTTAGCTGCTGCCACGTTGAATATCCTTTATTATATATTTATTAGAGAAATAACTACTGAATTGCAGTTTAGCCTACTCAAAACAAAGGTAATATACAACGAAGATAAAGGCCGTTAGATAGCCATTTTTGATAAGGTTACCGAGGCTTCGTGCACATAGAAAGCGTGAGTTGAGAAGAGCATCGTCGTGCTCTTCTCATGTTGACCTTAATTACCCCAAATACTGTTTACTAGTTCTGGGTGATCAACGAAAGGGTAGCGATCATGACAAAATGAATAAAAGTGCTTAATCTAACGGCAAAGAGCATTAAGGAAACCGCAAGGGAAATAGATGCAAATAAACGGGGAGCCAAGTAACAAAATCAGGACCGTGTACAGGGGGCAACTAAATGACTGACAGCCCAGTGCCATCGTTATCTGTACGCTCATATACCAAACAAACGTGTCGCCACAAACATAACTATTTTCAACTGGTGCTGCCCATTAATGGGCATATCTTGATAGAAATCGATGTTTTTCGTGGGCGAGTAGGCGTCGGCGAGGGCGTATGTATTGCGCCTAACGAGGTTCATTATTTTAGTGCTAATGAATTATCAAAATTCATTGTGGCAGACTTGGAATATGTGCCCGTTAGTTTAAATGACAGGCTACACCCTATTTTCCAAGTATCGTCAGCATTGCAAGCGTTTTTGTCATTCGTAGAAATTCAAATTAGTCAGTTTGCAGACCATGGACATGAAGAGATTTTGGCGCTGTTTTTAACCTTGTTAGAGACATCCTTGAAAGGATGTAGCATGGATAAGCGTATCACTCCCGTATTAAGTCATATTCATCGCGATCTTGCCCGAGGCTTTACGCAAGTGAAGTTAGCGCAGATAGCTTGTATGGGAACAACGCAGTTTAAAACGCGTTTCAAAGAAGCTACCGGACTTAGTTTGCGAGACTACCTGGTGAAAGCGAGAATGGAAAAGGCCAAAGCGTTACTGAGAAATACCGATACGCCCATGTTGGGTATAGCTCAGCTAACAGGGTATGAAGATGTTGCAGCATTCAGTCGACGGTTCAAAGCATATTTCGGGCAACCACCTAAGTTTTTTAAGAGAAAGTAGCGGCGCTTGGGCTATTGCTGTTTATTTGGGTATGGCAGATCGCGACAGCTAATTTCGCTTTTCGTCTTTCGGGAGTTTATTGACTCTAGCGTCAATAAAACGCTTGTGATCGTCCATTTTGGTGCATTCTAAGGTGCCACCGGTAATTCCGCTTAAAATCGCCAGCGTTTTGTTAGTGTTACTACTACAATTCACGCGTTTAGTCGGGCGTTTATTTTCGGCGGCTTGTATTTGCTGTGTGCTTGGTCCGCCGAGTTTCGGGCTGTTTTTGCGCTCTTGAAATGCGCTTGCTGCCTGTTCAGCATCTTCAGCGACTTTGTCCCTGTGATACTTTTCAAAATAAAGGGCCGAACCGTCTTTTACCGATAGATTTAGCGAGCCAGCGCGCCGATTTGCATCCTGTGAAAGCGTAGGTATGGGCGTTGCCGGTGTGTTAGTGGGCTTAATGTCGACGGGGGCTTTTTGCGGTTTTGCCTTTGTATTCTCTTTCTGTTGAGGGGCGGGGCGCTCTGTAATTTTAGCTTTAGTATCAACTGCTTCTGTAGGCTTTGAAATGACAGGTTTTAACCTGGTTTCTGGCGTGTTTCGGGAAGCCTCTACCGGTTTGCTTTGTTGGGGGAGAGACTGGGGTTTCGGGGCGGGCGGGTAATACAGTTTGGCGTTTATCTCGGCCGTTTGCTTAGACATAGTGGCGCGTTTTTTTTGAGTATCAATGCTCAGCTGAGAAAGTATGACGACCAAGATAACCCCAATCACGTGTACTAAACCTGAAATCAATAACGGGCGCCATGCCGTTTTCTTAGCAACGGTATGATGTTGTATATAGCGCTCAGGCGCTGAAAATGCGGGAGTGATAGTGGTCATAATATTATTAACAGACCACAGGCTTAATCGAATAGTTCCATCCTAAATTCATCGTACTTTTTAGTCGGCTCACCTCAATATTGCCTCGTATCGCTTCAAAACTGGGCATTTTTTTCAACATGCACCATTGTTGTGCATTATTTTTGTGCAAGCGTATGTGTGAATTGCCTATCTAGCTGATTTTAAATGGTAAATATTTGTGGCATGGCTCTTGGTTTATCTTCGGGTAGTTAGATATTCGACCATTAACACAGAATAACCAAAACAAACTGGGAGCAACTCATGAAACTAGTCACAGCGATCATCAAGCCGTTCAAGCTAGATGATGTTCGTGAAGCCATTTCAGAAATCGGTATCGACGGCTTGACCGTGACCGAAGTGAAAGGCTTTGGACGTCAAAAAGGACACACTGAGCTTTACCGCGGAGCGGAATATCAGGTGGATTTTCTACCTAAAGTCAAACTGGAAATTGCTGTTCAGGATGATCAAGTAGAGCGCCTGGTAGAAGCCATCGTTGGCGCTGCCAAAACAGGCAAAATTGGAGACGGCAAGGTGTTTGTTTATGACCTTGAACACGCCGTTCGTATTCGAACTGGTGAGTCGGATAGCGACGCGCTGTAAGCCACAACGATATATTTGCGGAGAAAACCATAATGGAAATCACTTTTGAACTTGGGTATGCGCTAGATACCTTTTATTTTCTAATCTGCGGTGCACTGGTAATGTGGATGGCTGCAGGTTTTGCGATGCTTGAAGCGGGTCTTGTTCGAGCTAAAAACACCACAGAAATTCTAACTAAAAACGTGGCACTATTTGCTATCGCTTGCACCATGTACATGATTTGCGGTTACGGCATTATGTACGGTGGCGGCGATTGGGGTCCTTTCCTAAGTGGCATTATGGGTGACGGTGCAACGGGTGTTGCCGAAGACCCAGCGACTTATGCGCCTTCTGCTGACTTCTTCTTCCAAGTGGTTTTTGTTGCTACAGCAATGTCTATCGTATCTGGTGCGGTTGCTGAGCGTATGAAGCTTTGGGCTTTCCTTGCATTTGCTGTAGTTATGACGGGCTTTATCTATCCAATGGAAGGTGCTTGGACATGGGGCGGCGAAGCGGTATTTGGTATGTATACCCTTGGCGACCTTGGTTTCTCTGACTTTGCAGGCTCAGGTATTGTTCACATGGCCGGTGCTGCAGCAGCGCTTGCTGGTGTACTCGTTCTTGGTGCGCGTAAAGGTAAATACACTGCAGATGGCAAAGTAAATGCTATCCCTGGTGCTAACCTGCCGCTGGCAACGTTAGGTACATTCATCCTTTGGATGGGTTGGTTTGGTTTTAACGGTGGTTCAGTACTGGCTACTGCCACGGTTGAAAGTGCAAACTCAGTAGCAATCGTATTTATGAACACGAATGCTGCAGCTGCAGGTGGTGCAATTGCTGCACTTATCGTTGCACGCATCTTGTTTGGTAAAGCTGACTTAACAATGGTACTTAACGGTGCGCTGGCTGGTCTTGTTGCTATCACAGCAGAGCCGTCTACGCCAACACCTCTGCAAGCTACGCTATTTGGCGGCCTTGGCGGTATCTTAGTCGTACTTAGCATTGTTGCACTAGACAAAGTTAAAATTGACGACCCAGTAGGTGCTATCTCAGTGCACGGTGTGGTAGGTCTTCTTGGTCTAATCCTTGTACCTTTCACAAACGACGGTTCAAGTATCACAGGTCAGCTAATTGGTGCCGCGACTATCTTTGTATGGGTATTTGTAGTGAGCCTTATCGTGTGGCTAGTGATTAAAGCGGTGATGGGTGTACGTGTGAGCGAAGAAGAAGAGTTCGACGGCGTAGACATGAGCGAATGTGGTCTGGAAGCATACCCAGACTTCACAAGCGGCCGTTCGTAAGAGAGTCTCGATTAGGCAAAGCAATAATTACAACAATAATGTCTTATTACTTCCTTTTAAGCCCCGCAATTGCGGGGCTTTTTTCGTTAAGGTAGCCGTATTCACGGCGTCGGAATAGTGAAAAAAGGCACTGTAGAAAAGGGCCTAGGCGTAATGTGACAATAACGCTACACTATGAAGCAATCTGCTCATGCAAGGCCCTAAATAACCTTCGCAGTAAACAAAGGAACATTATGACTGCAAACGTACGACTTCTCTCTTTGGTACTTGTACTTTTTAGTGTTAATTGCTTAGGCTACGACAGGGTAACCGGGCAGCCTTTTGCCAGTCGCTCTGAGGTTATTGCGAAAAACGGGATGGCAGCAACCAGTCAGCCGTTAGCTACACAAGTGGCGCTCGATATTTTAAGGCAAGGCGGTAGCGCGGTAGATGCTGCTATTGCAGCCAATGCAATGCTAGGTTTAGTTGAGCCCACGGGAAGCGGTGTAGGCGGTGATTTATTTGCTATTGTTTGGGATGCCAAAGCAGAAAAGCTCGTAGGGCTAAACGCTTCAGGCCGTTCTCCAAGGCAGTTAACAAAAGACGTTTTTGCCGAACGCGGGTTGCATCAAATACCTAAATTTGGCCCACTTCCGGTCTCGGTGCCCGGTGCCGTAGACGGTTGGTTTATGCTTCATGATAAGTTTGGCAAGCTGCCCATGTCCACGTTGCTTACGCCTGCTATCAAATATGCCCGAGAAGGGTTTCCCGTGTCTGAGGTTATTGCTTACTACTGGCAAATGAATTACGAGCGTATTGGTCATTACGATGGGTTTGCGGACACCTTTTTGCTTGACGGCAAAGTGCCGCAAAAAGGAGATGTTTTTAAAAATCCGGGGTTGGCGGTAACTTACGAAAAGATTGCCACAGGTGGGCGCGACGCATTTTACAAAGGCGATATCGCGCGTACGATTGATGCCTATATGAAATCTCAAGGGGGCTATTTATCATATCAAGACTTATCGTCGCATACCTCTGAGTGGGTCGAGCCGGTTTCGGCGAATTATCGAGGCTACGACGTCTGGGAGCTACCGCCTAACGGACAAGGCATTGCCGCCTTACAAATACTCAATATATTAGAACACTACGATATTGAGGGTATGGGCTTTAATTCTGCCGATTATATCCACACTTTTGTTGAAGCCAAAAAGCTTGCCTTTGAAGACCGTGCAAAGTTTTATGCGGACCCCGATTTCAACGAAATCCCTGTCGACTGGCTCATTTCTAAAGAATACGCTGCTAAGCGCAAAACGCTCATTGATAACGAGCGGGCAGCAAACCGTGTCGATGCAGGTATTTACGAAGGCGATACCATCTACCTCACTGTGGCTGACAAAGACGGCAATATGGTGTCGCTTATACAGAGCAACTACCGCGGCATGGGTTCAGGAATGACGCCGCCCGGGCTAGGCTTTGTACTGCAAAACAGAGGTGAAATGTTTACGCTTGAAGAGGGCCATTTCAATGAATACCGGCCAGGTAAAAGACCTTTTCACACGATTATTCCGGCTTTTGTCACGAGAAATGGTAAACCTGTTTTAAGTTTTGGCGTAATGGGGGGCGGTACTCAGCCTCAAATGCATGCCCAGATTATCGTGAATATTCTCGACTTTGGCATGAACCTGCAAGAAGCTGGCGATGCGCCTAGAATACTCCACAGCGGTTCGAGCAGCCCAACAGGCGCGCTCATGACCGATGGTGGCTTTGTGAGTTTAGAATCAGGGTTTAGTGAGACGGTGCAGCGGGAGCTGATGGAGCGAGGTCATAAGCTTCAGCGTGTAGTGGGAGCCTTTGGTGGTTACCAAGCTATTGCGTGGGATGAGCAGAAAGGCGTTTATTTCGGTGCCTCGGAAAGCCGAAAAGATGGACAAGCCGCAGGCTATTAAGCACACTAGGGTAAAGAATAAACAGTAAGTTCTATGCAATAATAAGGCACTGCTTCGCGAGAAATGGTTTTCAAGCTTGAATCAGTAGTCATAACGTAAGTAGGGTTCACTTTACGCGAGTAGCGAATTTTACAAAGACGTCAATAATAACAAGAGCAGCGATGACACAACCACAAAAAGGCCTCTGCGCTGAGCCAAATTTACATGCACAGTACTTGTTACTGAATGTCATTGATGATGATAGCCAAGCGGTGCGCGCTAAACTCTCTCGCGTGCTGGATATTTTCGAGCATTTCGAAAATGAGCATTATGAAGCCATGGTGACAGGGGTCGTTGCGATTGGCACTAACTATTGGGCAGAGGTATACCCTGGCCTCATCCCTATAGAACTTGCCCCTTTCCCTGATATGCAGTGTGAAGATAGAAGCGCGCCGACTATGCCATGCGATCTGTTTATTCAAATTCGCGCTGACCGATTAGATATCTGCCATGCGGTGGGTATTGAAGTGATGGATCTATTGCGTATTCACGTAGAGCTAGTTGAGCAAATTCGCGGCTTTAGATACTTGGATGGGCGGGATCTCAACGGGTTCTTATACGGGGCTGATAATCCCCGGGGTATGAAGCGCCGTAAAGTCGGTATCATTGGCGAAGACGACCCTGATTTTAGCGGTGGTAGCTACGTTCATATACAGCGTTATCGACATGATTTGCGCCGCTGGAATAGCCTTTCAAGTCGACAGCAAGAACAAGTTATGGGGACGACCCAAGAGCATAACTTGGTAAGCAGTGAGCAATCCGAATCATCCCATAGTGTTAGAGCGAGCACCGTCGCCCCCGATGGCGATGAGCCTAGGTTAATTAAACAAGGCATGCCTTATGGGGATATGGCATCACAAGGCTTGTTTTTCGTTAGTTGTAGTGCAAGCGCTCGGCCATTTAAGCAGATGCTTCATAGCCAAATTTATGGCAACGGAGAAGGGGATTACGATCGTTGGTTAGACTTTACCAGTGCAGAGACAGGCGCAGCTTTCTTTGCGCCATCAATAACCTTTATTCGTCAGCAAGCCAAACTATCTGATGTTTAACGTGAAGTATAATAATTAAACTTCAAAAAAGGGCCTGCACGTGAAGTAGGCGGTACTTTGAAAACACCGTTAAAGCACTAATGCACCGTCCCAATCATCTTTAAGATCTAAACTTCTATAAATTCGGCATACATCAAGGTGATGATGTACAAGTGAGTCATCAGGGCTAATGGCAAGGGCTGTCTCGAAAAAGGCAATGGCCTCTTCCCATTGTTGATTAATTCTGCATGCTAAGCCTGCAGCAACCTTAGTTTGTACGGCCAGCTTTTTAGCTTGCTCTTCCTCTGATAGGTGACTTAATACCTCGTATATCTCAATCGGGGCTTTGCGACCCTTAACTCTAACCCAATCCAGTAACCGAGTTTTTACTGGATAGCCGGGCCCTATAATTTGAAGTAGTTGGGCGCTTACAATAATATCGGCCTGGTATTTAGGGGTTAGCGCCTCTAATCGTGAAGCAATATTCACACTATCGCCGATAACGGTGGTATCCATTCTATCTTCAGAGCCTACAGTACCCATAATAACGGGGCCAAAATGAATACCAATTCCCATATTGATGGGTTCGTAACTGCTGTTTTTTCTATGCCCGTTGTAGATGGTTAATGCTTTGCGTAAATCAAGGGCAGCTTGAACGGCATCCAAGGCTTTTTGCTGCGGTGTACCGCCTTGATGGTCGAATAACGCCATAATGGCGTCACCCATAAACTTATCAATAAAACCGCGGTTTTGGTGAATAGGGTCGTTCATTCGGGTGAAGTAAGAATTGAGGAAGTTCATCAATTCCTGGGGGGTTATCCTTTCAGAGAAACCGGCAAACCCGCGGATATCACAAAACATAATGGCAACATCGTTTTCAGCAGCATAGCCGAGGCCGAGCGAGTCCACTTCAGTGTTCGCCATGTGTTCAACGAATTGCCTAGGTACAAATTTTTGGAAGGTTTGGTTGAGCTCTAACGCTTCGTCAGCAGCAGCTTGAAAACGTGCTTCGTCGGCTGCTTGAAGGGTAGCGACCCGAGTGCTTGCACTGCGAGAGAGCGCTTTTTTTAGACGGTACTTAAAGCGTCTGCTGCGTCTGATATACAGGAAAGTAATTGCCGTGCTGTAAATTACAAGTGCGCATAGTGCGCTTGTCTGCCAATCCATTGTTAACCACACCTTTCAACTTCTTATAAATATAGAGCTACTAGGGATAGCCCAAAAGGAATTTAAGATACGTTTAAGAAAAGTATAAAGAAGAGAACGGCACTAGCACATTACTTTTGATTACATTTACATTCTGCTAGCGCCGGACTTTTATTAACAATTAAGAGGACATTAACTTATAACGTTGAGAATACCTTGTCTGCCGCAGCAAGCGTCTTCTCAATAACTTCAGCGTCGTGGGCTTTTGAAACAAAACCTGCTTCATAAGAGGCAGGTGCCAGGTAGACGCCTTGTTCTAACATACCGTGGTAAAACTTATTGAACTGTTCGGTATTACAGTTAATGGCCTGCTTATAGTTGGTAACTTTCTCTACGTCAGTAAAGAATATCCCAAACATACTGCCCGCAATATTAGTAGTTAGGCTAATATTGTGCTTATCTGCTAGGTCTTGGAAACCGTCCACCAAAGCTTGGGTGTTTTCAAAGATAGAGTCGTACAGGCCTGGCTGTTTAATTTGCGTCAATGCGGCAAGGCCTGCAGCCATAGCAACTGGGTTACCTGACAATGTGCCCGCCTGATAGACTGGGCCAGTTGGGGCAATGTGGGTGATAATATCGCGGCGTCCACCGAAGCAGCCCACCGGCATACCACCACCAATCACTTTACCTAAACAGGTTAAGTCAGGTTTTACGTTGAAGCGCTCTTGCGCGCCGCCGCGAGAAACGCGGAAACCAGTCATAACCTCATCAAAAATCAAAACGCTGCCGTATTGGTCACAGATAGCGCGTAGCCCTTCTAAGAACCCTTCTACAGGCGGAATGCAGTTCATGTTACCGGCTACAGGCTCAACAATAATGCACGCGATATCATCGCCGTGAGTTTCGAAAATCTCTTTTACGCTGTCTAGGTTGTTAAATTCAACGGTAAGCGTGTGCTCTGCCACGTTTGCCGGCACGCCAGGGGAGCTAGGAACGCCAAGAGTGAGCGCGCCAGACCCCGCTTTCACCAACAATGAGTCGGCATGACCGTGGTAACAACCTTCAAATTTCACAATCTTGTTTCTGCTGGTGTAACCACGAGCAAGGCGAATAGCTGACATGGTGGCTTCAGTACCTGAATTTACCATGCGTACCATTTCCATAGATGGCACCATTTCGCTTACCAATTCAGCCATAATTACTTCGGCTTCAGTTGGCGCGCCGAAAGAAAGGCCACTGCAAGATGCCTCTATGACTGCTTCGCGAATTGGGGCGTTGTTGTGGCCAAGGATCATTGGGCCCCAAGACTGGATGTAGTCGATGTATTGCTTGCCATCCGCATCCCACATGTAAGCGCCGTCTGCTTTAGTAATAAAGCGAGGAGTACCGCCCACCGCCTTAAAAGCGCGAACAGGTGAATTTACGCCACCGGGAATGGTTTTTTGGGCGCGGGTAAATAGGGCTTCAGATTTTTGCATGTAATTACTTACTCTTGTTGCTGTACCAAACCACATCGCGTTCGTACTTGGTGAGAAGGTTTTCTACCCCAAGTGTTAATGCAAATAATGCCATTCTCACAAGCACACCGTTATCGGTTTGCCTAAAAATGGCGAGGTTCGGATTAAGGTTTAGATCGTTATCTAATTCGTTGGCTTCCATACGTGAATCGCGAGGAAGTGGATGCATAATAACGGTCTTTGACTGAAAGTGTTTGGTGTAAATAGACTGATTAAGTCTAAATTTACCACGGTATTTGTTGGCTTCTTCTTGCGATGGAAAGCGCTCTTCCTGAATGCGGGTTTGATAGCAGATATCTGCATCCATATTCCCTTCAAGGGTGTCAGTAATGGTAAGTTGGTGGCCGGCATTTTCAATCGCATCAATGATGGGCTGGGGCATCGCCAGCTCTTTTGGCGAAATAAGCGTAAAGCGGATATTGTTAAACAAGCACAAAAGGCGCGATAGAGAGTGTACCGTGCGCCCGTATCTTAAGTCCCCAATCATGGCAATGTGCAAACCGTCAATGCCGTGACCATTGTATTCCAATTCCCGTTTAATTGTGAAAAGGTCAAGCAGCGCCTGAGTAGGGTGCTCGTTCGCGCCGTCGCCCCCATTGATTACCGGTACGCGGCTGCCTTCTGCAAACTCAGCTACGGAGCCTGCCGCGGGGTGGCGCATGGCGATAATGTCGGAGTAGCCGCTTAACACACGTGCCGTATCGTAAAGCGACTCCCCTTTTGCTAGCGCCGAACTCGACATGCCGGTAGTTTCTCTTACCTCGCCGCCTAATAGATTAAAGGCAGTCCCGAAACTCACTCGGGTACGAGTGCTAGGTTCAAAGAAAAGGTTACCGAGAATAGCGCCATCAAGCACCGTGGTGCGCTTTTGCCGCGTGGCATAGGGCTTCATAGAATTGGCAACTGAGAAGACTTTCTCAATGGCCTCGCGATCGAATTGATTAACCGAAAGAATGTGGTTACCGGTAAAGTCAGACATGCGCTTCTCAATCATCAACGAAAACGGCGCTAGTGTATAATACCCCTTCATACAAGTCATTAGGGCACAGGCATCTTTACCCTACGTTTTTTAAAGCTAGGTACGAGGCAGATGTGGCTTTTAACATATCATTACAGGGAACTACGTGAGCCGGATTGCTGCGTATAATGTGTAAAGAGTAAAAGAATTTTTTCCGCTGCTTGTGCCACGTGTGACTGAATTTCTTCATTCGAAAGTGGCGATTGAATGCCACAAAGCATCATGGTGTGATAATCACCTTTTAACAACGAGCAATAGTCACACGCTAGCTGGTGAGCGAGGTCGTGATTTAAGCTGCCTCGACCAAACGTCTCAATCACATCGCTTAATGTCTCAAGTGACGCTTCAGGGCCAGCCTGATAAAACAGCGTTGCGACATGGGGGTTGTTTACTGCCTCTGCAATGATGACGCGAAAAATGGCGATGGCGTCTGGGTCTTGCAACAATCGCATAAACTGATGGCCTACTTTTTGTAAACATTCAAATAGTGAAAGGGCGTTTGAGGTTGCGTTGATAAGTTGCTGGGTATCGAGCTGATATGACCGGCATTTCGAGGTAATTGCCGCCTTAAATAAAGCGTCTTTGCTTTCAAAGTGGGAATAGACCGTCTGTTTAGATACACCAGAGGCCTTCGCGACGGTGTCCATTGAGGTGTTAGCGAACCCTTCTTTCAAGAAAAGGCGAGAAGCCGCATGCAAAATCATGTGATATTTTTCTTCACTCTTTGGTCGACCTTGCTTTTTTATCGTAGGCAATGCACTTCTCACTATTTGTTAAATATTTATATATCAAACTGGACGGTCTAGTATTAATATACTAGCATAGCTCAATAAGTATGCAAATGTGGTCTAGAGCGTGCTCTAGAATAGTTAAGGGATTCATTATGTCAGCTGCGGCGTCGCTTGCTAAAAGTGGCAAGCTAATACTCGTTATTTCTATTGTCGTGTTTATTGCAGCTCTGGTTGTACTTCTTATGACCGCAGGCTTAGGCAACGCAACGCAAGCCCCAGAAGCACGATTGCCTGTTGCCGTATCCACAGGCACCATCAAAATACAATCGGGTTTCGAAACACCAATTAATGTCTTTGGCCTGGTTGAATCGCCTAAAGCTGCATCCCTGTCTTTTGACGTGGCGGGTCAAGTCACCACACTACTTGTTGAAGAGGGAGATGTGGTTAGCCAAGGCGACATCTTAGCGCGACAAGATTTACAGCGCCTCAATGCGAGAAAGCGCGAACTTCAGGCCTCTCTTGAACGCGCTAACGCCGACCTGGCACTTACTCAAGTTAACAGTGATAGAACGACATCACTGGTTGAGAGAAAACTGGAGTCAGCGCAGCGTCTTGACGAGGTAAAAGCCAGCCTGAATGTCGCAAAAGCGCAGGTTAGCGAAATCAAGGCTACGCTGAATTCCCTTAATGTTGAAATGCGCAAAGCCACACTTATTTCTCCTTTTGACGGCGTAGTCAATCGCCGTTTTTTAGATGAAGGCAGTGTCGTAAACGCTGGAAGCCCTGTGTTTGGGCTCACTAGTATCGAGAACTATCAAGCGCGGTTTGCTGTTCCAGCCGACGTTATTGATCAGTTTGAGGTGAATGAGCCCGTTCTTGTAAAAGTCGGTGACATAAACGTAGCAGGTACTGTCACGCAGCGTCTTCCCATTCGCAACGTGCAAACCAGAACTGTTGATATTCTTGTCACATTGAACAGTAACGAGCGAGTTCGACCGGGCGATATGGCTATTTTATCTGGCTTTCGTTCTCATACAGAGACCGGAGCTTGGTTGCCAGTTAATGCGTTAAGTAACGGGCTACGCGGGTTGTGGCGTGTGTTTGTATTATCAAATGAGAAAAATACCACCCTAGAAGCGCGTATTGTTGAAGTGGTGTATACCGACGGCAATAATGCGTTTGTTCGCGGTGCGCTCAAAGACGGCGAAATTTATGTCAATGAAGGCACTCATAAGCTGGCTCCCGGGCAAATGGTGTCTATTCCAAGCCAGCATAAAGCTGGGGCGCGCTAGTGAAAACCTTCAACTTTGATAAAGACAAATCGTACCCGTGGTACACGCTTTTTTACCGCCGAGGACACCTGTTGGTGTTAAGCCTGCTTATTCTTATAACCGCTGGCCTTTCCGCCTTAGGCTCACTTCCACGTATAGAAGATCCACGAATAGATACCCGAAATGCACTTATCATAACGCAATATCCAGGTGCTTCAGCTGAACGAGTAGAAGCCTTAGTGAGTGACGTACTTGAAGATAGGCTAAGGGAAATCTCCGAAATTAAGGAAGTAAAGTCTACCTCTCGCGCAGGTATTTCAATCATTTTAATTGAAACGCAAGACTGGATTAACAATACCAGTAACGAGCAACTTTTCAGTGAAATTCGCGATGCGATTGGGGCGGCAGCGGAATTATTCCCGGAAGGTGCAATGGCGCCTATCTTCGATGAAAAGCGCGGGGCTACCGCATTCACCTTACTGCTTTCTGTTCGCGCCGAACACTTTGAAAATACACCTATTACGCTAACCGCCCGCCTAGCCCAAGAGCTCACCGACAGGCTGCGTAACGTAAGTGGAACCGAATTGGTTCGCGTCTATGGCGCGCCTGAAGAGGAAATAAGCGTTAATATCGACCCAATTAAACTTGCAGCCACCGGCCTCAACCTGCAGCAGGTCAGTGCGTTAATTCGTCGCGCCGACCCTAAGCTTCCCGCAGGCATGCTAAACACACAACAAAGCAATTTGCGTTTTACCGTGGGTGAGGGACTTAACGGCGTAAATATGATTGCTTCAATTCCTTTGGTTAACCAGCAAGGCCGCTATTTACGTGTCGAAGACGTTGCTACGGTAGAGCGAGGCTACAAAACGCCACGCAATGAAGTGGCCTTTTTAAACGGTGAAGAATCAATTTTTGTTGCAGCGCGAATGCAGCCTTCTCTTCGCTCGGATGTATGGACAAAAAACGCGCTAGCGGTGGTGGAGCAGTTTAACCGGGATTTTAGTGGTACTTTAACGGCCACTGTGGCGTTTGAGCAAAATGAGTACACCGCCACTCGCCTAGCCGACTTATCTATGAATCTGTTGATGGGTTGTGCAGTAGTTATGCTGGTTATTTTGCTTTTCATGGGCTTTCGCGCTGCGTGGATTGTGGGGCTTGCATTACCTTTGTGCGCGGCGTTTGCGCTATTTTCGTTAAGTTTTTACAACGAGCAAATTCACCAGATGTCTATTTTCGGCATGATCATCGCCATCGGCTTGCTTATAGACAACGCGATTGTTATCACCGACGAGATACGCATTAATTTGCAAGATTCGAATTTAACGCGGGTTGGGGCTATGGCGAAAAGTGTGTCTCACTTATTTGCTCCCCTTTTAGCGTCAACCCTTACCACTATCTTGGGCTTTATGCCTATCTTTTTGCTAGACGGAAACATCGGTGATTTCGTAGGGCCAATTGCGATAAGCGTGGTCATGGCGTTAATTGGTTCGCTGTTCATTTCCCTTACGATAATTGCTGCGCTTGCCGCCCGTTTCTTACCAAAAAACGATGGTGAATCTGCACAGGGTATGGCGTCGCAATCATGGTGGAAAGTGGGCCTTCAAGCACCGAATCTCAGTCTTGCGTTTAAACGGCAGCTTGGCCGATGGATTAAACAGCCTGTTTTAGTGCTGTCTGTTATCGCAGTGCTTTGCTTGTCGGGGTTCGTGCTATCGGGAACCTTAGCCAACGTGTTCTTCCCTAGTGCAGACAGAGATCAGTTTGAAGTGTATTTGTGGACGAAAGAGGGAAGCAGTCTCGACAATACCACCGCCTACGTTAAAAAAATTGATAGCGCGATACGCGCAGAGCAAAGTGTAAAGCAAGTAAGTTGGCTGGTGGGCGGCTCGGCCCCTTCAGTGTATTACAATCAAATGATGACCCGCGATAACATGCCGTATTTTGCTAATGCGGTGGTATCGACTGATACCGTAGAAGATGCGGTCAACCTTGTAGGCAAGTTACAGCGAGACCTTGATATTGCCTATCCGAAAGTACAAATTGTTGTTCGCGCCTTTGGTCAAGGCCCGCCTATAGCGGCGCCGGTGGAAGTAGAGATCTTTGGCCCAGACCTTAACATCCTAAACGACCTAGGGGATAAGGTGCGCATGTTAATGTCACAAGTAGACGGTATTTCCCAGTCAACTGCCAGTATCTCTATGGGCGAGCCAGAATTAAAAATTAACGCTGATAGCGACAACTTATCGTATTTAGGTTTGACTCTGTCTGAACTTGCCAATCAAATGCAGATTAACTTTTCGGGAATAACTGGCGGCTCGGTGTTAGAAAGCACAGAAGAGATCCCTGTTCGCGTTAGGCTTGATGAGGCATTTAGGCAAAATGTAACGGGCGTCGATGCGATGCCTATTCCAGTGGCCGGTAACAACGCTATTTCTTGGTCGCCGCTTGCCGCCGTGACGCATTTGTCGCTACAGCCTGCTACTAGCAGTATTACCCGGGTCGATGGAGAGAGGCTAAATAGAATTCAGGCATTTTTATTACCCGGCGTACCGGCCATAGATGCCAGTAATCATTTGCGTGACTTGTTAGAAAGCCGTCTCATTCTGCCCGAGGGCTATCGAATTCACTTAGCGGGAGATGCCGACGAGCAACAGCAGGCGCTAGGTAAGCTTGCCACCTATGCTCCGGTGCTATTGGTGTTGATGGTAACCACGTTAATCTTAACGTTTACCAGTCTTCGTTTGGCTGGCGTTATTGGCCTAGTGGCCATACTGTCGGTGGGGTTGGGTATGTTTAGCTTATGGATTTCTGGTTTACCCGTAGGCTTCAATCCGCTACTTGGCTGCGCCGGGCTTATTGGTGTTGCTATTAATGGGTCTATCGTGGTGATTGCCGCGATAAACGCCAACCCAAAAGCGAAGCAGGGCGACACTAAAGCTATTGTTGAAGAAACCATGAGCTGCAGCCGTCATATTCTGTCGACAACCTTTACCACGGTGGGGGGCTTAATTCCTTTATTACTCTTTAGCGAAGGGAGCTTCTGGCCGCCGTTGGCAGTGGTGCTGGCAGGGGGCGTTGGGTTCTCTGTGATATTGTCGTTAGTTTTTACCCCTACCATAGTGGCGGCGTTTCAAAGATATCGATATAGAAATCACACATTGGCATAATTTTACGGTTAAACTATCCCTTTTTACTAAACGTATAAGTCAGGCTTATTAGCGTATGCGAAAATCAAACCCCTTATTGCGCTGGTGGCATACTGACTGCGTAAAATGTAAGCGCATAAGACTTTATATCGTTTGGGCCATAATTATGTTGGTGGTGTATCTCTATGTCTGGCACTAGTGTTGAACCTATCTATATTCGAGCAGCGTCTAAAAGTAACGGCATTACCAGTTTAGTGCTGGGATGCGTGGGGCTTATTGCTGCCGCGTTATGGCTGGCTTTCTTACCCGATTGGTTATTTTTAGCGGGCATCTTCCTAACCAGTGCGGCGCTCGTGTGTTTATTAGTCGGCTACTTCAAAATTCGCGAGCCAGACTACAGCTTAGAGATTGCGAAAGACTACATCACTTATCGCCACCGTTTAGGCAGTTGGCGCATCCATTGGGAGAACTTACAGCGGGCCGATTGCCCTCGCGTTAGGCATGGTTTAGACCATATCCCTCTTGAAACCATAGGGTTTAAGATTAAAAGTTATACAGACTTTTTAAATACCATTTCGCCAAGACTAGCGACCCATTTGTTGATGGAGCAACGGCCTTTGCTTATGCAAAATACCGATGAAAACTGTGCCTCAGGCAGTTGCTATGAACAATCGATGTTTGATGATAAACAGTACGTTATGGAAGACGGCACCGTTATAAAAGGGATTAAAGCTATGCTGGCTCATCGCATGGTTGAGCTAAGAAAGCGTCTTGGTTTTGATATTTTTATTGCCAGCTCAGAGCTTGACCGCGATGTGGGTGAATTCGCCGCACTTATAGCCCAATGCCAACAGGCGAGGCAGAGTATTGAAACGCAGGCTACGGTGCACGTTCAAGATTAGAACGTGCCATTATGGTTGATGCTTTCTCTTATCACCTTTTTGGCTTCTTCGAGTAGGGCTGGTAAATGTTCATCGACCATGGCATGTTGTCCTAATTTAAGCGCGCTCTCAGTTTCATTGGCCAAATGTTGCATTCTTGGTAGACCCGTGTAGCAACACGCGCCGTGAAGCTTATGCACCTCTGCTTTAAGCGCGTTGTAATCTTTTGCGTTCCATAGTGCTGAAAGGGTATCGATCGTCTCTGGAAGCTGCGCAATAAAGCTATCAAGCATCTCTTTAGCCGTATCCTGATTCTGATTGGCACGCTTTAAGGCAAGCTGCCAGTCGATAGAAGGGAATACAATCTCTCCCGGCTCAATACTGTGGCACCACGATTTAATTAAGGTGATCAGCAGGTCAACTTCTATGGGCTTAGGCAAGTAGTCATCCATTCCTGATGCCAGCAGTCGGTCTTGCTCTTCTTTGAACGCATGGGCGGTTACTGCCACAATAGGGGTGCCCATATTTAATGGCGATTTTCTAATTTCTCTGGTGGCCTGCACGCCATCCATACCCGGCATTTGCACGTCCATTAAGATAAGGTCAAATTCTTGTATTTGGCACTGATTTACTGCGTCTTGCCCATTGATGGTAGTAATCAGCTCAATAGGGGAGTGGTCAAGCCAAGTATGTAGGAGCTTAAGGTTCATTTCCATATCGTCAACGGCTAAGACCTTCACTTTGGGCAAGCTTTCAATTTTCTCAATCATCGCATTTTTAGCCGGTGTCACTTTACAATGAACCAAACTATCGAGTTTAGTTAACGTCATTGGCATGCGCACTTGTGAATGGAAGTGTTGCGAGAGGCTAGGGTATTGAGCGAATGGCTCTGGACCCGAGTACCAAAGAATGCGTTTTTGCGCGGGGAACTGAACAAAACGGCTAAGGTATGCATCTCGCAAGCTCATTTTGCTTACGGGCACGGCGGCCATAAAGAAATCATATTGACCAGTAAGTGTAGCCAAGTAATCTAGCGATTCTACCGAGATTACCTGCGCCCCCAAGATAGACAACATGTTAGCGCTTGCACGACGCGTTGCAGGCACGGGGTCAAAGATAACCACTTTTTTGCCTAGCCAGTCTTCATTGCTGCTTAGTGCGTATTTTTGACTTAACTGGGTCATACGAAGAGAAACGATAAACGTTGAGCCTTGGCCAAGTGCGCTTTTAAGGGTTAAGTCGCCGTTCATTAAGCGCACTAGTTCCCTGCTAATAACCAGCCCTAACCCCGTACCTTGGTAGTTGCGATTCAAGGCATCATCAACTTGCGAAAACGCGTTAAACAGCTTCTTTCTATCTTGGCGGCTAATGCCTATGCCCGTATCTTCGATAGTCATATTCACTTCGTGGATACCGTGGGGTAGTGCGCGGCCTCTCACTGAAAAGGTTATGGTACCGCTTGATGTGAATTTTAAGGCATTGCTTAGCAAATTGTTCAGCACCTGCTTGATGCGAAACACGTCGCCAATGAGTTTTTCAGGCAGCGGATGTAAATCAAAAACAAACTCAAGGTGTTTACTGTGAGAAGACTTCGCCATAATGGTGACCATTTCTTCTAGCAGTTTGTTAGGGGAGAAAGGCTGGTTATTAATGGTTAACTTACCCGCTTCAATCTTGGAAAAATCTAATACGTCATTGACGATAGTGAGCAGGTTATCGGCGGCGGTATTTACTATTCTTACTTGCTCTTGCTGATCCGTGGGCAGTGAAGCATTATTCAATTCTTTGCTGAAGCCTAAAATGGCATTGAGGGGCGTGCGAATCTCATGGCTCATGTTGGCAAGGAACTGAGACTTAACATTACTGGCTTTGATCGCGTCTTTTCGCGCAATATCTAAGCGGGCATTTTGTTCTTCAATAAGCTCAACATTGTTGCGCAGATCGTTGGTGGCCTGTTCGACTTCGCTTTCAAGCTGGCTTCTGCTCTTTTCCATAAGGGCGAACGAGAAGAGGCCGGCTTCAAGGAATACCCCTACTTGGAAACAGTAAGTGGTAAAGTCGTTGGAAGGGAGTACACCGATAAGGCTTAGCATTCCCACGATAGCGCCGGTGGCAAGCATACCCCATGCGAAGATGAAGTACCGGGCCGGTTTGAAGTTATTAAAGAAGGCTTCAAAGCCCGCATAGATATAGCTTAAAATGGCAACAAGCCCAACGCCATACACTAAATTGTTTTTCCAAATTGAAGGCAGTAGGTCAACGAAGCAAATAAGGCCGGTTAGCCCTTGGCAAATCAATAGCAATTTAATAATGGGGTGCGCAGTAGGGGAATGCCTATTCGTCTCCAAAAATGTCATGGTAAAGACCCCAGAACTGATACCAATAATCACAAAGATAAGCTCGGAATGACCGACTAGCCAAGAGGGAATTCCTTGGCTAAATACAAGCTGGATATGACCGCCCCACACAAACTGCCATAAAAGCACCGCACCAATATAACCCACATAAGCAATCAGGCTTTTCTCTCGAACACCAAAGAAGAGGGCTAAATTGGAGATGGCGAGGATAAGTAACCCTCCATAAAAAAAGCCCCACAGCATACTGTCGGCTTGGAAATAGCTGCTGTGAATAGGCTCTGCCTGAATGCGAAGTGGTGCGATTAAGCTAGATGAGCGGCTTTCAATGCGGATGTATAGGTCGACGGCGTCGCTATCAGACAGTTCAATACGAAAGGTCGGGACGCGAAAACGCTGCTCTTTTTGCGCTTTTCCCTGGTGACTTTGTTTTATGACTTTACCGTTTTTAACCAAATAAAAGTCAACGCTATCTAGTTGACTGAAGTTAATTGTAAATACCCAATCTTCTTCATTTGATACATTGGCTACAGAGGTAAGCAACCACATACCGTTGTTGCGAAAGCCAAAGTTAGGATTGTCGTGGGGATGCATCAAAAAGTCGTTTCGGCGCCTCGATACATCGCTAATGGTAAGTTGGTAGTCGGTTTCAAATAAAAAATACAGTGAATCAGACAAGTCTAGCGTACTTTCTTCATCGAAAAGTTGCTCGATATGCTGAGCATAAGCAGTGGAGGCTAAGCCGCTAGCTAAAAAAAAGAAAAGAAAAAAGAATACGCGAAAGATAGCCATGATTATCTGTACTTTTAACCGTTTAATTAGGATTTTTTGTTATTTTGGGATTGAATAGTGAAGGGCAAAATTCAATCTTCCCTATTTAACCACTCTCTTTGAAGAATAACAAAACAAACACTTATGCCGTAAATTGGGGTAAATATACTCAGCCAAAGCCGCGACATTTGGTTTGAAAGATTGCACACCATTGCGCTTTACCCCACAATAGCATTTAACGCTTCCGTGCTTTCACCTAGTGGTGCGCTAACAACGCGTGGAAGACCGCCGTATTATCACGAGCGCATTGGTATTAATAACAAAACGAAAAAATTATCATGAGTGACGAGATCATCATTAATCGCGATGGGGTAGAGCAACTTCCTCTTCGACGCTTCACCGAAGACGCTTATCTTAACTATTCCATGTACGTCATCATGGACCGGGCCCTGCCGCATATTTCTGACGGTTTAAAGCCCGTTCAGCGCCGCATCATTTATGCCATGTCTGATCTTGGCTTAAACGCAAGCGCCAAATATAAGAAGTCGGCCAGAACCGTCGGTGATGTATTAGGTAAGTTCCACCCTCACGGCGACTCGGCGTGCTATGAAGCTATGGTGCTTATGGCGCAGCCCTTTTCGTATCGCTATCCGCTGGTGGATGGCCAAGGGAACTGGGGGGCACCAGACGACCCTAAATCCTTTGCTGCCATGCGTTATACCGAAGCCAAGCTATCTCGTTTCGCCGAAGTCTTGTTAAACGAACTAGGCCAAGGCACGGTCGACTGGGTACCTAATTTCGACGGTACATTAGAAGAGCCAAGCGTTTTGCCTGCTCGTCTCCCCCACATTTTGTTAAATGGGGTAACGGGGATTGCGGTAGGTATGGCGACAGATATTCCGCCGCATAACGTTAGAGAGTTAGCTAATGCCTGCGCAATGCTGTTGGACAATAGTAAAGCCGAATTAAGCGATGTCCTTGCGCATGTAAACGGGCCAGACTACCCAACTGAAGCGGAAATCATTACGCCGAAGGCTGATATACAAAAGCTTTATGAGACGGGTAGAGGCTCTATTAAAATGCGCGCTGTATATAGCGAGGAAAGCGGTGACGTGGTAATTACAGCACTACCGCACCAAGCCTCGGGCGCAAAAATTCTCGAACAAATAGCTGCCCAAATGCAGGCTAAAAAGCTGCCTATGGTCAGCGACCTTCGCGATGAATCTGACCACGAAAACCCAACTCGATTGGTTATCACGCCTCGTTCAAATCGCGTTGATGTGACCCAGCTAATGCAGCATTTATTCGCTACAACCGACCTTGAGAAAAATTATCGGGTAAATCTGAACATGATAGGGCTAGATGGTCGCCCTCAGGTTAAAGATTTGCGCACCATTTTGACAGAGTGGCTTCAGTACAGAAAAGATACCGTAACGCGCCGCTTGCAATACCGCCTCGATAAAGTACTGGCTAGACTTCACATCCTTGAAGGTTTGTTAATTGCGTTTTTGAATATCGATGAAGTTATCGAAATCATTCGAACCTATGACAAGCCCAAGCCAGAGTTAATGTCTCGCTTTGGGCTGAGCGATAAACAAGCTGAGGCTATCCTTGAGTTAAAGCTTCGCCATTTAGCCAAACTAGAAGAAATGAAAATTAAAGGTGAGCAGGATGAGCTTGCCGCAGAGCGGGATAAGCTTCAGCAATTGCTAGGTTCAGACCGCCGTCTTAAAACACTCATTAAAAAAGAAATTCTCGCTGACGCTGAAAAGTATGGTGATGATAGGCGATCGCCTATTGTGGAACGCGGTGAAGCGAAAGCTTTGTCTGAAAAGGAGCTGGTGCCGGCTGAATCGGTTACCGTTGTGCTTTCAGAAAAAGGCTGGGCACGCTGCGCGAAAGGGCACGATATTGACGCAGAGGGTTTGAGTTATAAAGCCGGTGACGGTTATTTATCTAGCGCAGAAGGCAAGAGTAATCAGCCCGCGGTATTTATGGATAGCTCGGGGCGCACCTTCTCGTGTGATGCACATGGGCTGCCATCGGCGCGCAGCCAAGGGGAGCCACTAACGGGGCGCTTTAGTATTGTCGGCGGTGAGTCCTTCCAGCATGCCATTATGGCACAAGACGACAGTAAGTTTCTGGTAGGTTCCGACGCTGGCTATGGCTTTGTTGGAACGTTTAAAGATATGGTGAGTAAAAACAAAGCGGGTAAAGCTTACCTATCGCTACCCACAGCGGCAAAAGTCATGAAGCCCACCCCCGTGACTAACCCTGATACCGACTGGTGCTTAAGTATTTCAAATGAAGGGCGCATGCTGATGTTCCCACTGCGTGATTTACCAAGCTTAGGCAAGGGTAAGGGTAACAAGCTTATTAATATTCCATCGGCGAAGTCACAGTCGCGAGAAGAATACGTCAAAATACTCACTGTAGTTCCGGATGGGACGGCCATAAAAGTAGGTGCGGGTAAACGAAATATGACGTTAAGCGCTGAAGACCTGACCCATTATCAGGGGGAAAGGGGTAGAAGAGGGAATAAACTACCTCGGGGGCTTCAGCGGGTTGATACCGTAGAAGTGGTTGTCGCTGACAAGGACGAGGCGCCCGAAGTTTTGGCATAAAGTTTAAGTTGTTCTTATGCTTAGGTGAACTACACTCAATTAAGGATTAAATGAGGATTTTACATGCTAGGCATAGTTTTTACGTCGTTAATCGATATGCTCGAGGAAAAAGTATCTCCTGAGTTCGCTGACGATGTCATCATGGAAGCTGAGTTAGAAAACGACGGCGCTTATACTGCAGTGGGCTACTACCCGTTTGAAGAAATGCAACGCTTACTTGGCGTGCTGGTGGAAAAAACGGGTAAGTCTGCTAATGAACTTTTATACGATTTCGGCTATTACCTGTTCGGCAAGCTTGCTGCAGTTCACTCAGATGTGTTAGCAAATACGAATGGCATGCTAGATATGCTGATGCACCTTGACGGGGATATTCATGTTCAAGTCAAAAAACTCTATCCCGATGCCGACTTACCCCGGTTTAAAGTACTCTCTCGCACCGATACCGCTATGCGATTACAGTACTATTCAGAAAGAGAGTTATACCCCTTAGCTGAAGGTTTGATGGACGCCGCAGCCGCGCACTACAACTGCAAGCTAGAGCGGGAAACGCACCAACTTGATACGCCACATACTTACGAATTTAGTATTTCTCTCGTTTCATAGGAGTGATCAATGGCTGATGATACGTCCTCCAGCACGCCTTCAAACGATCACGCCGCATTGCTTGAACGGCGATTGAAACGGGAGCGCGCAGCAAGAGAGCAGGCGGAAGCGTTACTCGTAGAGAAAATGGAAAGCTTGTACGAAACGCTTAAGCAAAGTCAAAATGCACAAAAGGATCTTGAGCTAGCGCTTTGGGCTTCTCAGGAGTCGTTTTGGAGCTGGAAAGCGCAATGCGATAGGATGGAGATACGCTCGTTTTCTCTTCATTCTGAGAGTGTATCAACATGGTCTGGTACGTTAATTCAATTATTAGAACGTGTGCATGAAGACGACATAGAAGGGCTTCAGTTCCACTGGAGTATGGCATTACACGGTAAGCGCGATCGTATAGAGTTCTCTTTTCGCCTAAAGCTAGATGAAGACTTCCAGTGGGTAAGGTTGCGTGGGCGTGTTTTAGAACGTGGAAACGCCGGCGAAGCATTGCACATAGTTGGTACGACAAAAGATATCACGCAACAGCGCAAGGCTGAGCAATCCTTTCATTTGATGGCATCGGCTTTTGCTAGTTCGCGAGAACCTATGCTGGTGCTTTCGCCTGACCTTGTTATTACCGAGTGTAACGATGCTTTCATTCAGTTAATTGGCGCGATGGTGAAAGACCAATGGGTTGGTCTAGATTTTAACCATATATTTATTACCGAAAAAGTCGATAAAGCGCAGTTAGCTTCGGATAAGCAAGTGCGTTTCGAGTCTAAAATTAAGACACAAAGCGGAGAAATCAGAGTCGTTGATATTTCGGTGGCGCTATTTGAGACCTATCAGCAAACTTCTTATCTCATAGCTACTATGCGCGATATCAGCGATCGCAAACGCAACGAGGCCAGACTACGGCAGCTCGCTCTTCACGATGAGTTGACTGGGTTATCAAATCGAAACTTTTTACGGGAATCTATTACTGGCTTAGTAGAGAGCAAAAAACCTTTCGTTTTAGTATTTATCGATTTAGACGGCTTTAAAGCGATTAATGATAACGCAGGGCATGAAAGAGGCGATATCGAGCTACAGCGGGTCGGCGCACAGCTTACCGCCATGTTCGGGCCAATCGGTGAAGTCGGAAGGTGGGGGGGCGATGAGTTTATAGCGGTACTTCCTTCGCAAACATGTGAGAAAATAGCTGAAAAATCTCAGCAGCTTATTCACCACATCGAAGAAGACGTGATTAGCGTTAAATCTTCAGAGCTAAGGTTATCGGCCAGTATCGGCATTGCCGACTTTCCCGCGCACAGCGACAGCATAGAAGGCTTGATACAATGTGCAGATGCAGCGATGTATCGCGCAAAAGAGCTAGGGAAAGGGCAAGCTTTCATCTACGAGCCTGGGCTTTATGAAAGCATGACTCAGCAAGTGAGTATGGTGAATGATTTACGCAGAACCGTAGAAAACCATCTACTCGATTTTTATATTCAAGGCAAATACGACCTAAACGGAGAGTTAAAAGGGGGCGAGGTATTGTGCCGTTGGATATCGGGGTTGCACGGCGTGGTTTCGCCAGCTGTATTCATTCCCATAGCTGAAGAGCAAAAGCTCGACAGTGCTATTGGTCTACAGGCTTTAGAGGCGGCATGTGATTACATTTCTATTATGGAGTCGCAGCAAGGTGAGTCAATACCGCTGTCGGTGAATATTAGCGCCAACCAAATGCTTGATCCGAACTTTCCGCAGCAGGCGCTAAAGATTTGTATGAACAACAGTGTCTCCCCTGAATATATCGAGTTGGAATTGACAGAGTCGGTATTTATTCGGGATGAAAAAGCGGCGCTTAGGGCGTTAAATACGCTAAAGGAAAATGGCTTTAGGCTCTCCTTAGACGACTTTGGTAGTGGTTTTTCATCGCTTAGCTATTTGCGCAGCTTTCAGTTTGAAGTGGTCAAAGTGGATAAAAGCTTGATTCAAGGCATACACCTAGATAGCAAAGCCAATGCACTGTTTAATGGCCTAATTGCCATGTTAAAAAGCCTGCAAATAGAGGTTGTCGCTGAAGGTGTTGAATTAGAGTCTTACTTACCTTTTATGCAACAAGCGGATATTCAGCTTATGCAGGGCTTTTACTTTGATAAACCTATGCCTTACGACCAGTTTCTTGCTAGGCATACATCGGAGCCTAACCGTTAGTACCAAGCCGCGACAACTCACTCTCTAAATTATGTTGGAATGTGTCATCGCTATTTAGGATGGGTCAGCGAATACAAAAAAAGCCCAACAATGGGCTTTTTTCACCACCCGTGGTTTATGCTATTTCGCATTCGTACTTTCAAAGATTTTATCCGCCGATGCGGCAACAAAACCAGTATAAAGTTTACCGTCAGGCATTTCATAGCGCTGGGCAAATTCGTAGAAACAGCTTGGGATAGCCACAGTCTCATCGCTAAAAGCGACGTCTGCGCGGTCGGCCATTGTCGAAGACTGAGCAAGATAAACCTCTGGTCCCCCCTTAATTTCACCGCCCGATGTGTTAAGTACAAATCCGGCTTCTTTAAGCAGGGTGTTCACATCAGCAAGCTCATTAGTGCGGGTTAAGTAGTTTACGCTTACCGTAAAATGGTTAGCACGAAAGCCCCAAGCTGCCATCCACGCCGCATATTCTGACTCATTTAACAGCGTGTCGTACTCAGCTTTAGAGACCTCCCAGTGCTTCCCTGAATACAGGAAGTTGTCGGCCTTTACCATTGAATCTGGCATTTGCTCTACAAGCTTTTTGATAATGGCTTGCGCTTGGTCTGAAAGCTCATCAACGCGAAGTTCACTAATAAACACTTTGGGCTTGGTATCGTCGGGGTGCTCAAAATGTTTGGCTGTGAGCTTTTTGGCTTCAAAGTTGTAGTCGCCTTTCGCTTCATATCCCAAAGCTAAGAAATGTGCTGCAAGCTTATCTAAGCGAGTTTTATCAAGGGCAAATGTTCTAAAAGCAACGTGGTCGTTAACGATATCGTTCGTGTTTTCTTCACCGGCTAATAGGGCATGTATTTTATGTGCTGAGGGAGTGATTGTTACGTAATCGTCCCACATATTGCTGAACAACGTATCTATGTTGCTATGCATGGTAGTAGGGTCCTTTCTGTCGTTAACTATTTTAAGGAATAGTTCGTATAAGCTAGGTGCGAAAATGGCCGAAGCGCACGGTGCTTCGGCCTTTTTAGATAACGTGAAGCTAGGCTTACATTGATAAACCTGGGCTTAACTTGCCTGGCATAGTGACTTTATCAAGCTCGACCGAAGCTACGGGGTATGCGCAGTAATCTGCTGCATAAAACGCGCTGGCTCTGTGATTGCCACTGTCGCCTACGCCGCCAAACGGTGCGGCACTGCTTGCGCCGGTAATAGGTCTGTTCCAGTTTACGATGCCCGCGCGGATACGCGCAAAGAAATAACGGTAATCTTCTTCACTGTCACCTAAAAGACCTGCCGACAAACCAAAACTGGTGTTATTGGCTTCTGCAATCGCGTCATCAAAGCTAGTATAGCGAATGACTTTTAATAGCGGACCAAAGTGTTCTTCGTCAGGCAGTGAAGCAAGCATGTCAGTTACATCGATAATACCCGGCGTAGCAAAGCCTTTGCTTTCGTCTTGCTGCTCAAGACGTACCAATACTTTACCGCCTAAGCTTTCAAGTTCTTGCTGTGCTTTCACCATGAGAGCTGCAGCACTACTTGAAATCATTGCACCCATAAATGGCTGATCTTCAGCATCGTAATCGCCAACTTTGATATTTTTGGTTACTTCGATAAGGCGAGCAAGGATCTCGTCGCCTTTGGCGTCGGCTGGCAAGAACAAGCGGCGCGCACACGTGCAGCGCTGACCTGACGTGATGAAAGCAGACTGAACGATGTCGTGTACCGCAGCATCAACATCGGCTACGTCTTTTACGATTAACGGGTTGTTACCGCCCATTTCAAGGGCCAAGATTTTACCTGGGTGGCCAGCGAACTGTTCGTGTAAGATCCTTCCTGTATGCGAACTTCCGGTAAAGAACAAACCGTCAATGTCATTGTGCGAAGCCAGGGCTTTACCCGTTTCCACTTCACCTTGGACAAGATTAAGTACACCGGCCGGAAGGCCTGCCGCATCCCACAGTTTCACCATTTCTTGTGCAACCATGGGCGTTAAATCGCTTGGTTTAAACACAACCGTGTTACCCGCGATAAGAGCAGGAACAATGTGTCCATTAGGAAGGTGACCCGGGAAATTGTAGGGGCCGAATACCGCTACCACGCCGTGAGGTTTGTGGCGAATAAAGGCTTTACCTACTGGCATTGGGTTTTCAACATTGCCGGTGCGCTCAAAGTAGGCCTTCTCAGAAATACCGATTTTGCCCATCATGGCGCCCACTTCCGTGGCCGTCTCCCACTCAGGTTTACCGGTTTCTTTTGCCATTACTTTGGCAAGGTGAGCTTTTGCTTCTTCAAGCTTAGCGCCGTAAATCTTAATAATTTCAAGACGCGCTTCAACCGTCTTCATGCTCCACGCTGGAAGTGCAGCACGGGCAGCGCTAATCGCGTCGTCGATTTGCTCTGCTGTGGCAGACTTGCCTTCCCAAATAATTTCATTTTTGGCTGGGTCAACTGAGGTTAGGTCGTGACCTTGTCCGGCAACCCATTCACCGTTTATAAAATGTGTATGTAGCATAGTGGGTGTCCTTTTAGTCTCTGTAGGTGACAGGGGCAAAGCGTACGTGTTCACCCTCTTTCACATTCAGTGCAGCAGCGGCCTGGCGAGAAAGCACGGCAACCTGCTTCTCTTCGCTTACCGTCATTTCGGTGGCTACTGCACGGAAATCAGATATAGATGTGTTAATAATGTAGTGCGTTTGCCCTAACGCAGCTGCGTTGTCGTCAATGAAAACCGGTAGTTTTACACTCGACTGTGCAGTGCGAATATGGCTTAGGTTCGCTTCAACCGTGGGGCCTGCGTCGAAAATATCTACGTAACCGCGGCAAGAAAAGCCCTCTTCCTCTAATAGCTGAAGGGCTGGGCGGGTTTTTTCGTGTACCTCGCCAATCACTTCTTGAGCTTCTTTACTCAGTAAATTTACGTAAATCGGGTATTTAGGCATAAGTTCAGCAATGAACACCTTGTTGCCAATACCCGTGAGGTAGTCGGCCGTTGGAAAGTCCATAGAGAAGAAGTGGGTCTCTAGCCATTCCCAAAACGGTGAACGGCCTTCTTCGTCACTTACACCACGCATTTCGGCAATCACGGTTTCTGAAAAGCGCTCGCGATGTTCCATCATAAACAAGAAGCGAACTTTAGACAGGAAGCGGCCGTTAATACCGCCTCGCGCTTGCTCACGAAGAAAGAGGGTGCAGATTTCAGTGACACCGGTGTAGTCATTACAAAACGTTAAAATGTCTACCGTATTGTGAATGTTTAGCTCGCGAGAAGCATGCACTACTTTACTTAAATGGTAGTGATAGAAAGCATCGTCAATACCAACTGCAGCTTCAATACCTGTCGTGCCCACAACCGTACCGGAAGTGGTATCTTCCATTACAAACAAGTATGACTCATCGCCAGGCTCGGTTACGTTAGGTTTGTTAAACGCAGTTTCTGCACGATCAATTTTGCGCTGTAGTAACTCGTCGTTAACGGGCAGTGACGTAAAGCCAATACCCGATTCAACGGCAATTTCTTTCAGCGCGTTATAGTCGGCCTTTGTAATAGGGCGAATGATATTCATGTTCGCTACTCGTGTTGTAATTATTCGGCGTTTACAACGGCGGCAACGGCGCGCTCAAAACGTGCTAAACCTTCTTTAATGTCTTCATCAGGGATAACCAATGAAGGCGCAAAACGAATCACGTTCATACCGGCAACCAAGCACATTAGGTTTTCTTTCGTTGCTGCCATCATGAAGTCACGGGCGCGACCTTGGTATTTTTCATTTAGTGCACAGCCTAGCAGCATGCCTTGACCACGAACTTCTTCAAATACGTTGTATTTTTCGTTAATCGCACCTAAAAGCTCACGGAAAAGCGCTTCTTTTTTAAGTACACCTTCAAGTACTTCTGGCTGATTAACGATATCTAATGCTTTTTCCGCAACCGCACAGGCCAATGGGTTTCCGCCGTACGTACTGCCGTGAGTGCCTGGTTTAAGGTGTGCGGCAATATCATTTGTAGTTAGCATGGCACCAATTGGAAAGCCGCCGCCTAACGATTTTGCTGTGGTAAGGATATCCGGTGTTACGCCAAGACCCATGTAAGCATACAGGTGGCCAGTACGACCAACGCCTGACTGGACTTCATCAAATATAAGTAGCGCGTTGTGCTTGTCGCATAGCTCGCGAACCCCTTTTACAAAGTCAGCGTCTGGTGGAATGATGCCGCCTTCGCCTTGCAATGGCTCCATCATTACCGCACAGGTTTTGTCAGAGATAAGTGCTTCAAATGCAGCGAGGTCGTTGTAATCACAATGGTCAACTGCGCCCGGCTTAGGGCCAAAACCATCAGAGTAAGCCGCTTGACCCCCAACCGTTACGGTAAAGAACGTACGGCCGTGGAAACCTTTATTAAACGCAATGATTTGGTTCTTATCTTCGCCGTGCTTGTCTAGCGCCCAGCGACGAGCTAATTTTAGCGCCGCCTCATTAGCTTCTGCACCTGAGTTCGCAAAATAAACTTTGTCGGAAAAGGTGGCATCGTTAAGCTTTTTAGCAAGGCGAAGCGCGGGTTCGTTGGTAAATACATTACTTAAATGCCAAAGCTTGCTGCCTTGTTCATTTAGTGCTTTAACTAGCTCAGGATGGCAGTGGCCTAAAACATTTACTGCGATACCGCCTGCAAAGTCGATGTACTCAGCACCCTCTTGATCCCATACGCGTGAACCTTCACCTCGAACAGGTACCATACCTGCTGGGTTATAGTTAGGAACCATTACATCATCAAATGTAGCGCGAGTTACGTTCATCTTTGTTACCTCTGCATTGGGCGCTAAACCACTTTTTTGTGTTCATGTTCGTAAAGCATTGGAAGAGAATTTCTTCCCACTCTTAAGCACGCAACATTATTTTAGCGCATAAAAACTAATCGGATTTGGTTTACAGTATGCCATTTTTTTTAACATTTGTCTTCTTCCTAAAAGGCTGCAGCCCTTTATTTATAAGGACTGTGGCTTAATTTGCAGGAAAAGTGAATAACTATTAACTACTGGGCTATATCATTTAGTAATAATCGAGTTTTCTGCTTGGAAAACGGTTATACGCTGGCTATAGCAGCATTGCTGCGCGAGTAAATTGTTGAAAAAAGTATCGTCCAAACACGCATGTCTATACTGAGGTTGGCGGGCAAAGCCGTAAGGAAAGCCCGTTTTCTAGAGGATAAGTGAATTTCATGTTGCACATTGCATAACGAGTGCATGAATATCCACTAAATTTTTAATGACTGTCTTCGTTTTTAACTAATGGAAGAGTAAAAATATCGATAGTTTTAAGTTTCTCAAGGGCCCCTTGAGGGTACTTTTGTTCTACAAAAAGAGGCTTTACATCTTTCATCTCAACCAGTTTCAATTGGTGTAACATCCGAACTTGTGTATAAGAGCGAGCCTGATGAAGTACTTTGCACAGGCTACCACTTTCAGCCGGTATCTTGTTCGCACAATCCCGCATAGGCGATGCTATAGGCAGCCGTTTCAAATTCATCCATTCCATGATGTCGGCACTTACTGCATCGGCAAACTCTTGTTGCATAGCAATAAGATGATTTGCTGAGGGAGTTATTTTAAGTAAGGCTTCATGTCGCTTTTGCTCCTTGTCTTTTTGACACTCTTTTAGCAGGTGAAGCTGAATTTTATCAAACAGTTTGAAGTAAAGCCGTGTTACTGCACAGCGCCCTAAGTTACTTAGCATACCCAACGTATAGGCGGTATTTTTGTTAATGTCATTGATAATCCCTAAGCGCTTTGTTGTCATGGCTACACCCGTCGAATAGCGTGTAAGCTTTTGCTTGATTAACGGATAGGGGTCGGTAATTTGCGGCATAGCGCGCTTTAAAATTAGCGAAGGGATTAAGGTGCGTAAGTTTTCTATACCTAAAAAGCTAAGCGCCGTTCTCAGCGTTTCAACAACGATAATGCGACCGCGAGAGTCTTTACGTCTAAATTGGGGGGTATTAACGACAACGATAAGCTCATCGTAAAGCCACGGCATGGTAGCGGCGATGGGCTCTAATTTAGAGACAGAACACGCCCTTACTGAGAGCGCATCAAGCAATTCGCCGATGTTTTCTGGTAAATTAAGTACGTTTTGTACAAGTTCGTCGGTATAGCTGAGTTGCTCGGTCAACTCTTCGAAAAGTATCTCGTGAAGTTGATGGCTTACCGACTCTTGATAGGTTGCTTCCGTTTTTTCTTGCAGGCGCTTATTCTCAATCGCCACTTTCTCAACATTCAGCAGTAGCCGACGAGCGTCACCTTGTTCAGATTGTTCGAAGCTCACTTCACCAACTCGACGCCTTCCTAGCATTTCGAGCACGCGTTCTGGAGAAATAAGCATGTTCTCGAATCGTTCGTCGATTGTGGGCGGTGTGGTTGCCCCCATTGTCATATTAAAAGCACTCCTGCTCATAACTTTTTGTTGAACGGCAATATTATCGTACATCAGGGGCCTTATAACGTTCGTTCTGCAATGGAATAAATAACAGCTACGGCTTTTCGAACGACATAATTTTTCATCAACCCTGATATAGCGCTTCCCCGTTGATACATAACCACTATTTAGCGTGCCAACACTAAATGGACTTATGAAAGTTAAACGAAAAATCAGTGAATTGCGAGAAATACTGCCTTTAAAGCGTCAGCTTTTACACTACTAAAACGTATCGGCAGTAGTTGAATTAACTTAAGGCATTTTGAAGCGCAAAAAAGCGTCTAGCACACTGTGACCATGTTCAGTGAGCAGTGATTCGGGATGATACTGTACCCCCCATATGGGGTGTTGGGTATGCGAAATAGCCATGATCTCTTTCCTACCTTGTGCGGTCTCGCACCATGCGTCAACCTGAAGAGAACGAGGCATTGTTGTTGGGTTTAACACAAGTGAGTGGTAGCGGGTAACGTTAAAGGCTTTGGGAAGCGTTTTAAACAAACCGGTTTGCTTGTGCTTTAACGTGGAAACCTTGCCGTGTTTTATTTCTTGAGCGCCTACTACATCAGCACCAAACACCTGGCCGATAGCCTGATGGCCTAGGCACACACCTAAAATAGGCAGTTTACCGGGGAAATGAGAAATAGCAGATAAGCTTATACCGGCTTCGTTCGGTGTACACGGACCGGGGGATATAACAAGCTGTGAAGGGGCAAGGCGTTCTATGTCGTCGATAGTCAGTGCATTGTTTCTCACCACTTCAACGTTGGCACCAAGTTCTGTGAAGTACCGAGCAAGGTTATGAGTGAATGAATCGAAATTATCAATTAACAGCAACACAGCAGCGCTATTCCTAGGTAATCCTGTTAGGCGAAAGTGATGGCCACGAAGGGTGATACTTGCCCGTCGTGGCTTTCATAACAAACTGGCAGCGTAGTCTTATGGCTTAGGTATAAAACCAACCGCGTTGTATACCTTTGCGAGCGTTTCTGCAGCGCGAGCAGACGCTTTTTCCGCACCCTGACGCATAACATCGTCAAGGTAAGCTCGGTCTGCTCGAATTTCGGCATAACGCGCTTGAATTGGCTCTAGTAACGCGACGACGGCGTCTGCGACATCGCCTTTAAGATGGCCGTACATTTTGTCGGTATACTCAGGTTCAAGCGCTTTAATCGATTTTCCGGTAGAAAGAGAAAGCAGGGTAAGTAAGTTAGATACACCAGGCTTTTCTGTTGGGTTGAAATAAATATTGGCTTGCTCGTCAGAGTCCGTTACCGCGCGCTTAATCTTCTTCGCCAACTTCTTGGGTTCTTCTAACAGACCAATAAAGTTGTTCGGATTATTGTCTGACTTCGACATCTTCTTTTCCGGCTCTTGCAAGCTCATAATGCGCGCGCCGAAATCTGGGATGTAAGGGTCAGGCAATTTAAACACATCGCCATATAGGTTATTCACGCGGGTTGCGATATCGCGGGTCAACTCTAAGTGCTGCTTTTGGTCTTCACCTACTGGTACCTTATCTGCTTGATAAAGCAAAATATCGGCAGCCTGAAGCACAGGGTAGCTATATAAACCAACGTTGATATTATTTTCGTTTTTCGCCGACTTATCTTTAAACTGAGTCATGCGATTTAGCTCACCCATTTGAGCATAGCAATTGAGAACCCATGAGAGCTGAGCGTGTTCCGGCACATGGGATTGTAAAAACAGCGTGCTTTTTTGTGGGTCAATACCACACGCAAGGTAAAGAGAAAGGCCGTCTAAGCACGCTTCTGCTAGCTGCTTGGGGTCTTGTCTTACCGTAATGGCATGCAAGTCTACAATCATATACAAGCAGTCGTGATCGTCTTGCATGGAAACCCAATGCTTAAGCGCACCCATGTAATTGCCAAGGGTAAGTTGGCCTGAAGGCTGACAGCCACTTAATACAACGGGTTTATTACTCATTTCTTTTTACCTGTAATACGTTAAATACTGTTAAAACTAAGTTTGAGAACGTTTAGCTTTAAAAACTATGCTTTAGATAATGACGCCAGTTCATCGCGCATTTGCTCGATGACATCGCCGTAATCGGGTTGAGAAAAAATAGCTGAACCGGCAACAAACATATCCGCACCCGCTTCGGCTATGTCGCGAATATTATCTACTTTTACGCCACCGTCAATTTCAATTCGAATATCATAGCCACTTTCTAAAACGCGCTGCTTAACTGCGCGCACTTTATCTAGGGTACTAGGTATAAATTTTTGACCGCCAAAGCCTGGGTTCACCGACATAATAAGAATGTGGTGCAGCTTGTCCATGACGTGGTCAAGGTAATGTAGCGGCGTGGCTGGGTTAAATACCAGACCTGGTTTACAGCCGGCATCAATGATGAGTTGTAAAGAACGATCTATGTGATCAGACGCTTCTGGGTGAAAGCTAATATAGCTAGCGCCAGCGTCGGCAAACTTTTCTATCAAATCGTCTACGGGCTTAACCATAAGATGCACATCAATGGGGGCAGTAATGCCGTAATTTCTCAACGCTTCACAAATCATAGGCCCAAACGTAAGGTTTGGTACATAGTGGTTATCCATCACATCGAAATGCACCACATCGGCGCCTGCTTTTAATACGTTGTCTACGTCTTCGCCAAGACGGGCAAAGTCAGCAGAAAGTATAGATGGGGCAATTAGGAATGGTTTCATTTCATGTCCTTTAAATCTAAAAACAACAGGGTTTGTTGCCACTTACGTTTTAGGGTTGCGAAAGTTTACCCAAATCCGTGCTTCTTTACTATGCAAAGGCTAAATCAGCGTTCATTTCACTGGAATTATAGATAGACGAGGGTATAAGAATGCCTTGCCCAATAATGGGGATGGTGCGTTATGTTGGTGCGTTTTTGTTCAGGTTGAATGCGATGGATTTAACGGCACTATTTTTTGGTAGGTTGATTTATTAAATTAAATCAGTGAGTTAAAATTTTTTGAGCAAAGTTTTTTGGTGAACCATAAATGGGCATCAACTTTGCGTTAATCAGTCCAAAAAAGAAAACACAGACAGAAAAACGAATTATAACAAGTTTGAATTTTGACTGGAGAACACACATGAAAACATCTACAAAAAGAACAATCCTTGCCGCTGCAATTTCTTCAGCGTGTCTGTTAACAGCCATGCCTAGCTATGCAGAAGGTGAATTTACTGCCAATGCAAGCGCGACCAGCAACTACATTTGGCGTGGTCTAACACAAACTACTAACGAAGCTGCTGTTCAGGGCGGTATCGACTACGCACACGAAAGTGGTTTTTATGCGGGTACGTGGGCATCTAACGTGAACTATGGTGCAGGCGATGTATATTCATATGAGCACGACATGTACTTTGGTTTTTCTGGCGAGTCTGACGGCATTGCTTACGACTTTGGTTACCTTTATTACAACTACGATGATGAAGCGAACTTTGACTTCGCTGAAGTTTATGGCTCAGTAGGTATGGGCGGCTTAAGCCTAACGGTTTACTTATTAGCACACACCGAAGCTGATGAAGGTGAAGGCCAAGATTTTGGATTTGCTCAAGCATCTTATACGTCTCTTGACTACGGCATGGAAATTCTAAATGGCACCGAACTTGGTTTCCACGTTGGTTATCACGAAGGTGACTTTGCGGAAGCGTTTAACGGTGTTGAAGGTTATGTAGACTACGGCGTATCAATCGCGAAAGATGGCTTTAGCTTTGCAATTACAGGGACCGACCTAGATGATATGGGCGGCGATGATGAGTTTGATAACGATGCAGTTAAATTCACTGTAGCTTACTCAGTCGACTTCCAGCTGTAAGACTTGTTCAAAGGCTATTAGATAGCCTTTAACAAAACGTTGAGTAGTAAAAGCCTAATGTCAGTTCATTAGGCTTTTCATTTTTAAAGGCAACGCATTTTTAACTTGTTAGTAACCTGCTTTTGATTATAATGAGATTAATTTTTAAACGAGTGTAAGGAGTATTCAGGATGAAAGTTCTCCCATTTTTTGCGATATCTGCAGCTGTAGCGCTAGTTAGCGTAGCAGTCACGAATCCGCCAAGCTCACACTCGTCGGTATGTGAATACCAACCCGTCACCGAATTTAACCCTAAGCTACCAGCCAGCCACATTCAAAATCAATGTGCTCGATACCAAGACGGTGTAGAGGAAGTTAGCTGGCTATCTTGGATCGCGGGTAAATCGCCATCCTTTCAGTTTCACTTTTTAGATTTACTGGAGTTGCTGCACAGCGACGATGGTAATCGAGATTTCACCTCTCCTTCGAACGACGCGTAGGGGACACTATGCCATCTGGTACTGGTTTCTGGTCTGTTCTAGGTAGTGTAGTCGCAAGTCTGTTCGGTGTTCAAAGCCACAAAAACTATGAACGCGACTTTACTAAAGGCACTTTTATCAGCTTTGCTGTTATTGGGGTAATTTTGGTAGCGCTATTTGTTGTGTCACTATTTATGTTCGTAAAGTGGTATACAGGCTACGGCGGCTAATTCCTTTGCGTCTTCCCTGAAGGCTAAGCTTAAAACATCATATAACTAAACCGAAGGCGCCAATATTTATTCTGTTGTCGTATTATTGCCTTCAATCCGAAGGCCGTTGCACTGCTTTTTTCTTACGAGCTTTTCGCTTGGCAACAACTTTCGCAGGTGGAAAATAAGCGAGTATTTCATCAACCGGTTGACGCTTTGCACCATTTTGACTAATAGACCGCTTTACTGACAGCATACTGAAATCCGCACCTTGGTATAGGGCTCGGGTTAGCGGTAAATCGTGGTTCGATATTAATACCGGAATTCCGCGCTTTTTAGATGCTCGGGTGGCCAATTCTGCCAGTTTTTCTTGAGACTCTTGCCCAAAACTACGGGCTGCATAGCTAGTAAAGGCAGCCGTTTTACTGATAGGTGCGTAGGGTGGATCGCAATAAATAACATTGCCTCGCCTAGCCCTTGAAAAAACCTTCTCAAACGGTAGACAGGTGAAAGTGGCTTTTTGTGATTTTTCAGAAAACACAAACATTTCGTCTTCTGGAAAGTAGGGCTTTTTGTAACGGCCAAACGGCACATTAAAACGACCTTGAAGGCTATAGCGACACAAACCGTTGTAGCCATGACGGTTTAAATATAAAAAGAGGATAGCTCGATAATACTCGTCTTCGGTAGCATTGAATTCTTCGCGTAACGCGTAGTACATTTTCTCTTCGTTGCGTTTACCATCGAAAAACGAGCGAGCGTCATTGATAAGCGCGTCTGGCTGGGCTTTTAGGAAGTTGTATAAGTTAATAAGATCGGGGTTGATGTCATTAAGTAGGTAGCGCTTGTATTGCGTATTCAAAAACACAGAGCCTGCACCAACAAACGGTTCTATAAGTTTGTTAGCTTGCGGTAATCTGGCCTGAATATGCTCAACCAAGCTGTATTTGCCACCGGCCCATTTTAAAAAAGCCCGGTTTTTCTTCTGCATCATGCTTAAACGTTACTACCTAGACGGAATGAAGACGGTGGTTTTTCCTTGCGCCGCCGTTCCAAGGGAAAGGGTCGTCTTTATACTTTTATGCTGATCAGTATCAGATATCACCACGCTAAAGGTAGATTGTAACTTTCATCAGTAAAACGGACAACCAACAAGTGCAGCAAGAAGGGAATTTTGCTCGTTTACTGGAAATAATATGGCTATCCGGTTGCGAAATGACTTAATTTTGCGCTTTACCCATTTCAGAGAGGATTTGGTTTCCTCGCTTTATAAAAGCATTTTGTTTACCTGGGTATTCGGGTAAATCTGTTCGTGCTTGTTGCGCTTGCGATAACGAAGCATAAATGTTCTTGTTAACTACTACGAACCACGCGCCACCATAGCGAAAGGTTTTATAAATTCGGGTATGTTCAACCAAGCCATTTTCGCGTAAAAAGGCCTTGAGAACAGATTCATCCTTCATAGCAAGCATTTGAATAGCGTAGTCGTTGGCCGTTATCCAGTTACTTTGTGAAGGCGTGCCTTTTATGTTTTCACTTACCGTATTGTTATTCTCGGCATTGTTACTTTCGGCTGACGCTTCGCTCACAGAATCACGGGGATTGTTAGTTGCACTAACACTTTCTTCGCTACTTGTTTGCTCTTCTTCAAGCGGGTTATTCGTTGCCGTAGCCGTATTGCCTTGCTGTTCTGAAGAAGGCGGTTGCGCAGGAAGCGATGATACAGCGGCGTTCCAGTCTGTTATAAGTGTGTCGTCTTTAGTTGAAACGCTGCCCGAGCTTTTGTTTTTACGAAGTGTTGAATTTGGGTCTGACACTAATTCTACGTTAGCAGTTTGAATTTCAGCGTCATTTTCAGATTCACTGCCGTTTATGTTGCTTTTATCAATGTCACCTGCAATGTCTCCAGTAATGCTCTCTTCTTTGTCTTGTGTATTACTATCCATAAGGGTCTTATAGGCCGAACCAGGCGCGACTAGCAAAGCTTCATTTTCAGTACTATTTTGCTGTTCTATCGGTGAAAACAGCGACGCTAGTTTATCGCCATACTGCCAATAAACTAAGCCAGAAAAAGTGAGCAGAAAGACACATACAACTGATACATAGAACCATGTGGCCTTTAGCGGGTTGTGAAAGGTTAGCGTGTTTTCACGCTGCCTGTTCTCTAAATGCGCTTGAAACGCTTCTCTCCTTGAAGCAATCATTTTGTCGAGCTCAGACTCAACGTTTGGTTGCTCACTCATGACTGACTGACTACTAATAATAAGCGGTGTTTCGGTATTTTTTGCAGGAAGCCACTGCTTAGCGCGTTCTGCCCACTCGTTGTTCGCAAACAAAAGCACATTTAGATGCTGCTTGTTGCCCGCAAACCGGCTCTGTAAGACAAGGTCCCATAACTCTTGCAGCAGGGCATCAGGAAGGTTATGTGCCTGCGTTATGGCTATAAGAATAGGCCCTTCATGGCTATTCAAGTCGGAAAGTAATTCATTGAGGGGTCTAACGAAACTGCCCACGACTTGCCCGAGCAGCTGCCGACAGAGTTGGCGGCGATAATCCGACGGCTCCATATTTTCTTGCGCCGTTAAATACGCAATTTCAGTATCGTCGTGCTGTTGAAATACGAAGGCTTCAAGGGTTTTTTGTTGTTGAGCAATAGACTCGCCGCTGACAAAGATCAGCTGAGAGGAGTAATTGACCAAGTATTCCAAACGATCATGCAGCTCGCTTTGCATGGGAGTTTGCCCTTATTAACCGATACTGTTAAACCTATGACTAGCCGCGCTATCTTCTACCTGAATGACAGATCTAGAAGTGCATTGGGTGCAAAAAATGACCATGTCATCGCTTCTGGGGGCACTACCCTATAGCGGTGCAATCGCTGCTAGTATGTTGCGATAGTTAGGCTAAGCAATAATGTCAGTTAGAATGTCGTCGGTAACGTCCTTGGTGACCACCGCTTTGCCAATACCTTGGGGAAGGACAAAACGAATATTGCCTGCTTCCACCTTTTTATCGCGTTTCATGTGCTTAACGTAGTCGTCCTTAGTCATGCTACTTGGCCCTTTAACAGGCAATGTAAACGCTTCAAATAGCGCAGACACGCGACGTGTTTCTGACGCTGAAAACCACGATAAACCTTCTGCAGCTTTACAAGCAAGTATAGTACCAGCGGCCACCGCTTCGCCATGTAACCAATTGCCATATCCTTGCTCTGCTTCAATTGCGTGTCCAAACGTGTGGCCTAAATTGAGAATGGCGCGCAGACCACCTTCTCGCTCGTCTTTAGCAACAACATCGGCTTTAATTTCACAACAGCGGGAAATAGCTTGGGTTAGGATGCTTGTGTCTAGTGAAGTGAGTGCATTTACGTTTTCTTCAAGCCAAGTGAAAAAGTCAGCATCGTAAATGATGCCGTATTTAATCACTTCTGCCATACCTGCAGCAAATTCTCTTGGCGGTAGTGTCGCCAGCGAGTCGGTATCGATAGCAACATAAACAGGTTGGTAAAATGCACCAATCATGTTTTTACCTAGAGGGTGGTTTACCGCCGTTTTACCGCCAACCGATGAGTCTACTTGAGAAAGTAATGTGGTAGGAACCTGAATAAAAGGCACGCCCCTTTGATAGGTCGCTGCAACAAAGCCTGTGAGGTCACCGATTACGCCGCCACCTAATGCAATTAGCGTGGTATCTCTGGCGGCGTTAAGCTCAAGAAGGCGGGTCATCACAACTTCGAACTGCGCTAAATTTTTATGCTGCTCACCGTCAGGCAAGATAATGGTTTCAACGTGAACGTCACCACATGCCGCCTTCGCCGTTTCAAGATAAAGTGGAGCAACGGTTTCGTTGGTCACAATAACGGCAAGCGGGCCTTTTATGTAGGCACTAAAAAGGCCAGGTTGCGAAAGCAGCCCAGCCTCTATCTGTATAGGATAGCTACGTTCTCCAAGTTCCACAGTTAAGGTTGACATGGGCGTAGCACCTCCTAATACATAAGTTTATTTATAGACCGATCTTACTGATAATTTGATTTGCTACAGCACGCGCACTTTGGTCGTCTGTATCAACAATGTAATCAGCAACTTCTTCGTAAAGCGGGTTGCGCATTTCTGCAAGATCGCGAAGTACTTGTTCTGGATCTTCGTTTTGCAGCAAAGGGCGACGTTTGTCGCGTTGTGTACGGGCAACTTGCTTGTCGATTGTTGTTTGTAGGTAAACAACAATACCACGGGCAGATAAACGATTACGCACAGCTTTAGTGACTATAGAGCCGCCGCCTGTGGCAAGCACGATACCTTGCTTATCTGTCAAATCATTAATGACATTTTCTTCGCGCGCTCGGAAACCGTCTTCGCCTTCAAGATCAAAGATCCAAGCGATATCAGCACCTGTACGGCGCTCAATTTCCTGATCAGAATCAAAAAAGTCTAGGTGAAGTTCGTCTGCCAGATGTCTACCGATGGTACTTTTGCCAGCACCCATTGGGCCAACTAAAAAGATATTACGTTTTTCAGCCATATTTGCTTATATCACAACTTAATCATGTTAGGGGCAGTGCACTGTTGCCTTACCAGCCTACCCATTGACTCGTGCCTATTTAGTGTCCAATAAGCACCACTCCTTAAACCTCGCTTAAATTTCGAGGCGGGGATTATCTCAGTTTCATGCAAGGCGTTGCAAGTTTTGTTACCAACAAATAGCCTATACCTGTAAATTTAGTGGCAAAAAAGGCCCTAAAACGAAAAAACGCGCTTTAAAAAGCGCATTTTTTGTTTATCAAACCAACAATTATGGTCGTTCTGTCACTATCTTAGGTGTTACGAAGATAAGAAGCTCACGTTTTTGTTGAAGCTGAGATGAGTTTCTAAATAGCGCGCCAACAAGGGGCAAATCACCAAATAGCGGTACTTTTGACACACCGTCAGAGCTGGTTTGCTGAAAAATACCACCGAGCACAATGGTTTCACCATTTTCCACTAAGACTTGTGTCTTAATCTCTTGGGTGTCAATAGCTACGGCATCCCCTGTAGAGGTTGTTACCGTCTCACCTCGGGTATCTTGTGTCACCACTAAATCAAGAATAATGCGATTATCAGGGGTGATGTGCGGCGTTACTTTAAGCGACAGTACCGCTTTTTTGAATTCTACTGACGTAGCACCACTCGAGGTGGCTTGAACATAAGGAATTTCGGTACCTTGTTCAATGTACGCTTCGTGCTGGTTTGCAACGGTAATACGCGGGCTTGCAATAATTTCGCCCTTATTTTCCGATTCTAATGCAGACAGTTCCAAATCGAGTATGGTGCCATCTACCAAGCTGGCTATCTGAAAACCGATACTACCTGCTGCGCTGCTTACCGGAAGGTTAACATTAAGACGGTTTTCAATACTTGGCACAACGCCACCAGCAATGGTATCTGCACCTTCAATACTGCCTGATATGCCATTGTCATCCTGGCGGTCACTAAAGCCCCAGCGCACGCCTAGCTGTTCATCAACGTCGTCTAGTACGGTAACCATGCGACTTTCAATAAGCACCTGTTTAACCGGAATATCCAACGCATTGATCGTCTTTCTAGCTTCATCAATTGAGGCTAAAGTGTCGCGAATAAGTAAGGTATTAGTACGCTCGTCCACGGTCACTCCACCTCTTTCTGAAAGAATACCGCCTTCTGTCGACTTCAAAATAGTGGCAAGTGCCGCAGCCTTAGCGTAGTTAACTGAAATATTAACGGTGTGAAGCGGCGCTAAATCTGACACCTGCTTTTTCGATTGAAGGGCTTGTGTCTCGCGGGCTGAAAGCTCTTCAGCAGGCGCAATAAGAAGAATATTGCCTTCTAGGCGTTTATCTAGCCCTTTCACACGCAAAATCATATCTAGCGCTTGATCCCAGGGAACACCAGACAAACTGATCGTAACGTTTCCTGACACCGTGTCGGTGGTCACAAGGTTAAAACCGTTAACCTGCGCAATAATTTGTAAAACTTGCCTAACAGGTACATCTTGAAAGTCGAGGGAAATAGGGTCGCCCGTGTACTTTTTCTCGGCTTCTAGTGCTTCTTGTTGTTCGCTATCCATGGGTGAAATGGCAATGCGAAGTACAGCGTCTTTAACCGTATTTCTAACGGTTACCGGACCTGAGTAGTTAATTTCTATTCTCGCACCATCTTTGTCTTCAAAGGTTTCTATGGTCGATACCATTGTGCCAAAGTCGGCTACATTTAACTCTAACAACTGGTCTTCGCCTAAGGTGGCGTTTGCCAGTGTAAGCGACACTTTACCTTGAGATTCTATAAGCTGAACTTTAGGAGCCTCACCTTCAAACTCGACTAAAGTGACTGCGGTATTATTGGCAGCTTGCGTAAAGTCAATGTTGGTTATGGTTGAGCTTTTCGATAACGCATTTTGCGTTGCATTGGGGTCTACCAACATAGGCTCTTGCGCCTTTACTGGAGAGACCCGTAGCGTGAACGAAAATATCGCTGTTACAATGAAGGCCAGCCAATACCATCTAGGGGCTCTACGATTCAGAGATTTGTTAAATATGTATCGTTCGGCCATGCTTACTCTCCCGCCTTCGATGCTGTAGTCATTGTTGTTGTTTTCCTTTGCCAGCAGCCGGCACCATCAGGTAATAATTGCTCAATAGTAATCGAGTCAGTGTTAATTTGCGTAATTTTGCCATAAAACAAGCCAATACGACTCCCTACTTTAGCTTTATGTAGTACGCCATCATTACTTTTTAATAAAGCCCATTTGTCACCTTTTACCGAAAAGTTACCGCTAAGCGCAAGGGCATCTACGCCATAGGCTTCAAGCGCTTGTTTGGGACGCTGAAAGTTTGGCTGCAAACAGTTTTCCACCCGCGACTTCGCTACGGGAACAGCGGCATTTCGAGGGCGATCAAACGGGCTTCTTAAATCACTCGCTGTATAGTTAAACGGCGGGTGAGTTTTAAACTCAGGGTAGGGTTCAACCTGTGGCTGAGCCCGCTCTTTAACGTTTTGTGTGTAGGCCTGTAAATCGTCGAGCTGCGGCGAACAGCCCGCTATCAAAAATAGCGTTATGAGAGATAAAAACGATCGGATCATTTTTCATCTCCTTCAAGTTCTGAGGCGCTTTCGGAGCGATAAGTCTTCGCCTGAAGTTTAAGCGATAGGCCGTTTGGCTGTCGCTTAATTTCGAAATCATGAAGGGTTACGATTCTCGGTAAATCTGCCACCTTCGCAACAAACTCGCCAAAGTTGTGATAGCCACCACTGACTTCCATTTCAATGGGAAGCTCGGTGTAGAATTCTTTGGGTACTTCCTGTTGCCAGTTAAGAAGCTCAAATGTAAGGCCTGATGCTGTGCCCACGTAAGTAATATCGTCAAGTAGCCCAGGCGTTTCATTACTCGTGGGCAAGCTTTTAAGCATAGAAGAGAAATCTTCTCTTATTTGTTTTAGCTGCGCTTCATAGGCATCTAGATTAGCAGCAATACGATATTTCGCTTCGAACTGTAGTTTTAGCTCTTGCTCTTTTAGCTCGGCCGCATCTTGTATTGGTAGCTTGGGGCTGATTAGCAGGTAATAGCTTAACGCGCCCACCAAAATCGCCACAAAAGCGGCAACTACAATACGTACCTCATGGGGCCATATCGCGATTTGTTCAAAATCGAGTTCGTTTAATTCTTTTAGTTTAGAAACGTCAAACTTCATTATTTCTGCGCCTTACTACTCTCAACCTCTAGCGGAGCAACATTCGTATTTATTGAAAAGGTGAGCGTAAAGTTGCTAATGGCTCTTGCAGTGCTACTGTCAGATTTAATGGTAGAGAGCTCTGCGGCAACGAATACTTTAGAATTTTCTAACGCACGCATGAAGTCAGATAAGCGGTTATTAGAATCGCTTACTCCCTCTATTTCAATACGGTTGTTGGTGCGTGTCATCGTTTCAAAAGCCACGCCCGGTGGAACGAGTTTAGCTAATTCATCAAAAACGATAGGGGCAATATTTCGACTAGCTTGAAGCTGTTCAATTAGCGCCATACGCTGTTCTATTGCACTCTTTTTTTCTTTTACGGTCTTAATCTCGCCAATTTGCGCATCGAGTATAGCGATTTCACGCTCAAGATATTGATTGCGCGAGTTTTGATTATTGATTTGCTGGTCAATGGCTTGACCGATAAACCAAAAAATTAAGCCCACAATGGCAGCCACGGCCAACAAGCCTGCTAAATATTGTTGTTTTTGATGTTGGCGCTGTTTTTCTCGCCAAGGCAATAAATTTACATGTGCCATGGCGTAAAGCTCCGGCTCGCCAACCCTGCGGCAATCGCAAGCTGAGGCGCTATCTTGTTAAGTCGAGTAATATCAAGTTTAGGGTTAATTGTCATATTGCTAAAGGGATTAAAGCAATTCACATCAAGGCCTAAGTCTTGTTTTAGGATATCGACAAGAGGTGCTATCGTCGCCGCTCCACCGCTAAAGAGTATTTTGGTTGGGCGCTCTGCGTGTAACGTACTCATGTACATTTGTATAGCGCGATTGATGTTCTGCTGAAGGTTGGCAGCAAAAATGGGGAGTGTATCTTCAACCCAGTTTCCTGACAGTGTGCCATCAAGAAGCTGGCGTTCTGCTGTTTCGCGCTCAACCATGTGAATTGCGCTGATATCATTGACTAACTGGTTTAGGCCAAACGCGTGCTCTTTCGTGTAAATAACATCGCCGTTTTTAATTACACATATTTGGAGCAAAGACGCCCCCACATTAACGCAACAAAGGGGTTCATCTTCTACGTGAGGCGTATGAAAAAAATCCAGTGCATTGCCGATGGCGTAATTTTCCATATCGACAATTTTAGGCTCGAAATTAGCTTCTCTGGCTAGCAATAGTCGACTGTCTACCAGATCTTTATGTGCCGCAGTTAGCAGTACGTTTACTTTACCGGTGTGCGTGGCACTTGGCCCCATCTCTTCAAAGTCTAAATATACTTCTTCAAGTGGGTAGGGGATAAGGCTGTCGGCCTCAATTTCAATCTGATTTTCTAAATCGTAATCGTTTTGCTCGGGTTCCATGTAAACGATTTTACTGATGACTGAGGTCCCCGCGACCGCCACATTGGCCAGCTTTAACTTGGTTTTCAGTGATTTTCGAATTTTTTTCAAGGCGATACTGACCGATTCATAATCTTTAATATCGCGTTCAGAAAAAGCAATTTTATTAATGGGTTCACAAGCATACCCTTGAAGGACAAAACCCTCTTTCGATTGCTCTAACCACACCGCTTTTATTTGACGCGTGCCTATATCTAAGCCCACAATGGGTGGCAGCTTGTTTTTAAACAGCGATTTCATGTGCAAGTGTCCAGTTTCAATGGTAGTCGCTCTAAAGTACAATATTACTCTATTAGTATTGTGCGTATGGTTCTACAGATAACACATACGTATAAAATATACGTCATTTCAACAAAATGTCTTGGTATCCGTTACAGTGAAGTACATCAAACCACTTATATTATTTAGCTTCCTATCAGGCCTTATTGGTGTTGCAGCACTGGTAGGTATTTACTTTTATATCAAACCTGACCTACCAAGTGTTACTGTACTTAAGGATGTACGACTGCAAACACCAATGCAAATATACACCAAAGACGGAAAACTTATTTCTCAGTATGGAGTTAAACGGCGGATCCCGGTAAAACTTGAGGAAGTACCTCAAGAATTAATTGACGCCATACTTGCTACCGAAGACAGTCGCTTCTTTGAACACCATGGTATTGACCCCATTGGCATTATGCGGGCTGCGGTAAGCTTAGTACTAACTGGCGAAAAACGTCAGGGCGCAAGTACCTTGACCATGCAGCTAGCGCGAGGCTTCTTTCTTACTCGTGAAAAAACATATATCAGAAAGATAAAAGAAATCTTTATTGCTTTACACATGGAGCAGGAGCTTTCTAAACAAGATATTCTCGAACTCTACCTTAACAAAATTGAATTAGGCCACAGAGCGTTTGGCTTTGGTGCTGCGGCTCAGGTGTATTACGGAAAGCCGCTCAACGAGCTTTCTTTGGCGCAAATAGCTACCATCGCCGGTCTTCCTAAAGCCCCTTCTGTACTCAACCCCATTAGTGGGCCCGAGCGGTCAGTGGAACGCCGCCGCGTAGTATTGCTGCGTATGCTAGATGAAGAATACATTACTAAAGCACAATTTGATGAAGCAGCGAGTGCGCCTGTTACCGCTAAGAAGCATGGTGCCGAAATTGAGGTAGATGCACCTTATCTCGCCGACACCATTTACAACGAAATGGTTGAAATTTACGGGAAGGAAGAGGCAGAAACCGGTGGGTATCAGGTGTTTGCGACTGCAACGTCTGAGCTTCAGCTCGCCGCACAACGGGCTGTTGTGCGAAACTTACACGACTACGACGAGCGTCATGGTTATAAAGGCCCTCTTGGTTACTTATGGAATATCCCTAAGTCCGAGAGTAAAGATGAAAAAATCCCTGAACTGTCATTGAGCTTCGACATAAGCAATAAAACCTCAAGAGATGACTGGGACAATACGTCTATTATTCGAGTACTAGAAGAGGTGCCTCACATCAAGCCTCTGATGCCGTCTGTTGTGACCAAGGTAGACGAGCAATCTATAGATGTACTGTCTGTAGATGGTGAAACTCGCACAATAGCTTGGGACGGGCTGGATTGGGCGCGCCGCTACATCACAGACTTTAGGCAGGGCAGCGACCCTAAAACCGCTTCAGATGTGACCCAAGAAGGGGCTGTTATTTATATTAGACAGCAAGAAGCACAGTGGCGTATTTCGCAAATTCCCGAAGTCAGCGGCGCATTTATCGCGCTTAATCCAGAAAACGGTGCAGTTGAAGCGGTAGTAGGCGGTTATAGCTTCTATCAAAGTCAGTTCAACCGCGCTACCCAGGCTAGGCGTCAAGTGGGTTCGAATATCAAGCCGTTTGTGTATTCTGCTGCCATCAATAGCGGCTATACCTTAGCGTCCATTATTAACGATGCCCCGATTAATCAGTGGAATGCTGCTACAGGCGTTGCTTGGCGCCCGCAAAACTCTCCCGCTGAGTACGACGGGCCAATAAGAATGCGTAAGGCGCTTGGTAAGTCTAAAAACGTAGTGTCGGTTAGACTGTTGCGCGGTGTGGGGCTGAGAGAAACCGCCGACTACTTAACCCGTTTTGGCTTTAATAAAGATGATATTCCACTAGATGAAACGGTATCTTTGGGGTCGAGTTCTCATACACCGCTTGAAGTGGTAAGAGGCATGTCGGTTATCGCTAACGGCGGTTACTTAGTCAATCCCCATTTCATCAGTAAAGTGTTGGATGAAAACGGTGATGAGCTTTGGAAAGCGAACCCCGTGTGGGCGTGTAATCGTTGTGAAAGTCAAAGCGAGGCTGAAATATTGCCAGAAGATGACGAGGCTGACATTGAAGCCTTGCTTGCCGCGGAACTAAATCAAGACATTATACTTGGCGACGCCGGTGGCGAAGAAGATGCACAGAAAGTGATCGCCCCTCAAGTTATCACTGCGCAAAACGCCTTCTTAGTGGCGGAAATGATGCGTACCGCCGTTCGGGCTAATGGCAATTGGAGTAAGAAAACCTATTGGTTGGGCACAGGCTGGCGAGCACGAAATATACTTCAGCGAACTGACATTGCCGGTAAAACGGGTACTACAAACGACTCTCGAGATACCTGGTTTAGTGGATTCCACAAAGATCTCGTTGCTACGGCTTGGGTGGGCTTTGACAATATGGGTCGGCAGTTGGGTCGCGCCACGCGAAACCAAAACCTTATAAACAAAAATCCAGAAAAATTTAACTGGATAGGCAATGCACTTATTGGCACGGAAGACGGCGCTAAGGCGGCGGGACCGGCGTGGATTAGGTTTATGCAAAAGGCGTTAAAAGATAAACCTCATACGCCTATGCCCGTGCCAGAAGATATTGTGCGGGTTCGCATTGATCGTACCAGTGGGAAGTTGACCCGACGTACAGACCATACGACACTATTTGAATATTTCCTGCAAGGCACAGAACCAACTACCTATGTTCGCGATGACGAGGTGCTGGACCCTGCCACGCAGGATAAAGCGACTGCGCCAGAGCCAGAAGAAATATTCTAATTATAAGCAGGCACGTTTTAGGCGTGCCGCTTCGGGCTTAGGCGATGTATTTTGCCTGAACACATTATCGGAAATCCAATGTCAGAAGATTCACAGCGATATCTTTATATTCCTCACGCCGGCCCTTCATTGCTGGAAACCCCCCTACTTAATAAAGGCAGTGCCTTTAACGCTCGCGAGCGGGCTGCGTTCAACCTAACAGGGTTAGTTCCACCTCGATATGAAACCATAGAAGAGCAGGTGGAACGCGCTTACATGCAATATAGCAGCTTTGATGAAGCGCTTAATAAGCACATTTATTTGCGCGCCATTCAAGACAACAACGAAACGCTGTTTTACCGCCTCATTCAAAAACATATCGATGAGATGATGCCTATCATCTATACACCGACGGTGGGAGATGCCTGTGAGCAGTTTTCTGATATATACCGCAGTTCACGCGGTCTCTTTGTATCTTATGAAGAGCGTCATCAGCTAGACGACATTGTACGAAATGCGACTAAACGCAAAGTGAAGGTGATTGTTGTTACCGACGGTGAGCGTATTTTGGGTCTAGGTGACCAAGGTATCGGCGGTATGGGTATTCCTATTGGTAAGCTTTCATTGTACACCGCTTGTGGGGGTATTAGCCCAGCATATACCTTACCGGTAATGCTTGATGTGGGTACTAACAACGAAAAGCTCTTGAACGACCCTATGTACATGGGGGCCCGCCATCCGCGCATTGGTCAGGAGGAGTACGATGAGTTCGTAGACATGTTTATCAAGGCGGTTAAGCGCCGCTGGCCTGATGTCATGATCCAGTTTGAAGACTTCGCACAGCCAAACGCTATGCCTTTGCTTAATCGCTATCGCAATGAAGTGTGTTGCTTTAACGACGATATTCAAGGTACCGCTGCGGTAACGCTTGGTACCATTTTAGCGGCCTGTAAAACTAAGCAGCAGAAGCTTAGCGACATGAAAGTTGTGTTTGTGGGCGCGGGTTCAGCGGGCTGTGGCATTGCCGAGATGCTTATACAGCAAATGGTCTTTGAAGGTCTAAGTGATGAACAAGCGCGTAAGCAAGTCTTTATGATAGACCGCTTTGGCTTGGTAACCGAAGGCATGGAAGGCTTGCGCGACTTTCAACAAAAGCTTCAGCAGAAGCAAGCCGATTTAGCTGAGTGGACATTCAGTGGTGATTACGCATCGTTACTTGATGTTATGCACTGTGCGCAACCAGATGTTCTCATTGGTGTTTCAGGACAGCCTGGTTTGTTCACCGAACAAGTTATTCGCGCCATGAAGCAAGGTTGCGAATTACCTATTATCTTCCCGCTGAGTAACCCATCTCGACAAGTAGAAGCGCGACCTGAGCAGGTTATCGAGTGGACAGAAGGCGAGGTTATTATCGCAACAGGTAGCCCGTTTAAACCTGTTGAGTACAACGGCAAAGTTATTCCAATTGCGCAATGTAACAACTCCTATATTTTCCCTGGCATTGGCCTTGGGGTTGTCGCTTCAAAAGCGAAGTTAATAAGTGATGAAATGCTAATGGCTGCAAGTAACGCACTTGCAGCGGCGTCGCCATTAGTCAACACAGGGTTGGGGTCGCTGCTACCCCCGCTAGCTGCAATTGCTGAAATAAGCCGTGAGATTGCTTTTGAAGTGGGAAAGGTGGCGATGGAGCAGGGGCTTGCCTTGGAAATGTCAGATGACGCACTACGCGACAGCATAGAGCGCAACTTCTGGAAAGCGGAATATCGCCCGTATAAACGCGTGAGTATTTAAAATTTCACGCAAGTTTTAAAAAGCAGGCTGAGCCTGCTTTTTTTGTACCTGCAGTTAGTACACTCGAATTTTATATAAGTCAGTTCAACGAATGACGGCGCTTTATCGCGGGTATTTTGTTCATTTAGAAAATAGAGTGACAGCGCTTTGTAAAAAGGTGTTGCAGATGCGCAACATCTCATGGCCAAAACCTCCCTTATAACACTTTTATTTATCTTAAAATATTGATTTAATTAGATTATTTATTTTTGGCATAATGGTTGATACATCTCGTTAGAAGCCAAAAGGAGCAAGAGGTGTTATTGATGACAAAAAAGACGAACAGTAAGCGAAGTTCTTTCTACTCGCGCGTGATAAAGCGCTCATTTTCTACGTCATTAGTGATGGCCGCTCTTGCTACCCTTGCTGCATGCGATGGCTCCCATATCAACGATGAAGCACATTTAAAGGCAGCGTCCTCTAGTAGTCATGCCTCTCCTCAACCTTCTTCAAAAACGTCCCTAGATGAAGGGCAAGAGATGTTTGCTTATTTAGATGAGTCAGAGCTCATTGATGCCTATTACGAAGTTAAGTGATTCGTTAGTAAGGTTTTAACACTATCGCTATTCCCCCGTGTCGCCTCAAGTAATGCGGTATTGGTGATTATCGAATAGTACCAGTTTGCGGGCAAAGGACTGCTCGCCTTTTATTCAAAAAAACCGCACGTTGTATTAATGCAATGTGTGGTTTTTTTATGTCAGTAAACTTATATTGCTGTTTATTAATCGACTGCTATGCGCCATAAGCCTTTAAAAGTTGTTCTTTATAGCCAAGTATTACCGTAGATATGATTTACGAAACAAATAAACTATGAGAAGGAATTGCTATGTCGACAGAAAGTAATTACACGCCACCTGAAGTTTGGACACAGGCCGAAGGAGACGGCAATAAATGGGCGAGCATCAACCGCCCAGTGTCTGGAGCAACGCACGAAGAAGCGCGCCAAATAGGCGAGCATGGACTGCAGCTTTATTCACTTGCCACACCAAACGGCCAGAAAGTTACTATTATGCTCGAAGAGCTTTTAGCTGCCGGCGTTAGCGAAGCACAATACGATGCGTGGTTAATCAATATAGGTGAGGGAGATCAATTTTCGTCGGGCTTTGTTGATGTTAACCCTAATAGCAAAATTCCTGCAATGGTTGATAGGACCACATCACCAGAGACCAAACTTTTTGAATCAGGTTCTATCTTAGTTTATCTGGCCGAAAAATTCGGTAAGTTCATTCCACAGGACCCACACGCAAAAGCAGAGTGTTTTAACTGGCTATTTTGGCAGGTAGGCTCAGCGCCTTACCTTGGTGGCGGGTTTGGTCACTTTTATAGCTATGCACCCTACCCAATGGAATATCCCATAAACCGTTTCACCATGGAAACTAAGCGTCAACTAGACGTACTTGATAAGCACCTTGCGAAAAATGAGTTTATGGCGGGGAGTGAGTACAGCATCGCAGATATGGCAATTTGGCCGTGGTATGGGAACTTGGTGTTAGGAAATTTATACGACGCAGCTACTTTCCTTCAAGTGCACGAATACTCGAACCTTATGCGCTGGGCGAAGCAGTTAGAACAGCGCGAAGGCGTTAAACGGGGTCGCATTGTAAATAAAACATGGGGCGATGATGGGCAACTAGAAAATCGTCATAACGCGCAAGATATTGACGACGCACTCGCAAAAGCTTAAGCACCATAAGTAGTTGGGGGCAGGGTCGTTACTCTGACCCCATTGCTTTTAAATGAGTTCTGCCACGCTTTTTAAGTAAGCTTTTTGCAAAGGCGTGAAGTCCCAATTGCTTAACGCTTCTTGAAATTGAAAATCTCCAATACGCCCTTGCCAATTTATCTTTGGTGCTGAAGGCCACGTTTCTATGTACACCAACTTACCGTGAAGGCAATGAAGTACTTCTAGCTTGGCTTGCTCTGTGCCGTCATAGGGCACTCGCTCGGTTACAATAGCGCCGTCCTCACAATCGGTATCAAAAAAAACAAAGCCACGATAGCTACCGCTTTGTGTAATGGTGACGAGCGAGGCGTAATCGCCGTTTTCAGATACCTTTCGTAAAGCCGGCAGTTGATTTTTCACTCGTTTAATCTGAATACGCTGAGACTCATCATGCCAGCGCCACCCTGAACTGCCCATAAATGTCAGCTCGCTATTTCTCTCGCTTATATCCATTAACGTTTTAAACGTATTCCACGAGGCTATCGCCACAATTAGCAGCATCAGTGCGCCTGTAATGTAGATAAGTAGTTTGGACATAGCAAATAGTGAATTGATGAATTTTGAATAATTACGGTTTAAAGGCGGCAGTAGACTTTTATTGCATAAAAGTAATGCGCCCAGCACTTCGCGTAAAAAACGAAGATAACGAGTTTATTGTGAAGGTCTTCAATAGTTTCCTTTTTCAAAAGGGATAAGAAGTGACACGGCTCATTAATTTTGCTAATTCAAAATCGCGATTAGCATTATCTATTTAGTTTACTTTAATAGTTTAATGGGATCGCTCATTATCTTTCTAAACGAAAAAGGTGATTAGAAGAATGTTTCAGAGTTCACCTTATGTAGTGCCTTGTTGAAGCGTTATCGTCATAAATTTGCTTCTTAACAGGCAAAACCGAACTAGAAGGAATTCGCATGAGTAAGTGTCCATTTTCAGGTACAGCCATAAACCCTACCACGCTAACGTCTAGCAATGGTGCGCCCGTTGCTAATGACAACCAAAGTCGCACCGCCGGACCTCGTGGCCCTGTTACTTTCGACAACCACTATTTATTCGAGAAGCTTGCGCACTTTAACCGCGAGCGCATTCCTGAACGCGTAGTTCACGCTAGAGGTAGTGCAGCGTATGGTACTTTTACGCTTACTAAGAGTTTATCCGATTACACCATTGCCGACTTTCTTCAGCAAGAAGGACAGCAAACTAACGTCTTTCTACGTTTCTCTACAGTAGGTGGTGGTCAAGATTCAAGCGACTACGCTCGCGACCCCCGTGGTTTTTCTGTGAAGTTTTACACCGAACAGGGCAACTGGGATATGGTGGGCAATAATACGCCAGTGTTTTTCTTGCGAGATGGCATTAAGTTCCCTGATTTTATACACAGCCAGAAAAAGAACCCGCGAACTAACTTACCAGATCCGCAGGCGGTATATGAGTTTTGGGCGAACAATCCGCAGTCATTACACCAATCAACAATTTTGATGTCAGATCGTGGTATTCCGCTGTCTTATCGCCACGTGAACGGCTACAGCTCTCATACATTGAGTTTATGGAATAAAGCCGGTGAGCGCTATTGGGTGAAGTGGCACTTTAAAACTAACCAAGGTATCAAAACGCTCACGAACGAAGAAGCAGCGAGAATGCCTGCTTACGGTGCGCAGCAAGACCTTGTTGAAAGTATCGATAACGGTGACTTTCCATCTTGGACTGTAAACGTTCAAATTATGACGGAAGAAGAAGCGCGTAATTACCGTATTAACCCGTTTGACTTAACAAAGGTATGGCCACACAGCGACTTCCCGTTGATTGACGTGGGGCAACTGGAGTTAAATCGCAATGTGGAAAATTATTTTGCAGAAACAGAGCAAGCAGCGTTTGCGCCGAGCAATTTGGTACCGGGTATTGGCGTGTCGCCAGACAGGATGCTACAAGCGCGACTAATTGGATATCAAGATGCGCACAGGTACCGTATTGGCGCTAATTACAACCAAATACCGGTAAATGCGCCACGCTGTCCAGTGCACAATTATCAGCGTGACGGTGCGTTTGCAGGCGTTAATCCAGCACTTGCGGGAAGTGGAGCAAACTTCTATCCAAATAACCGTGCGCGAGTTGGTGAGCCAGCCGAAGCGCCAGAAGTACAAGAGCCACCAATGCCGCTAGAGCAAGATGCATGGTTAGATATTTATGATAATCGTGATGAAGATAACTACTCTCAGGCAGGCGATTTGTACCGCATTATGAGTGAAGATCAGAAACAGCAGTTGGTACAGAATATCGCTGATGGTCTAAGCCAAGCTACACAGGACGTGCAAGAGGCTATGTTCGTGCAATACGACTTAGCCGATAAAGACTACGGCGCCCGTGTAAGAAAGGCGGTAGCCAGCAGATAGAGTAAATGGGGTCAGAGTTAATTACTGAAAAAATACTCTGACCCCCGTTTTGTTACTGGGTCGCAACTAGAGCGTAAACGTGCAGGCGAATAGCTTGAAGCGCACGGTCTTTCCAATTGTTCCAAGTTATTCGATTACTAATTTCATGCTGGTTAAGCGTGATATAGCCGTGATTTAATGCCCAAATCTGCATTGCTATGTCCTGCTTTTCTTCAACGGATAGGTCTTTTTTGGCAAGGCTAGCAGTAAGCGTTGCAAGCGTTGTAAAGACGTTTTTACCGGCCTCTATTGCTTTATCAGAAGGGGTGTAACCCTTCAGCTCAGAAGCAAATATCAGGTGATAGTGTGCGGTATGCGATTCAGAAAAATTTAGAATACGCTCGCACACATTAATCACTTTTTCGGCCGCAGTATTGCCATCTGCAGCTTTCATTTCTTTTTCGACTAGCTCAACGCCTTCGATATATAGCGCATCTAAAATGCCTTGCTTACCTTTAAAATGGCTGTAAATGCCTATGGTAGACATACCGGCACCTTCTGCAATTGCACGCACGCTTAACGCATTAGTGCCGCCCTTTAAAAACAAAGCCGAAGCAGCCTCTAAAATTTTTTGTCGAGTATCGTTCTTCATTACCACACTACTTACAATATGCATAAGATAACGCCGTTATGCAGGGTTCGTTTATAACGCTTTTATTTATCTCGGCTAACGCTTTATCTACTTAAGCGCAGGATAAAAATAACTATAGATGAAAACTGGGGAATTAACCCGTGATAATTAGGTGGTGAGCGCGAGAGTAGTACTTGGTTATGCCTTCACGAGAAAACGGGTTAATACTCGCTGTGTGATTGTTCGTGGCCGACTGTAAAGGAGTGGTACCTGCTGACACAGTAATGATATACAAAGTGTGAAGCATAAGAACCTACGTAGGGATTAAAAATACTGTCTTATGTAATCGGTGACCTTAGGCCATAGGTGCTGACATTTTCGCGAAAAAAACTTCATGTGACCTATTTCTTTTACGTTATAGGTTTGCGGATCGAGCTCTTCCACTTCCGCTTCCATATTGGGGAAAACGCTAATCATATCGTGGACGTTGTGAATATTAGCAATGTCGTCGTCATTGGCGAGTAGCCACTTTGAAGGCATTTGAATGGTGTCGTAGTGGTGTTGGTTAACATCACTACCAAACCCTGTTTTTACGTAGCCTTTACCGTTACACCATTTCTGCCATTGGCGCGCCACTTTTTTAGGTAATGGCTCTCCCATGCCTACCCACTGAGATTTCGTATGGCCGAACAGTAAATTACTCACAGGGATATAGAAATTCATAAAGAAATGCGCTTTTAGCAAATAGCTCTTACGCATGTTTCTTAAGCTACCTGATGAACTGCCAAAGTTACAAAAAGCAGTGAGGTCGTGTACGTTATGCATCAAACCCAGCAGTTGACCACCTGCACTGTGACCAACAAGAAAATAAGGCACATTAGGGAAATGAATCTTTAGTGTCTCCAGCACCGCCGGCATATCTTGTTCACCCCAGGTTACTAGCGAGGCATCACTTTGTTTAACACTGCCCTTTACCGACCCGCCAATGCCTCGGTTATCGAACGTGATAACGCCAAACCCTTGCTTACATAAATAAGTGGCAAACGCGCTGTAGAATTGACGTTTAATGCCTGTTGCAGGACCAATCATAATCGCTGCCTTCGCAGGCTGTCTGGGAGTGAAAAGCGTTGCGCTTAAACGCATGCTGTCCTTGCACGTTACCGTAATGTCGTTAGGCTTTGCGGTGCTCACTAGGTGTACCTTACTCTTTAACTTCTACCTGGTCATACCAGTAAAGCGTTCTTCAGCAGAGTTTGCAATGAAAAGATTTATTTCAATTTGTGATAAACGCATATTAGGTTTAGCTAGATCTTTGGAAACTTAGTTAAGCCTGCGCTTTTGATGCACTTATCCAGTGCTCGATGGGGGCTGGTTTACCGAAGAGGTAACCTTGAAAATGTTTAAACCCCATGTCTTTTAGTACTGACAATTGGGCGCGTGTTTCTACCCCCTCTGCGATTGTCTGCATTTCTAAACTCTTAGCTAGGTCTAACGTCATCTTAACGATTTTTCGGTGTCGCTCAGAGGTTTCTACCCGTTCCACGAACTCTCGGTCCACCTTTATAATACTTGCTGACATATCAATCAGTTGCGATAGTGACGCGTGACCAGTACCAAAATCGTCAATAATAATGGTGGCCCCTACGTTCGACAAAGACGTTAAGCGACGCTTGGTTTCATTGTGGCTGGCCAGTACTGACGTCTCCGTAAGCTCTAATTTTAATCGCTTACCGAGTTCAGGGCTTTCAGAATAGCGACGCAAAAGCTTTTCATAGAAGAGATCGCTGAGCAATTCAGGCCCAGACAAATTAATGGCTAACGGAACAGGGGGCAAGCCTGCCGGCCACGACTTGATAAGTTCAAGCGTGCCATCGATAATTTTCTGAGTAAAAAGCACTTCCCATTTATTTTGTTCCACCAGAGGAAGAAACTGATAAGGTTGAAGCACGGTTCCTGTTTTTGGCTCTTTTAACCGCGCAAGTATTTCATAACCGACAATGTTACCGTTAATGTCGACCTGTGGCTGAAGGTACAAGGCGAGACAGCCGTTATCGAGCAACATTTTTACGTTGTCTTTCTGCTGGGTGTTTTCCCTAATGGTTTTTACCGTGTTGACTCTGAACGATACAATTGGTGAAAGTTCACTGCTTTGGCTTAAGGCGATAGCGCAGCATTCTGCCGCAGCATCAACGTTAATCTCTCTAGTTGCGTGATAATGACCGACGCGCCATGATAAGGGATGTTCCACTTTTGCGCTGGCCGAATCTATCATCATGCTTGAGGGTAACTTACGCGCTAAATATTCCTCGATAGTTTTTTGAGCAAGGTGTTTAGTGTTTAGCGTAAATAGAAACTTCGCCCCAGGGAATTGGTAGATACTAACATCGGTCGGCAATTCACTTTGGAGTAGCGCCGCAGCACGCAACAGGAGTTGATCACCCTGACTATAACCATACTGCAGATTGACCTCTCGCAAATTGGCTAATTTCAATAGCACAATATGGCGATTTAAAATGCTCTCACTCGATTCTGTCTTTTTCCAGAAGTGGTGGTTTTTTAATCCAGTGAGTTCATTGACGTAGAGCTTTTCAAACTGCTGCTTTTTGAATGCATCGAATTCACGCATATTCTTTTTTGACGCAGATAAATCGTGGCAGTGGATCAGCTGCTTTTTGTGATGCTCTAAACTGGCTGGCTGTAGCTTGAATTCTCGTTCGGGAGCATTGCAGATAGAGGCAAGCTGATTGACTCCGCGAGTTATGGGTAACGAAAGGGCGAAGAGATCTTGAATGTATTCACCATCAGGATTGTGCCTTTTCAAAAGTGCCCGTGCCGCTTTGTTCGCTTGCAAAATTCGCCCTTTGTCATCGCAAAAAAATGACGGCGTTCCGCCGTTATTAAAAATTTCTTGATAACGGCTAACTAACTTATTGAGCTTTTTACTTTGTAGCAAGTTATGTTCAGCTTGCCTTTCAAGTGAAGACATAACGCGTAACACAGCCATGGGAATGCAAAAGTTAAAGAACAAAAAGATTAACGAGGCAAGGTAAGTATGGGTATCTGGCAATGTAATGTCGATACCGAATAATGGCGAAAGCTGGGTGTTATTGAGTAACAGGTAAAAAGGAATAAAGTTCAATAACATACTGGCAATAGATGCTTTCACGCCATACAACACCCTAACAATAATAGGCAGTGTAAATAGCAGTAACAGACCATACCTTGCTGACATAAGGTCGAGAGTGAAAAATAAAATACATAGCGAGGCCCCTACCACCGCTAACACTAAACAAGCGGAGGCGAGTTTTATGTGTTATAAGCCGATGGCAAGCGTAGCGAAGAGAAAAGCACTAAAGCCCAGAGTGAGGTACATGACATAGTAAAGTTTTTGTACATAGGCTGTATAGGATGAATGTATAACGATGGCAGAAGTAAGTATCACGCCAATCAACAAGATAGTGCGAAGTACACTAAGCCGCCAGATATTCGCGTCTGTGGTTTTTAAATTATCGTCATTCAGTAAGAGATAGTTTTTAATTATTTTTGTTATTTTAGCAATCACTAGCAAACCACGGACGTAAAAATATGTTCAATACTAGAATCAAATGGTTATCGCGAGGATACCGCGTATCAATATAACGTTATACGTGGATTAGTGGTAGCTTTAAAGCTATTAAGTGTAATTCGTATTCTCTAATGGGAGAAAGGAGCAACGCTTTCCTTAATAATATGAAAGCGTTATCATGCTTATCTACACCGATAAGGTGAATACCTTAGAATTGCGTTGGAAGTTATACAGTTCTTTTTTTACGGCGGGTAAAGCGCCAATATCGGCAGGCTCAAAACCCTGCTCCAAGAACCAGTGAGCGGTCACCGTAGTTAACACGAAGATACTATGTATATCCGCTTCTTTGGCACGCGCACGTACTTCATCTAAGATACGCTCGCCGCGGTTTTTACCGCGATAATCTTGGTGCGTTGCCACGCAAGCTAACTCCGCACAGCCGTCTTCGGGATAAAGGTACAACGCCGCACAGGCGATGATCATACCGTCACGCACTATTACAATGAACTGATTAATTTCATTCTCTAATCGTTCACGAGAGCGCTTTACTAGCACACCACTTTCTTCCAGTGGCTTGATAAGCTTTAAAATACCGCCCACATCTTCAATAGTGGCCGCGCGTAGCTGCTCGTAGTGGTGCTCCATCACTAGTGAGCCAGTGCCGTCTCGGGTGAACAGTTCTTGAAGTAACGCGCCATCTTTTTCATAGCTAATACAGTGGGCGCGGGGAACGCCTGCCGCTACGCTGGTGGTAAGCGCGCTAAGCACCGTATCTTCTGTGGTGATATCGCCTGCCATCATGAGCTGCTCTAGCTGTGGGCGCTCAATAGTACGTAATAAACGGCCTTCACGGTTATACACGCCATCATAGTTCGAGAACACAATAAGCTTGTCAGCTTTTAGCGCAATGGCTGCCTGTGTGGCGACATCTTCATGGGATAAGTTAAACACTTCACCCGTTGATGAGTAGCCCATGGGGGATAACAGCACAATCGAGCCATCGTTAAGGTGATCGCTAATTCCCGTCGTATCGATACGGCGAACTAATCCCGTGTTTTCAAAATCCACACCACCGCGCACACCCATAGGTTTGGCAACCACCAAGTTACCCGAGCAGACGCGAATTTGAGAACCGTGCATAGGCGAGTTCGGCAAGCCCATAGTAAGCAGAGCTTCTACCTGAGAGCGTACCGAGCCAGCGGCATCTTTTACGCACTCTAGCGTTTGCTTATCGGTAATGCGCACGCCGCTTTCAAATCTACCCTCAATGTTGCGAAGGGCAACACGTTGGTCAATTTGCGGCCTTGCACCATGCACCACCACCACGCGTACGCCCAAGCTATTTAACAGAGCGATGTCGTGAATAATATTCGGAAAATTAGGGTGTTCGATGGCTTCGCCACCGAACATCAAGACAAAGGTTTTTCCCTGATGAGCATTAATGTATGGCAGTGAACTGCGAAACAGCTTGATGCCGTCATGATGCGCTAATACCATCCTAGTGTTCCTTAACTACCCTTGCTTGTCTAAATTTTCCAGCTCTTGATACAGAGCTTTCGTCACGGTTTCTTTACTGGTGCCCCCTAGAATATTGCGTTGGTTCACGCCGTACTCTAGCTGCAATACTGGGTAAACGTCGTCTTCAATTTTATCGCTAATAGCTTGCAGGTCGCTAAGCGGTAAATCTTCAATAGCGCAGCCTTTGTCGATGGCCTGAAGCACTACGCGCCCAGCAATGTCGTGGCCTGTTCTAAAGGGCACGCCTTTACCTACTAAGTAGTCGGCCAATTCAGTAGCATTAGAAAAACCTTGAGCCGCTGCTACACGACAGCGTTCTTCGTTAAGCTGAAGTGAATCGAGTACTTCACTGGCAATACACAAACAAATGTGCCACTGATTAACCGTATCGATAGCGCCTTCTTTGTCTTCTTGCATGTCTTTGTTATACGCAAGAGGGAGGCCTTTCATGGTTACAAGCAGTGCTTGTAGGGCGCCAAATACGCGCCCGCATTTGCCGCGCATAAGTTCAAGGGCATCTGGGTTTTTCTTTTGCGGCATCAGTGACGAGCCTGAGGTCACGCTGTCACCTAGCTGCAGGAAGCCTGCTTCGCCTGAATTATAGAAGATCATGTCTTCGGCAAGACGGGATAAGTGCATCATGCTGGTACTAGCAACAAACAGCAGTTCAAGTACAAAGTCTCTGTCGGACACCGCATCCAAGCTGTTTAGGCAAGGAGAGTCAAACCCCAACTCTTCTGCAATGGCGTGACGGTCTACCGGAAAGGTGGTGCCTGCGAGTGCACCAGAGCCTAAGGGGCACTGGTTCATGCGTACTTTTAAGTCGTCTAAACGGCTTAAATCACGCTTTAGCATCTCCACATACGCTAAGCACCAGTGTGCAAAGTGAATGGGCTGAGCACGCTGCAAGTGGGTATAACCTGGAATAATCGCTTCTTGATGACGGCTTGCGGCATTTAGAAGTGATTTAATAACACCTAATACATCAGCGCGAAGTGAAGCAATATGCTCACGTACCCACAAACGGAAGTCGGTGGCTACCTGGTCGTTACGGCTACGGCCTGTATGAAGCTTGCGGCCAATATCGCCAAGCTTCTCGATAAGCGCGGCTTCAACAAAGCTGTGAATGTCTTCTTCGCTAGAGGCGTTAAAGTCTAATTCACCGGCATCTGCTTGCGCTTTTAGCTCACTAAGCGCGCCTTCTAGCTGCGCTTGTTCATCAGCGGTAAGTACACCTGCTTTTTGCAAAGCACGTGACCAGCTGATCGAGCCTTGAATGTCTTGGCTTGCCATGACTTGGTCGAACGGCAACGAGTCGTTAACCTGTTTAAACATACTACTTGCACCGGATTCAAACCGGCCACCCCACAACGCCATGTGATGCTCCTTAAATGCTGTTTATTGCGTTCGCTACCCGCGCGCAAATGCGCGCGGTAGGCGATTAACCTTGGTTTTTCAGTGCTTCAATACGACTTGAAAGGCTGAATAGGCGAATAAAGCCTTCTGCGTGTTTCTGGTCGTATACATCATCGGCACCGAAAGTGGCGAAGTCTTCAGAGTAAAGGCTGTTAGGCGAACGGCGCTGCGTCACCGTAGCTTGCCCTTTATAAAGCTTAACCACGATATCGCCTGTCACTTTCTTCGCAAAAGATGCTGCGCCAGCTAGTAGTGCATCGTTAAGGGCAGTAAACCAGCGGCCATCGTACATGACGTGTGAAAACTCAAGGCCAATTTGTTCACGGTATTTAAGGGCAGCTTTATCAAGCACCATGGTTTCAAGCGCTTTGTAAGCTTTTAGCAGTACTGTGCCTCCTGGCGTTTCATAACAGCCACGAGATTTCATACCCACAAGACGGTTTTCAACAATGTCGATACGGCCAACACCGTGGGCTGCAGCCACTGTGTTCAGCTTAACTAGTGCTTGATACGGAGACAGCGCTTCACCATCAACATGAGTAAGCTTACCTTCGTCAAACGACAGGGTTACACGCTCAGGCGTATCTGGCGCATCTTCAGGGTCTACCGTCATGGTCCACACTTGCTTGGTAGGCTCTTGCCATGGGTCTTCAAGCTCGCCACCTTCGTGTGAAATGTGCCATGCGTTTGCATCACGGCTGTAAATTTTAGTGGCTGACGCTGTGGTGGCAATGTTGCGCTCAGCTAGGTAGGCAAGTAAGTCTTCACGGCTTACCATATCCCATTCACGCCAAGGCGCGATAACGGTTAGATCTGGCGCAAGGGCTGCAAAGGTGCTTTCAAAACGCACTTGGTCGTTACCTTTACCGGTACAACCGTGACATAGCGCGTCGGCACCCACTTTACGCGCAATCTCAACTTGCGCTTTAGCGATCACTGGGCGGGCCATTGACGTACCTAGTAAGTATTCGCCTTCGTAAACCGCACCTGTCGTGATAGTAGGGAAGATATATTCGCTAACGAACTCTTCTTTTAAATCAACAATGTGGCACTCGCTTGCGCCAGAGGCAATAGCTTTTTCGTGAAGACCTTCAAGCTCTTCATCACCCTGGCCCACATCTGCCGCAAATGCGACAACTTCACAGCCGTAGTTTTCTTTTAGCCATGGAATGATGGCTGATGTATCAAGCCCGCCTGAATAGGCCAGCACGATTTTTTTAACGTTTTGCATCTAAGTAATCCTTTTAAGCGTCTTTTTAGGCGTCTTTTTAAGCGTTAAGTAATTGAGTAAGGATGGCGTTTTGGCCATGCATTCTATTTTCGGCTTGTTGCATTAATAGCGACTTGTCGCTGTCAATTAACGAGCCTGTGATTTCTAAATCGCGATGGGCAGGCTGGCAGTGCATGACGTAGCTTGCACCCGTGGCCTCCATCAGCGCTTCATTGACCTGATAAGGCATGAATTTTTCTTTGATAACGTCAAGTGGCGTATCGTCGCCCATTGAAAGCCACGTATCAGCATAGATAACATCTGCGCCGTTTGCAGCACTAAGCTCTGTACTCTCTACGATAGTTACGCCGGTTTTCTCGGCAATAGCCTTAGCTTGCGCCACAATTTCAGGGCTGGCTTCGTGACCTTCTGGCGTCACTACCACTTGATTACAACCAAGTAGCGCACCCACAATTAATAGCGAGTGAGTTACATTGTTACCGTCGCCCACGTAAGCCATAGTCAAGCCTTCGGTTTTACCGAAGCGTTCAAACATAGTGAGGTAATCAGCCAAGCCTTGGCAGGGATGGTATTTGTCGCACAGTGCATTGACTACCGGTACGTTTGCCGCCTTAGAAAAGGTTTCAAGCGTGCTGTGGGAAAATACGCGAGCCACGATAGCGTCTGCCCAGCACGCAAGATTAGCGGCGGTATCTACTGCATCTTCGCGTCCGGCTAACTTTCCAGACTGCACATCTAGATAAACCATGTGGCCGCCAAGCTTGTTAATGCCGATATCGAAACTTACGCGAGTTCGCAACGACGGTTTTTCAAACAGGGCAACAATCGACTTGCCCGCAAGCACATTGCTGTAGCTGGCTGGGGCTTGTTTAATTTCTACTGCCAATTGCAGCAATTTTTGCATTGCTTCTGGTGTCCAATCTGCAAAGGTGAGTAGGTCCTGTTTCATTATATTTCTCCGGCATTGCCGTTTTCAGCGGCAAGGGTTGTAGGTACTATTTGTGTACCTGTTGTTTTATTTAGTATATCGGTGATATCTGCCGCCCAACTTGCGATATAAACAGGGCGGCTTAGGCTCTCTGCAGAGGCAAGCGCGGCGTCAACTTTTACTTTCATACCATCGGTGATTACGCCTTCACTGGCGTATTGAGCAATACTATTAGCATTTAACGCACTGATAAGTGCTTTGTTGCCGTCAAGTACGCCATCAACATTTGAAAGCAGTAAAAGCTCGGCGTTGAGCAGTTCGGCGATAACCGTAGCCGCTTGGTCTGCGTTTACGTTAAGCAGCCTGCCTTGCGGGCTAGAGCCTATGGAGCTAATAATTGGCAAGGTCGATTGGGCTAAAACACTCTTAAGAAACGCGGCATCTGCGGTACTTGGCACACCCACCGCGCCATATTGATCAGCAAGTGGTTCACATACCACCATGTTGCCGTCAAGTAAGGACAAGCCGACAGGCGTTAAACCCGAGGCGAGTGCGGCGGCGCATAACTGCTTGTTAGCAGAACCGGCCAGTGCACCACAAATATAGGGCATATGCTCATCGGGGGTAACCCGAAGGCCATCAATTTTGGTGCTTTTAAGGCCAAGGCTTGCCATTAGTGTTTCCACTAAAGGCCCACCACCGTGAACCACTACCACTGGGCGAGTGGCCTGCACATCTTTTACGCTTAGAAATAAGCGCGTCATTGCCGCGGCATCATCAAGCAATGCGCCGCCAACTTTAATTACAATAGGTGAAACACTCATAGTACTAACCCTGTTTCTATAGGTTGTTTCGTCATTATGTTAAGGCACTGAATCGCTTGTGAAGCTGCACCTTTCATTACGTTGTCAATGGCAGCGGTAACAACTGCATACCCAGATGCTTCATCCAACTTCCAGTGAAGATCGACAAAGGGAGTGTGAGCAACGTCATCAATTTTTGGGAAACTCTTGCGCAAACGCACAATGGGTTTATCAGCATAGGCGTCAGTGTACGCTTTCTCAAGTTGTGCGCTGGTGGTACCAGCTTTAACTTTCACGGTTACCGTTGCCAGAATACCTCTTTTGAAATTACCAAGGTGTGGCGTGAAGATAACAGGCGTACCTAAATAGGCTTCAATTTCAGGCGTATGGCGATGGCCTAACACGCCATAAGCCTGAAGACTTACCTCAAAAAAGCTGGTGGTTAAACTGGCTTTTCTACCTGCACCCGATACGCCGGAAACCGCGTTAATTACAGGGCGTACGCTCTCATCTAATAAGCCGTTGTGCGCAAGTGGTTTTAGCGCGCTAAGGCTGGCGGTGGGGTAACAGCCCGGCACTGCGATAACGTCGGCGCTTGCTATTTGCGCTTCGTGCCACTCGGCAAGACCGTAAACCGCCTGCGCTAAGCTTTGTGTCTGCGTGTGCGGGAAACCGTAAAATTGCTCAAAAACCGCGGTGTCTTTAATTCTAAAGGCACCTGATAAATCCAATACTTTTGCTTTGCCTGATGACAAGATTGGCATCCAATCGTGGCTTGCCTCATGAGGGGTAGCAAGAAAAATAAAGTCTACGCCATTTGCCATTTCACTAAGCGCGGTATCTGAAATAGGCGTCAGTGTGGCATTTACATGCGCAAGGTTGCCATGCAGTTCTGCAATGCTTTTGTTCGCATCGTTACTGTTTTCAGATACGTAAGTACCCGCTAACTCAAGCTTAGGGTGCTGTAATACTAACTGAACAAGTTGTGCCCCTGTGTAACCACTGGCACCGATAATTGAAACGCTATACATAATTTATAAATTCAATAAAAGGAGAAAAAAATCACTTTTTACCTTTGTAAACTGGTTAGCCGTAAATCCTTGCCTAACCGCGACCACATTACAAAGGTAAAAAGTGTGCTACCGAATAAGCATAGAAGTACACACGCATCGTCGTGTGCTATGCAAGGTGTAGCCAGCCAGGGGAGAGGTAAACTCTATAATGCTGTTAGTGGTAAAACCATCAACACGAGTTGGTTGTGTCATCATCAATTCCTATCATGTTACAACCCAAAAAATGGGGTTGGATGCCTTAACCGTGGACTAGTGTAACTAATTTGAATGTTTATGCAATAAAAATGTATAAATATTTTATCTTGTTGCGGCGGCTTATTTGTCTCAAAAAATGCACTTTATAATAGAGTTATAGTTGTGACAGTAAGTTGACAATGTGAGCAATAGAATTGAATATTTATATCTTATTTCAGAGTTTACAGGTGATAGTGATAAAGTACGGTACACTGGGAGTGTAAGACCATGAGTAGACGGTATTCACAGGCAGAAGCTCGTGGGCTACGTATAATTTGTTGGGAATAATAGCGGAAATTAAAATGAGCAAACTTACCTTGGCGCTTGTCGCTCACGACCATAAAAAACCAGAACTACTTGCATGGGTTAAGCAGCATATTGCCATACTTGAACAGTGCAACTTAGTGGGAACAGGCACCACCGGAGGCCTGATTGCCAGCGAAACTGGGCTAGAGGTTACACGCTATAAAAGCGGCCCGCTTGGCGGCGACCAACAAATTGGGGCATTAATTGCTGAGAATAAACTAGATGCACTTTTCTTTTTTTGGGACCCGTTAAACCCAGCGCCCCACGACCCCGACGTAAAAGCGCTGCTGCGGCTGTGTTCAGTATGGAATGTACCAGTAGCCTGCACGCCAGCCACAGCAGATTTGGTAATAACATCGCCATTATTTTTATCGCCTGATTACAAGCCGGTAAAGCCAAATTTTTAAAATGCCATTGCAGGTAAATAGAGTTCTACTGAACGTGTAATTAAGTTTAGTTGAATATAAAAAAGGCTGGCCTAGGCCAGCACTTTTTAGGGTGGGTAACGGTTCAACAGTACGCGCTTATCTAAACATATCCCGTAGCTCACGTTCATTTTCTCGTTGCGCCTTTAATGTAGCTTGCTGTTCTTGCGTTAGCACTTGAAACATGGCTTGGCGCTGTTTGGCTTTCTCAACCTTAGCACTTACAAGGTCGTCTTTGTATTGGGCGATAAGCGCGTCCCAAGCGTTTTGAGAGAAAGACTGGCTGCGAATCAAATCGCGCTGGGCGTCTTTAAAATTGCGTAGCGTCTCTCTATTCGTTTTCGATGTATCTTTGAATGACTCGCGAAGTTCTGCAAAGCTCGCTATTTGTTCGTCGCTTAATTCAATGCCTTCAAACAAAAATTCCCTATGCTTGCGTTTAGGACCTTTACCCTCACCATCCATTCGTTTGGCAAAGCGAGCTTCTTGTTTTACGAAAGCGTCACGATGTTTTTGTATATCTAATTCTCTTTTAGCGTCTCGAGCTAAGAGAGTTGCCTGTTGCTCTTCATTCAGCACGTTGTAGATGTCGTGACGCAGTTGAGCAAAAGCGAAATGGGTAGCTTCACGCTCTTCAAACTGAGCTTGAATAAAAGCGCTGAGCTGGGCTTCAGTGGCGGTATCAAAATCAAAGCTAGGCTTTTCAATATCGCCAAATTTAGGTCGAGGGTTAGCGTCTTTAAATGCGCTTACAAGTGTTTTTAACTCTTCGCGTTGCGTGTCGCTCAAGCTCAGGTCGCGAAAATGTTTAACCATTTCTTTAACCGGTTCGTGGTGACGCATACCAGGTCCTAACGGATGCGCCAATGCAAGGCCACCTAAGCCAATCGCTGCTACCGTTACACTAGCAATTAATAACTTTTTCATTGTCGTCTCCTTTTTTCGGACAAGCTAATCGTAGCGTGCTCGACTAAAAAAGCAGTCAATGCAGTGTAAAGCTTATGTAAAGGCACCGCCGATTTGTGATTGTAAAGGTCTGAAAAGATATAGTACGCGATTTGTCAGTGCTGTTGTCGGCTTGAGGCGAGGCACACCATAAGCGTAGGTTGAATTCTATCCAATTTACAGGCATTTTCATGAATCTAGCAGTTAAAGAGTTTAATACCATGAGTTCAGATTTTCATTTGCAGTCTATCCTTGTTATTGATGATGACCTAGAACTAACAGAAATGCTCGCTACTTACTTATCGGGTATGGGTTATCAGGTACAAGTGCGTAACAATGGCGAAGAGGGGTTATCTGAAGCGGTGTCTGGGCGTCATTATGACCTGATATTGCTTGATGTGATGATGCCTAAAATGGATGGATTTGACGTTTTGAAAAAACTTCGTTCAAGCCACAGTACGCCGGTGCTTATGCTTACCGCGAGAGGCGACGACTACGACCGAATTTTAGGTCTTGAGATGGGCGCCGATGATTATTTGCCTAAACCTTTTAATCATCGCGAGCTAGTAGCTCGAATTAAAGCGATCGTTCGTCGTCATAATTTGTCATCAAGCGGCGGGGCCGTTGAGCAAGACTTGTTTGTAAATGGAATTTTACTAAGCCCCAGTAGTCAGCTTGCCAAAGTAGATGATGTAGAACTTACCCTTACCACCACTGAATTTTTAATACTGCGCTTGCTGATGCTTAATGCAGCACAGCGTGTCACAAAAGAAGAAATCAGCCTAAAAATACTTGGCAAACCGCTTCAAGCCTTTGACAGAAGTATTGATATGCACGTGAGTAACCTGCGCAAAAAAATAGGGGCCGTGGCGGTTGATGAAAAAATTAAAACCATTCGCGGTGTCGGGTATATGTTAATTGTTGGAAGCCATTAATGGTAAAACTGCTACGCAGCGTAAGCCCAACGCGGGCCATCATGGGCCGATTGTTTTTATGGTTTTGGGCTACGTTTATTGTCACCGCCTTGCTGGCTATTTGGGGCAGCCGCCTTTTCTTTGAAGATCTTGAAATTGTACCGATAAAACCACGTGAAGTGGCTGCTCTCAATCAAGTGGTGGAGCGCATACAAGATAACCGTTACCAAGGTGCACCATTACGCGGAGCGCTTGACCGCCATTCTCGGGGAGGGAGAGGGCGAATGGTGGCTATTGATATTAGTGATAACCGCGTTATTTCTGGTGGTGGCCCACCGCTTCGTAACGAGGACAAAGAAGATTTACTTCGATTAGTCACACAAACGTCACCCATAGCGGTGAAGCGGGGAGCATTTAAAATTTTGGGGCCGGTTTTCTTCGAGCGAGACGGCTCCCGATTTGCGCTTTTTTCAGTGAGACTGGAAATGCCTGAAAAGCAAACTCCACCGATTTTACTGTTCCTAACCATCGCCTTGATTACCACCATATTATTGAGCTGGTTGTTTGCGAAATCACTGACTAACCCCATACTGCGTATACAAAGCTCAGCGAAACGCATAGCGAGCGGTGACTGGCAGGCGCGAGTAGGCCGAGCGGCTAAGCGTCAGGACGAGCTAGGGCAGCTTTCGCGGGACTTTAACAAGATGGCAGAACAGCTAGAGTCCATGTGGGGCGCCCAAAAACGCCTATTGGCCGATGTCTCTCATGAACTACGCTCACCGCTTGCCCGCTTACAAATGGCATTAGGACTTGCGCATCAGCAAAACGTAGATCCTGAAACCTTAGCGCGTGTAGAGCGAGAAGCCGATCGGATGGAAGCGTTAGTGAGTCAACTTCTCACCTTGAGTAAAGCTGAAGCTGGTGAAGCATCTATGCAAAAGCAAATGCTGTCGCTTGTACTAAACGATGTGTTTACCGACGCGAATTTTGAGGCGGCAAATAAAAACAAGCAGCTTCAAATTGATGACATACCTCAAAAGACAGTGGTTATCGATAGTATGATGTTTTGTCGTGCAATAGAAAATGTATTGCGCAACGCAATTCGTCATAGCGCGCTTGTTACCCGTATCTCGTTTAGCGAGGATTCAGAGCACTGGTGTATTCATATTGCTGATGATGGTGAAGGGCTCTCCCATGAAGAGTGTGAACGCATCTTTTCTCCCTTTTATCGAGCAACGCTTGCCAGAGAGCGGGAGTCCGGGGGCGTGGGCTTAGGTTTATCCATTGCAAAAGCAGCCGTGGAGTTGCATCATGGAAGGATTATTGCTGAACCGGCTGAGCGCGGTGGGCTTAAAGTAACCTTGTCTTTTCCTAAGTCGTAAGCACAACGTAGGAAGATCGCTTTAGGCCTAATAGAGCGCGTATTGACAGTAAAAGGGTATTTATGAACTGGGCGTTCACGTCTGAAAATAACTTAGCTAGCACTTTTGCTACAGATATTAATCCTTTTTGGCAGCACAGCGTGACGCAGGGCCATTTCGTAGGAAAAGACAATATCACAGTGCGCTATTCGCATTGTATTCCTAAGTCGCCTCGCGCAACGATTGTGATTTGTTCAGGGCGTATTGAGTCTTACTTAAAATACAAAGAGTTTATTTACGATCTCTATCAAAATGGCTTTGCCGTTTTTATTCTTGATCACCGAGGTCAAGGCCTATCTGACCGAATGACAAGCGACCCGCAGCATGGCTATGTAGCCCACTTCGATGATTACGTAGATGACTTTGTCACATTTGTAGAAACCATTGTTAAGCCTAAGCATCAAGGGCCTTTATTGTTAGTGTGCCACTCGATGGGTGGAGCAATAGGCGCATTGACTTTACTGCGCATGCCAAAGCTTTTCTCTAAAGCCGTATTTGCATCACCGATGTTTGGCATTAAGCCATCGCTGCCTAACTGGCTAGCAAACGGGCTAATACGCACTGGCCTTGCGGTTAATAGAATGAAAAAAGCCGATTCAGGCTACTTCTTCGGGCAGACACCGTATATCGCCTTTCCATTTGCACTGAATAAACTGACGCATAGTAAAACCCGCTACGCACTATTCCGCGAATTGTATGACGAAGAGCAGGATATACAGCTAGGCGGCGTGACCACTGAATGGTTAGCGGCAGCCCACCAGGCAATGAATAAAATTGAAAACAGCGCTGGGGCCATTACCACCCCCACACTGGTATTAAGTGCCGATGACGATGCTATTATCGATAATAAGCGCCAGCGTCTTGTAGCGCAGCGTATGCCTAACGCAACGTTAGAAATTGTACCTCGTGCTTATCATGAGCTCTTCACCGAGTCTGACGATATTCGTGAACGCTCGCTCACCCGCATTCTCGATTTTCTTACAGAAAGCTAAGGTTACTCGTTAACTATGCTGCATAGTTAAGACCATTAACATGCAATTAAAGAGAAGGGTAGGGTGATGCAAAGGGCGGTTTCGTTATAAAATGAACGGGTTTTTAATCTTGAAGGTAATTTAAACAAGCATGCTAGATATCGTACTTTATCAGCCAGAAATCCCGCCAAATACTGGAAATATTATTCGCTTATGTGCGAATAGCGGCTTTATGCTGCACCTTATTGAGCCTTTGGGCTTTGATTGGGACGACAAGCGGGTACGTCGTGCAGGCTTAGATTACCATGAGTTTGCTCATGTAAAACGCCATGCTAGTTTAGATGCTTACCTTGAAGATGCAAAACCGAACCGCGTTTTTGCCTGCACCACCAAAGGCAAAGCGTTTCATAGCGATGTATCCTATCAAAAAGGCGATGCACTTATATTTGGTCCTGAGACCCGTGGTTTACCGGATGATTATATTCAATCGCTACCGCCAGAGCAGCGCGTTCGCATTCCCATGTTACCAGACAGCCGCAGTATGAACTTATCCAATGCCGTATCTGTCTTTGTATATGAAAGCTGGCGCCAGTTTGGCTACGAAGGTGCCCGGTAGCAGAAGGCGGGTAAAAGCTTTCTGAAGATATTCATTTTAAAAACGCCCTGTTATAAGGGCTTTTTTATGCCCAATGTAAAGACAGCGTAAAGCGCGTCAGAGTCAGTTTTCGTTCAGCTTCACTCATTAGTATAGCCTGTGAATATACACAAATGAGTTAGGAGTAGCATTATGAAACGTATAACACTCAGTATTATTACCGGCGTTTGTTTAATGGTGGCTGGGCAAGCTAGCGCGCACTCAGGGCATCACTCTCACGGTAAAAGAGGGGCAAATGAAACGGTAACCGTTATTACACAGCCTGCTCGCTCTTTAGTTGATGTTGCCATTAGCGTACCTGAGATTGGGCTGTACGTTAATGTTTTGCCGGGGGCGCATAGAGTTGAGGTTATTAATAATCATCGTTACTACGTTGCGAATAACCATTACTACCGCAAGCAAGGAAATCGCTATGTGGTCGTTGATTCACCCTACAAGAAGGCGAAGAAAGTGAAAAGCTCTAAGCGCTATAAACATAACCACGATGGCTACCGAGACAACGCAAAAGTGATAGTGATAAGAGAAGGTCGCTAATTAGTCGCTGAAATAACTAAATAAAAATGAAGCGTAATGTGATTACGCTTCGTTTTTTAAATCTCGACCAAGCAGGGCTAAGGCTGCTTCTTTAGGGGATTTTCCGTGATAAAGCACCGCGTATATCTGCTCACAGATAGGCATTTCCACACCCACTTTTTTCGATAATACGTGTACTTCTTCAGTATTGCGGTAACCTTCAACGACCTGACCAATTTCTTCAATGGCCACATCCACGCTTTTACCTTGGCCTAGTGCCAAACCAAAGCGACGATTGCGCGACTGATTGTCAGTACAGGTTAATACCAAATCGCCAAGACCCGCCATACCCATAAAGGTTTCTGGATTTGCACCTAGCTTTACGCCCAAACGGGTGAGTTCTGCTAAGCCACGGGTGATTAACGCTGTACGTGCATTAGCACCAAAGCCTAATCCATCTGCTAAACCAGCGCCAATAGCGATAACGTTTTTCACCGCACCGCCCAGCTGTACACCCGTGAAGTCTGAGTTCTTGTACACGCGAAATGACTTCGCACAGTGCAGTTTTGCTGCAAACTCATCACTTAAGGTATCGTCGGTAGAAGACAGTGAAATAGCGGTAGGCAAGCCTGCTACCATTTCTTTAGCGAAAGTGGGGCCTGAAAGCACCGCTAGCGGATAGTCGGTTCCCAGAATTTCTTCTGCTACATCACGAAGTAAACGACCGGTTTTAGGCTCTAGCCCTTTGGTTGCCCAAATAATACGCTGATGCGGTTTAAGCAAGGGTTTCAAACTTTGAAGCATAGCCGCAAAAGCATGGCTAGGTACTACCACTAAGATGTCTTGGCTGGCAGCGACCACTTCTTCTAGGTTGGCATTAACAACCAACGCATCAGGAAATGTCGCGCCTGGAAGATAGCGAGCGTTTTCTCGGTTGGTGTTCATCTCGGCAACGTGCTTTTCATCGCGACCCCAAAGTAATGTGGGGTTACCATTTCTGGCAAGGCAAAAAGCAAGGGCGGTGCCATAAGACCCCGCCCCCAATACTGAAACCGACGCTGAAACCGAATTCGACTTCATGTCCACGTCCTTCATGGTCAACTAATTAGGCGTCCATTTTAGGCGCTTCGCCCTGCGCTTGTTGTGCACGTTTTTGCACGTAAGCGGCAAAGATAGCGTCGAAGTTTACAGGTGCGAGGTTAAGTGGAGGGAAAGTACCACGGTTAACCAAGTTAGAAATAGTCTCACGCGCATATGGGAAAAGCATGTTCGGGCAGAACGAACCTAGCGTGTGCGCTTTGTTTTGGTCTGGCATTTCGCCAATAGCAAAAATACCTGCTTGCTGTACTTCACATAGGAAGGCCGTCTCTTCGCCTAGTGTTGCCGTTACGGTCACTGAAAGCACAACTTCAAATACATTTTCTTCTAGCTTGTTCGTGCTAGTGTCGATGTCTAGTTTAATTTCTGGCTTCCACTCTTTAGTGAAAATAGCTGGCGCGTTTGGAGACTCAAAAGAGATGTCTTTTGTGTAGATACGCTGAATATTGAACTGAGCACCCTGCTGCGCTTGTGCGCCTGCTGCTTCGCCGTTGTTTGTCTGATTTTCGTCAGCCATGGTATTTCCTATTTAATTGTCGTTTTAATTTAATGTAGTGCGTTGCTGTATGCGCTGACGCTTTACGCTAAACCCAGCATAGGGCTTAGTTTGCTTTGTGCTTCTAAAGCCATCATATCGTCACAGCCACCAACGTGCTGATCGTCAATGAAAATCTGTGGAACAGTCCAGCCGCCGTTTGCTCGCTCAATCATTTCGTCGCGTAGCTCAGGCTTAACATCTATCGGGTATTCAATAAATTCTACACCCTTTTGCGTCAACAGCGCTTTTGCGCGATGGCAGTATGGGCAGTGGCCCTTGGTGTAAAGTTCTACTTTGCTCATAAAGGTTACCTGTTATTTAGAAACGGGAAGGCTGGCGCTTTGCCATGCGTTCATTCCGCCTTTTAATACATTCACATTCGCGAAGCCGTCTTTTTGCATCGCATTTGCTGTACCACGAGCCTGATTACCCATAGCGCATACTACGATAATGGGTTTGTCTTTACTGTTTTCAAGTTTCTTGAAGTTTTTCTCGCGCACTTCTTCAGGTTTAATCTGCCTTGCACCCAAAATATGACCTGCATTAAATTCTTTCGCAGGACGTGTATCAAGTACTATTGCGTCATGTTTATTAATTAAAAGTGTTGCTTCGTGAGTGCTTAGCTCTTTTACCGAAGATGTCCATGCACTGATATAACTAAATATCAACATGGCAATCAGCGCAACCCAAATACCAGCAAGAATAAAGTTGTTGCTAGCAAATTCAATTAGTTGATCCATTACCTCTAACCCTGTCTACAGACCATGAAAAGAGTGCAAAGTATATAGAAAAATGGGCGAGAAACCAGCCTACCTTTCACTAAGATGGATGTGAGGTGCGGCATGCTTCATAGAAATACTTTAGATGGTTGATATTACGGATAAATTGCACTGGGCATATGCGTGACCGTCAGATACACTGGAAAATGTTATTAATAGCAATAACGAAATTGACGCATTATCGAAAAAGGCGAGGTTTTAAGCACACGTTATGTCATTACGGTCATTACTTTCAATCATAGGGTGTATTATTGCACTCGCTACTCTGCCGATTGGAAGTGGTGCTATTGCGCAAGAAGCCGGGGCCAGTGCGCAAAAAGAGAAGTTAGCAGAACTACAGGCAGAGCTTCGCGCGCGCCAACAGGTATTAAAAAATAATAAAGCCAGTGCGCAAGAGCTAAAAAGTGTACTTAAAGCCTCTGAACTTGAGATAGCGAAAGTCGCCAAGGCATTAGCCATTACTCGTCAGTCGCTTGCCAATGTAGAGCAAGAACAAGCAAAGCTTGGTGCTGAGCAAGAAACCCTTAAAGCGGCTATTCGCAAACAGCAGTCTTTATTATCTAGTCAATTAAAAAGTGCTTTTATGGCGGGGCATTACGACTACGCAAAAATGTTGTTTTATCAAGATGACGCCCGCACATTTGAACGCGTAATTACCTATTACCAATATGTTGCTAAAGCTCGTCAAAAAGAGATTGAAAGTTTTAGAAGCAATGTAGCAAGGCTTGAGGAAGTTAACGCTGAACTCGATGAAAAAGCGCAATCGCTTGCCGCTCTTAAAGAAGAGCAAGAAGGTCAGCGCGCGGTGCTCATAACGCGCCAAGCCGACCGTAAAAAAACACTCACAAAAATCAATAAAACTATAGCGTCGGAAAACCAAAGAATTGCTTCATTGCAGGCCGATGAAAAAGCCCTTAGAGATGCTATAGAGGCCGCGCGTATAGCCGCTGAACGAGCTGCAAGGAATGCGGAAGTATCTATGGACGGACTAGCGAAGCTCAAAGGAAAGTTAACGCCGCCAGTGAAAGGGAGAGTTCGAAAGCTATTTGGTAGCCGCCGCCAAGGGCAAGTATCTTGGAAAGGTATTATCATTGATGGTGCAGAAGGCGACCCTGTCAATAGCATCGCCCCTGGTAAAGTCCTCTACGCCGATTGGCTTCGTGGTTTCGGGTTGGTTGCTATTATTGACCATGGTAAAGGCTACATGAGCGTGTATGGGCACAATCAAGCTTTGCTTAAACAGGCTGGTGACGATGTTAGACGGGGCGAGCGAATAGCCCTTGTTGGGCGAAGTGGCGGTCAGGAATATCCTAACCTTTACTTTGAAATTCGCCACAAAGGTAAAGCCCTTAATCCAAGCTCGTGGCTAGACTGAGCGGTTGCCCAACCAGAGTGCGCGCGTGGGCTGGCGCTATTAAAATAACACTAAAGTCATCAGCAACGTTGAAACTGAACCAGTTGTTGGTATGCTAAGTTTGAGAGTTAAAAATAAAACACAGCTATGTGTATTGTGCGCTAAATAATAATGATGAAAAATGGATGTGATTTAGATGCTTTTGCGTCTGCTAACGCCTTGTATAATCTTTGTTTTATGCGGGCTTGTTAGCCCTTACGTCAAAGCAAAGTCAGACATAATAATAATTCTAGATGACCTGGGCTACAGGCCGTCCGATATCGCTGCTTTCTCTCTTCCTAAAGAAGTTACTTTTTCCATACTCCCACAAACGCCTTTGGCATCTGAAATAGCGCAGCGCGCTGAAAAAGAGGGCAGGGCGGTAATGCTGCATATGCCGATGCAGGCTCAAAATGGTAAAAATATGGGGCCCCTTGGGCTTTCAACTGATATGTACGCCGGTGCTATTACACACAATGTCCGCAGGGCAATGAAGAGCGTACCTAACGCGGTGGGTATCAACAACCATATGGGAAGTGCCTTTACCGGGCAGCGAGAGGCGATGGAAGCGTTACTTAAAGAGGTGAAGCGTCAGGGGCTATTCTTTGTCGACAGCCGAACGACAGTATTATCTAAAGGAAAGGAAATTGCCGAACAACTCGGTGTGCCTAACGCCAGTCGCCAAGTGTTCCTTGATCACCGCTTAGAGCCTGCGTTTTTATTACAGCAATTCAATGAGATGAAGCGTATTGCTAAGCGTGAAGGACGAGTTTTAGTTATAGGTCACCCTCATCCTGCCACCATAGACTTTTTGCAAACGCATTTACCACTACTTGAAAAAGAAGGCTTTAGCCTCGCCTCTGTGGCAGACTATTTTCCCGATGCACCGAAAGTGGCGAAGCAGTTTCCAAATGTGCATGAGCAAACCGCAGGGCTTTCACACCACATAATTGCCAGTAAAAACATTGCTGACAAAAATATTACTCTGAAAAATAATTTGGCTTTCACGAATAAAGTAAGTTCAGAAAACCTAGAGCACACTCGATATAGCACGCGAAAAGTGTCGCCAGAAATCACTGATGTTGCGCCAAAGGAATAGTTAACCCACTTACTTTCCCCCTTCATTAGTCTACTTTCGTCTCAATAAGATCAAAATTTAATGTGGGAACGTTTCGCATTTTTGCTAGTCTGTTATAATATAACGTCTCTGACAGTATTTTTGCGCACATATTCCGGCACGGTGGTATTTAGAGTAATGACTCCAATTGATGAGAATCCAACAAAACTAGACAAACTTGGCATTTGGGTGTCGAGCTTGTGTGCGTTGCATTGTCTCGCTCTACCTGTCTTGATCCCGCTATTACCTCTTGTAGGTTCAAGCTTTTTTGCGCAAGTGTGGTTCGAAAGAACCATTTTAACCTTCTCTTTAATTGTAGGCGCAGTGGCGTTGATTAGCGGTGCTGTCCGTTACCACGGTAAATACTACCCACTTATATTATTGTTCACAGGTGGCGCTATTTACTGGCATAAAGATATTTTTGGGCATCACTACGAACCATTTACCATCGCTCTCGGGGCAGCGCTTATCGTAGCCGGGCACTGGTTTAATATGCGTTTGTGCAGACAGTGTAAATGCTGCAAGAACACTGTATTTTCAGAGCATCTTTCTACCGAATTAAAATAAGCGTTACAACGTATTCAAAAAAACGAGCTCTGGGGTTAATTAAGACAGTGCCTTAAGGGCTGTATCGGGCACGTTAGTAAAGATACCTGTAACCCCCCATTCTCGTAGCATTAGCATATCCCTTGGTTCATCAACGGTATATACAAATACGTCAAACCCATCGCGTAGGGCCTCGTGTACAAAGCTCTTATCAACAGCATCTAAGGCAATATTAACCGAATAGGCGTTAAGTGCTCGGGCGCTGGCAGTACAGTCTAGTTCGTAACTTGCCGAGAGCGCTCCAATCTTAACCTTTGACCAGCGCTTTGCGATTGCATGAAGCCAATGGTGATTAAATGAGGATATAAGCAGCTTATCAACGTTAATACCGCTTTCTTGCACAGCCTGCTTTACGTCTTCAACCCAGCTATCGACATCGTTTAAGTGTTTAATTTCGATATTGCACCACTTATTATCAACAACACAATTTAGGGTTTCAGAAAGGGTTGGTATGCGCTCACCTTCGCCTATGTCCATTTCTCGAAGCGCTTGCCACGATGCATCTAACAGGTAACCCGGCTCGCGAGCACGACGTTTAAGGGTCCTGTCGTGGAAAACTACAATGCCGTCATCGTGCTGATAAGTGTCGAACTCAATACCATCTGCATGTTGCTCAAACGCTAACCTAAAGGCTTTAAGTGTATTTTCAGGTGCTGCTTTGCTGGCACCGCGGTGTGCAAAAATGAGCATAGGTACTAGCCCCTTCCATTATCAATACGCATTATTCATCGTTTGAACTGTGCAACTTATGGGTATTAAGCGTTTCATAAACTGACGCCGAGGTAATGAGTATGCCTCCTACTAGCGCACTCCAGCCAGGCGTTTCATTTAGCAAAATAATAGCGAGAAAAACGCCGTAAAGAGGCTGCATGCAGGCTATTAGAGAAAAAGTTTTTGCTCGTAAATGTCGCAGACTCGCTGCAATTAACGCATGGGGCAGGGCTGTAAATACGGTGCCTAATAGCAACAACATGAGCCATGAATTCGTTGAGGCAGAGGCAATGGCTTCACTTCCTACAGGCAGCATCAACACGCTAATAACTAAGGTTTGCCATGCCATCGCTTGTGCACCAGTATAATGCTTAAAGTGTTTGCGATGAATAAGGTTTCTAAACGAATACAAAATAGCAGAGGCAATGCCTATTAGAACGCCAAGCGTAATATCGTTCTCTAACGATGTTTCAGGCACAATTAGGTATACGCCAATGATCACCGTTAGCGTAGATAGGATATCCTGCCAAACCAGCCTTACTCGTTCGAAAAAAGGTTCGATAAGTACGGTAATTACAGGAAAGGTGAAAAGCGCAATCATGCCCACAGATACGCCGGCATACTGCATCGCCGCAAAGTAGGTAACCCAATGAAGCGCCATGAGTAAGCCTAAGCCAAGCGCAACGCCGTAATCTTTTCTGCTATTCAGCTTTATTTTATTTTTGGCCAGCTTTAGAAATGCAAATAGGGCAATGCATGCAAATACCGAGCGGACCAGGGTAATATCACTGGCACTAAGTGGTACAAGCCTAGAAAAAAGGGCCGTACCACCTAATAAAACAACCGTGAGGTGAAGCGAAATTAGGCTTTTTTTAACAGCATCCATAAATTAGCTGTCAGCGCCCTCTGAAGGTGTATCTTTCTTGGTTTCGCCAGCATTGTCATCAAACTCGTTGCTAGCTTGAACAGGAGTTTCGGTAGTTTGCTCTGGTGTAATAGCTTTTTGTGAAGACATTTTTGAAGCCATCGGCTCACCTAAGCGTGTCACCATGCCAGGGGCAATATCTTCGAAATCTATCATGTCTTTTTCGAAACAAACTACAATGGTTGAGCCTAGCTTAAAGCGCCCAAGTTCAGCCCCTTTTTCTAACTTAACCGCCGCTTCGCTATCAGTTTCATACGACCAGTGCTGGACCGTCTTACCTGTAGGTGGAGTCACCGTGCCAGCCCAAACCGTTTCGATACTCGCCACAATAGTAGCACCTACTAATACCATTGCCATTTTGCCCACCGGGGTGTCGAACAGCGCTACAACACGTTCGTTACGTGCGAAAAGGCCCGGAATATTTTGTGCAGTAAGCGGGTTGACCGAAAACAGTTCGCCCGGCACGTACAGCATGTCAGTTAGCGTACCTTCAATAGGCATATGGATTCTGTGATAGTCACGTGGCGCCAAGTAGACTGTTGCGAACTTGCCGTTTTTAAACGGTGCGGCAACATCAGGTTTTCCGCCTAGTAACGTGGTAAGGCTGAAGTCATGGCCTTTCGCTTGGAAAATGCTGTCGCTGCGGATATCGCCAAACTGGCTCACTGTGCCGTCAACAGCATGGATTAGCACATCGTCACTTTCATCGATAGTGCGCGCTTCTGGCTTAAGCGTACGAGTGAAGAATTTATTGAAGCTTCGGTAATGCTCGGGCTTTTCATGAAGAGCCTCGGTCATATCAACATTGTATTGCTTAATAAATAGCTTGATGAAAAAGGTTGTCACGCTACCCATCTCTGCTTCAGCGAGTTTACCCACAAGGCGAGAAAGCAAATGCTTAGGGGTAACGTATTGTAAATTAACTTTAAGCCAATCTAACACAAAATATCTCCGTTTCTTTTATGCAAACAATAACGCATTGCATAGATAGCGCTATTGTATAGTAAGTCGTAGTATTTAGAGCAACTTTAGGGTTATGAGTGCTTACACAAAAGCATAAGCACGGGTTTACTCTCGGTGAGTGTTATCGCGTTTTGTTTAAAACCGCTTATGCACCTGGGGGCTGACTATGGCTAGGACGCTGCTCTTCCATCGTGGTTAATATTCGGTGGTAGCTGTCAAAGCGTTCTGCACTGATTTTCCCTTCTTCAACCGCTTCTCTTAACAAGCAGCCCGGATCGTTTAAGTGCTTGCAGTCGCGAAATTTGCAGCCGCCTAAATAGTCTCTAAACTCAATAAAACCCCATGTGATACGCTCAACGGGAATATGCCACAGGCCAAACTCACGTACTCCTGGAGAATCAATTAAATCACCCCCAGCCGGTAAATGAAGCAGTTTAGCAGCGGTGGTGGTGTGTTGACCCAGCCCTGAGTTATCTGAGATATCACCGGTTAATTCATCGGCATCTGGCAGAACCTGGTTAATAAGGCTCGATTTACCAACGCCCGACTGCCCCACGAAAACGCTGATATTATCATTAAGGTATTCGTTAAGTGTATTAATACCCTCGCCAGTTTTACAGCTGGTAAACAGCACTTCGTAGCCTAGTTTTTCATAGGTTTTAAGCTGCTCTGTGACGGTTGCGCGTTCTTCATCGCTAAGCAGCTCTACTTTATTAAGTACAATAAGTGGCGTAATGCCAATATCTTCACAGGCCACCAAATAGCGGTCGATTATATTCAGTGAAAGAGAAGGTAAAATAGAGCTAACCACAATAATACGGTCGATATTCGCGGCAATGGGTTTGATACCGTCGTAATAATCGGGGCGAGTGAGCACGGAGTGCCTGTCTTTTACTATTTCGATAACACCTCTTACCCCCGACTCAGCATCATCCCCTTTGCTGAAAAAGACTTTGTCTCCGCACACTACAGAGTCGACTGTACGGCGAATATGGCAGCGGGAAACTTCGCCATTGGTATCTTCAACATCGGCATGTTTGCCGAAGCGGCCAATTACAGTACCGCTCTCTAACGCGCTTTCGTCCAGACTCGAAGCATCTTTAGCGCCGTGCTTTTCACGCAAGCGTTTGCTTCTGTTTGCTGCAACTTGTCGTTTCTGTCGTTGTGTAAGTTTTGGTTTTTTCGCCACGATTCTTTTCTAGTTTCACGTATACTATGTCAATAATACCGTTTGTAGGGCATGGTTGCCATGTCTGTAGCGCAAAGAGGAAAGTAATGAGTAAACACGACAGTAACCTTGTTTGGATAGACATGGAAATGACAGGGTTAGATCCTGAAACCTGCGTAGTTATGGAAATTGCCACCATAGTTACCGATGCACAGCTTAATATTTTGGCTGAAGGCCCCGTAATAGCGGTACATCAAAGTGATGACGTGTTAAACAACATGGACGAGTGGTGCACACGCGTTCACGGAGAAAGTGGGCTTACTGCGCGTTGCCGAGAGAGTAAAATAAGCGTAGAAGAAGCATCCGCACAGACTATTGCCTTTTTAGAGCAGTGGGTAGATGCAGGTAAATCACCACTGTGTGGAAACACCATTGGGCAAGACAGACGATTCATGGTTAAGTACATGCCCGAGCTTGAAGCTTACTTCCACTATAGAAATATTGATGTAAGTACAATAAAAGAGCTAACGCGCCGCTGGAAGCCTGAAGTTTTAGATGGTTTCGAAAAGAAAGGCGTACACTTAGCCTTAGATGATATTCGCGAGTCTATTGAAGAAATGCGCTATTATCGAGAGAAAGTGTTTACGATTTAAGCATTCGAGCATTGAGGTGCAAAAAAAGTAGAATTAAAGGTTGCGTTACCCCAAAATTTTTGTAAAATGCGCACCACTTCAAACGAAGTACCTCTTTTGTTGCGGGAATAGCTCAGTTGGTAGAGCACGACCTTGCCAAGGTCGGGGTCGCGAGTTCGAATCTCGTTTCCCGCTCCAAATTTTAAAAGCTGATAGTAAAATTTACTTTCAGTGGGCGTGAAAAGCGCGACCCCTAGTGGGCCCGCGACCGAGTGTCGGCCAGTTGGCAAATCTCGTTTCCCGCTCCAAATTCACTTACCATAGGTAAGTATCTATAAGATGCACAGCATCGACTCTATGCGGGAATAGCTCAGTTGGTAGAGCACGACCTTGCCAAGGTCGGGGTCGCGAGTTCGAATCTCGTTTCCCGCTCCAAATTTTTCAAACACCTCAAAAATTAAAACTTATCTAGTTTTTAAGTGCGACCACTTGATGGGCCCGCGACCGAGTGTCGGCCATTGCTTCGCAACGAGCTCAAATCTGTTTCCCGCTCCAAATTTTTTCTTCAGTATTCATATTTCATAATCGCATTTACTTTGTAAGTGAAAGCTATCTGAACTTTCTTCTTTGTTAATGCTCAACTACTAGGTGCTTTTATGGATGGATGCATTAATGGTAGACTCAAGGATTGATAGATATGAGCTTGAGAGGAGCAGTCTTACTCAAATAAGCCTGCCAAGCGCTTCTGATCTTCGTGCGCTTTTACTTTCACTTGGTATCAATGGGAGCTTGTTACTCGCGTTGGCATTCACCACAGAAAACGAGTCTATAAATCAGCAACACTTTCCACCTGTATTGCTAAAAGCAGTATTAGTAATGCCAACGAGTGCCCCTCAAAAGACCGACATTGATTCAGAACCAGTGAATGAGAAAGGTAGCGACCTAGAACATAGCGCTGCCATTGAAAAAACTAAAAAGGGTGAGAAAGTATCGAGCGCTAACAAAGTGGTTGGCAAAACTAAAGAACCACAGAAACTTTTGGTAAAAGAACCTTCACCACAATTTAAAGCAAGAACAAAAGAAACCAAGCTTAAAATTCGGGATGCCACACAAGATTATATCAATCGTTTGAACGCACAACGATTGCATGACATCGCTAATCAATCACCTTCAAACAAAACTCATTCGAATGTGAAAAGAAACCCTAAGCTTTCTAACTCCTCCAATACTGAAAACGAAGACTTTCTAAAAAGCATCGAAATAGTCCTTGATTGCAGTTCAATAAAAGGGAAGTTATTTAGCACCCTCAGTAAAAACAAGGGGGTTACTCTTAACGATCGTGACTTTCCCACGCTAGCGGGTGACGCAACTAAATCAGTTCAGGGTACCGTGAAGTGTCGAGACCACGGCAGTATTCAATTGCATATTGATAAGTATCTAAACAAGCTGCAATAGCTGTAATCTGCAAAATTATACCAAAGTATAAGTTTCTCGTTATGCCATTTTCCAGCACCGATTCTGTCTGCGTTCACGCACTATAATGAATCCTTATTCATCATTTTTTGCATCGTATTGGTGCGTAGCCGCCTAGATTTTAATCCGTATCTCGATAAACCTAGGACTTGTTGTGCCTTTTGCACGAAAATTGTGCAACTGGTAGCACTTTAATAAGTCTGTTTGAATATTAAATGGATTTTAGTGGGTAAATATGCATAATGCGCCGTTTTTTCGCGGTAGTTTCGCTAATTAGTCGCCTTTTGATAGGCACATAGTTTGCAGATCTACATGGTTTGCTAAACATAGTGTGTTAATTAAATAGGCTATGTAAAACGCATATCTCAGACATATAAAAAATAACCTTCGCTTTTAGACTCCTCAATAAGCGCCGGAAAGAGCGTACTGGAACGAAAAAGTATAATTGGAGAAACACACATGGCTTTTGGTTCATCAAAGCAAAACAATATTTCTGCACTAGCAATTGCAGTAGCATCTGCACTTACTGTTAGTGCATCTGCGGTTCAGGCTCAGGAAGAAGCCGCTGTTGAAGAGAAGGATGTCGAAAAAGTAGTTGTAACCGGTTCTCGCGTTGCCCAAGACTCCTCCCTGGAAGCAGCGAGCCCTGTTCTTGCCATTAATGCTGGTGATATCAAAACATCTGGTCAAATAGATTTAGGTGCCATGCTGCGTGAATCGCCTCAACTACAGGCGTCACTGCCGGGGTCTTTTTCTGCATTTAATGGAACCCCACTAGGAGCAAGCTTACTGGACTTACGTAATCTAGGTAGTGAGCGAACCTTGGTTATGGAGAACGGTCGACGACATGTTTCAGGTATTGAGGGTACGGGCTCTGTTGATGTAAATACCATCTCTACTGCTTTACTTAGAAACGTGGAAGTCCTCACTGGTGGTGCCTCAGCTGTTTACGGCGCTGATGCGGTAACCGGTGTTGTCAACTTTAATATGAGAAACGGAGCCTCGTTCGACGGGCTAGAGCTTCGCACTCAAACAGGTGTGACTGACGATGGTGATGCGAATGAATTCTTTTTATCATTGGCCAACGGCTTTTCTACAGATAAAGGTGATTTAGTATTCGCGGTTGAATACCAAGAAACCAGCCCAGTGTATGCTAGAGATAGAGACTTCGCAGGCTCTGGTCTATATACACAAGTAGCCAATACAGAGGCTACTCAGAGTGCATTTGGTATTGATTCACGCTTCAAGAATACTTGGGTGCCAGATTACAGACTTCCAATTTCAAGTGACAGAGGTGTAATTTCATTAACTGGCAGTGCGTTTGGGGATGTCGCTGGATCTGGCGGCGTGCTAGGTTGCGGCACTATCGGAACGTCCATGTTTCCAACGTGTCAGGTAGTGGGTGAAGACGGCACCTTACGTGCCTACAATCCCGGCGATGTTTATGCTGGACCTTTCGATGCGAGTGGTGGTGATGGTGTACCGGGTAGTCCCGACGCTGAACTTATCCTTCCAGAGTCTAAAAGAGTCTTAGTACAGGCAGTGTCAAATTACGAACTAAATGAATTCGTAAATTTCTTTGTAGATGCCAAATTCGTATTTAGCTCGACTAAAGAAACTAATCAGGTGAATGGTTTCAATGACGATATTCCAATCTCACTAGACAATCCGTATATTCCTGCAGCTCTACTGTCTCAAATTAATGAATTACAAGCAGAAGGTGAATCACCAAGCTTGGTAATGTCCCGCGATGTTCTTGATATAAACGCTAATTCAAACCCAGAAGCGGAACGTAAAACGTATCGTATTGTTACAGGCTTCGACGGTTATATCCCTAACACCGCTCTAGAGTACGAGGTTTTCTATAACTACGGTCGAACTGATGCCGACATTACTTCGAACTTGCGCATAGAAGACAGATACTTCGCCGCTATTGACGCTGTAACAGATCCAGCAACTGGCAATGTTGTTTGTCGCTCTGACCTAGACAGTTCTGCGCTTCCTCCTACGTCGCCGTTTCCATCTGCGAATGCGAATTTTGGATTCTTAACTTTCCAGCCTGGTGATGGTTCTTGTGTACCAGTGAATTTGTTTGGAAAGGATTCAATCAGCGCTGAAGCGGCTAACTTTATATTCCAACCTGGCACTGAGCAGAACGATATAACGCAAGAGAATTTCTTAGCAGTAGTATCGGGAGACTCTTCTGATTTATTCGAGCTTCCGGCAGGCCCTGTTATGTTTGCTCTTGGTTACGAATGGAGAAAAGAGTCAAGTACCTATACGCCAGATCCATACTCCGCAGCAGGCTTAACCTTTGGAACATTAGACTCTCGCAACGGCCCAACCAATCCTTCTGACGGTGAGTACGATGTTTCAGAATACTTTGTAGAAGCAACTATACCTTTACTAGAAGGTGTCGATTTCGCTGAGCGATTAGAGCTGCGCACTGCATACAGAAGCTCAGACTACGACCCATATGGTACGCATGACGCTTGGACGATAGGAACAGTATGGTCACCTGTTGATACATTTAGTATTCGAACGACCTTCTCTGAAGCGGTGCGGGTTCCCAACATTAATGAAGCCTTCGCACCTACATTTGCGGCTTCACTTGGTGCAGGAGATGACCCTTGTAACCAAAACTTAATTAGTGCGGGCTCTGAGTTCAGGGAGGCGAACTGTATTGCACTGATTGGCGACGCGGTAGCTGATGGCACTTATGATTCTACTAACTTCCTGTCAGCGTTTGTTTCTGGTTCAACGGGCGGTAACCCAGACCTTGATCCTGAAGAAGCAGAAACCATCACGATTGGTACAGTGTGGAGACCAGATACAGAGCTCGACGGTATGCTGGAAGGTTTAGTAGTGACACTAGACTACTATAATATTGAAATTGATGGCCTGATTGATAGCCTTACTGGTTTTGACATTGCATCTAACTGCGTAGACGCGCCAACAATCAACAACCAATTTTGTGACGCAATTGACCGTGATGCTACAAATGGATTTATCACAGATTTTCGTTCAGGGTTTATCAACCTTGCAGCGGTAGAGACATCTGGTATTGATTTCCGCGTAGATTATGGCTTTGAGTTGGCTAAATTAGTCGACACAGACGGAAGAATTGAATTCACAATCAACGGAACAAACTTCCTCAAAAATGATGAAGTAAGGGATGTGAGTGCACCTGACGAAGTCACTGATGTTCTTGGAACATTTGGGCGACCAGAGTGGATCGTAAACATGAGTGCAGACTATATAATTGGTGAACTCGTTGTTGGGTGGAGAGGACGCTACGAAGGAAGCCAGCTACTTCCAGGGCTAGAAAACCAGGATATCGAGAGTGATCCTGATTTTATCAGTCAAACTCACACTGGCTCTGCATTGGTGCATGATTTTTCTGTTTCATACACTTTTGAAGATAGCCTAGAAGTATATGGTGGTATCAACAACGCGTTTGAGGAAGATCCTTACCTTGGCACATTGTCGAGACCGGCAGGACCTAGAGGACGCTTCTTCTACCTAGGCGTAAATTACACAATGTAGCGTCTACACAGATATCAAAAGCAGCTTTTTTTAGCTGCTTTTTTTATATCTCTAAATAGGAATTTATTTGCATCACTACTTCGTTGAGATTATGTTAATGTAACTTCCTCTGGTCTAACCAGTGGCGCAGATTTAATAATCACTCGAAAGATAAAAAGCTCCCAACTATCAGCGTGAACAACTATGTCAAAGAATTACGTACTAAATACATATAACAAATTCCTTAAACTGCCCTTTGGCAAAAAGCTGTTTAGCTGGTATTCAGCCCGCAGAGCACCTTATTTCTCAACAGTTTCCCCCCTTATTACAGACATCAAACCTAACTACTGTGAAGTGCTTATTAAAAAGCGTAAAGGGGTAGAAAACCACATTGGTACGGTTCATGTCATTGCGATTTGTAATGGTTTAGAAATGGCCATGGGCTTTATGTGCGAAGCGTCAATCCCTAAAAACCTTAGGTGGATCCCAAAAGGTATGGAAGTAAAGTATCCGGCGAAAGCAGACTCAGATATTCGCTGTGTCGCCGAAGTGCCAGCAGATGCGTGGAAGCCTGGCGATTTACCCATTTCAGTTAAGGCGTATAACGCTGAAGGAACAGTGGTTGTAGATGGTACTATTACGGTTTGGGTAAGCGAAAAACGCTAAACTATGTCGCGTTATTTGAAGGTCGCTTTTGCGGCCTTTTTTTATGTCTGCTTTAAGGAGCAATATTAAGTTTTTACGACAGGCCTATTTCCAATTGACAGTATTCAAAAACACATCTAAGAATAACGTGGTAAGCGATTAAGGCGCTATATCGGAAGTCTATTTCATTCAACTATTAGCTGGCAGCCCTCTATTAATGTAACACGAGGGGCCGCAATGAAAGAGGTTAAGATGTCTGTAATCACAAAAGAAAAAATCACCAGAAAACCCTTCGCAGATAAGAAAAATTACCCTTACGGCTTTGCGCGTTCAGGAGATTTTTCAATTAACGAGAGCAAGCTTTTGCAAGGTTACGGAAGCTTGTTTGCTGCACTGGTTGACGGAAAGATCACGCCGGGAAACGACGAAGAACAAGCCTATCTAGCGTCGGCGCTTGGCCATCGCGAGCCCGCAACTTCTCAAGAAAAAGCGTGGTTAAAATACCAAGCGCGAATTAATAGACCAAAGACCGCTAGCATTTATGGCTCTAAGCGCCCATCTGCAGAAGAGGTTGACGATGATGAAGATATAAGCGATAACAGTGACATTGATATTAGCCTCGATGATTAAGGCTTTGCCTTCATTTACAAACGGTAGATAAAGGCGCTTTCTTTTCGCTCGTCATTTTTATTGTTCACACTGTTAATATTGTGTAAATAATTATCCTATTTTTTGTCAATTCAATACTGATGTCGAAATATTTATCCTAATTATTGCGAATATTGGGATATATATCTCACTTTTACGCAATTTGGTGTTTTATCTTCCTATTACCTTAGATATAGTCGGGGCATCGTCAACGTACGCTGACAAACCCCCCAACCCATTACAGGAGAAAGCACTGTGAAAATGATGTCGGGCGCAGCCATGGTGGTTGAAGCGCTAAAAGATGTAGGAGTGACACACGTGTTCGGTTACCCAGGTGGTGCCGTACTAGACATTTATGATGCGTTATTTGCGCAAGATGATGTCAAACACGTCCTCGTACGTCATGAACAGGCAGCCGCCCATATGGCGGATGGTTATGCACGTTCAACTGGCAAAACCGGCACAGTGCTCGTCACATCAGGTCCAGGTGCTACGAATACTATTACTGGTATCGCGACTGCCTATATGGACTCTATCCCGATGGTAATTTTATCGGGGCAGGTGCCTTCAAAGCATATTGGTGAAGATGCATTCCAAGAAACTGACATGGTAGGGTGTTCGCGTCCTATCGTTAAGCACAGTTTCTTGGTTAAGCGCGCGGTGGATATTCCAGAGGCGATTGCGAAAGCTTATTATATTGCCAATACAGGCCGTCCAGGGCCGGTGGTTGTAGATTTGCCAAAAGACATTGTTAACGTGGCTGAGGAACACCCTTATGTGTATCCTACCGACGTGACCATGCGCTCTTACAACCCAACCGAAAAGGGCCACCCTAAGCAGGTTAAGAAAGCGGTCGAGTCGCTACTTAAAGCAGAACGTCCAGTATTATATGTAGGTGGTGGTGCAGTAGCTTGCGACGCGTCAGAAAAAGTTATTGAGTTAGCTGAAAAGCTAAATTCTCCGGTAACTTGTACGCTGATGGGTCTTGGTGCTATGCCGGGAACACACAAGCAATTCATTGGTATGCTTGGTATGCATGGTACGCTTGAAGCGAACAAAACCATGCACAATGCCGACTGTATCATTGCGCTAGGTGCTCGTTTTGATGACCGTGTTACCAATAACGTTGATAAATTCTGCCCTCATGCAGATATTATCCATGTGGATATCGACCCTGCCTCAATCTCTAAAACCGTAAATGCACATATTCCAGTGGTGGGTTCGGTAGACAAAGTGCTTGATCAAATTTTAAGCCAGGTAAATAAGAAAGATTTATCTTCTCAAAGTGACAAGCTAGCCGACTGGTGGCAGCAAATTGAAACCTGGCGTTCTCGTGAATGCTTGAACTACGCGCAAGGCGAAGAGGTTATTAAGCCTCAGCGCGTTATCGAAGCCTTGTATAAGCATACCGACGGCAAGGCTTATGTAAGCTCAGATGTAGGTCAGCACCAAATGTTTGCTGCGCTTTATTACCCGTATGACAAACCGCGCCAGTGGATTAACTCTGGTGGTCTAGGCACCATGGGCTTTGGTTTGCCGGCGGCGATGGGCGTACAGTTTGCGCACCCAGGCTCAACGTCTGTGGTAGTAACAGGTGACGGCAGTATTCAAATGAATATCCAGGAGCTATCTACCTGTTTGCAATACAACTTGCCTATTAAAATTATCTCGTTGAATAACCGTGCGCTGGGTATGGTGCGTCAATGGCAAGATATGATTTATAAAGGGCGTCACTCACACTCTTACATGGATTCAATGCCAGACTTTGTAAAGTTAGCAGAAGCTTACGGGCACGTAGGCATTAAAGTAGACAAACTTGACGAGCTAGATGCGGCTATGGAGAAATGTTTCAGCTACACAGATCGCCTCGTGTTTATGGACATAGCAGTAGACCAAAACGAACACGTATATCCAATGCAAATTAAGTTTGGCGCAATGGATGACATGCGCTTAAGCAAGACGGAGCGAACCTGATGAAACGTATTATCTCAGTATTAATGGAAAACGCCCCAGGCGCACTATCACGTATCGTAGGGGTGTTCTCGCAACGTGGCTACAACGTAGATTCACTTTGTGTTGCACCCACTGATGACGAGAGCCTATCGCGCCTCACTATTATCACCCACGGCGACGACAAGGTTATCGAGCAAATCACTAAGCAAGTCAACAAGCTTATCGATGTGCTAAAAGTTGTTGATTTAACAGAAGGCACGCACATTGAACGTGAACTTATGTTGATTAAAGTGGCAACCCGCACTGAGTCTGTCAGAGCCGAGGTGAAGCGCAACGCAGATATTTTCCGTGCGCGCATTGTGGATGTGAACGTAAATAACTACACCATAGAGATCACGGGCACCTCTGATAAACTAGATGCGTTTGCCACCACTATGGGGCAATGCGCAGAAATTATCGAGTCATCGCGCACGGGCGTGTGTGGACTGGCACGAGGTGACAGGGCGCTGCGCCCCTAAGTTACACGGCGTTGCGGTAAAATGTTGAAAAAGCTGTCAATCTGACAGCTTTTTTTGTTATCGCCAATAAAAATGGTTACTGCAGTCTTATGCGCAGCTTTATCTAAATGAATAGATTATTGTTAAGGTAAGGATGGTGCTCTTAGCGCGTTTAGGTATCTTTCCCATAGTATGCCTCTACCCGAAGCGCTACGCCGTATGATGTTTTAAAGTCTTCGTTGCGCAGCCATAATACGAAAGGTTCCACTTCAAAAAATAGCCAATCGCGCAGCGTGTTGTTACGCCACCTAAAACCCGTGTATACCTCTTCTACGCGATAGTTAGGCTGACTAAGTCCTTCCACCAAAAAATGGGGAATAATGGCGTTATGTTGGTCTACAGAAAATAAATGGTGCACCTCGTGGCGCCACAGCCAGTCGTTCGTATCATCGCGGAAATAAAATCGGTTATTCTGTCTGACGAGGTGTTTTTTATTGATTTCGTATTGGAAGGCGACCCCAGCTTCTGCACCTAATCGGTCGCGAGTGTAATAGTAGAGCTCTGCATCATATAACATGGCCCACTGATTCGAAAAGGCAAGGGCATCTCTGTAACGTGTTTTTGCGTATAGCTGGTCCCGTCTACCTGCCCCAATTCTGTACGAGTAGTGTGAATCTTGCTCTGGTCTAAAGCGAAGCGCAATGGTGGTTCTGTCTCTATCGTTAGCATTAACATTACGCGCGGCACGAACAGTATTGTCTTGGTTCTCATCCTCATTATCACTAACTAATAAATCCACGCGTTCTTGGAGCGCAGGAAGCCTAACTCTTACGCGAAAGCGCAGATCCGTATCAGATAGCATTCCGCTTCTCGGCTCCCAAGCAAGCTGAATGCGGCCCTCTGCTCTGGCTTGTTTTTGCCCTTGCCCGTAGCTGTTGTCATCGCTCTCAAATAAACCGTCTAGCTGCTTTACCGTAAAGTCCATGGTATCAGTGAAGCTTCGCTGCCAAATATCGAACCAGGCGTTGGTGGGGGGAAGTGACGAAGGCGACAACGTTGTGTCGTCGGCAGACTTCTGACTTATTGCGCTTTCATACTCCCGATGTTGAATATTAAGTGCCGTGCTTTGTACACTGGTCGCATTTACGGGGGCGTTCACCGTGGGGGTACGGGGGACGGATGCTAGAGGGGTGGTGAGTAGCATATGGCAATAAGCCACAGTAAGGCATAGCATTACTCACTAACTCCTTGTAAAAATTAGAATAGTTGAATGTTTTAAGTATTCGTATTACGCATATACAGAGCATGGATTGTCACAGGCAAAACGTCAATCTTTATTCATTGACGTAAATATTCAGGTGAAAGCAATGGCCGGCAATGGCATACTGTCTCAATCGATGTTAGGGAGATTAATTTTATGGGTGGTATTAGTATTTGGCAGTTGCTGATTATATTGGTTATCGTAGTGCTTTTATTCGGTACTAAGCGACTTAAAGGCATCGGCACAGATTTAGGCGGTGCAATTAAAGGCTTCAAAAAAGCAGTCAGCGAAGAAGAAAAAGACGCAGACTTCGAACAAAAGAAGCAAGTTGAAGAAAAGTCAGCTGCAGAGCCTGTATCAACAGAGACGCAGAGCGACGTTAAAGAAAAATCCTAATGTTCGATATCGGCTTTTGGGAGCTATTGGTTGTTGGCGTATTGGCACTGCTTATTTTGGGGCCAGAAAGACTGCCAGGGGCCATGCGCTCAACCATCAATACAATTCGTAGTGTACGAAATGTAGCAACCGGCTTTAAGCAAGAAGTTGAGCATCAGTTGCGTGTGCACGAATTGCATGAGAATTTGAAAAAAGCAGAGCAACAAGGGCTTAAAGATCTTTCACCTGAACTTGAACAAAGTGTCGATGAGCTTAAAAAAGCTGCAGAGTCGGTTCAAGAACCTTACAAAAAGCAATAGATGTCTGACGCTAACAACCTAATTTCTCATTTAATTGAACTGCGCAGTCGTATTCTCAAAGCGCTTTTGAGTGTACTGGTTGTGTTTATTTGTCTAGCCGCATTTGCACAGGACCTTTACCAGCTATTAGCGATGCCGCTGCTTGAAACCCTGCCTGAAAATTCAAGTATGATTGCAACTGACGTTGCGTCACCTTTTTTCGCACCTTTCAAGCTAACGCTGGTGTTATCATTTTTTATTGCGATCCCCTATGTGCTGTACCAAGTGTGGGGCTTTGTGGCTCCCGGGTTATACCGCAATGAAAAGCGTCTAGTGGCACCGTTATTACTTTCAAGCACGCTACTTTTTTACGCAGGCATGGCTTTCGCCTATTTCGTGGTATTTCCGATAGCCTTTGCGTTTTTTACTAGTGTTGCGCCAGAGGGAGTAACGGTAAGTACGGACATCTCAAGCTATTTAAACTTCGTATTGAAACTGTTTTTCGCATTTGGGGTCTCATTCGAGATACCAATAGCCATTATTTTAATGTGTTGGACCGGGGTCACCGATGCTAAATCATTACGCGCCAAGCGCCCCTATGTGGTTGTTGGTGCTTTTGTTGTGGGTATGTTGCTAACCCCCCCTGATATTATCTCTCAAACACTATTAGCGATTCCCATGTGGCTGTTGTTCGAGGTTGGGGTCATTGTGGGTGGCTTTTACGCAGGCAAGAAACCTAGCGATGAAGTCTCAGAAGAGTCGCCTGACAACACATAAAAGTTATTAAAAGAAAGGAATAAAAATGAAAACACGACTACTTTCTCTTGCCACTTTATTGTGTGCTTTTAGCGCGTTTAACGCACATGCTGAATCAATCGGCGATGCAATGGAAACGTGCCGAAATACAGATAATAGTTTAAAGCGCTTAATGTGTTATGACCGGGTGGCTAAGTCACTCGATCAGTACGATGGTGTAAATGCACAAGTTAGTCAGGTGCAGGCCTACAAAGAGGCTAATCGCAATCAAGTTAGCCCTCGTCCTGGTGCAACCCCCGAGCGTGCTACGCCTCAACCAAAAAGTGAGTTTGGCTTAGAGCACAAGCGTGACTTAACCAAAGAAGCGTCTGAAATTGCGGTGAGTATTGACTCTCTTAAAAAGAACCTTCGCGATAAGTATGTCATTACATTTAGCGACGGTTCTGTATGGCAGCAAACTGATGATACCTATATGAAGCTTAAAGAAGGTCAACCCGTTGCGGTAGAGCGCGGATTGTTAGGTGCGTTCTTCTTAAGCGTAGAAGGGCTTAATAAGCGAATGAAAGTAAAACGCGTTAAGTAGATGCCTTGGTTCGATGCGGGTGTCAATTTGCTAGATAAGCGCTTTGACGCTGACGACATTATACAGCGGGCAAAAGATGCTGGCGTGGAAAAGCTCTGTATTATTACCACCCACCCTAATGAGTGGGACGTTGCCGTGTCTCTTTATAACCAATACCCCGATACGTGCTGTTACACAATTGGGGTACATCCTCACAACGCTAAAGACGCTACCCCGAACGACCTGGCACGGTTACGTGAGCTAGCCCAGCAAAAAGGGTGTGTAGCTATCGGTGAATGTGGGTTGGACTTTAATCGAAATTTCTCTCCCCAGCCTGTTCAGCTGTCGATTTTTGAAGCGCAGCTAAAAATAGCCGCAGATGTAAGCCTGCCAGTGTATCTGCATGAAAGAGACGCGTTTGACGAACAGCTGTCTCTTCTAACCCGATATATGCCAAATTTACAAGGCGGCATCGCTCACTGTTTCACCGGTAACGCCGAACAAGTAAAGCAGTATCTAGCCTTAGACCTATATATCGGTATTACGGGCTGGGTGTGTGATGAAAAACGGGGTGAAGCGTTACGAGAAGCCGTAAAGCACATTCCGCTTGAACGCCTTATATTAGAAACAGACGCGCCATATCTCTTTCCCAAAACATTGCGCCCGAGAAAGCGTAATAATGAACCCGCGTTTTTGCCTCACATTGCTAATCAATTAGGCGAATATCTGCAAGTTGAGACTGATAAATTGCGTATTAGCAGTTATGCTAATACTTGTGAGTTGTTTTCTCTCAGCTAACATAGGTTTATATGCAGACAAATTTGAAAGCGATGCGCAAATATGATGCGGGTCTCGTATTGATAACGATAGTCGCCGTTGTTGGCTTTATATCCGTGCTGCTTAACCTTTCTCCTTTTTCGAATACTACACCGAAATATTCACAGCTTACCTATTTGCAAGAAGGCGACGAGGAACCTCTAGATTTCGCGAATGTGTCGCAAAAGCCCATGAGTGATTGGCGCCCTGTTGCGTCCCCTGTTAATTTGGGAATGGACAGCAATGTACATTGGTTTTCAATGGTGGTTTCACCAACCCAAACCTCTGAAAGCCGTTTTTTGCTTCATATTGATTACCCATTATTAGATCACCTTGATGTTGCCGTATACAGCCAAATTGGCAGTAAACCTATAGTTACGTTTACTGGCGGTGACGCAATACCGTTTGTTAACCGCCCGGTTTCACACGTAAAACCATTGTTTCCGCTTCCTGAAAGTCTGCACTCCCAGCGAATTATCATTCGTGTTCAAACTTCCGGAACAATAAGGTTACCCATTCGGATATGGGAAGAAGCAGAATTTATTTCCTATACCTCAAGTAGAAATCTAGCGTTGGGAATCTTTTTTGGAATTCTCCTCGCAATGGGGGTCAGTAACGCTTTTTTAACGATTACGACGAGTAATACGTCCTTTCTATTTTACTCGGGTTATATTGTTAGTTTAGCGCTAACGTTGGCAACGCTTCACGGCTATGGTTTGGCCTATTTATGGCCAGACAGTACGTGGTTTCAGTCAAAAGCGATTATTGTTTTTGCTAATGCAACTATCATGTTCGCTACAATGTTTACGCGAAGGCTCTTGCCCATTACAACCTATAGTAAAAAGGCTGACAAAGTCGCTCAAACGATAAGTTGGGTTTGTGGTGTGAGTATCCTCGCGGGCCTAATTTTTCCCTATTCACTTATGGTGAAAGCGTTTTTACTGCTACTTACCCTTACCATAATTTTTACTATGTGGTTGGGCGTCTGGTTAACCCTGAAAGGGGTAGTGGTTGCCCGTTATTTTACTATCGCCTGGGGGTTTTTATTAGTTAGTGGTTTAAGTGCTAACTTAGATAACGTAAACATTATTCAGCTGCCTATTTCCTCAAACAACTTACTGATTATTGGCGGGGCTGTAGAGTCATTAATTTTGGCGCTCATTCTCGCGATTAATTACAGCCACAGTCGCGACGATTTAATAGACGCGCAGCAGTTTGCGCTTGAACAGGAAAAACAGGCTAGTACCGCGAAAGAAAGCCTGCTTGAAGTGCAAAAGCGCTACCAAGACGACTTGGAATATAAAGTTGAAGAGCGCACGCTAGAACTTGAAATTACGCTTCGAGAGCTTTCTGAAGTCAATCAAGAGCTTGAAAGACTCAATGCCATAGACCCGCTCACTGGGGCTCACAACCGCAGGCATTTTGATAAGCGCTTACGTTCAGAAGGTAGGCGCAGCCGTCGGGAACAAACACCACTGTCACTTGTTATTATCGACGTCGATCACTTCAAAAAAATCAATGACGAATATGGGCATGATGGGGGAGATGAGTGTTTAATTCATGTAACGAAAGTATTTCAACAACACATCCATCGCCCTACAGATGACTTGTGTCGCATAGGTGGTGAAGAGTTTGCCATTATCCTGCCTAATACCGATTTAGAAGGGGCTTTTCATGTTGCTGAAAACATGCGAAGCAGTCTTGAAGCATCGCCCCTTGAATACGAAAACGAAATGATTAACCTAACCGCCAGTGCCGGCGTATCTACCACAGTAATTGTGGGTGAAGATCACACGCAGCAATTGTTTAAGTTCACTGATGAGCTTTTATATGAAGCAAAAGCGGCAGGGCGTAATAAAGTAATACATAAACAATTACAGGAAAAATTATGACATCTTCACCTTTCCCTCATCGCCGAATGCGCAGACTTCGTGCTAAAGATGCATTGCGGGGGCTTGTGGCAGAGCATCACTTAACGAGTGATGATCTTATCTACCCTGTATTTGTGTTACCGGGAGACAATGCCCGTGAAGCAGTGCCTTCAATGCCGGGTGTGGAACGATTATCTGTCGACCTTCTTGTAGAGGAAGCGGCTAATTGGGTAAAGCTAGGCATCAAAACCCTTGCGCTATTTCCCGTTACCCCGATGAGCCTTAAAACAGAGTGCGCTAGCGAAGCCTTTAACCCACAAGGGCTTGCACAACAAGCAATAAGAGCGCTTAAAAAGGCGTATCCAGAGGTTATGTTGATGTCTGATATCGCGCTAGACCCATTTACTTCACACGGGCAAGATGGGCTGCTTGATGAAAGCGGCTATGTGATGAATGACGAAACCGTTGACGTGCTCATAAAACAGGCGCTCTCACATGCTGAAGCAGGAGCTGATATTGTGGCCCCATCAGATATGATGGACGGCCGAATAGGCAGTATTCGCAACGCGCTTGAGGAAGCAGGCCATATTAACACGTGTATCATGGCGTATTCTGCCAAGTATGCCTCTGCTTACTACGGGCCGTTTCGCGATGCGGTCGGTTCTGCAGCGAATATTAAAGGTGGCAATAAAAAGACCTATCAAATGGACCCTGCTAATACCAATGAAGCCTTGCATGAAATTGCACTAGATATTGAAGAAGGTGCAGACATGGTTATGGTAAAACCGGGTATGCCTTATTTAGACGTGGTTCGACGATGTAAAGATGAGTTCAAAGTGCCCACGTTCGCTTACCAAGTAAGCGGGGAATACGCTATGCACCAAGCGGCATTTGCCAATGGCTGGTTAAATGAGGACGCGGTTATTTTAGAATCGTTATTGGCGTTTAAGCGCGCAGGTGCAGACGGCATTCTAACGTACTTCGCGCCGCAAGCGGCAGCGTTACTTGCCAAGCAAAACGGTAATTAAAAGGGCTACTTGTAAGCCGAGTGCTAGACAGAAGACAAAAAGTAAAGGCGTGCTTAGCACGCCTTTATTGCAATTACCTTGATAGTAACTACTTACACACCAATTCGAAACCTGCTTTGTGTTGGAGCCAGCATTCGTTAGCGAGCTCAGCATTTATCAGAGGATGCGCTTTTAGCCAACCTTCAGGGAAAGTAAGTGTCCACTTATCTTCCTCGCATAATAAATTTACGTCGGGAATGTGTTTATTTTGACGGCGTAAACATAGCACCACGGCAATACGTAAAATTCGCAGTAACCCTTTTAGCATCGGGCGATAGTCAATGTGATATTTCTCGAAGGCGTCGATATCAACGGTTAATCGGTGCTGCGAAACTAAATCGCGAATAGCCGCTCTCTGAAGGCGAGTATAGCCGGGTAGGTCGATATGACTTAGGATGTATTCGCCGTGCTCGTGGTGACGTTTATACTCAATATGAAGGCCTATTTCATGTAGCTGTGCTGCGGCACCTAAAATAGTCTCAGTATCTAAATGACAAATGTTCTGTTGCGCGCAGAGCTGATGACACAGCGTTAGTGCTACATGACGAACCGAGTTAGCGTGGTTTTTATCAATGTGATAGCGGTGCTTCACCTGATTTAACGTTTGTTGGCGTCTATCGTTTTCAGTAACGTTATCCAACATACCGTAAATCAGGCCTTCGCGAAGTGCGCCACCAGAGATATTCATGTGCTTAATATGCAGCGCTTCAAATAAACTAATTAAAATTGCCAAACCAGAAGGAAATATGGCTTTTCTGTTTTCTTCTAGCCCTTCAATACTTAGGGTTTTGATGTCCCCGCACTCAATACACTGTTGTTCTAAGTGATACAAATAATCCAAGCGAATGGCATCACTAATCCCTTGTGCGACCAATATTTCAGTAATTGCTTGCGGCGTTCCAGACGCCCCTAAACAGTTTTCCCAGTCAAAGCATAAAAAAGTATCAGACACTTGGGCTATTAATGCATGAGCAGCTTTCTTGGCGTTTTCAAAATTGTTTTTGGTAATGGCACCGTCAGTGAAGTAACGCTCCATAAAGGTAACGCATCCCATATCCAGGCTCTTAAGGTGAATAGGCTGCATGTCATTACCAATAATGATCTCAGTGCTCGCGCCGCCAATATCAATAACTAAGCTATTGCCTTGGTTTGCCGAAGTGTAGGCCACGCCCAAATAAATTTGCCTTGCTTCTTCTTCGCCGCTAATTACTTCAAGCTTGTGATTGAGAATTTCTTCGGCTTTGCGAACAAATAAGTGTGCGTTAGTTGCAAGCCTAAGGGTGGCAGTTGCCACAATTTTGATGTTTGAAGGGGGGATATCCTGCAAGCGTTCCGAGAAGACTTGCAGGCACTGCCAGCCGCGTTCCATGCTCACGTCATCAAGTGCTAAATCATCGTCTAAGCCTGCGGCTAGACGCACTTTCTGTTTTATTTTCCCAATGATTTGAACACTGCCGTTAACGACATGGACAATCACCATGTGAAAACTATTAGAGCCTAAGTCTACGGCGGCATAATACTCGCCGTAGGTTTGTGCATCGTGCTGGAGTTCTGCCTGCATAAAATCTCGTTTCTTATTGGCTACCTTTACGCCTTGTTATTGCGCTCTGTTGTTGCGTTGCTGAGGCTTGCCACGCCCTCTACCGTTACCACGGCGCGCACTATTGCGATTGTTAGGCGTACGTCTTCTGCGTGGTTTAGGAGGGGTTACATCATCAAGAAGCGCGCTGCTGTCATAATCGGTGACAGGAATGGCATTTTGAATGTATTGCTCAATAGCAGGTAAGTTTAGTGCGTATTTTTCGCAAGCAAAACTAATTGCAATACCACTTTGTCCGGCACGACCAGTACGACCAATACGATGCACGTAGTCTTCCGCATCATCGGGTAGGTCATAATTGAACACGTGTGTCACCGCATCAATGTGTAGACCTCTAGCAGCAACGTCTGTCGCTACCAGAACATCTAACTTACCTTTGGTGAAGTCTTCTAAAATTCCAAGGCGTTTCTTTTGTGGTACATCGCCACTTAGTAAGCCAACGCGATGGCCGTCTGCGGTTAACCAATCAGTGACTTTCTCACAGCTGTGCTTGGTATTGGCGAAGACGATGGCTTTTTCAGGCCACTCTTCTTCAAGTAGCGTAAGAAGCAGCAGCATCTTGTCATCATCAGACGGATAGAAGAGCTCCTGAGAAACGCGTGTGGCAGTTGTTTGTTCGGGGGCTACCTGAACGTGGGTTGGATTATTCATGTGCTCATAGGCCAGTTCCTGAACGCGATAGCTCAGGGTTGCAGAGAACAACATGCTCAAACGCTCACCGGCAGGTGGCATACGGCGGAATAAAAAGCGGATATCTTTAATAAAGCCTAAGTCGAACATACGATCAGCTTCATCAAGTACGGCAACCTGAATATTTTTCAGGCTAAACACGTTCTGTTTGTAATAATCCAGAATGCGCCCCGTCGTACCAATTATAATATCCACCCCTTCTTCCAAAGTTTCACGTTGACTTTGGTATCCTTCGCCCCCATAAATCAAACCAAGCGACAATCCGGTATGCTCACTGAGCAGTTTGGCGTCGTTGTAAATTTGTACGGCGAGTTCTCTGGTTGGCGCCATGATAATAGCGCGTGGGCCATTTGATTTGCTGTTATCTGCATTTTCTGCTTTGCTTAGCAAATAGTGAAATGTAGCCACCAAAAAGGCAATGGTTTTACCGGTTCCAGTTTGAGCCTGACCTGCAATGTCGTGACCTTCCAATAAAGGAGGCAGTGCAAGTGCTTGAATTGGTGTACAATGTGAAAAATTAGCTGCCGCTAACGCGTCAACAACCTTGCCGTTAATCGGCAGGTCGGAAAAATGAGTATCAGTTAAGTGAGTAGGCATAGCTTATAGCTTATCAGTGCTTGCATTAAAAAACAGTTTCTATATAACACTTATGGTCGGGCTGAGACAAATCAGCGACAGACCAATAATGGAGAAAAGAATGAGCGACAAAATTATCCAGTTATCTGACGATAAATTCGAAGCAGATGTTATCAATGCTGAAGGTCCTGTACTGGTTGACTTCTGGGCCGAATGGTGTGGCCCGTGTAAAATGATCGCACCAATCTTAGAAGAAGTTGCGACCGAGTTTGATGGCAAGTTAACAGTTGGCAAGTTGAATGTCGATGAAAATAACGAAACTCCACCTAAATATGGTATTCGTGGTATTCCTACATTGCTACTTTTCAAAAACGGTAACGTTGCTGCAACGAAAGTTGGCGCGCTATCAAAAGCACAATTAACAGAGTTTCTTAACGAAAACCTTTAATTGATAGCAAATTGAAAGCCGGTGCTAATTATGCGCCGGTTTTTATTAACGCCACAGGTACTTACGTTTCATTTAAGAAGAGTAAGCAACAAATTATTTAACATTTCGGTGGTAAAACGCTGGACGTTGGTTAAATATAGTGCTAACTTTTCCTCAGCGCTCATCCGAGCAGCATTCTGCTTACACCCATATCCGGGTGATATCAAATCTAAACTAGAACAGAGTGACAATAAGTCCTGTAAGCGAAGTTCAAGCACAAAGACCCACCAGTATGAATTTAACTGAATTAAAGAACAAACCAATTAGCGAGTTGGTTAACCTGGCCGAGGAAATGGGCCTGGAAAACATGGCACGCGCCAGAAAACAAGACATCATTTTCTCGATCCTTAAGACGCACGCAAAAAGCGGTGAAGATATCTTTGGGGATGGGGTATTAGAAATTTTACAGGACGGTTTCGGCTTTTTACGCTCAGCTGATTCATCGTATCTAGCAGGCCCTGACGATATTTACGTATCGCCAAGCCAAATCCGACGCTTTAACCTGCGCACCGGTGATACGATTGCTGGAAAGATTCGTCCACCGAAAGACAGCGAACGTTATTTTGCGCTTCTAAAAATCCGCGAAGTTAACTTCGACAAGCCTGAAAACTCACGTAACAAAATCCTCTTTGAAAACCTTACACCGCTACACGCAGCAGATCGCTTGCGCATGGAGCGTGGTAACGGTTCGACCGAAGACATTACAGCACGTGTACTAGATTTGGCGTCACCTATCGGTAAAGGCCAACGTGGTCTTATCGTAGCGCCACCTAAAGCCGGTAAAACACTGCTTCTTCAAAATATTGCTCAGTCAATTGCTGCTAACCACCCCGATTGTGAGTTAATGGTATTGCTTATCGACGAGCGCCCGGAAGAAGTAACGGAGATGCACCGCCTTGTTCAAGGTGAAGTGGTTGCATCAACCTTCGATGAGCCAGCTAGCCGTCACGTACAAGTGGCAGAAATGGTTATCGAAAAAGCCAAACGTCTTGTTGAACACAAAAAAGACGTGGTTATTTTGCTCGACTCAATCACCCGTCTTGCGCGCGCATACAACACGGTTATTCCTTCATCGGGTAAAGTACTTACTGGTGGTGTTGACGCTAACGCGCTTCATAAACCAAAGCGTTTCTTCGGTGCTGCCCGTAACGTAGAAGAGGGCGGAAGTTTAACGATTATCGCCACTGCGCTTATCGATACCGGCTCTAAAATGGATGAAGTTATCTACGAAGAGTTTAAAGGTACAGGTAACATGGAACTACACCTTAACCGTAAGATTGCGGAAAAACGTGTATTCCCAGCTATCGACTTTAACCGCTCAGGTACCCGTCGAGAAGAGTTACTCACCGCGCAAGATGAACTACAAAAAATGTGGATCCTTCGCAAGATTGTTCACGAAATGTCTGAGATTGACGCGATGGACTTCCTTATTAGTAAGTTGTCGATGACCAAGACGAACAACGAGTTCTTCGACGCAATGCGCCGACAAAAGAGCTAGCTAATAAATTGATATACATTGAAAAGGCGCCTGTTGGCGCCTTTTTCGTTTCTTCTGTTTGTTATATGAGGCTCTTATACTTCCGTCTAATATCCACAGGCTGATTAATGGGGTACTTTCTGAGCGTATTAACCCATTAATTTATTCTCGCATTCGCTAGTACGGTGGTGTGTTCTTCCTCGAGATGATTTACTCTAACTAAAAAACATCAAAGGAAATATTTGTTATGTATCGGAAGTTACTATCGTTTGCTTTTTCAGGCCTTGTCTCTGTATCTGCTGCATGTGCTGCTCAAATCAATGTCGATAAGCTCGCGAATGACGTCGAACCTGATGTAATTAAATGGCGTCATCATTTCCATGAGTTTCCTGAACTGTCTAACCGAGAGTTCAAAACTGCTGAGTATGTTGCGAACTATCTCACTAGCTTGGGGTTAGACGTGCAAACTGGTGTTGCCAAAACCGGTGTAGTGGCTATCTTGGATTCTGGTAATCCTGGGCCCGTGGTAGCGTTACGTGCTGATATGGATGGGCTTCCAGTTAAAGAGCAAAATGATTTAGCCTACCGCTCACAGCAAATGGGTGAGTATAACGGCAAAGAAGTACCTGTAATGCATGCCTGTGGTCACGATACGCATATGGCTATGCTAATGGGGGCGGCGAAAATCCTTACCGGTATTAAAGGTGAGCTAAAAGGCAAAGTGAAATTCATTTTCCAGCCTGCTGAAGAAGGTGCGCCAGCTGGTGAAAAAGGCGGTGCTGAAGTGATGGTAGCGGAAGGGGTATTAAAGAACCCTGATGTTGATGCCATTTTCGGCCTTCACATTAACGCCAATACCGATGTGGGTAAAGTACGCTATAACGCGGGTGGTACTATGGCTGCTGTAGACCCGTTTAAAATTGTTATTCATGGTAAACAGGCGCATGGTGCTTATCCATGGAAAAGCGTAGATCCTGTCGTAACCGCTGCGCAAATGATCATGTCTATTCAAACCATAGTTAGTCGCGAATTAAAACTAATTGATGACGCCGCGGTGGTATCTATTGGTTCTATTCACGGTGGTAACCGCTCTAATATCATTCCAAATGAAGTGGAAATGGTAGGGACTATCCGCACGCTCAACAAAGCGGCCCGCGAGCATATATATGAGTCGCTGCCCCGCAAAGTAAACGCTATCGCTGAAAGCATGGGGGCGGAAGCTGAGCTTACGTTACCTTTAGATTACTCTTACCCAATTACCTATAACGACCCGGCGCTTACAAAAGCCATGCTGCCCACCATGCAGCGTACAGCAGGGGCGGAAAATACGCTGCTTTCTAAGCCGGTGACGGGCGCTGAAGACTTTTCATTCTTCCAAGAGCAAGTACCGGGTTTATATGTGTGGGTAGGAGGTAAACCATTAGATGTGTCTGAAGAAGCGAGTCCAGCACATCACACCCCTGAATTTTATGTTGATGATGAAGGTATGAAGTTAGGCGTAAAACTACTGACAAACTTCACGCTTGACTATATGGCTCAACACTAAGTGAAGCCGCCGGAGACATGCGTTGAAATTAGATAGTCTTTCGTTTTCCTTCTCATGGTCTCTGGCATTTCAAGTCGTTATAGCGTGCTTGCTGGGTGTTGGCCTCAACGCGCTTCAAGCACCTTTTGACAGTACAGGTATAGCGATTTTCGGGGTAGGTGTTGCGGTTTATTCTTCACTCCGATTTTCTCCATTTATCTCGGTACCTTTGGCACTGATTATTAGTGTTCCTCTGTGGCTTAATCACGGCAGCATTGTAGGTAAGGAAAGCCTAACGCTGTTGCCAATAGTGCTTAGCTTATTCGGTTACAATAAGTCCTTAAAGCAAGTGATAAGGGTAGGGGCCGGGTTCTGGTCGGTCGTTTTTTTACCTATTTTGCTTTTAGAGCATTCGCTCTACAACGGCGACAACATCAATATGTTGTTCTCTGGTGTCTTAGTGACTTGGGTGAGTGGGGTATTTGGTTTAATATCGGGCCACTTTGCATACTTGGCGATACACGGTCTTAGACGCCAAACTTCAAATAAATCAGAACGGGTTACTCTTCACTTTCTTTTTGGCTACTTTTTTTCTGGGTGTTTCTTTGTAGCATCTATGGCGGTGATCTATCTGTCAGTAACCTTATTTCAGCACCAGCAAGAACGACAAATTCACAGTTACATGGCGCAGCGTGTTGATGTGTTGGAGTTCCAACTTTCTAATTTTATCCGTCAGCATCAAAACGCGGTAACCAGCGCTGCGCAATTACTCTCTGGTGATGGTGGCGCGGTAAGTTTTGATAATGCGGCCACGACTAACCTAGCGGTATTAGCTTCACATAATCCCGAGTTTCTCACTTTTCTAATTGCCGATGAGAAGGGTGATATTACCCATGCTTATCCACCAAGTATGCTGGAAAAGGCCCGTGAAAGTGGCGTTCCGAATGTCGCTTATAGGCCATACTTTTATGAAGCCATGCAGTCAGGTAGCCCCTTTATTTCTAATGTGTTTCAAGGTAGAGGGTTTGGCAACGACCCAATTATTGCCTTATCTGCCCCCATTTTAGATAGCAAGGGAGTGCCTAAAGGAATCATTGAAGGGTCATTATCTTTAAAGAGTTTTTCTGCCATTGACAGTTTGAGCATAAATGGTTTTTTGATGCTAATAGAGGATCAAAAAGGTGAAGTTATTTATGCCTCTGAAGCGCTTGAAATAAAGCCATTAACAAAGGCGCCATTTTACCATTGTGAGCCCAATTGCGCCGTCGAAGTGGAAAATGGCCCTCAGAATAAGAATTGGCTAAGGTTCGCTGAAAACGTGTCCTTTGCCAATTGGAAGGTTAGCTATTACTTCGATAAGCGCCCGTTGCTGATGTCTATGAGCGGCTACTTGCTGAAAGACTTATTGCTGCTGTTAGCACTATCTGCATTTGGTACGTTTACTGGCTATGTGGTGGCAAAAATGGTGGGCGCCCCCATTCGTCGGCTTATTCGCTATATTGCTGCCTTTAACCCAGAGAAAAGAGGGGGTGAAAAAGCACCGCAACGTGCCCTGCATATACAAGAGTTATCTTCATTAAGCGATGAGTTTATGCATTTAGAATCTCGCTTACTCAATGCTTTTGAAGAGCTAAAAAGTGCCAAGGAAGTAGAGCAAGCACTCAATGTTGAGCTTGGCGAATTGAACCAGTCTTTAGAAGCCCGTATTGCCGAAAAAACCGATCATTTGGCAAAGGCGCTTAAAGAAGCCGAAGCAGCAAATGTGGCGAAAACACAGTTTTTAGCGAATATGAGCCACGAAATTAGAACGCCCATGAACGGCATTATCGGTTCTTGCGAATTAATGTTAGACAGCGAGTTGCCAGAGCATGTCGCAGCAAGAGCTAAAGTCATCTCCCGTTCGGCCGCCAACCTATTGATGATCCTTGACAGCATTTTAGATTATTCCAAAATCGAGTCGGGGAAAATGCGCATTGATATACAAAGCTGCGCCATTCGCGAGTTGCTTGAATCATCATGTGAACTTTATCGGCATTCTGCAAAGGCTAAAGAATATGACATTCATTTGAATGTGGATAGCGGTGTGCCAAAAGTCTTAGATATCGACGCAGGAAAGATTAGCCAGATAATTAATAACCTATTGAGCAACGCGGTGAAATTCACGAGCGAAGGAAGCGTTTCGGTTAACGTAAGCTATGCGCATCACGCCCTTAAGGTAGTGGTTTCCGATACGGGGGTAGGTATTGCGCCAGAAAAATTAGATCTAATCTTTGAACAGTTTGAGCAAGCCGACTCGACCACAACGCGACACTTTGGTGGTACCGGATTGGGCTTACCCATTTCAAAGGGCTTAATCGAATTGCTCGACGGACAACTTTTTGTGGAAAGCGAATTGGGTAAAGGTACGCGCTTTACGTTTCACATTCCTGCCGCTGTGGGCAAAGAAGAAGAGCATGAGCCGGACGTTGACATCGTTGACGTAAAGCCTAGTCTGCCAACTAACCTAAAAGTGCTGTTAGCTGAAGACAATGATATTAATGCAGAGATTGCCATGGATATGTTAAAGACGGCCAATATCAAGTGCATTAGAACGAAGAATGGGCTTGATACGATTAACGCGGAAAAGAAGTATGACTTTGATGTTATTTTAATGGATTGTCAGATGCCGGTAATGGACGGTTATGCAGCAACAACGCTTATTCGTAAAGAAGGGAAAAATAAAGATGCGATTATCATCGCACTTACTGCCAACGTGTTTGCAGAAGACAAAAATGCCTGCTTAGCAGCAGGCATGAATGCACATTTAAGTAAGCCTCTTAGTAAGCAGGCTTTATTTGACTGTATTGCCGGTGAGCTTGCTCGCGTTTGATGCTACATCGGTATCGTCAACAGGCGCGTCACTTACAAGTCGAAGCACTATGTAGCCGAGCAGTGCCGATACTAACGAACCTGATAATATACCCACTCGCTCATCGAATATCTGATTGATGCCTGTTTGCGCAAATGCGAGGCCGCCAATAAATAAACTCATCGTAAAGCCCACGCCGCACAGAAGTGCACAGCCATAGATGTGTTTAAAGTTGAGGTCTTTTGGTAATTTTGCCAGCTTGAGCTTAACCATGAGGTAGCAAAACCCAAAGACACCGATTTGTTTACCCACTACTAGGCCCAAAAATATGCCGAAAGTCACGGGGTGAAAAATACCTTCCGGGCTAATATTCCCAAAGCTAATACCTGCATTTGCAAACGCAAACAAGGGAAGGATTGCAAAGCTTACTAAGCCATTAAGCCCGTGCTCTAAGCGCGTAACGGGCGAATAAGATTCATCTTTTTCATCGCGCATGGGGATAAAGCCCGCAAGCACTACACCGGCGAGTGTCGCGTGCACGCCAGACTTAAGCATGGCGACCCACAATATCACGCCAACAAAGACATAAGCAGGTATATCTACCACGTTGCGTTTATTCATTTGCCACAGTAATAACAAACAACCAGCGGCAATGGCCAGCGCGCCTGTGGTAATGTTTTCGGTGTAAAACAGGGCAATTATCACAATGGCGCCAATGTCATCGATAATGGCAAGCGTGACCAAAAATACTTTAAGGCTTGTGGGTACGCGACTGCCTAACAGCGCTAAAATCCCCAAAGCAAACGCAATATCTGTGGCTGCAGGAATCGCCCACCCAGCAATAGCAACTGGGTTCTCCCAGTTAATGCCCACATAGATTAAAGCGGGTAATGCCATACCACCTATTGCGCCAGCGGCAGGCAGTATAATATCTTTGGGGTTGGCGAGTTCACCCTCGCACACTTCCCGTTTCAGCTCTAAGCCAACGTGAAAAAAGAACACAGCCATAAGGCCGTCATTAATCCACAGCAACAAGGGCTTATCGATTGCCCACGTACCCGCTGATATTTGAACGGGCATGCTTATCAACTGGTCGTAAATCACATCTAAGGGCGAGTTGGCAATGATAAGTGCCAGCAGAGTGGCACCCATAAGCAATATGCCGGGAGCTGCCTCACGATTTAGGAAGTCAGATACCACATCTTGTACCTCTTCTATTACCTCGTCGAGTACGTCAGGTTCATGTTTATCTGTCATCGATAACCTCTTACGCCTTGCTATTTAACTGCAAAATTTTGAACGCGCCTTGTGAAACGCAGAACATGCAATTCAGGCCAACATTTTTATGTAAATTAATTATCGTTAATACGGGCATTATTAACGGGATAGATCACCTCAAAGTGGTGTGGCGAAATTCAAAAGCTTAGCGATGAGTACTGTATTTGGCGGCATTTACGGTGGGATTTTGAACGGTTTTACGCTACAATCGCGGCCTTTCCAAAGTTGACCATTTTACCTACCCCGAGGATCTCTAGATGGCAAAAGTCGCGATTGTTATGGGTTCAACTTCAGACTGGCCTACTATGCAGCAGGCCGCAAAAATGCTGAAGTCGTTTGGTGTTGAATTTGAAGCGAAGGTGGTGTCGGCACATCGTACACCCAACTTGCTAGTAGAGTTTGCAGAGCATGCCGCTGATGAAGGTTTCAGCGCTATTATTGCTGGCGCAGGTGGTGCAGCGCACTTACCCGGTATGATTGCCGCGCATACACACTTACCTGTGTTCGGCTGCCCGGTTAAATCAAAAGCGTTAAACGGTTTAGATTCATTGCTTTCTATCGTTCAAATGCCTAAGGGCGTGGCGGTTGGAACATTGGCCATTGGTGAGGCCGGCGCGGCAAATGCGGGTCTTCTAGCTGCGCAGGTTGTTGCATTGCAAGATGAAAATGTTCGAGATGCAGTTATCGCCTTTAGAAAATCTCAAACCGATACAGTGCTGGCATCAAGTAACACATTGGAGCTAGATGAATGAGAGTAGTCGTTTACGGCGCAGGCCAACTTGCTCAAATGATGTACCTGGCGGGAAGCCCCTTAGGTATTGAGGTTCAAGCTGTGGACGTAAACAGCGATTCCGTTGTACATCCAGTCAGCAAATCAACGTTAGACACTACGCTTGCACAAGCGATCGAAGACGCAGACGCGTTGACAGTAGAATTTGAACACGTTCCTGAAAGGTTACTTGAAGAGGCGGCGAAGACGAATAAGTTGATGCCTAATATCGACAGTATCTTAGTAGGCGCTGACCGGGTTCGTGAGAAAAAACTGCTTGAAAGTATGCAGGTGGCTAACTGCGAGCACAAGATAGTGACGGATCTTTCACAGCTTGACGATTGCGTAAAGCAACTTGGCAGCAAGTTGATCTTAAAAGCAAGCCGCGATGGATACGATGGATACGGTCAGTGGCGTTTAACCGATGAGGCTGAATTACCGGCGCTTAAGCGTTCACTTCAGGGTCTAGACCTTGTAACCGTGCCTTTAGTGGTCGAAAAAATGGTAGCTTTTGACAGAGAGCTTTCTCTTATCGGTGTGCGCAATGCCGATGGCGACGTACGAACCTATCCGCTAGCAGAAAATTTACACCATCAAGGTCAACTGCATGTATCCGTTGCGCCAGCTACAAATGTCGACGACGCGTTGCAAGCTCAGGCTCACGATATTTTTGTGAAACTTGCCGACGGCATGGATTATGTTGGCGTATTAGCGGTAGAGCTGTTTCAAGTGGGAAACAAGCTATTAGTGAATGAACTTGCACCTCGGGTGCACAACTCTGGGCACTGGAGCCAGTCAGGCGCCGTAACCAGTCAGTTTGAAAATCACTTACGTGCCGTGTGTGGTTTACCCCTTGGCGATACATCAGCCATTGGCCCAAGCGCGATGGTTAACATCATAGGTTGCAGTAGTTTCTCACGCGACTTACTCAGCATTGATGGTAGTCATCTTCACTGGTACGGGAAATCTGTACGAGAAAAGCGCAAAATGGGCCACATTAATGTCACCACAAATAATTATGAAAGTTTAGGTGAAAAGCTCATGGCATTGAGTAATTATTTGCCGCTTGAGTACTTCCCGAAATTAGTTGGCGAAGCAACGCGATTAAAAGGTTGACACCCACGCGTTTATCGCTAGAATACGCATCCGCTGCTCAAGGCAGCGGGTTTTTAGTGTGCCGACTTAGCTCAGTTGGTAGAGCAACTGACTTGTAATCAGTAGGTCGCCAGTTCGATTCCGGCAGTCGGCACCATTTCCCTTTTTTCCCATGCCAATCCCACGTACACTAGTTCTGAACATTCATTCGGAGCGCACTGTATGTCATTTTTTTCCAAATCGCTAAAACCGTTATTTATCGTCACAGGCTTATTTTCTTTAAGCTTATCTGCGCTTTTTAGTGCTCATGCTAATGAACACGAAAACAAACATCAACATGACAAGCAGCATGTACACAATGAGCGCGCTGACGTAATGGTGATGAACGGTTACGCCAGAGCAACATTTGCCTTAGCAAAAACCGGTGCGGTGTACTTTACTTTGCATAACCAAAGCGACAGCGACAAAACCCTTGTTTCAGTGTCGGTGGCTAAAGAGGTCGCAGACGAAGCGCAAATTCACACGACCGTTATGGAAGGCGACATGATGAAAATGCGCGAGCTAACGGAAGGTGTAAAAATCAAGCCCGGTGAAATGGTGGCGTTTAAATCAGGCGGAAACCACATAATGCTACTAGGGTTAACAAAGGGATTGGCAGAAGGAAGTAATATTCCCATCACGTTATCGTTTGATAATGGGAGTGAACTCAAGCTGGTATTACCCGTCAAAAAAGACGAAGCAAAAGGGCATCACCACCATCATTAATAAAGCCGTCGATATAGAGGGCGAGTTACTCATCGATAATTGCGATGAGCACAATTAACTAAACCGTTAATCTAAATCAAAATTTCTGTAGTACTATTAAGTTATATTGTTTAGGTTCAAATATTGTACGGTCAACGAACTGGCCAATTCAAAACCTAAAAAGGTTTTAACGAAAAGGAGTGTGACATGAGCAAGATTGATATTGGTATTTCTGAGAGCGATCGTAACGCAGTAGCAGAAGGCCTTAAGAAGTTATTGGCTGATTCTTACACCTTATACTTGCAAACGCATAACTTTCACTGGAACGTAGAAGGTCCTCAGTTCCGTGAATTACACCTAATGTTTGAAGAGCATTATACTGAGCTTGCTGAAGCCGTGGATGAAATTGCAGAGCGTATTCGTACTTTAGGTGTTTCTGCACCAGGTACGTATAAGTCTTTTTCAGAGCTTAGCTCAATTGAAGAAGTAGAAGGTGTACCAGAAGCAACTGAAATGGTTCGCTTACTTACACATGCCCACGAGCAAGTTGTAAAAACCTGTCGCGAGTCATTAAAGCTAGCACAGGACGCAGACGATGAGTCATCAGCTGCTTTAATTGGCGACCGCATGCGAGTGCATGAAAAAACAGCTTGGATGCTTCGCGCGACACTGCCGAAATAACGTAAAAAGTAATTTTCGATCGTAGTTAATCGGGTTTATACGCTTATTTCTTGCTTAATCGCATGAAAGCGTGGATATAACACAAAGGGTACAGCAGCGCTGTGCCCTTTTTTGTATACTAGGCCGCTAAACAGAAACGCACGCTAAAAATAAAAACCGAATAAACACCGAGGCCCCAGCGATGAAATCATCAATTAGCGCGGTATTAAAGCGCAATCTAACGAGCACGTTAACCCGCTCTATTACCTTTGCATTAGCACTATCTGCAAGCCAGTCTCTTTTTGCTCACGAAGGCCATGAGCACGGTATCACCGACGAAAATATTACGGTAACCACCCTTGCTGAAGGGCTAGAACACCCCTGGGGGATGACCTTTCTGCCTAATGGCGACATGTTGGTCACAGAGCGCGCAGGGGGTATTCAGCGACTGACAAAAGACGGGAAGTTGTCAGGACGGTTAGCGAACGTGCCCAGGGTAGTAGCGCAAAATCAAGGCGGCATGCTTGATATCACTATCGACCCTGATTTTGCTAGCAACAACACCATTTACTTTTGTTTCAGCAAAGCCAGTGATGTAGAAGGTAAAACAGGTAGCAGCAGTAGTGTGGCAAAAGCCACGTTAACGAATACCGGGCTAGAAGATGTCAACGTGATATTTAGCGCCGATTCTATTGTTGATAACGGATTTCACTTTGGTTGTCGCCTAGAATTTGATGCCAATAAGTACCTATACGTTGCTATGGGCGATCGCTACAAATACATGAAGGAAGCGCAGAATACGGATAACCACTTTGGCAAAGTCGTGCGCATTAATCGCGATGGCAGCGCGGTAAAGGATAACCCGTTCACTGACGGCAACGCACCAGAAGTATTTAGCTATGGTCACCGCAATATCCAAGGCGTAACAATTCACCCTGACACCGGTGCTGTATGGGCAATGGAGCACGGTCCGAAAGGCGGTGACGAAATTAATATATTGGAAAATGGCGCGAACTACGGCTGGCCTGAAATTACCTATGGCATTGACTACAGCGGTGACATCATTAGTGATAAAACGCATATGGACGGCATGAAGCAGCCTTGGGTATATTGGGACCCATCCATAGCGCCAAGTGGATTAACTTTCTACCAAGGCGATATGTTTAAAGAGTGGAATGGTGATGTGCTGGTTGGTTCTTTGAAGTTCACTCACCTTCGCCGCATTCACGTAGCAGACGGTAAGCCGGGCGAGCAGTTTGAATATCTGCGCGACAACGGCGCACGTATTCGCGATGTGGAAGTTGGCCCTGAAGGTGCTATTTACCTGTTAACCGACGCACCAAATGGCAAAGTGTTGAAGCTCACTAAGTAGCTTTATACCGAAACCAATAAAGGCGCCCTTAGGCGCCTTTAAATGGTGAATGCACTATTTACCACCCTCATCTTTTTTATAGCGTTCAAACCACGCCATTATATTTCCTACTTTTTGTATTAAACGAGACGGACGGCTAGCAATACCGTGGGATGCACCAGGTATACGTACCATTGCCGCATCTATACCCTGCAGTTTCAACGCCTGATAATACTGTTCCGACTCACTTATCGGCGTTCGATAATCGGCTTCGCCGGTCAGTAGCATAGTTGGGGTAGTGACATTACCCACTAAGCTTAATGGGCTGCGTTTCCAAAGTTTATCAGCGATATTCCACGGCATATCCGCCATCCAGTATTGACTGAAAAACGGGTACGCGTCAGCGGTGAGTGCAAAGCTCACCCAATTGATAACGGGTTTAGCCACTACGGCAGCGCTGAAACGGTCGGTTTTACCAATAGACCAGGCTGTTAGCACACCGCCACCAGAGCCACCGGTAATAAATAGATTGTTAGCATCCACAAAGCCTTTATCAACGACTGCATCGACGACGTCCATAAGGTCGTTAAAGTCTTCCGAGGGATAGTTATGGTGAATAAGGTTCCCAAAGTCTTCACCGTAAGAGCTGCTGCCCCTTGGGTTCGACCAAACAACCACGTAACCCTGCGCTGCCATAAGCTGGATTTCCATCGCAAAATGAGGGCCATATGCGGCATGCGGTCCGCCGTGAATTTCTAAAATAAGCGGATACTTTTTACTACTATCAAAGCCGGGGGGTAAGGCCATCCATGCGTCAATAGGGCGCTCATCAACACTTGAAGCTACGGTGAGGTCTTGCACCTGCGCAAGCGCCTTATGACCCAAGGCGTCACTGTTCAAGTCGGTAAGTTTTGAGGCGCTTTTCCCTTTTCGATAAAGTGCTAAGTCGCCAGGCATGGTACGCGCTGCTGTGGTAAATACGATATCGCCTTTTTCGCTTAGGGCGAAGTCGCCAGAGGTATAAGGGCGGCCAAACGCTTGCCCACCAAGGGTAACCTCTAGCTTCTTAACCTTTCCTGTTAAGTTCACCGTTGCCAGCTTGGTTTCGCCATGATCAAGGTATGAAAACATCAGCCCTCGGCTGTCTTTACGCCACACAAACTTGCCCAAGCTTCTATCTAAAGATGAAGTAAGGCGCGTTATTTCACCGCTTTCTAGTTCAAGTACCAAAAGGTCACCGTTTTGATAAGAAAGCTTTCTATCATTTAGTTGGGTAAAAGCTAAATATTTACCATTTGGGCTTAACGTAGGTCTACTTTCAGGGCCCGCTATATCGGTAACCTGTTCAACCACTCCAGAGCTAACGTTGACCTTGTATATATCGCTAAACAGTGGGTTCAGCGCATAGTCTTCGCGCTGAGGTGAGGCAAAGTAAATCCAATCATTGTCTTTAGAAAAAGAAAGGGTACCGCCGCTAGGAAAGTGGCCTTTGGTCAACTGGCGCGGTGTACCACCATCAACAGGCAGCACATAGATTTGGTCGAAGCCTTCGCGCAAATAGCCTCTGCCATCGCCACGGTATTGAACGCTATCAATATACTTAGCGTTGTCTGCCCACTTTGCGCCCTTTGGCTTGCTCGGCATCGCGCTAAATAACGGCTTTTGTTTTTCTTCAGTAAATAACGTAAAGGCTAGGGCTTCACTGTCATGCGACCAGGTCAACTGACGAGGCGTTTCACTGGTGTTAGTTAAGCGCACCGACTGCATGGTATCTAAATAATAAAGATGTAGCTGAGCACGACCGTTTACCGATTTGGTATACGCCACCATTTTTCCATTTGGCGATAGCGTGGCTTGGGAAAGGTTTTCGTCTAAAGCGATAAACGGGCGGTGTTCACCTGTTTTTATGTTTACTTGCCACAGTCTGCTCTGCCGACTATCGGTCATAATATCCATGCTCTGGCGCGAATAAACCACGGTTTCTTTATCGATAAACTGCGGGCTGGCGACAAACTCTAGGTTGAATGTATCGTCGTAGGTGAGTGCATTAGCCGGTGAAGTATGGGTATCGGGTTGAGACCCTTGTAGTGCATTAGCTTGGCTAACACCCAAAAAGAGGAAAGATAATGCTGTTGAGGTTACCACCAGGCCTTTGCGAAAAGGGCGAGTGGAGAAACGTGACGCAAACATGACGGTTCCTTTATTATTGTTGTTGCGCGGGGCGCGATAGGTTAGGTATCTGTTACACTTAATTATTGAATTAATGGCATTGCCCTTCAACAGGGTACGCGACTAACCATATCGCTTTCGTTTCTTATATGTAAAGTATGTGCGGTAAAGCTTCCTATTTACATGTTAAAGCGAAATTTACGCTTTTGACTTACTCGCCCTTCAAACTGATTTTTCCAGTTAAGATGTCTTTAAACATCACCCAGTCGCCCATCAAGCTGTAAAGTGGGTGCTTGAACGTAGCGGGGCGGTTTTTTTCAAAAAAGAAGTGACCGACCCAAGCAAAGCCGTAACCTATAACAGGTATAAACCATAAAAGTGGCCAGTTAGCGGTATAAATTGCCAAAGCAATCACACCAATGACCAGCCATGAGCCAATAAAATGTAAGGTGCGGCAAGTTCCATCTTTATGTTCGTTTAAATAAAAAGGGTAAAACGCTTTAAATGAAGTGAAATGCGTGTTTTCGCTGGTTTGAGTCGTCATAAACCCCTCACGGAAAGGATGTGATATGTTAATTTTACATTAGGTTAACATTTTGTAGGGGTATTAATTGTCGCTAAAACGACAATGCGATGTTTCTATTCTGTCACAGTCAGTCTTATTCACTGACTACTAACCTTGTAATTTTAGCTCGACTGCCCCATATTCCTCACAATACAAGAAATTAAAGGCCTGCGTTATGGAAAATCTCGTTGCAAATAGCCAAGCAACTATTGTTGATATTACGGTAGAAAACTTTCAGCAAATCATAGTAGAGGCTTCTCAAGAGAAGCTGGTACTCATTGATTTTTGGGCTGACTGGTGTGAGTCGTGCAAAGATTTAATGCCTATTTTGGAAAAACTGGCCGGTGAATACAGCCAGCATCTAATATTGGCGAAAGTTGACTGTGAAGCGCAGCAAGAAGTAGCGGCGCAATTTGGTATCAGAAGCTTGCCTACAGTGATGGTAGTACAAAATGGTCAGCCAGTAGATGGCTTTGCTGGAGTGCAGCCTGAGCAGCAAATTCGAGAGATGCTAACAAAGTATCTGCCTAACCCTGAAGACGAGCTTCTCGCTACAGCAGGGAAAGCTATTCAGCAGGGAGAGTACGCCGAAGCATTGCCAGCAGCGAAAGAGGCACTTTCTCTTAATCCTGACAATGTAAACGCCAAGTACATGCTTATTGACTGCTACATTGAAACGGGGTCAATTGATACAGCAAAAGCACTGCTTGAGGATATTAAACTTGTTGACCAGGATTCACGGTATAAAAGCTTAGCGGGTAAAATTGAACTTGCAGAGCAAGCGGCAGATACGCCTGAAATTAGACAGCTTCAAGCTGCTGTTGAAGCAAACCCTGACGATCTTCAGCTTAAAATTGATTTAGCGATACAGCTACAGCAAGCGAATAAAGCACAAGACGCGCTAGCGCTGCTTTATAGCGTATTAAAAACAGAGTTAGGGTTTGGTGACGCTAGAAAGCTAATGATGGATATGATGAATGCGTTAGCAGATGGTGATCCGCTTAAATCCGAGTATCGCCGAAAAGTATATAGCCTGCTTTACTAAATAGACTTACTAATGCTTACAGCTATTGAATGCGCAACTGGCGACGTGAAAAGAACTAGGTGTTGGTAATAGGGGAAAACCCTTCTTTATGTAGCCAATTAAGCGCTTCAAAGTACTTTCGAAAGTATTCGCGCTCATAGTTTTTCCCTTTAAAATCGCGAGCCCTAGAAGGATGGGTTCGCTCTAACTGGGCGCGTTTTACCATTCCGCTATCTAAAACATACGCAGAGCGGGTTAAACCGTGTTCAATATTTACTTTGATTGAATCCGCTAAACGGGTTTGGCATTCAATGGTTGAGAGAACCCAGCGTCGTCCGTCCATCAAGGCTGCCCACGGTTCGCCATTGAAGCTACCGATAAGGTCGTGCATTTCTTCGATGAAGAACTCGGTGGTTTTCAAGTTCCACGCGCCTGTCGCAAACACTTCAAGCACATTACCTGAAATGTCCAGCGAGTAATTTCCGTATTTAGGGAAACGCATAAAATACCTTTTATGTTTGTCTTGGTGGTGTCGAGGATATCTACTCTCTCAAAAAACGACATCTACTTATAAGGTTATAGCAGAGTTATTTAAATTTGCACCCGGTCGGCAGCTATAAGAAATACCACTAAGCACACTAAATTGGGCAAAAGTATTTACACTTAATTTGTAAATAAATGTGATGGCCCGCTGCTAGATTCATGCGTAAAAAGCAGAAGTTTGATAGTGTTTAGTCGACTTTTATATTTGATACGGTTTTCACAGTGGTAATGACCATGGCATATCAGCAATTTTACTCAGGTTTTCTTAACGCGAACAAAAACAAACAACATTATGCTTGTCACAGTCATTATTTTTGGCCTGACTGCACACGCGACGCAATGCTAGCGTACTGGGATGATAGCGCTAAATACGTAGATGCAAAGTGGGGATATTTTTTTGAAACTCTAGTGCCAGAATTGCAGCAGCGCATAAGTCGTATTCTTAATACCGGCGCGCCTCAGCAAATTGTATTTGCGCCCAATACGCACGAGTTGCTCTATCGAATAATGAGTTGTATTGATAGTCGTACTCCATACAAAGTGGTCTCAACAGACAGTGAATTTCACAGCTTTCAACGTCAAGCTAGCCGAATGCAAGAGCAAGGTTTGATAGAGTTAGTGACGGTTCCGACTAAACCTTATGCTACGTTTACTTCACGCTTTAAAGCTGCCATAGCCGAGCACAATCCCGAAATTGTCTTTTTTAGTCAGGTTTTCTTTAACTCTGGATATGTGGTGGATGATGTTTCAGGCATTGTGAATAGCGTTTTAAATGACAACACCATCATAGTGGTCGATGGCTACCATGGCTTCATGGCGAAGCCTACTGACTTGGCTGACATCGCGCATCGTGCCTTTTATTTGTCCGGCAGTTATAAGTATGCACAGGCGGGAGAAGGCGCCTGCTTTGCTCATGTGCCTATTGTGTGTAATTTAAGGCCCGTTTACACAGGCTGGTTCGCTGAGTTTGGTGAACTGGACAAGCCTCGTAACACTGGGGGGCAAGAAAGCGTGCAGTACAGTGTAGATGGAATGCGTTTCGCCGGCGCAACCATGGACTTCACGTCATTATATAGGCTGAGAGCCGTGCTTCGCATGTTTGAAGAAAACGATATCAGCGTTGAGACAATTGACACCTATGTGATGGCAATGCAGCGTGCGTTTTTAGATAAACTTGCAGCGTGTAATCACCCGTTGCTTAACGAGCAGCATTTAGCCGTTAGCGATGCATCTAACAGGGGACATTTTCTTACTTTTGAACTCGATGACGCTAACATTACAAAGGCGCTGGCATTAACGCTTAAAGCTAACGATATTCTTACCGACTATCGCGGTAACCGTTTACGGTTTGGCTTTGGCCTTTACCACACTAGCGACTATATCGATTTGTCCGCCCTATCAAAAATGGCATAAAAACTTTGCTCACACACAATAGAGGATTGCTTCATGGAGTGGCTTTTACCCGCTTTTGCATTAGTGTTAATAATTGAGGGAATCGGCCCACTTCTTTTTCCTAACAAATGGCGCAACTATTTACTGCAAATAAGCCAGCAACCAAGTAATCAACTTCGCCAAATTGGAGGTGCGCTGGTCATCATTGGCGCGTTACTGCTGTTTTATTTTAGCTAAATGGCCGCTGCGTAACGTGGCGGTAAGCGGGTATTTTGCTGAAAATAATAGAGGCAATTGATAGACCGTTTGTTCAGGTTTTCAGTAGCACTGTAAATGGAATGCTTTATAAATTAGCATTTTAGACTGCTTTTTGAATTACGTTAAACACCAAGTAGCATTAGATTACGTTTACTGCATGTTATAAAACCTAGTGTACGTATCAAAAATAAAATTTAAATAGTCGCATTTTTGTTCGAGAAAAGGGGTGATCCTAGCCCTATAATTTTGTAGAATCCCCGCCTAATTTTCTTACACATATGATTCATGGCAAAGAACGTTGTGGTACTCGGCACTCAATGGGGTGACGAGGGTAAAGGCAAGGTCGTAGACCTACTCACTGATCGCGCAAAATATGTTGTTCGCTACCAAGGCGGGCACAATGCAGGTCACACTCTAGTAATCGACGGTGAAAAAACCGTACTTCACTTAATCCCATCAGGCATCCTACGCGATAATGTTACCTGTATTATTGGTAACGGTGTTGTGCTTAGCCCTGACGCACTAATGAAAGAAATGACTATGCTTGAAGAGCGTGGCGTTCCTGTGCGCGAGCGATTAAAGATTAGTGAAGCTTGTCCGCTTATTCTTCCTTATCACATTGCACTAGACGTAGCGCGCGAAAAAGCCCGTGGCGCAAAAGCAATTGGTACGACCGGTCGTGGTATCGGCCCGGCATATGAAGATAAAGTAGCCCGTCGCGGTTTGCGTGTTGGCGACTTATTTAACGCGGAAGACTTCGCAGCCAAGCTAAAAGAAGTACTAGACGTACATAACTTCACGCTTACGCAATACTATGGCGAAGAAGCTGTAGACTTCGAAGAAACCTTAAACGGTGCGATGGAAGTTGCTGACATTCTTAAAGCCATGGTGGTTGATGTCACCGACGAGCTAGATAAAGCGCATAAAGCTGGCCTTCCAATTATGTTTGAAGGTGCACAAGGTACGCTGCTAGACATCGATCACGGTACGTATCCTTATGTGACGTCTTCAAATACTACCGTGGGTGGCGTAGCAACAGGTGCAGGCTTCGGCCCACTTAAGCTAGATTACGTATTAGGTATTGTTAAAGCCTACACCACACGTGTGGGCTCAGGTCCTTTCCCCACTGAGCTTGATTGTGAAGTAGGTCAACATTTAGGTGTTAAAGGTCACGAGTTTGGCGCAACCACAGGCCGTAAACGCCGTACTGGTTGGTTCGATGCAGTCGCAATGAAGCGTGCAGTACAAATAAACTCTATCACCGGGTTCTGCCTAACTAAGCTTGACGTGCTAGACGGCCTTGAAAGCCTTCAAATTTGTGTTGGCTACAAAGACGCAGATGGTAACGTGAAAGACGTGCCTCCAATGGCCGCCGACGGTTACGATAAAGTAACGCCAGTTTATGAAGAAATGCCGGGCTGGACAGACAACACCTTTGGTGTAACTGAGTTTGAAGGGCTTCCACAAGCAGCGAAAAACTACATCAAGCGTCTTGAAGAGCTAACAGGTGTGCCAGTTGATATCGTTTCGACAGGCCCTGATAGAAACGAAACTATCGTTTTACGTAGCCCATACGACGCGTAATAGCGCCATCGTAATACCTTTAAAAGCCCAGTGTTCACTGGGCTTTTTTGATTCTCTTGGCTGCTTCTTTTGCGCTTTCCTATTCGCTATTCCTATCACTTCGCGTATGTGTTCGGCGCCTGCACTTTATATATAGAGATATGAATGTGCATGTGTCTTATTGCGCGTTGTGCACTTTCGCATTAAACATTAATTAACAATTTTGTTGCGTTGCTCGCGAACATCCCTATTAATATAAGATAGTATCAGTTAATAAATACGCTGCTATTCCTGCGAAAGAGTTTGATATGTGAATCAATCTTACGTGGGTTACGCTATTGGAGCCTTCTTATGCCAAATAGACCTTCTCTTCACGCCGTTGAATCAAGCGTATGCTTTGTTGACGTTGTTCACAAACTTAACGACAGTTTCGATACAGGGAAAACCCAGTCCCTTGAGTGGCGTAAAAGCCAGTTAAAGGCATTAGAAAATTTACTGAAAGACAATCAGCACGACATCTTACAGGCCCTTAAAAACGACTTGGGCAAATGTAAGACCGAAGCTATGGTGGCTGAACAAGGTTTCCTGCTTTCTGATATTAAGCATACGCTTAAGCACTTGGGCAAATGGGCCAAGCCTCGCAAGGTGTCTACACCCATGGTGGCATGGCCGGGTAAGAGCTTTCGAAAGCCTGAGCCCCTTGGTACTGTGCTTATTATAGGGGCGTGGAACTATCCACTACAGCTATTACTTGCCCCTTATATCGCCGCTATTGCAGCGGGTAACTGTGCGGTATTAAAACCTTCCGAACTGGCTGAAGAAACCTCGTCGCTGGTGGCTAAACTTATTCCTCAATATATGGATACTTCATGTGTAGCGGTTATTGAAGGCGGTAAAGACGAAGCCACGGCGCTGCTTGCGTGTAAATGGGATCATATTTTCTACACCGGTGGCGAAGCCGTAGGAAAAATAGTGATGAATGCTGCAGCTAGGCACCTCACTCCCGTTACATTAGAGCTTGGCGGTAAAAGCCCATGTTTTGTGGATAAAGATACTAACCTTACGGTTACGGCGCGTCGTTTAGTGTGGGGTAAATGGATGAATGCGGGGCAAACCTGTATTGCCCCTGACTATGTCATTGTAGAAAAAGACTTTGAGCAAAAGTTTATTGAAGCGGTTAAAAAAGAGCTTAAAAAGCAATATGGCAAAAAGCCGCTATTGTCACGAGATTACGGCAATATAATAAATCATCGTCACTTAAAGCGCCTAGAGAGCTATCTTGAAAATGTAAACGTGGTGTATGGCGGCGAGCTAGATGAAGCGCGCCCTGCGATGGCGCCCACCCTTGTACTAGAGCCATCGCTTGATAGCCCGTTGATGAAAGAAGAAATCTTTGGCCCAATTCTGCCTATCATCACGGTAGATAACATGGACGCGGGCATTAAGCTTGTTAACAGTAGGCCCAAGCCACTCGCGCTTTATGCCTTTAGCGACAAAGACAGTGTACTAGATAACATCATCAGTAAAACCAGTTCTGGTAGTGTATGTACTAACGACACTATGCTGTTTATGACTAACCCCGAGTTACCGTTTGGTGGTGTGGGTAATAGCGGCATGGGAAGCTACCATGGTCAAGCAGGGTTTGATACATTTAGCCATATCAAAACCATAATGAAGCGTTCTTTTGCGTTAGACGTGTTCTTTAGGTATGCGCCGTTTTCAAAGTTTAAGCTATCGTTGCTTAAGAAGTTTTTATAACAGGAGTTTTCATGGTCCAGCCCTTTCATCTTGCCATACCGGTCACTAATTTAACCGATGCAGAAGCGTTCTACGGTGAGTTGCTAGGTTGTGAAAAGGGCCGCAGTGATAGCCAGTGGATAGACTGGAATTTCTTCGGTCATCAACTAGTGACGCACTGCGTAGAGGTCATGCCGTCACCGCCTTCGTATAATGGGGTAGATGACCATGCCGTGCCCGTGCCGCATTTTGGCGTTGTTTTAACCATGAGTGATTGGCAAGCACTGGCAAATAAATTAGAAACAGCAAACACTGAGTTTGTTATTGCGCCCTATATTCGCTTTAAAGGAAAGCCGGGCGAACAGGCCACTATGTTTTTTAAAGACCCCTTCGGCAACGCCTTAGAGTTCAAAGCCTTTGCTGATATCAATCAGCTCTTTGCCACTAACAAAATATCATGAGAATCTTTTGAAAAAAGCATTATTGCTGGTAGATGTACAAAACGTCTACTACACCTGCCGTCAGGCCTATAAACGCAACTTTAATTACAACCGGTTTTGGCGCGAACTTAGCTATAACCTAGATATAGAACATGCCTTTGCCTACGCCATCGACAAGGGCGACAGCAAGCAGCGTGAATTTCAAAACATACTTCGCGCTATTGGGTTTGAGGTAAAGTTAAAGCCTTTTATTCAGCGCGCTGACGGCTCGGCGAAAGGCGACTGGGATGTAGGTATTACGGTAGATGCGCTAGAACACGCCAGTCAGGTTGATGAAATCATTCTGGTGTCAGGTGACGGTGATTTCGATATTCTGGTAAACGCGCTTAAAGAAAAAGGGAAAACCGTAACTGTGTACGGTGTTCCCGCATTAACGGCTGAAAGCATTCAAAAGGTAGCAACTCGATACGTACCCATTAACGGTGAACTCTTGCTTTAATGGGTAAGTAGGTGACGTGTTAGCTAAGAGAAAAGGCGGTTAGCGCCTTTTCTGTGTAAAGCCAGACGCTTTAGTAGGGCTGTACGATGCTTTTACCCCGGCCACTTTTTTCAGACGCGGCTTCCACACCCTCTTTAGTGCGTTTAATTAAATGCACATCACCAAAGCGTCGGTTATCAATGGTATAGCCCATGGCTTTAAGCTCGTTCACCGTAGCTTCGGTAAACCCGTTGTGCATACGAATGGTATCTTTCGGTAATAGCTGGTGGTGAAAACGCGGTGAATTCACGGCTTCTTCGGCGCTCATATCGTAAAGCAGGGCATTCAATAGCGATTGAGCAACTGACGATATAATGGTGGTACCACCTGGAGAGCCTGTAACAAGCACGACCTGGTCGCCTTTGGTCACAAGTGTAGGGGTCATAGAAGAAAGCATGCGCTTGTAGGGTTCAATGGCATTCGCTTCTCCGCCTACGGCGCCGAAGAAATTAGGCACACCAGGCTTTGCGCTAAAGTCATCCATTTCATCGTTCAACAAGAAGCCGGCGCCAGTTACAACAAGACCACTACCAAAAGTAAGGTTGATGGTTGTGGTATTGGCAACGGCGTTGCCCCATCTGTCCATAATCGAGAAGTGGGTAGTATCTTCGCTCTCTTTCAAGCCCGGCTTAATGCTTGGGGTATCAGAAATGCTGGCAGGCTGAATATCTGCTGCGCGTTCATTAATGTAGTTAGCGTCTGTGAGCGCTTTTACCGGAACACTAACAAAGTCAGGGTCGCCCATGTATTCAGCGCGATCGGCAAATACACGCTTGCCTATTTCAGACATAACGTGAATATATTCAGTGCTGTTTTGCGCAGGTAAATCGTGGGTTGCATCATAGGCTTCAAGCATGCCAATCCATTGTGCTACAGCCACGCCCCCTGAACTTGGCGGCGGTGCAGTAATTAACTCATAACCCTGCCAAGTCAGCTGAAGGGGCTTACGCCACACCGCTTTGTAGGCTTGCAAGTCATCATGGGTAATAAGGCCGCCATTTTGTTGCATAAAATCGACAATATGCGTGGCGACTTCGCCTTTGTAGAACCCATCTTTACCCTGCTGTTGAATCGCTTTTAGGGTTTCAGCTAGTTCAGGCTGCTTAAACGTGGTGCCTGCTTTGGCTTCTGAGAAATAATCACTGAAGTTACTTTTAATGCCTTTCTCCTGGGTTCGTGAAATATAGCGCGCAATGTTATTGGCTAACTTTTCGTGTACTACAAACCCGTTCTCGGCAAGGTCTACCGCAGGGGCAACAAGACGCTCCCAGTCTAAAGTGCCGTACTTCTTATGTGCTGCCCACATACCAGCGACAGTACCGGGAATACCTGATGCTTTCGCGCCAAATAAGGATTCATAAGGCTTTACGTTACCTGCTTGGTCTAAATACATATCGCGATGGGCGCTTTTCGGGGCCATTTCACGATAGTCGAGAAAGTCGGTGCTGTCTTCAAACTTGATGGTCATAAAGCCACCGCCGCCAACGTTACCGGCTTCTGGCAGGGTCACGGCTAAAACAAATTGCGCCGTAATAGCGGCATCTATTGCATTTCCGCCCTCTTTAAGCACCTGCATAGCGGCGTCGGCACTATAGCTGTCTGGCATGGCCACCGCAGGTTGGCTAAGACCTACGTCTGTATTGTTGGCGTTATCAATAATGGTGCTAGGAGCGTTTGAGCACGCCACCATCACTGAAATAACCGCTAAAATCATTATCCGTTTTATCATTTGAAAACTCCTTGCTACAAACTCGCTTTTCACATTCTGGGTATAAGCCCACTAACCCAGCATGACTAAACTTGCTATAAAATAGGCAATAAGCGTAAGGGCACCTGCAAACAGTGCATAGGGAAACTGGGTCTTAACGTGGGTGAGCACATCTGTACCTGCGGCAAGTGACGAGACGGCAGTGGTATCTGAAATAGGTGAACAGTGATCGCCAAAGATCCCACCCCCCAAAATAGCGCCAATTACCAAAGAAGGCGGTAAGCCTAAACTTTGAATAAGTGGTACGCCAATAGGAATAAGAATAGCAAACGTGCCCCATGAGGTTCCTGTGGTAAACGACATAATTGCGCCCGCAATAAATAGCATGGGAACAACTAGCATTAACGGAAGATACTCACCCACAATACCCGCAACAAACACACCCGTACCTAGTACCTTAAGGCTGTTGCCTAACGTTAACGACAATAACACTATGGTGACAAGGGGAAGTAGTTCACCCATCCCCTTAAAACCGATTTCTACCGCTTCTTTATGGGTGAAACGCTTGTGCAATAAAAGTAGTCCGTAGGCAATAGCGGTTGCAAGCGCTGTAGCATAGAGTACTGATTTACTGCCGCTGCCTTCAGATAACACGCCGTTCCCTGTCCAAAACATAAACCCAATCATACTTAGCACCATTATTACTAAAGGCACTAACATAAAGCGGGCTTTAGTCGCCGGCTCCGTTGTTTGGTTTACTTCAACCTGAGAGAGTGCTTTTTCTTCTTCAATCATAGGGCCGTGCACTTTGTCGGCTGATATGGTGTAAGCCACAATGAGCAAGGTGAAAATAGCGTAAAAGTTAAAAAATACGCTGCCCCATAAGATAGATGCAGAAGAGCCAGGTAATTCGTAAGCGTCAAGCAGGCTTAATATGAAAGCGCCCCAGCCATTCAGCAGAATTAAAATACAGACGGGAGCACTTGTAGAGTCAATAATATAAGCTAGGCGTGCGCGACTCATACCAAACCGATCAAACAAGCCTCTAGCAAAAATACCTGCGGTAAGCACGCTGAGGTTCGACTCTATAAAGACGGCAATACCAGTAAACATGGTTAAACCGCCCACTTGTTTGCGGCTTTTCGCCACCCCTTTATTTACGAGGTAGTTAACCGTAGCTGTTACCCCTCCTGAGTCGCGAATAAACGCCAGTAACGCGCCCACTAAAACCGAAAAAATAAGTACGCGAGTGTTGCCTGGACTCGCCGCGGTATCAACCACACGCTCTATGGCATTAATAGGGGCCATGTAGCTGGTTGCGATATCAGCATTTACCAGAATCAAGGCTTCAGCAGACAGTACGGCCAGCGCCAATGCTAAGATGACTTCTTTTTTCCAAAAAACGACGGCAATAGCCACAAGAGGGGGGATGACTGACATCCAATCCATACTTCTTTCCAAACTTAAATTTATGTGTGCCTAAACGGGTATGTCTACGTTGCGTAAGAGAGGGTGTGGTTTGCAAGTTCTATGTTGGCGAACAAGCTTCTCTCATTTATGCTAGCGTACCGTATTGTGCTTTGTGTTTCCAAGGATTAGATAAACATTGTTATTCCAGCAAGTTATTTGTAAAAAACACGTCTCTGTTATGGGGGAAATACGTATAGCCCTAGGCTTTTTAGCGATTACTTTTTTAGCGGGTATAACTTCTGCTCAGCCCTTAAGTGCTAACGCCCCGGTCAACTTAACCACAGGTAAGAGTTCCTCTATTCAAAAAGGGGGCGCACAAGGCGGTATACAGCAAAACGCAGATAGTCTTAGCACCATCAAGGCCATGCTGGGCCAAAAGATCATTTTAGATTTTCGCTATTTCTGCGAAGACGACACACCATCATCGCAATGCCGCACACCAATGACGAAAATCCCTGCAAGTTTGCTGGCACTATTAAGTGGTCACAACATTGGTGGCGTGATTCTGTTTTCAGAAAACATTGAAAATACCGAGCAGTTGATAACGCTAAATTACACTATGCAGCAGCATATGTTGAAAGTGGGCAAGCAACCATTATTTATCGCTATCGATCAAGAGGGCGGTAGGGTAGCGCGCCTGCCCTCAGACATGTTAGCGCCATTTGCCGGTAATATGGCAATTGGTGCGACGTTTCATCAACATGGCAGTACTTTTGCGCAACGCGTGGCTCGCCACATCGGTAAAACGCTCTTACCCCTTGGTATTAACACCAACTTTGCCCCATCAGTTGATATAAACAGCGAGCCGAAAAACCCGGTTATAAACGTGCGCAGTTTTTCAGAACATCCAGAGCAGGTTGCTGCGCTGGGCCAAACGTTTGTTGAAGCAATGCAGGGGACGGGCGTGATAAGTGCAATTAAGCATTTTCCAGGTCATGGCGACACGCATGTGGATAGTCACAGCGGTCTTCCACTGGTAAGTCATACCCGAGCACAAGCAATGACGGGTGATATTCTGCCGTTTTCTAATATTATTAGAAGTGCCACACCGCCGGCCATGGTAATGAGTGCACACATTCAGTATCCATCGTTAGACGATACCAAAATTACAGACAAGAACGGAAAGCGACAAATAGTTCCAGCGACTTTGTCGAAGAAGATATTAACCAACTTGCTTCGCAAGCAACTGGGGTATAAAGGTCTAATTGTTACTGACGCTCTAGATATGGCGGGTATTACACAGTTCTTCTCGCACGAAGAGGCTTTAGTTCGCGCATTTAGTGCGGGCGCGGATATTGCGCTTATGCCTTTCACTATAAGAAATAAAACGGATATAAATGCGTTTGTAAAGCTTCTCGACAATGTAGCAGTAAAACTCGCAGATAGCGCATTAGATACATCATCAGAAAGCGCTTTCTTGGTATCTTCATATAATCGTATTATCGAAGCAAAACAACGGTTTACGCTAGATGGTTTTATTTCCAAGCCGAAGGTCTGGTGGCTTGATGAAGCAAACGACAATGCATTGACTAATAACCCTAACAGTTTAAAAAACAAAGGAATTAGAATAGAGAAAGCGCTTTCTGAAGGTTCGGTGTCTGTGCTTTTCGGAAAAGAAAAACTACCGATAACATCAACGCGCTGGTTGGCGCTAATGCCGGATGCGGCGAGGTGTTTAGCATTTGAAGCCGCACTTGCACATGCTAGTTCTAAAAGCACCAATAAGCCTCTAGAGTTTGCTTGTTTACCCCTAACCGCGCTACCTAACACCCAATTAGCTATGGACCTATTACAGCAGGCTGAAGCTTTAATAGTAGGTAATATTAGCCCGCTTCACGCGACCTATGAGTTAGGTGGGTTTGATCTACCTGAGCATGTGAAGCGACGCGCGCGTGAAACTGAGGTGATGGCATTTAGTAAAAAGATAATGTCTGCTGCGAAAACACAAAATAAAACCGTAGTTTTTGCACCGCTACGTATGCCGTATAGTGCACAAGATGTTAAAAGCATGACAGATATTGCTATTGCCACATTCAGTTATGCCATTAGTGTAAGCGCCCAAGGTAGCAAAGAAGAAAACAAAGACGATCAAAAGGTTACCAGCTATAGTTTGAACGCACTAGCTGATGTTTTATTAGGAAACATGGCTGCTAAAGGCCGTTCACCCGTTTCGTTAGACTCACTTTCACTACAAAAGTAGAGCCTGTGAAGGCGTGAATTTAAAAGGTAAATCAAAGGTAAATTAAAGGGTACCTGGAAAGGTAACCTTAAAGGAAAAAATATGGATACAGAAAAATTATCAGACACTACACAGGTATCGCTAATTGATACTGTGTTAAGTGCGCTACTTCCATTTGCTCCTTTGCTCATTGCTATCGCTTTGGTGATAAGTGCGCTCATTGCACTGCATTATCTTTTGCTGGCAAAACAGGGCCACCTTACCAGTGAACAAAAACTGCCCCGCCAAGTAGGAATGTTGGTACTTACTATCGTTGGAGCTGTTATAATTGCGATGACCCTTCCTGTAAGTGAAAGCACACGAAATCAAGTGATCGCGCTTATTGGCGTACTAATTTCAGGGGTAATTGCGTTTTCTTCCACCACCATGGTGGGAAATTTGATGGCCGGAATAGTACTTCGTGTTAACCGCCCATTTAAAGTGGGAGACTTTATCAAGGTAGAAGGCTATAGCGGACGCGTTACCGAAATGGGTCTGCTGGATGTTGAAATTCAAACCGAAAGCAGAGAGCTTATTGCCTTTTCCAATACGCTGATGGTGAATTCGCCGGTCTCGGTTACTCGCGCCTCTGGCGCAATCGTTAGCGTAGATATTAGTTTAGGCTACGACATACATCACAGTATTATCGAAAAGCACCTGCTTATTGCGGCAGAAAATGCCAAATTGTCAGAGTCATTTGTGCAGGTGGTGGGGTTGGGCGATTTTTCGGTAAGTTATCGTATTTCTGGTTTACTTACCGAAGTGAAAAGCTTGCTAAGCGCTCGTTCAAGGCTGCATAAAGCCGTACTCGATGCACTGCATAATTCTGACATTGAAATTGTGTCGCCCAGCTTTATGAATCAGCGCCCTCAGCCTGATGGTTTGAAGATGATAGCTAAATCCCCTAGCCAAACTAAACAAGAGGAAACGTCTCCTGAAGACGTTATTTTTGACAAAGCTGAAGAGGCAGAGCAAAAAGAAAAGAGTAAAGAAACGCTGATGAAGAAAATTGCCGATATTGATGCAAAGATTGCAGAAAGTGACAGTGAAAGAAGGGATGAGCTTAAGCATCAAAAAGCCACAGCTGAAGCTGAGCTTACTATTTTGGTTGAAACAAAAAATGACGATGGTTAGCTTTCACTAACTTATTTAAAGTCTATTTTTATTGCTTTAGGGGTTGTGTGAGTATTTACTTACAAGTTGGCTTTTTTTGAATTTCTCCCTCTATTCTCACGAATGTTAGCCATCGCGAGATTTCTTTAACTCTTTGCGTTAGCGTAGCTAATTTGAACGTCATTCAATGTCTTGATAAAGAAGATACGCCGCTCTTTTTTCTCTGAACTCGCCTAACTCTTTCTGCCAACTTTGGCGAATTTTCTCGGGGGGCATGCCTGCTTGAATTTGAATTCTTAGCGCATCGGTACCGGCCAATTTGTCGAAGAATTCTGGGCGAGTAAAGAAGGTTTCATTTGAGCCGTCACTGTTGCTTACAGTGGTGTTATATTCAGAAAAGCGAGAATAGGCGTTTATCAAGGTTGTGATGTCTAAACCAGTAATAGGTGAATATTCTCGAATTGATAGCCCAGGGCTAAAGCTTTGTGACTTCGTAAAATTAGCTTTGGTATAATCAGCGTTAACAAATACGTGCGCACTTAACATAGAATTTTCATGCTTAGGGTGGGGCGCTGCACTATTTGCTTTTACCGGTACTTTAGTTTCACCTAACTTAACACGGGGGTGACCGATAAGCTGAAAAGGAAAATCAGTGCCGCGACCAATGCTGACATCGGTACCTTCGAAAAAGCACAGTGTCGGGTATAGTTTAATAGACAAATCGTTTGGCAAGTTAGGGCTAGGGGCTACCGGCAGTGAATAATGTGCAGAGCGTTTATAGTCTTCCATCGGTACAACGGTAAGTTTTGCATTGTTGTAGCTGCTCGCATCAATACCCAACCAACGTTCCCCCACAATCATTTGCGCAAGTTCACCTAAAGTCATGCCGTGAAGAACGGGAATAGGGTGCATACCAATGAAAGAAGAATATTCTGACGTCAACACCGGGCCGTCGACATAGCGACCGTTGGGGTTTGGTCTATCTAGCACGATAACGTCGATATTGCGCGCGAAGGCGGCTTCCATTACGTAGTGCAAAGTACTTAAATACGTATAGAAGCGTACGCCTACATCCTGAATATCGAAGACAATGACATCGATATTTTCCAGCATAGCAGGCGTTGGCTTTTTGGTTTTGCCGTAAAGAGAGTGAATAGGTAAACCCGTTTTAGCATCAATATCGCTATGTACCTTTTCACCTGCGCCTTTATTTCCTCTAAACCCGTGCTCGGGTGACATAATGCTTACCACGTTAATACTGCGGCGTAATAAGGCGTCCAGTAAATGCTGGTAGCGATGGTTTGCTTTAATCGAATTTGAATGCGCAGTTAAGCTGTTATTTGCTTCACCATTTTCAAATTCGCTTGCGGAAGAATACGTGGGCGAGGGAGGTAGATAACTATGTTCCTTAACCAAGGCACTTTGATTCACTACCAAGCTAACCCGCTTACCAACTAACAAAGGTAGGTACTTTGAGTAGCGTTCAGCCCCTACTGCTTGTTGGTCGGCGTTTAAATATTCGTTAGGCAACCTTTCTTGCTTGACGTCTCTACTGTTACTACTGCTTGTATATACATGTGTAGATAAGTTTTCTGGCGCGCATCCGGTAAGGAAAGCGAAAGTGGTCAGCAGGGACAGCGCAATAACAAATGCGCTTATCGTGTAACGTCTAACCTTTATGCTCGTATTGATTAACCCGAAAACTTTCATAGCAATAATCTACTTTAACTATTCGCTTTCATTTACCGCGTTACGCAAATAGCCATCGTTGGCGTTTAGCTGCGCGGCGGCCTGCTCGGCATTTTGCCCCGTTAATACCATTAAAATGGCAACTTTAGCTTTATTATCGCACCCACTAAGGGCTGTCAAAGCGGCATCTTCACTGCACTCGGTAGCCTGCATAACAATTCGTAGAGCACGTGCTTTAAGCTTTTCGTTTGTGGCATTTACATCTACCATTAAATTCTGATAGGTCTTACCAAGTTTGATCATGGTGCTCGTACTTATCATATTTAAAATAAGCTTTTGGGCGGTTCCCGACTTCATACGGGTGCTTCCGGTTAATACTTCTGGGCCAACGATTGGGCATATTGACGTATCCGCATTCTCAAAGATGGCTGCATTGGGGCTACACGCAATGGAACCGGTAAAGCAGCCCAGTGATCGTGCATATTCTAAAGCGCCACTTACATACGGAGTACGTCCACTGGCTGAAATGCCGATGACGGTATCTTTTTGACTAAGCGCGAGCGTTTGTAGGTCAGTCTTTCCCGCTTCAACGTTATCTTCAGCGCCTTCAACCGCGTGTTGTATTGCGCTTTCACCGCCTGCGATTACGCCAACGACTAAACTATCGGGGACGCTGAACGTAGGTCTACACTCTACCGCATCTAATATGCCTAACCGCCCGCTCGTGCCTGCGCCTATATATATAAGCCTTCCACCACTTTTAATACTTATTGTGGCTGCATCTACCGCTTTTGCGATGTGTGGAATTTCTTGCGCAACCGCCTGCGCGACTTTAGCGTCTTCATTGTTTATACAGCGTAAAATACCCACCGTACTCAGCGTATCTATATTCAGCGAGTCTGGATTCCTGCCTTCCGAGATAATCTTATTAAGAGACTGCGCTAGTTCATTAACGGTGGAATGAGTATGCTCAGCAGGCTCTGAAGTGCTGTTTGAAAGAGAAGGTGAAGTCGTAGATGGCTTGTGGGTAGACATTAAAAACCTTGAAGCAACGTAGTAATAAAATTGTGCGAAGCCAAAGCATAACGGTATTTTACCTTACAAGAAACCTTACGTTAGATTGCGCCTTTTTCAGCATTAATCTAGCACGCCTTTAAAGTTTCTCATGGTACACTTTCCGTTTACTCTTTCGATGACAATAAACATTTAAGGAACGTGTTTTTCTGTGAGCCGACAAACGCAAGCTATCATTCACGCTGACGCCCTTTTACACAACTTTAAAGCGCTTGCCGCGATAGCGCCATCAAGCCAGTCGATGGCGGTAGTGAAAGCCGATGCCTACGGGCATGGAGCCGTAAATGTAGCGCGTATTTTACAGCATGTATCGTCGCAATTCGCTGTAGCCATTATCGAAGAAGCCATAGCACTTCGCGATGCAGGTATAAGTGCGCCCGTGGTCGTATTAGAAGGGGCGCATCAGGCGAAAGAGTGTCAGATGGCGTTTCAGCATAATTGTATTTTGGTGATGCACTGCGAAGAACAACTTCAGTGGTTGAATAACTGCCCAGAAAACCAACGTCCTCACATTTGGCTTAAAGTGGATAGCGGCATGCACCGCTTAGGCTTTGCGATTTCCGACATTGAAGATATGACGAAAAAATATCGTCACCTCCTTAGCGAACAAACGGTCATCGCCACCCATTTCGCGTGTGCCGATGATGTGGATAACGGCTTTACCGCCTCGCAATTATCAGCATTTAAACGAGTAGCCGACGCTATTGGGTTACCTACTAGCGTTGCGAATTCCCCCGCTACCGTAAATTGGCCAGCAAGCCGCAACGCGTGGAACCGGTTAGGGGTAGGTGTATACGGCGGTGCGGTATCTACAGCTAACAATGTTGGTGTTGAGATTTACCCCGCTATGACGCTTCGCTCCAGTATACTTGCGGTGCGTACCATTGCTGCGGGCGAAGGGGTTGGCTACGGTCAAAGGTGGGTGGCATCTAAACCGAGTAAAATTGCAACTGTGGGAATTGGCTACGCAGACGGTTATCCAAGGCATTGTAAAAACAAAACCCCAGTGATGGTGCGTGGAAAACGGGCTTTTCTGGCGGGCCGGGTATCAATGGATATGATCACCATTGATGTTACCCACATCGATAATGTGAGTGTGGGTGATGAAGTCGAGCTGTGGGGGCAAAACGTGCCTATCCAGGAAGTCGCTGCGTGTGCAGATACCATCGACTATGAGTTAATGACACGGGTGTCGCAGCGCGTTCCCCGTATAGTAAAATATCTATAAGTTTCAACGTAGTGCCACTTTCCCTCTAAACTATATAAGTTTTAATTAAGCACTATTCATTAAAAGAATGAGACTTTTACCCCTGTCTTGAGTCTATACTAGCGTTGCTTAGATTCAGGATTGCAGTGAATGCTTCACTTCCAACTGTACTAAGCAACAACTCAAAAGTGAGGTTTGTATGCGTACTTCGTTTTCTCGTCCAAGAGTGAATCGTGGAGTAGTAAGTCGACCGTCAAGACCTGTTCAAAAGAAGCAATAGGGTTGCTGTAGGCGTATAGGAATACAAATAAAAGATACAAAAAAGCCCGGTGGGTGTGTCACTCACCGGGCTTTTTATTTGCGTTAGTTTAGCGTTAAGTAACGCAACCTTGCGGCGGGTTGGCTAACGGGCTTTCGCTTACCCGTTTTGCGCGCGTAACTCGCTGTTTAAATTATTGTCTAGCCCACTTCCTGATTTAGGCTCGGTGCGCTCACCTTCCACCTTTTTTGTATTGTTCTCTCCCTGTACTGGGAAATAACGCTCTGGTCTATGGTTAAGAGAAATGACCATATTAAGACAAAACGCGGCTAAGATAGAGATAAGGACTAAATGCCAAGCGATAAAGAAAAGCGCACAAAGCAATATGGTGCTGTCTACCGCCAGTTGGAACGTACCCGCTCTAATATTGAATCGCTGTTGTAGGAAAAACGCCATAATGCCAACGCCGCCAAGGCTCGAGCTATGACGGAACATCATCAGCATACCTACACCAATTAATATGCCGCCAAATACCGCAGCGAATATGGGGTTAACGTGACTAATATCTACAAACGCGGGTATTTGTTCGGTTAACACCGATACCGTGGTGACAGAAATAAAAGTGTTTATGGTGAATCGCTTGCTAATTTGCGTCCATGCCAATGTATAAAACGGCAAGTTGATAAGAAAGAACAGCAAGCCAAAATCCATATCGAAGGCATAAGTACCTAACAGGGCTAATCCTGCTGCGCCACCTACCATTAGATCTTGAGATTGGAATAGGTATACGCCAAAAGCAACAAACAAGCCGGCGCTTATCAGGGCGAAAACATCCTCGATGACACTGTGTTTTGTTTTTTGCATAAGAAGAAACTTGCGTTGAGAAGACACGGCGTAATTATACGTTTACAACCTCAAAGGTAACAGCGAGATGAAAAGTTAACTCAGTGCGATAAACAACCAGGGGTAAGTCTGTCTTTACGACTCTTAGCGTAGGGGTGAACAAGGTGTTGCGCCAATGTAAACGTTGCACCACGCTGGGTCATAGAAATGGTTAAGACATGCACTAACTGGCCGAAGACCGACTACTCCACATAAGAAAATACCACAATATCTTGTTTATTAAATTCAATATTGCACTGCATTATGCCTAAGTGGAGTGGACTATATGCCTCAATCTTGCTGCCATTTGCAACAAACGTGGTATCCCATAACAGCAATTCAGCAGTATCTAACTGACGTTCTACACTCTTTTTCAAAACCCCAGGCGTGAAATTATCGCATAGAATAATGACTTCCCGCCTCGCCTCAATCCAGTAAAATGTAATGGTGATCAGCAATGCGATAGCCGCTATTGCCACCACATCAGCAATAATGGAACGTTTCATGGCTTGCACGTATTGCATCTCCTTTACTTGTTAAGTTTACAACCGCTGCTCTGATAAACAGAAAGACACTAAGCGGCAATAGCGGCAGAAAATAAATTGAAAGTCGAACCTGTATAAAGCGATGTTACGCTGTTTGGATCAAGTCCCACTTATTGCCAAACTTATCTTTAAAGATAGCGACCGTACCATATACTTCTTCGCGAGGGGTCTCTAAAAACAACACGCCTTTGTTTCGCATGTCGTTAAAGTCTCGCCAAAAATCGTTTGTTTTTAAAATTAAAAACACTTTATCGGCCGCTTGATTGCCAATAAGCGCGCTTTCAACTTGGTTTTTCGCCTGTGTTAATAACAAACTAGCCGGGCTATTCGATGGCGTTACCAGCACAAATCGCGCGTCCTCACCGGTAACTTTATCTTCAGTTAATGTGAAATTTAGAACCGAAGTGAAATACGCAATGGCGCTGTCGTAGTCGTCAACGAAAAAGGTAATAGCAGAAAGGTGTTGAGTCATAAAATAGGTGTTAGCCCACAATTTTGAATAAATTAAATGTGAATACTACCTAAAAGGTGGCCGAGCTGAAATGGAGATTAACCGTTATAGCATAATGCTGAGCGATTTCCGTGAGCGCAATATTTTAAGCCACCATTTATGAACATTTTCTGCAAATGATCTTTTTGTAAGGTTTGCACAGTATAGTTAGTACTGAAGGATTTATTTTGGCGCACAGCCGCTTTAAACGTTCACGCCCCACTATTTACTTAGAGGCATGGTTTCGTTTAGGGTTCCCGCCAAAAGTTAAATACAGGAACAGTAATGAACAAGCTACTATCCGCATTTTCTTTAGTTTCATTGGCTACATGCACCGCAGGCCTCGCTAAAGCCGACGAGCTGCCGTTCAATTTGAGTGGACACGTTCGGGTAAATTACGGTCACCAAGACTGGCAACAACCTGAGTTTAGGGATGGGTTCGAGTTTGAGTCGTTCAAGCTTGGCGTATCAGGCGAATCAGACCAATTCAGCTACAAAGCAGAGTATCGCTGGTACGAAAACACCGATTTCGATACCGTTCGTTTTGCCGACCTTACCTATCACTTTGATGAGCAGACACAAATTACCGCGGGAATTACGCAAACACCGTTTGGTCTACAGCCCTTCGGCAGTAATAACTTTTGGTTCTCGGTGAATTACTACCTTGGCTTCGAAGATGACTATGATGCCGGGGTTAAAATAAATCACGATTGGGAGAACTGGGATTTCCAAGCCGCCTACTTCATGAATGATGAGTACAACGACGCGGCAGAGTTTGGGCGTTATTCCTTTGACGTGGCCGACGACGGCGAATACCGTAATAAAGAAGATGGCCAATATAACTTACGCGCAAATTACTCAGCGAACTTTATCCGTGGTGCTACCACTGATATTGGCGTGTCTTATCAATATGGCAACATTTTAAATTTAGATACCTTGGATGATGGAGATATGAGCGCCTATGCCGTTCACATGCGTCATACGCAAGGTGATGTAAAAGTGGAATTGCAGTATATCGATTATGAGTACGATTTGGCTGCGCCAGAGGGGCAAGCAGATGATCGCATCGCATTGTCGTCTTTTACTTTCCCATTCTTAGCGGCAGCTGACGGTAAAACGTACTCGGCAAACCTAGTTTACTCGGTACCGTATAAATTTACCCACATCGAGTCGCTCACCTGTTATTCAGAGTATAGTGTGGCAAAAGGCCAAGGTAGCGAAGGTAAAAATTCGTCTCAATGGATAAACGGGTGTAGCTTTGGTTGGGATAAATTGTTTGTATATGTAGATAGTATCCAAGGTAAAAATATGTGGTTTTCGGGCGGCCCTGGCGTCGGCCTAGATTTAGGCGGTCGACAGGAAACGACTCACCGTCTTAATATTAACCTTGGTATTTACTTCTAAACGAATAACAGGACTTTGACATGCGATTATTACTTATAGCGACATTTATATTAGCGCTAACACCTATGCAAAGTTTTGCCCACGCGTGGATGAAACTGCGAATAGCGACCACAGAGTACGCGCCTTATACGTCAACCGATATGCAGCACGATGGTTATATTAACCACATCATTGCTGATGCTTTTTTGGAAACCGGCGTGGTTGTTGAATTTGTATCTCTACCGTGGGAAGAGGCATTAGAAGCGACGCTAAACGGCGAGTACGACGCCATTTCTTACGGCAACTTTGTGCGCGCAAGGGAAGCTGAATTTTACCACAGTAACCCGATTACCGCAGAAAGCTTGGTGTTTTATGTGAATGCTGAAAAAGGCCCAGAGACGTGGTCGGAGTTAGGTGACTTAAAAGACCTTAAAATGGGGGTAACAGAAGGTTACCTTTACAATGATGAACTGGCTGCTTATATCCAAGACAATAAAAACGTTGTTGAAGCGCCTACCGATAAAAGCAACTTAGAAGCGTTGATAGAAGGCAGCATCGACGTGTTTCCCATCGATGAGTTAACCGGTTGGTATTTGTTGCAGCGAGACTTCAATACGGGTGATCGTCGCGACGTAATGTCTATCAAACCTTTTATTTCAACGGTGACTACCCATTTGTTAGTACCTAAAGGTGAAGGCGATAGTCAGCTTATTCTCTCTTTATTCAACAAAGGGCTAGAAGAGTTAACGCTAGACGGCAAACTTACCCGTTTTAAGCGATTGCTAAAAGAAGGTTACTATCAACACCCTCAAAAGAAAGTGAACTACGACAGACGCTAGTGTCACTCACTTATACCTTCAACAAATAAGCGTGATATAGGCTGTGTTCTTCAAGCAATTGCAGCCTGTATCGCGAACTTTGCTTCTAACCCTAGACTATCTTTCCTGATTTATATTTACCTGATATGGTTGACGGCTATTTTGTCACGCCCACCTAGAGGTTGCCTTGTTGTATTCAGCTGAAACGTCATTATTTGCCCGCTTTACTGCGCTATTAAAACTTCTTGGCCCAGGCGTACTTATGGCGACAGCAGCAGTGGGAGGGAGCCATTTAGTGGCATCTACCCAAGCGGGCGCGAAGTTTGGATGGCAATTGGCACTACTTATTTTAGTAGTTAACCTACTTAAATATCCCTTTTTTAGGGCGGGGGTCAGCTATACCATTAGCACTAAACAAACCCTACAGCAGGGCTATCTAGTCATGGGTAAGCGTTACCTAGCCATTGCCCTATGCTTAAATATTATCGCATCGGTAGTGAACGCCGCTGCCTTGTTACTGTTTGCGGCAAGTTTGTTGTCGTACTCTGTTCCTTTTGATATAGCCGTGACCTTATCTGCAAGCGTGGTGCTTGCACTCATCTTACTCATATTACTGGCAGGCCATTTTGAAGGGCTAGACAATATCGCAAAAGGCATTATGGGCATATTGGTTGTGGCAACAGTGGCTGTATTTATAGTGGCACTTAACAACTACACGCCAGCTATGGGGGCGCCGGTAGAGCAGCCTTCGCCATGGACTCTTGCTACCTTAGGCTTTCTAGTGGTAACCATGGGCTGGATGCCTGCGCCGATAGAAATATCGTCTATCACTTCTTTATGGTTAAAGCGTCAATGTGCTACCCAAGCTGTAACACCTAAAATAGCCTTGTTCGACTTTAATTTGGGGTATGCAGTCACTGTGCTTCTTGCTCTCTTATTTCTGGGGTTGGGGGCACTTATTTTATATGGCAGTGGTACGGAATTAAGTACAAGCGGCATTGGCTTTTCTCACCAACTTATCAGTATGTATTCATCAACTATTGGGCAGTGGGCCCATTGGCTTATCGCGCTGGTGGCATTTTTATGTATATTTGGCTCAGCGCTAACCGTGTACGACGGCTATGCACGTGTGGTGGCTGAAGCTATAGCTTTACTTTTTAACAAACAAAAAGCAGCGCGAAATACGCTAGTTACACCTGTGCTATTGTTCATGGCAGTTGCCAGCTTTATTATTGTTCTTTTCTTCAAGTCTGCCTTACTTGCAATGCTAGGTTTTGCGATGACACTAGCCTTTGTTACCACCCCCATGTTTGCCTGGCTTAACCACAAGTTAGTAGCTAGCACTCAATTACACCATGATGCGTCGCCCAATGTAGTGGTAAGAATGCTGAGCTATATTGGGCTAGCTTATCTGTTTGGCTTTCTCATCGTATTTGTGTGGTGGAAATGGTTCAGTTAGGCGCCTAGTCGCGGCCGCGCCTAGTAAATTAGTTTAATAACGCGTACTTAGACAACCTTTAATAAAAATCCTCCTCTATACTTTGTTCGACACTATTAAAGGAGGGCGTTATTCGGTGCCCAGCGATAAATTATTACCTTATTCTCTTTCAGCGATTTTTAAGCGATGTAAATCTAGCCTCATCGTGTGCCTGCTATGCACGGTAACCTGGGGGTGCACAGAAGCGTCTTCGGTCGCTGTAAAGTGGCATAACGCCTACGATATTGAAAGAGAGCTTCACTTGCTTGGGCAAGAGGAAGACCCACGCAAAATTTATAAGCGGCTTCGAAGCATTAAACAGCAAGCGTCACTACAACTTTCTCAATTGCGCGAGACAGGGCCACAAGATACTGTGTTTCGCGACTGGCTTGAATCGCTCCAAATAAGCCTCTCGCTTGCGCCTTTGCATAGCAATAAAATAGAAACGTGTAACGTGTGGCAAAAAGCCATGGAAGCGTCTTGGGGTGTGGAGCTGGTACAATTTAATGAACGAGCGAAACTCGTGTGGCGCGTAATGCTAGCCACCTGCAACGCGCGAGTTCGCTCCCTGTGATACGGTTAAACGCCAAAGCCTAACTGTTAGTCTATATAAACAGGGGCGTGGTGGTACGCAAAATTTGTTGCAGGCGCCCTTTATGCTTTTTTAACGAATTGGGCTGTAAGCATCATCTCACCGGCGCCATCAACCTTACAATCTAGCTGGTGGTCTTTCGCATCTTTTACGTGGCGAATTAAGGCTTTAGTACCAATTTTTAGTACCAGTGAGCTTCCTTTAACTTTTAAATCTTTTGCTAGCGTAATTTTATCGCCAGCCACTAAAGGAGTTCCGTTAAAATCTTTTGCAGATACCTCTTCTTCTACTTCGTTAGGGTTCCACTCGTGTCCACACTCGGGGCAAATGAGTAGAGACTGGTCTTCGTATACATATTCTGATTGGCAGTGGGGGCAAGGAGGTAACGACATCGTGAATTCTCTTAAAATACTGAGTTAAAATGCTCGGGTCATGAAATGGCTGTTAGGGTCTAGAACGTAGTTAGCAAAAGGGCCGCAGTCCACAAAACCAAACTTTTTATATAAGGTTCTGGCTGCCAAAAAGTATTCTTGTGTTCCCGTTTCCAAACTGACCGAGCTGAACCCCTTCATTTTCGCATGTTCTAAGGCAAAAAGTAATAACTGTGAAGCCACACCCGTCCCCCGAAACTGCTTGGCAGTGCGCATAGATTTCAACTCAGCGCAATTAGCATCAAGGGTTTTAATTGCCACACAGCCTGCAAGTTGCTGCTGCTTCCAACCGCTAAAAAACGTAATGTTTGAAGCTTTTAATGCGTTCACATCTAGAGCATGTACGCTTTCAGGTGGAGAAGTGGCGTACATATCCGATATATGCTCTTCTAAAAGGGCGAGTACTTCTCCCCCGCTAAGATCGTCAATAACAATCTTCATACATTTTTCACCATATTAAAAAAGCGCTCGTCTTCGCTTTCAATCACAAAGTTACCTCTTAAATACAGGTTAACCGCGGGACTGATTTTAAAAACGCGTAAAGATAGGGTATTTTTCTTTGCTTTTAAAGCAAGCCTCTGCGCTTCTTGAAGTGAAGCCATACCTATTCCTTTATTTTGTGCCCTACCTATAACCTGCAGGTCGCGCACCACACATGTACTCAAGTTGAAATGAAGGCGCATCACGCCTACTACCTCTTTATTGAGTAAAATGTCGTAGTTTTCCAAATCAGAAGTAACGCTTAGTACCTTATCTACCGTCCAATCAGGGGCGAACTGAGCGTAGTAAATGCGCATGTTTTCATAGGTAATGGCTGCCGCATGTGACAGGTTTGTAGTGGGTATGAAGGTAACGTCCATATTAGCTTTAGTTAAGTAGCGGGTGGTTGAAAAGTATTCTTCAGCTTACGTTATATTGTCAAACTTTCTCGTGCTTAAAGACTCACTTTTTCACAATGCCTATTACCGAAGAGTTAGCAGCGATAGTAATGAATGATACGAAAGCCACAACGTGAGCAAACGCATGTGTATGCGTCTCAGCGAACGCAGTGAGTGTATTTATTGGGTTGTTAGCTGCCATTGTTAAATTGAAAAGTGATAGCATATACGCTAGCATATAAATTATGAAAAAAGTAGTTATTGACACCAGTGTACTTATCAGCGCCCTGATTGGCAAAACAGGGCCAGCTCGAGAAGTGATACGGCAATGCTTGTTGGGTAGGTTAAAGCCGCTGATTAGCACGACCTTATTTTTGGAATACGAAACAGTAAGTAAGCGAGACAAAATCAAAGAGTTGTGCCCGCTTACCGAGGACGAAGTGAGCAATTTATTAGCAGCATTTTTTAGTGTTTGCGAATGGGTGCAGATACATTATTTGTGGCGACCAAATTTAAAAGACGAAGGCGATAATTTTCTCATTGAACTTGCAGTAGCAGGAAATGCTGAGAGCATTATTACGAATAACCTAAAAGATCTGCGAAATGCGGAATTACAATTTGAAGGTTTGAAAGTGTTAGCGCCAGAAGATTATTTGAGAGGAGTTTAATATGTCTACTCTAACTGTACGTTTACCAGACGATAAGCATAATCGATTGAAAGCTTTGGCTGCGCATAAAAAATTGAGCTTAAACAAATTAATAGAAGAGTTATCTACACAAGCGATAGCTGAATTTGATACAGAGGTAAGATTTAAGGCGATTGCTGCTACTGGAGACAAAAAGAAAGGTTTAGAACTTCTCGATAAGCTTGATTCACATTTTGGTAGCTAACGCTAAGCTTTGGGGCAGTGACGTAGCGGCATAATAGCGAAGCGCCGCTGCGTTACTGTCCCAGTGAACGAAGTGGAAGTGTTTAGCGCTTTGTTAGCTGCTTGTGCGTTCTAAAGACTGCGATTGCTCCAGTCTCTCAGCCAACCAAACCTTAATTATAGATTGGCGAGTAACGCCAACTCGACCGGCTTCTCTATCCAAGGAATCGACCATCCATTCCGGAATGTCCACGTTAATCCTTTTTTGTTTTTGCATTGGGCGTTTTGCTTTGGATAAATCTAAGTGCTGAAGGATTTCATCTCCACTCTCAAAATTTTCCTCGAAATTTTTAGCTTTCATATATTGCCACCTCTGACTTTCTAGCGCGCCGTACAGAAATAATTCGAATGTTTTTATTCCTATGAGTAATCACTGCTGTCCAGTGTTTGCCACCTATAAGACCAATAATGATATATCTAGGTTCATCCTCTGTTTTTGCTGGGATCTCCAAAAGCATTGGGTCATTCCAAAGCTTTTGGGCTTCAACAAAGTCGATTCCGTGTTTGGTGAAATTAGAATCACTTTTAGACTGGTCAAATTCGAAATTCTGCATGAGTAAAAATTATACCTTTTTAACTCATTCTGCAAGGGTGAAATTGAGGGGCAGCTAACTACCCACATAAGGGGCAGTAATACGTGGGCTAAAATCCGAGCGAAGCGACAGAGCCCACGTGTTATTGTCCTAGCGCACCTGCGAGCGGTTTAATTTGATTGTTAGGCGGTATGCAGATCTATTGGCTGGACGTTATCCAAGTTGATGTTTTGCTTTGCCTGCCAAAGTTCATAGTTGTCTTGCATACTAAGCCAACTCTCAGGGCTGCGCCCTAATACCTTTGATAACCTTAATGCCATTTCTGGCGTTACTGCACTTTTTCCCTTAACGACACGATTTAGTGTAGAAGCGGCTACACCAAGATGGGTTGCAAGTGTCCTGCAACTTATGCCGTGTGGCTCCATGTAAATGGACTCAATAAATTCACCGGGGTGTGGTGGGTTATGCATATTCATTAGTGATAATCCTCGTAATTTAAGATGTAAGCATTACCATCCGTGAACTCGAAAGTTACTCTCCAGTTACCGTTGACAGATATCGACCAAATGTTTGACCTTTCTCCTTTAAGTTGATGTAGAGAGAAGCCTGGCAAATTAATGTCATCAATATCTTGCGCGGTGTGAATAGCTGCTAACTGCATGCGAAGTTTTTTCGCGTGCTTAGTCTGTATGCCTGAAGTTTTCCCTTTTTCGAAAAACAGCTTCAGGCCCTTATGTTTAAATGACTTAATCATGAAAAGAGTGTAGCGTGTTGCGCAACGCGGTGCAACTTGGCGCCTACGTGTTTTTGTCCCAGCGAACGTAGTGAGCGAGTTTATGCGCTTGTTAAACCGACAATGATAGCCTAAAATGACCTAATTAAAGACCTTTTAGGAGACCGATATGGCGACGAGGATTTTGGCAGACGTGGCTGCAAGTATTACTGAACTAAAAGCAAACCCTATGAAAGTTGCGAGCAGTGCATATGGCGACCCTGTCGCTATATTGAATAGGAATGAACCCGCATTCTATTGTGTCCCAGCTGAGATTTACGAAAAAATGATGGATCGTTTGGAGGATCTGGAACTACTGCAGCTTGTTAAAGAAAGGCAAGGTGAAGAAAGCGTTTCGGTGAATTTGGATGACCTATAAATTAGAGTTTAAGAGCAGCGCCCTAAAAGAATGGAATAAGCTAGGTAGTACTTTGCAGCAGCAACTGAAAAAGAAATTAGCAGAGAGATTAAAAACACCACACGTAGCCCCAGATAGAGTGTTAGGTGCCGATAATGTTTATAAAATAAAATTACGTCAATCAGGATATAGGTTGGTGTATCAGGTACTTGATGACGTAGTTGTAGTTACAGTGCTTGCAGTGGGAAAACGTGAGAGAAATGAGGCTTACAAAAAAGCATTAAAGAGACTTGATGTTGAATAAGGGTTTAACTTTTAAATAAGGGGCGCCAGCGTGTGGGCTATAATCCGAACGGAGTGAGTTAGCCCGCATGGTAGTTTCCCAGCGACCGGAGGGAGTGGCTTGAGCGTCTTGCTAGCCGCGTTCGTGCCAATACCCTGGTTTTCGGTGGTTGTGCATAATAGCTACCACACTAATTTCCCTGTTTTCGATAATTTTATAAATAATAGAGTATGGGAACCTGCTTAAGACAAAGCGTCGATGAGTTTGCCCTATTTTTGTCCATGCCGATGGCAAAGAGCTAACTGAATCGATGGCTTCCTTGAGTTCTTGAGTAAATTCGTGACCCAAACCCAATGACTGTTCTTGATACCAATCAAACGACTCTTTTATTTCCCTTTTAACCTCTGGGTGAAAGGAAACAGGCAGCATCTTTTAATTAAGATCCTTTTCTATCTCTTCCCAACTAATGCTTTTTACCGCACCAGACTCTAGCTCTGCGCTGCGAGATTCTGCAAGTTTTACCCACTCGGATTCCACATCGCTATCAATCTTGGTATCCATAGCCGTTAAAAGACAGTGGGCAGCAAGTGCTTTCTCTTTAGTACTGAGTTGCTCGATATTTGCAAGCATCACTTTTAATGCATCAGACATAAAATAACTCCCATTGGGTATGATTTGATATTACCACTAAAAAAGAGAAGTGAAAGGCTGGATTTACAAGTAGCGGCTAACTTTTAAATAAGGGGCGCAGGCGCGTGGGCTATAATGCGAAGCAGCCCACGTGTATGCGACCCAGCGAACGAAGTGAGTGAGTTAATTGAGTTTGTTAGGTACGTTTATAAACATCGGAGCGATGCCCGACTTTTATCACCTGTACAACAAGCTCGTTTTCTCGGATTTCATAAATTATTCTATAAAGACCTTGCCGGATACGATACAAGTCGAGTCCACTAAGTTTAATTGCTCCATCCCTTCGCGGGTTTTCAGCTAATAAGTCAATTTTGGCGAGGATCTTTTTAACGTCCGACTTGGGAATTGCCCTAAAATCTTTTGCTACTGACTTCTTGAAAGTGACGCTATATTTTTCCATCAGCTTCCAAAGTGTTTAGCAAGTCCTCATAGGAGATTTCGGGCTCTTTGGCCCTTTGTCTTACCGCAGCCAAATCTTCTTGATCTTCTTTCATAAGGAGTCTTACTGCTTCATCAATCAGTTCTGATATTGAGGTATCTGATGATGCCGCCCGCAGTTTCAAAGCATTATGAATTGCTGGTTCGAAGTAGACGGTAGATCGTTTTGATAAAGTACTCATGAATAAGCCTCCATTTATGTAACATTAAAACATTATAGCGTTAAAATGTCAGTTGGGCTAATTTTGACTCAAGAGTACCTAACTTTTCAATAACGGGCGCAGACATGTGGGGCATAATGGCGTAGCCGCCCCGCGTGTTTGCGTCCCAGCGAACGCAGTGAGTGAGTTTATTGGCTTGATACTTATTGAGCCTTCTCCCCAGCTTAACCAATTTTATTGGCTAAGCTGGAAGGCGACCAAACCCAAAATGGAGAAGACTCAATGCAATTCTATACTAACTTACATCCTTTTTACTGCGGAATCGATCTTCATGCACGAATGCTTTATGTGTGCATCTTAGATGAACGCGGCGAGATACTGGTTCATAAGAAGATAAAGGATTCTCCCGAACAGCTTTTAAACCTTCTTGCACCCTACATCGGGAATATTGTGGTGGGCGCAGAATGTATGCATTGTTGGTACTGGCTCAGTGATTTTTGTGAACATCATAATATTGATTTCATCCTCGGCCACGCTCTCTACATGAAGGCTATTCATGGTGGTAAGACGAAGAACGATAAAATTGATGCGTATAAGATCGCCAAGTTAATGCGAGGTGGTAATTTTCCTTTGGCTTACGTTTATCCAAAGGAGAAGCGTGCTATTCGAGATTTGTTACGCAGACGAACGCACGCTATGCGCCATAGTGCCGAGTTAAAGGCATTTATAAAGAACGCGTTGTCACAGTACAACCTGCCAGTCCCTGATAAGTCAGACTTAAGCTACACCACAGGTCGCGATGCAATGCGTGGGTATTTCCCTAATCCACAAGTTCAACGCAGTATTGATATGAATCTACGATTGATTGAAGTTTACGACCATGAAGTCAGCAGCATTGAATGTCATGTTGAAAAGCTCACTAAGCATGATAATGGCAGAGACTACTATTTGCTGCGTTCATTACCTGGTGTCGGACGAGTTCTTGCGCTGACTATTCTTTACGAGATAGGCAGTATTCAGCGTTTCGACAGTGTTCAGAAGTTTGCGTCTTATTCTCGCCTAGTTAAATGCAAAGCAGAGTCAGCAGGTAAAAGCTACGGTACTCAGGGAAATAAAATTGGTAATGCGCATCTTAAGTGGGCGTTTTCTGAAGCAGCGGTACTTTTTCTAAAGGGTAATCCGCCTGCGCAGGCTTATTTAGCTAAGTTACAAAAGCGAATGAGCAAGGCAAAAGCACTATCGGCTTTGGCGCATAAACTCGGTCGTTGTATGTACTTTATGTTGAAGAATCAAACGGTATTCGACAGTGAACGATTTTTAGCAGGGTAAGTCGCACAGGCGGATGAGCTGAACATCTAACTGGTCGAATGGTGAGTATGGTGTTCATGGTTATTTAGGGGAATAACCTGTAAGGCATGAACTATACCAATGTCCACAGCCATGACGTTTTGATTAGACATCCGCCTGTTGCGCATCAATACCCTGAGCTAAATCGCTTGCACCTGAGCTGAGCCTGCCCCTAACTGGCGAAAACCTCTCAGCCACTACGTTTTGAATAGTGCCAGCGTCAGGTTAACCGATGAATGTCTAGTGCCCCTGTTCACGCCATGGAATGCACGGCAACAGGCAGCGATGAGATCGTACTAAGAGAGCCTCTATATGTGTTTGCCGCAGGTGATACCTGACGATGACCATGACAGATGAAGTTAGGAGGTTTAGCTTAGGGAGTTGGACTGACTGCTAGCGCAGCCAGCGAATAACTATTACCTATTGACAGGAGTTGGGCTCATATGTGTTATGTGACGTTTCAAGAACTCAGGTGCCAGGTCGGCACCATTCGGCCAAACCACTGTCTCTAATTCTGGGTCAACAGCAACTTTAGAGAAAAAAGAAGAGTCCTTTAGCGGTTCAAAGACACTGCCAGATAGTTTGTTTTCTAAATTGACTTCGCCAGCTGTACCATCGTCAAATGTTACCCATAGTTTAAAGCCGTCGAGATATTTTGCGTTTCTAACGTGAAGCATAGTTTTACTCCAATGGTGCAATGTAGTTTAACGGTTCGCCATTTTGAGCCTTGTGCCAATTCTCTTCTAGTTCGGCTCGATGCTCTGAAAGCCATTCCTGAACAAATTTCGTGGCTCTGTTAGGAAGCTCTCCTTCAAGTATTGAACCGTCAAAGGCAAAGAGTGCCTCGTAACCAGAATATTTAGCATGAAAATGGGGAGGATTATGGTCGTTAAAATACATTGCGATTATAATCCCATAGAACCGGCTAATTACGGGCATCGTTTGTTAGGCTCCTTTAAACGGCGTAAGTACTATTCTATACGGTTTATCGTGAAATGAAAAAGTGAGTCACATAAACTTCCAAATATGGGGCGCAAAATACGTGTGCAAAAATGGCGAAGCCGCGCACGTATTTGCGTCCCAACGAGCGGTAGCGAGTGCCATAATTTGTTTGTTATACATGTGACGAGAAAGCCTTGCTTTACTCGTTATCTTCATCGGAGCTAAATATGCCTCGGAAAAGTGCGGTAAGTGCACCAGACATTGTGTCTTCTATGAAGTCGTTTTTATGGTCAGGTTTGTTGGGATACTTTTTATTTAATTCTTCCATGCGTCTCGATTCAGCGCTGGAGCTAGCGCCATCAAGAAAATCCTTTGCTGCTTTGTCTGAAGTTGACGCACAGCCATTTAAAAAGGTACACAACAGTAGAGCCGCTACTAATTTAATCTTCATAATATCCTTTTCCTGAAAAGTGTATAACACCCAGCGAGCCTGCGAGCGGCTTAATGTGATTGTTATGCGCTATTGACTTACAACGCGCAAGTACCATAATTAGGTATATATTGGTACTTGGAGAAATCAGATGGCTAAAAACACCAGCATTACCCTTGGAGACCATTTTGATGGCTTTATTGCTAGCCAAATTCAAACTGGTCGGTATAGTTCAGCAAGTGAGGTGATTCGTTCAGCTCTTCGCTTGCTAGAAACACAGGAAACTAAATTAAACACTCTGCGTCAATTACTTGTAGCAGGTGAAGAAAGCGGTGAAACTGAATACGACCTTGAGCATCTGATATCAGAACTAGACGGCGAATTAAAAGATTGAAACCGTTTAAATTAACCGTACTAGCAAAATCAGATTTAAAAGATATCGCATTGTTTACGCAACGGAAATGGGGCCGAGAACAGCGTAATATATATCTTAAACAATTCGACGATTCATTTTGGATGTTGTCTGAAAATCCTGATATTGGTAAATGCTGCGACGAAATAAGAGATGGATACAGAAAATTTCCTCAAGGTAGCCATGTGATTTTCTACAAACAAACGGGCAGTCAGGAAATTCTGATCATAAGAATCCTTCATAAAAGTATGGATGTAAATCCTGTACGCTTTGGCGCATAACACTAAGCTTTGGGGCGCTAACATGGGGCTATAATCGCGAAGCGGCCCCGTGTTAGCGTCCCAGCGACCGGAGGGAGTGCCAACAGCGTTTTGTTAGGCGTACAACTTAGAGTACGCAGCTTTGCTGCCACCACTAGCCAATTAGGCCGCGCGTTTAAATTATTGAATTTAAGATAAAACAACCCTGTGTGAAAAGCCAGATGTTAACGACATTGGCGGATAAAAGAGCGAGTTTAAACAACTTGAGATGCAGAATGCTGGCGTTGCTGAGTTGACGAAAAGGGCGTTGCTAAAGCCGTTGAAACTACCGAAAAGTAAGCCGTAAAGACAACCTAGCGAAACGGCCTTAATGCGGGAATGTCACGACTTAACCAACTTTTTGAAACTGTAAGTAAATGACGCCTAACATTAAGCTAAGCGGCGCAGTTGCGTAGGGCATAATGGCGAAGCCGCCCCGCGTAAATGCGTCCGAGCGACCGAAGGGAGTGGTCTTTAGCGCTTTGTTATAAGCAAAGCCAGTTCCTTTGGTCTTTTTAAAAACTAATGAAGCCAGCATACGATTGATTGTTAACACAAACAAGCGAAACGACTGTGCAGTAATGTTTTTGATTTGATTGAAGCTAGCCGCCATTTGAGCTATCGAGTGTAATGGTGCTTGCTGGCTTAAAATAAGAACTTAGCGATAAAGCGCCTATTACACCACCTTTGAAGTGAAAGCGGCGGATTTAAACCTACCACAAGCCAGAGCGATGCTAATTAGAAAAGGTGAGGGCAGTTGTACTGATTTTTTAATTAAGCCAAACGAAGTTTAGGCTGACGCCTTATAACGCCCCAAGAAGGGGCAATAACACGTGGGCTATAATACGGAACGAAGTGACGGGAGCCCACGTGTTATTGTCCCGCTTACTTGGTTTGTTATATTTTTTTGCTTGAGCCATTGTTGGGGCCAATAAAAGCGCGGTTTGACTTGCCGCCATGACACACTGGTCGAGACCTGCGGGGGCTATGGTTACGATATTTCCCGGGCGCTAATGGCTTTACTTCTACGGTAGGCTGCGCCCTTTTAACTTGATGATTTGAAAAAACTCTAGCTTTCTGTTCCGCGATCTGAGTTTTGATGTTAGTGGGATTACTTTCGACAAGTTCTTCGATTTCTTTTTCTTCAACGAAAGGGGATAAAGTCAATTTAACTTTATGAGTTTGAGTGGCCTTAGTACTACCACCAACATCGAGCACAAAAAGTTTGGCACCAGCTTTCGCTTCAGCATCGAGTCCGAAGCTAACTTCAAGCTCTACATCACCCATTATAAAAAACGGGTCATTATCATTTACGGAATCCCGTAATTCTTTTTTTACGTCTTCAATAAACTCTTTAAGACTAATATTTCCTTTCATACGAAATCCCTAACTAAAAATATAACGCCCTGTTAACAGGCTAAATATAGTTGGCTAAAATAAGCGACGAAGGAGCAAAAGCCAACTGTATTTTGTCCTTGTTTAACAGCATGTTAGCTCTCGCTTTCACAAGCCTCAATGTCTTCTAACGGTTTTCTTCCTGCTTCACGAAGCAAGGTTAAAACTGACTCTCTATCATCATACAAATCTTCTAAGATTCTTTGGCTATAATGCTGTGCTGCTTCTACATCTTCTGCTGGTATTTCTTGCCATTCATCATGCAATACGTCATTTCCTAGAACTCTGATTTCATCGTGAGCCCTTCTTTTTCGTGCTTGAGTTATAACACCATCATCTGCAGCTGCTTCTATTTGTTTGTACAAATTTGATTCTTGTTTTGTTTTGTATCCGTTTGCTCTCATTGTTTTATCTAAAACAGAACGGAATAGCCCTGCTGCTGCTCGAAAACAATCGTTTTCCATACACCTTTCAGCTTCGATAAATTCACGTTGAATTCCTTCAGGAACAGAAGTAGGCAACTCTAATCTTTTTCTAGCTTCTGGTGTGAATCTGAGGAGTCTATTGTATTTTCCAGGGTACTTATAATCTCCACCGAATTTAATAACACCAAGAGCTCCCATACCACAGCCACCACACTGAAATAATCGGTAGCTAATTTGACAGTCGCTCCAATACCGATCTTTAAAGGGTTTTGTAATTGAGCCAAACTCACCGTGTTCGCCATACCAGGTAAAAGAGCTCAGTGCACCTGCACAATTAGGGCATCTCGCTACGATTGTTCCTTCATCTTCGTTTATCTGAGCCATAAAATTACTCCAATCCTTTAAAGAGAGCTAACATTAAGCTAAGCGGCGCAGTTGCGTGGGGCATAATGGCGAAGCCGCCCCGCGTAAATGCGTCCGAGCGACCGAAGGGAGTGATCTTAAGCGCCTTGTAATAAGCAAAGCCAGTACCTTTGGTCTTTTTAAAAACTGTTGAAGCCAGCATACGATTGATTGTTAACACAGACAAGCAAAACGACTGTGCAGTGATATTTTTGATTTTGCAGAAGCTAGCCGCCATCTGAGCTATCAAGTGTAATGGCGCTTGCAGGCTGAAAATAAGAACTAGAAGGTAAAGCGCCTATTACACCACCTTTGAATTGAAAGCGGCGGATTTAAACCTACCACAAGCCAGAGCGATGCTAATGAAAACAGGTGAGGGTAATTTTACTGGAATTTTTATATAGCCAAACGAAGTTTAGGCTGACGCCTTATAACACCCCAGCGAGCGAAGCGAGTGCCTTGAGTGGTTTGATACTTATTGAGCCTTCTCCCCAGCTTAACCAATTTTATTGGCTAAGCTGGAAGGCGACCAAACCCAAAATGGAGAAGACTCAATGCAATTCTATACTAACTTACATCCTTTTTACTGCGGAATCGATCTTCATGCACGAATGCTTTATGTGTGCATCTTAGATGAACGCGGCGAGATACTGGTTCATAAGAAGATAAAGGATTCTCCCGAACAGCTTTTAAACCTTCTTGCACCCTACATCGGGAATATTGTGGTGGGCGCAGAATGTATGCATTGTTGGTACTGGCTCAGTGATTTTTGTGAACATCATAATATTGATTTCATCCTCGGCCACGCTCTCTACATGAAGGCTATTCATGGTGGTAAGACGAAGAACGATAAAATTGATGCGTATAAGATCGCCAAGTTAATGCGAGGTGGTAATTTTCCTTTGGCTTACGTTTATCCAAAGGAGAAGCGTGCTATTCGAGATTTGTTACGCAGACGAACGCACGCTATGCGCCATAGTGCCGAGTTAAAGGCATTTATAAAGAACGCGTTGTCACAGTACAACCTGCCAGTCCCTGATAAGTCAGACTTAAGCTACACCACAGGTCGCGATGCAATGCGTGGGTATTTCCCTAATCCACAAGTTCAACGCAGTATTGATATGAATCTACGATTGATTGAAGTTTACGACCATGAAGTCAGCAGCATTGAATGTCATGTTGAAAAGCTCACTAAGCATGATAATGGCAGAGACTACTATTTGCTGCGTTCATTACCTGGTGTCGGACGAGTTCTTGCGCTGACTATTCTTTACGAGATAGGCAGTATTCAGCGTTTCGACAGTGTTCAGAAGTTTGCGTCTTATTCTCGCCTAGTTAAATGCAAAGCAGAGTCAGCAGGTAAAAGCTACGGTACTCAGGGAAATAAAATTGGTAATGCGCATCTTAAGTGGGCGTTTTCTGAAGCAGCGGTACTTTTTCTAAAGGGTAATCCGCCTGCGCAGGCTTATTTAGCTAAGTTACAAAAGCGAATGAGCAAGGCAAAAGCACTATCGGCTTTGGCGCATAAACTCGGTCGTTGTATGTACTTTATGTTGAAGAATCAAACGGTATTCGACAGTGAACGATTTTTAGCAGGGTAAGTCGCACAGGCGGATGAGCTGAACATCTAACTGGTCGAATGGTGAGTATGGTGTTCATGGTTATTTAGGGGAATAACCTGTAAGGCATGAACTATACCAATGTCCACAGCCATGACGTTTTGATTAGACATCCGCCTGTTGCGCATCAATACCCTGAGCTAAATCGCTTGCACCTGAGCTGAGCCTGCCCCTAACTGGCGAAAACCTCTCAGCCACTACGTTTTGAATAGTGCCAGCGTCAGGTTAACCGATGAATGTCTAGTGCCCCTGTTCACGCCATGGAATGCACGGCAACAGGCAGCGATGAGATCGTACTAAGAGAGCCTCTATATGTGTTTGCCGCAGGTGATACCTGACGATGACCATGACAGATGAAGTTAGGAGGTTTAGCTTAGGGAGTTGGACTGACTGCTAGCGCAGCCAGCGAATAACTATTACCTATTGACAGGAGTTGGGCTCATATGTGTTAGGCGTACAACTGAAAGTACGCAGCTTTGCTGCCACCACTAGCCGATTAGCCAGCTTGTTTAAATTATTGAAAATAAGATAAAACAACCCTGTGCGAAAAGCCAGATGTTAACGGCATTGCTGGATAAAAGAGCGAGTTTAGAAAGCTGGTGATGTTGAATGTTGGCGTTGCGATGTTGATGAAAAGCCCGTTGCTAAAGCCGTTGAAACAACCGAGAAAGCTAGCCGCGAACACGACCTAGCGAAACAACCTTGATGCTGGAATGTCACGTTTGAACCCACATTTTAATGCTGTAAGTAAATGACGCCTAACTTCCAAATATGGGGCGCAAACACGTGTGCAACAATGGCGAAGCCGCGCACGTGTTTGCGTCCCAGCGAGCGGCAGCGAGTGCCATAATTTGTTTGTTATGTGACTTTACCCTAAATAAGAGCATGCTTTTTGTACTTTTTAACAAACACTTTAGCTTCTGCCAACGTTGAAGGGTAAGAAACGTTGCAATAGCTATTTTTGATAGGCCTGATTTTTTGAAAATAGAAACCATGGTGGACGAGGTATGCCACCTTTTTCCATTGGGCGATATCAGACTTTTTTGGTGCTTTGAAATGCCGGCCTAAATTATAAGTAACACCACCACAAGAAACACACTGGCCGTGCAATGGATAATCGCATGGCGCACCAGGAAAGCTACGTTGAAAAGAGGTTTTGCAGTCGAGGCAAGCATACGCCATAGAATACTTACCACTTGAAAAAGAAGCTTTGTCTGGTTTGACTGGTTTAGTTCTGTAACCAGAATCCCATCTCAGTGCTTTTTTAGTATTTCTATCCATGAATATCCTGAGCCACATAACTTTTAAATAAGGGGCGCAGGAATGTGGGGCATAATGGCGAAGCCGCCCCGCATGTATGCGTCCCAACGAACGAAGTGAGTGACTTAATTTTTTTGTTATGTGACTTTGCCAATACAGAGTACCTAAGTTTTATGGAATTTAAAAACTGGATATATGGCAACCAGAGCGAACATAAAAAACACTTCGAAGGCCAGAAGCCCACTAATTGCTATTAAGATAATGTTAAGCGCTAACTGTTTATTGGACATATCAAAGTACCTACGCAACCAGTCTATTTCACTGAGCAGATAGAAAAAAATGACGAATGCAAAAGTACAACTAGCTAAAACATTGAGCTTGAAAACACAAGGAAGTATGAAGAAGCAACTATATAAAAAAAGGACCAATAACTGTATCTTAGGAAGTTGCAGTCTGTCTTCATTAGTCATTAGATGATTCTATTCCCTTAGTCACATAACGGCCCGCATAACGGGCAAAAATACGTAGGCTATAATACTGAGCGAAGCGAAAGGAGCCTACGTGTTTTTGTCCCAGCGAGATAATTGGACTCCCCAACCTAATAGGTTGGTCTAACATTTACGTTGTCACACACAAAGGTTAGATAGGAGTCCATCTATGTATAATATGCTCACTGGTGTAGATTTAGCAAAAAAAGAGATCCAGGTTTGTGTCGCCAAATCGAATAAGATAGTTCGTAATATGCCGATGACGCCCACTGCTTTTTCTAATTGGCTAGCCACTCAAAAACCAATGACAGTTGTTTTTGAAGCGTGTGCGACGTCAAATTATTGGTATCAATGTGCGCGTGAATACGGGCATGATGCCCGTTTAATATCAGCTAAGCTTGTATCGAATATTCGTCAAAACCAAAAGACTGATAAGAACGATGCTGAAGCGGTTTTACAGGCATCACAACTTAGTAACGTGAATTTTATTAGCGGGAAGTCTAAGGAGCAGCAGGAGCTTCAATCACTTGTCCGTATGCATCAACTATCAGTAAAGCATAAAGTTGCTTACGGGAATCAACTCTGTTCGTTACTTTTAGAGTTCAACATTAAGTTGTCACCAACAGATGCGGGTTTGAACAGTGCAATACAGTCGATATTGGAAGATGCAGAAAATGGATTTAGCGCGATATTCAGAGAGGCATTACACACGGCATGGCATCAATATCTCAAGAGTATAGAGCTCGTAAAACACTACGAAAAGAGTGTAGCTAGAGCCAGCAGAGCATCAGAAGCTTGCAAAAATCTCATGAAGATAGAAGGTGTTGGCCCGACAAATGCGGTTAACCTGTACATAGCGCTAGGTTGTTGTGAGTTAGGCGTTTTCAAAAAAGCCCGAGACGCTGCTGCGTGTATCGGTTTAACGCCAATACAACATTCTTCAGGTGGTAAAGTGCGTTTGGGGTCTATAGGTAAAAATATACGGAACTCGTCATTGCGCGCTAACTTGGTCGCAGGTGCGATGTCAGCAATAAACCAGGCGGTTAAACGTGATTCGCGAACGAAGAAAGATGAATGGATTAAAGGGCTAGTAGAGCGGAGAGGTAAACGTTGTGCAGCTGTAGCGCTGGCCAACAAAACAGTTAGAACAGCATTTTCGTTGCTACGCAACGGAACTGATTACAAAGCAGAGCTATTATCTGCTTAGTTTAGTTTTAAGTTAACAACTAAATGCGCCATACAAGATAAAAATCAGCTTGGTAAGCCAGTGCTGCGCTCAGGGAATAAAAGCCCGCCAGCGAGATGTGGCATCAAGTTCGCGTAAATATCATAGAGCCGGGATAGCTTCCCATTATGAGCTCGTACATAAGCACGCATTACATCTTGAACGGTAAAAATAGTTGTTGACTATGGGGAGTCCACATAAGCGCAGCGAGTGTTAATGCGTTTGTTAGCTGCCACGCCCCTATTAACCCTGCATTACACGTGACAAAAATTCAAACGGGTCGCCAATGTGATAGTCCCAAGTTCCATTTATAAGGAAATAAAACGACGCACCTAAGGTTGCAAGCAACACGACTTGTCCAATACGAATGACGTATTGTGGTGTAATTGGTTTCTCTACTTTATCACTAAAAAAATGAATGAAGTCCAGCATTAAGCCGAAAGTTAATAAAAGAGAAAAGGCTAAGAAAAAACCAGAAAACCGTGATGTTTGGTCCAAGACTAAGAAATAATCTGTTAGCGCGACCCACCAACATAGACAAATTCCGGAAAATGCTGCGGCGGGCGTGTAGTCGGTTGATTTACGAAATTCAAAAGAACTTATCTTGTTACTACCCGCTCCATAGGCAATCCAAATGAAGAATAATAAATAAAATACAAAAGAGCGTTCGTCATGCCTTTTGATGTCGAAAACTACAAAGCTTAAAAATAAAACGATGGCTAAAATGAGAACAAAATGAATGAAGTTTGTTTTATCTAACGAACTTTTGTTTACGTATTTTTCCAAAATAGCCTCTATTGCCTCCATGCTGGCAGCTAACTTTTCAATAACGGGCGCAGACATGTGGGGCATAATGGCGAAGCCGCCCCGCGTGTATGCGTCCCAGCGAACGAAGTGAGTGTGTTGATTGAGTTGTTATATGCGTACAATTTAAAACCTTTTACACATCCACTTTAATAAAAACAAACCCTAGCTACATAGAGGATGATATTTGTTTTAGGTAATTATTTATTTGCCCATCGGTAACAATAGAACCACCCAACAGGTGGAATCAAGAAGTTGAGCAAGAAGGCGTAAATGGCAACCAACCCGATATTGTCAGCCTTTCCTTTAGCAAATTTGATGGTAAGAAAAATTACAACTAAAGCGAGGATGAAGAGTGCTTGCCCCCAAAATGTAGCGTTTAGATTCATAGAATTCCTTATTGATGAGCTTCCTGAAAAGCATATAACTTTTAAATAAGGGGCGCAGGCATGTGGGGCATAATGGCGAAGCCGCCCCACGTGTATGCGTCCCAGCGAACGAAGTGAGTGCGTTTATTGGGTTGTTAGGTGCGCTCACGCTAAGACCCCATTTAGCAGCATACTAGGCATAAAAAAGTAAAAAGCCAATAAGCCCGAACTTGTAAATAGAAGTGCGACGGCACAAAAAGAAGCTTGAACTAAAAAGAAGGAAGGTTTAGCGGATGCACTATGCCTAAGAGCTACTAATGAGGTTTTTAAACATTCTTTAATCGCTTGGTATTTAGTTGAGAACCAAGAAATGATAGGGGCTAGGCTAGCAAAAACGAGAGCAAATGCGATTTCCACACCGCCTAATTGAACTAAGAAGGCTATCTCGGGCAAAACCGCCGCTGCAACAACCATTGCGATACCGATAACTGCGCGTTGTAGATTAGTTAATTCATTCCATGATTTCATAAATTTTCCTTTTAGCACCTAACTTTTAAATAAGGGGCGCAGACATGTGGGGCATAATGGCGAAGCCGCCCCGCGTGTATGCGTCCCAGCCTGCGTAGCAGGCGACTTGATTTTTTTGTTAGGCATGTTCGTCCACAACCTTCAGTTGCGATATGTCCATTACCCTTACATGTGTTTGGTAATAGTATTTACCAGTAGGTTTGCCATCTGATAAAAATGCAATCTTAACCCGCTGAGCCTTACCATTAACTACTATTGCTTTATTTAAAAAATATTCCTGCGGCGGCATCCCATATTTAGCTGATAATTGTGAAATTACTTTTGGGTGTAAAGCGACGGTTACTGCTCTCTGATCGCGATAGTCTTTTTCAGTATTTAAATAGACATATTGCCCTTGGCTACCAGTTGCGACTATTTGAAGAGTGTATTGACCAGGAACACCTTTGGGCGCTGAATCTGCCGCGGCCTTTATTATTTCCATCGGATCTGAGAATGTAGATGTAGTGTGCGAGGTTGTGGAAGTGCAACCAGCGAGTAAGAAGATAAAAGCTAAAACAACATTTTTCATAATTTATTTCCTTATAAATGCCTAACACCCCACTAAGGGGCGCTAACACATGGGCTAAAATTAGGAACGAAGTGACGCAGCCCATGTGTTAGCGTCCCAGCGAGCAGCGCGAGTGCCTTTAGTGTTTTGTTAGTTGCCTAGCCGAAAATATTAGCATATGTCACATATAGCCCAAACGCGATATAGCCTAAAGATATAATGGCGTTGAGAAACCAAACAAAGCGCCAAAACAAACCTTTAAAGTTAAAAGTCTTTCGTATTTTAGGACTTAGTAGCGCAACTGTCGAAGTGATAGAGCCCAAAGCTGAGGAACAAAATAGTGGAAGCACTATAAACATTAATAAGAGGCCAGCAGCACCCGCAGATGCCCCGCTTGAGTCAGGTTCTATTGGAGCTAAGATCCAATACGATAAGCAGACCGATATAAATAAAGATAATAAACTAAGTAATTGAAGGCTTCTCATATGACCCTTGGCAACTAACACCCGCATAACGGGCAATAACACGTAGGCTAAAATTGGAGCGAAGCGGCTGAGCCTACGTGTTATTGTCCCAGCGAGCTTGCAAGCGAGTTAATGCGCTTGTTAGGTCTGTTGCCCGTTTAGTGTGTCCAGTGTTGAGCCAAATGACGGGTTAAATGTACGAGCATAACCCAATTCTACGACATCAATTTCTTTGGTTGCCACATGTGCTTTATCATTGGCATCAACGACTGCTATTTTAATCTTCGTTTTGCCATTTTTTTCTTTAGGATAACTTGCTCCCCAGCATTCTTGCTGTTCGAAGTAGATCACACCATTAACAACTCTGCCTTCGGTTAGGTAGGTATTTGCAGCTATTCCAGTCAGAGAGTTTCCTTGGAGCAAAAAAGGGAATACTTTAATCTTGTCCCCGATCTCGCAATGAAAATCCTCTAATGCTGCAGTTTGAAAGTCTAGCCAAAACCAGCCCAACCTGTATTTAAACCACTCTTTGCGGAATGGTTTTATATCCCAATGGTATCCGACCTTAACATATTTAATTTCAGAAGGAGCGCTTCCAATATTTGCAACGCTTAAATACAGAGCAATGGCTGTTTTATGTGTTGGTATTCCGTTGTCTAAGTGTCCTGTAATAGTCGTTGTTGTGAACGTTGGGCCAGGTATTAGCGATAATTTGAACCTTGGCTTTTTCTGAAGAGCGCGAAATATTCCGCTAATCCATCCGAATAGAAGTGTTAAAAGGAATATTATGACGGCTAAAACGCCTTGGTTATCGTTTAACCATTTCAGAGACGAAGTGTAAAATTCCATTTTGAAGACCTAACTTTTAAATAAGGGGCGCATACACATGGGCTATAATGCGAAGCAGCCCACGTGTACGCGTCCCAACGAACGAAGTGAGTGACTTAATATTTTTGTTAGGTGCCATCAATGCAATCCAAAAGCTAACTCGAATAGATTGAGAACACTGGGTATATCCCAAGCCCATGTACCTTGTGTAAAGAAATAGCGTGTTGCAGCCATATAAAGCAGGCCGAAAAGAACCCAAACTGCTACTTTGAATGCCATTAGCTTCTCATCAGATACAAAGCGCGTTTCTGCCCTTTTTGTGAGCTCTCCGTTCACAGCCATTGCATTCAGTATTGTTATTAAAATAATGAAGCCAGTGTATTTGGACACTACTTCTGGAGTTTTATAGTCGATTATCGCTAACCAGCAAACAAAAAAAACCATCCCGAATGGGCCAACTATTTCATAATTAGTTTCTTTTTTCTCGTCGCCAAAAGACCAGTATTGCATGTTTAGTTGGTTAGTTTGAAAGTAATATATGGCTCCAATAAATCCAGCAATAAGTAATGATTGGGCCCTTTGAGTATCACTGGAAAAATCGAAAATGAATAGCATCAACACAAATGCGATGAGCAAAAATGCAAGATGAAAAAATTCTTTTATGTTAAACAGTGGCTCAGACTTCATTGGCACCTAACTTTTAAATAAGGGGCGCAGGCACGTAGGGCATAATGGCGAAGCCGCCCTGCGTGTATGCGTCCCAGCGAACGCAGTGAGTGACTTAATTTTTTTGTTAGGCGACTATTTACCAACCGCTTTCACAAGAGTATCTACAGCTTCTTTAGCTGCGACATGAATATTTCTAAGTGTTTCAATGATTTCGCCACTATATTCTGGCCTATCGATAAAAAGCCATGTTTCGACAGGCAGGTCCAATTCTCTCAAGAATACATCTGTAGTTGGCGGCACTATTCGTTGCAGATCCTCTGCCTTATACTTACCCAATGGCCAAACCACATCCTTTTTACAGCGACCAAAACCACCATTGACAATTGAGTTTGGAAAGTCTGGCACTTGCTGTTGAACGCTTACACTATTAATTCGAGTGAAATTACCAGCAGGCACAGGAAATTTGTGCTTATCATCAATATTTATTTCATGAAGTAGGCACAGAAAACGGTTCCCAGTATTTCCGAGATGGCAATTTAATGATTTTAAAGCCAGAAAAAAGGTGTCTCCTAATGAGTGGCCCAACCTTGATTTTATAGTTTGCTCTAAACTTTCTTCGTCTTTAGATATAGGAAAATAAACTGCTTTATGTTTTTCAGGTGGAATTGCAGGCGATATAAGCTCCCAATACAATTGATCTAACGCAGACCGTATATTGTGGAGTGCTTCACCACACCGAATAACTAGTTTCTTCAAAGACAAATCGTGTTTTAATGCGAACAAAGCTCTAGTTCTGTTGAAGAAATCAGTTTCAAGTGCATAACCAAAAGGCGGATTTTGAAGCAAATATTGGTTAATTTCTCTAATTTGTTCGTCAGCTCTTTCTAACTTTAAATATGCATTTTCTGCAATGGTCATATAATACTTCCTTGTCGTTAGCCTAGTCGCCTAACTTTTAAATAAGGGGCGCTGGCACGTGGGGCATAATAACGAAGTGGCCCCGCGTGTTAGCGTCCCAACGAGCGCCAGCGAGTGACTTTATTTTTTTGTTATACCCCATTGCTACCTTACTGACTAATTTTATAGTGAAAAATGTAACCGCAGTCTGAATAGGTAACAGCAAATGACAATTCCTCTATTAGCTCCTTGCCAACCATAGCGCGCACGGTGGACTCATCGGTGGTACTAATTGGAAGTATAAATTCATTTGATGCGACACCATTTCCTTTGAAGAGTCTGACACCGGTGAATTGATACTCGTTAAACTCTATGGGGAAAGCTATATCCAATATTATAGAAGTGCCATTGTCTTTGCGGCTATCAAAGACTTGAGATTTCCAGCTGACAAAATCCTGCTCGGTTTGAACTGGAGGTTTCTGACAGGCAAGCGCCTCAAATACTGAGCACAATAAAAAAACAAAAGTTAGTATTTTCATGGGGTATAACTTCCAAATATGGGGCGTAAATACGTGTGCAATAATGGCGAAGCCGCGCACGTGTTTGCGTCCCAGCGAGCGGCAGCGAGTGCCATAATTTGTTTGTTAGGCCACATATCCACGTTGTTTTAAAAAACCAATTGCGCCACATGTAATGCCAGTAAAAACACCGATTATTCCATACCAAAGCCCAGCCTCCCCAAGTGGTAATGTGTTATGCACTACTGAATAGGTGATTGCCGAATATGAACAGACTAAACCTATACCAGCACCACTATAACCATAAATTACGCTATTCTGATTTTGAGGTGTTTTTGATGAAATCGGCATAAGCTTTTCTGCTGGGATATTTAATGCGGCAGAAAGCGCTAATTTGGTTTCTAATGAAGAAGTACCTGAATTTTCGGCACGTTGGACTGTTCTTAAGCTGAGTCCAGAAGCTGTAGCGAGCTTTTCCTGTGACCACGACTTTTCGAGTCGGAGTGCTTTTACTAAATCTGAGTTAATCATTTCTTCCATTTTTATGCTCCTTTAAAAAGAGCATTTAGTTTTCCATTTTAGTTGATGCAACGGCTACGTCATAGATATGACAAACAACCGCCAAAGGTCAAATTTGGGCCTAACTTTCCAATAACGGGCGCAGGCATGTGGGGCATAATGGCGAAGCCGCCCCGCATGTATGCGTCCCAGCGAACGTAGTGAGTGAGTTTATTGGCTTGTTAGGTTTTGGTGGTTCTGTATACATAGNAGANNCNNAGCAATCACTAGCCCCCACAACATGCTATTTGAAATATACAAACCAAAGTAAAACAAGTCGGAACCTAAAAAGCCTTCTCTTGGTAGAGTCGCATAGAAGTCATTAATTGGAAATAGTAAAAGCTCTACAAATGAAGCCCAGAAAGTTGCGATTCTATTCAAATAGTCGGGAGTTTCATCACTAAATCCATAGCCAAATGAAACAGTTAAAAGGGCAAATAAATTAACACCAGTAAAGACTGAATGTATCAAAGTCCATTTCAAAAAAAGCTTCATAAAAACCTAACTTCCAAATATGGGGCGCAAACACGTGTGCAATAATGGCGAAGCCGCGCACGTGTTTGCGTCTCAGCGAGCGGCAGCGAGTGACATAATTTGTTTGTTAGGTTGCGGTCTATATACCAGAGTAAATGACTTCAACATTATGAGCCTTATATCTTTGAGTGTCGTCAGTGTAGACTTTTATTAACACTGCACAATCATATAGAAAATAACGTACACAGTTATAATTTTTATCTTTAGGAGACGCATCAAATAGCCCTAAGTCACTATCGTAGTGATAGCCAATGTTTAGCTTATTTAAAGAAATTTCTATTTTTTCTAGTGAGTCTCCCACCTTTAAAGCGCTACTCAGTTCTTTATCAATTTCTGAGGCAGTTATCCCTCCAATATTTTTTTGGCAATAGCTCAGTAAAAATATTATTGGTACCAAGAAAACCAGAAATTTCTTCATAGCAACCTAACTTTTAAATAAGGGGCGCAGGCACGTGGGGCATAATGGCGAAGCCGCCCTGCGTGTATGCGTCCCAGCCCGCGAAGCGGGCGAACTTAATTTTTTTGTTATACCTGTTCTTCTGCGGAGAGCGATTTGCTCCATTTGCAAACCTCTCCTTTGCTATTTGCAAAAATCCTATCTTCCACATGTAAACTATCCCAAACTGCTGCGCATTCCAACTTAACGCAATCTTCCAGGTTAGCAGGAGTTTCGATACCATTGCAGTATGTTGAGAATGACTTATTGATTGAGTCAAATTTATAAAATGTGTGCGATCTGCCGAACAGTTTGTGACTATTTAGTTTCCCGACTTTAGGCCAGCCTTTCTTACCCAGTGCATATTTCATAACCCAGACAATAAAAATAGAATCATTAAAAAGATCCGAAAACTGAGTTTGGCGAGATTTAAATGTTCTATTACTGAATGCTACAAGCGGAGATTCTAGAACTAAGCCGTATGAAAAGGAATTATCTGGTAGGCGGATTTCCACTACTTTTCCTAATTCGAAATTACTAGCCAAATTGAGGTTCCTTCAAAAGGTATAACTTTTAAATAAGGGGCGCAGGCGCGTGGGCTATAATGCGTAGCAGCCCACGTGTATGCGTCCCAGCGAACGAAGTGAGTGGCTTAATTTTTTTGTTATGTGCCGCTGTAATAATTTTCAGTCCACCCTATCAAAGGCATAAACTTTTCGACTTTCAATTTTTGCCCAACTATACATGAACGCTGGCAAACAATGTTTACTATATTGCCATTATTCAGTCTTACAGATGCTTGGTATATATTGGACTTATTGCGGCCCGAAATGTTCGTATTATCCCAAACCGAAATAACTTCACCTTGATAAGTTTCAATTAAACGACCACGTATAAAAATTTGGTCAACAAATAGATAAAGCCCAATTAAAAATGTGATTGATATAATTGAATACTTAACTATGGTTTTCGATTTCAACTAAAATCCTCAAGGCACATAACTTTAAGCTAAGCGGCGCAGTTGCGTGGGGCATAATGGCGAAGCCGCCCCGCGTAAATGTGACGTGCTCCAATAGATTCACACACCCAGTTAAGAGATAATTATCTCAACTGGAGTGTATATGAAAACCCGAAAAAGCTACTCGAAAGAATTCAAACTGGATGCGGTGAGTCTGGTTACAGAACAAAATTACAAGATTACTGAGGCTGCTCGCAGTCTTGGTATCAGTGCCAATATGTTAGGCCGCTGGCTTAAAGAGCAAGAATCAGAAGGGGCTCACGCATTTCGTGGCAATGGTAAGTTGACGCCCGAGCAGGAAGAAATTCGCCAACTGCGAGCAGAGAATAAGCGCCTGAAAATGGAGAAAGAGATCTTAAAAAAGGCAACGGTCTTCTTTGCCAAAGAAACCAAGTAAAATACGGTTTCATCACCCAACATAAGAAGACCTGGCCGATTAGCCTGATGTGCGAGATTCTTGGTGTCAGTCGCTGTAATTACTATAGTGCCGTGCGACGCAAGGAACACATTGAACCGGATCCGCAACATGATGAGTTAATTGAGTGGGTACAGAAAGTAGCAGATGCCAGTGACTTTACCTATGGCGTAAGACGTATGAAACGCGCGTTGAATTCGCTTGGTTATCCGGTTGGAAAACAGCGAACGAGAGCCTTGATGAAAGAAGCTGGAGTGAGCGTCAGACGACGTAGAAAATACAAAGTCACGACTAACAGCGACCATCAGCAACCTGTCTTCGATAACGTGCTGTCACGCGACTTTGATGCTCAAAAGCCAGACCAGGCGTATGTCTCTGACATTACCTACATCTGGACGCAAGAAGGCTGGCTGTATCTGGCCGTAGTGATTGACTTATTCTCACGAAAAATCGTGGGCTGGAGTATGGCATCGCGGATGAATGCCCAGCTTGTGTGTGATGCCTTAACGATGGCTTTGTGGCAACGTAAACCTAAAGTGGGCCTGATACATCATTCGGATCGCGGCTCTCAATACGCAAGCCGACAATTTAGACAGTTACTGACGCAATACAAGGTAACAGGTAGCATGAGCAGGAAAGGTGATTGTTGGGACAATGCCGTCGTAGAAAGCTTCTTCGGCACATTGAAACAAGAGCGAGTGCAGTGGCGTCACTACCAGAGTCGCCGTGCTGCCCAGCAGGATATTCTGCAATACATCACTATGTTTTATAACAGTCAGCGAATGCACTCATATCTGGATTACAAGAGTCCAAATCAATATGAGGCTGACATGGCTAACTTACAAAAAGCGGCTTAACTGGGTTGTGTGATTTTGGTTGACCACGTCAATGCGTCCGAACGACCGAAGGGAGTGACTTAAGCGCTTTGTTAGAAGCAGAGCCTGTTCCCTTGGCCTTTTTAAAAACTAATAAAGCCAGCATACGATTGATTATTAACACAAACAAGTAAAACAACAGCGCAGTGATGGTATTGATTTGACTGAAGCAAGCTGCCATTCGAGCCGACAAACGCAATGGCGCTTACTGATTCAAAATAAGAGCTAGTCGATAAAGCGCCTATTGCGCAACCTTTGAAGTTAATGCGGCGAAGTTAAAACCACTTAAAGCCGTAGCGATTTTTGAAACAGCAGGCGAGGGAAGTTGAACTGATATTTTTATAAAGCCAAGCGTAGTCTAGGCTGACGCCTTCTAACTTTCCGATAACGGGCGGAGACATGTGGGGCATAATGGCGCAGCCGCCCCGCGTGTATGCGTCCCAGCGAACGCAGTGAGTGAGTTTATTGAGTTGTTATGTTGCACAGCCCAATACGGCCTATTTTTCATTAAAAACCATTTGCTTAAAGCATGCTATTGCTTTTTTAACATCCTTGAAACTTTGCAGTTCAAAGCGATACCCACGTTCAAAATAGAATACTTCAATTTCACTACGTGCATCATAGATACAGAAGCCTTCGTAAGACGGAAGGGTGTCTATTGCATAGATTGACTCGTTCACGCCACGAGCAATCATTTCTTTTTTCAGTTCTTGGAGTTCAATTCTCATCGTGCTACATAACTTGTAAATAAGGGGCGCAGACGCGTGGGCTATAATGCGAAGCAGCCCACGTGTATGCGTCCCAGCGAACGAAGTGAGTGACTTAATTTTTTTGTTAGGTGCGTTTATGAAAAATGACACAGGCCTGCCTTTTTAATGTAAGGCGCTAAAGCCGCTATCGTTTTGTTGTCACGATACCAAACAATGTAAGTATAATCCCATTCCTCTGAGATAACGCATTCTAGTTCTGGAACTACAAACTGATAAAACTGTGAAGAGTCTTTATTCAATGATTGTTCATAGCTATCAAGAACAGCTGAAACGTTGGTAATTTTAGTTAGAGTTTCAGTGTTGCAATTTACCTTTTGAATTTGAAACTTACTTTCTAAAAGAACTAAGAAGTTGTGGAATCTTTGCCACTCATGCTCAGTGACCGAATCCAGTTTGTGCTGGTTGTTTTTACCAAGCCAACCACCAGACCATAAGGAAATGTATTCCTTTTGAAATTCCGACTTTACTTCCGAATCCTGAAAATATTTGTGATACATGGTTTTACTTGAAGCACCTAACTTCCAAATATGGGGCGCAAACACGTGTGCAATAATGGCGAAGCCGCGCACGTGTTTGCGTCCCAGCGAGCGGCAGCGAGTGACATAATTTGTTTGTTATAAGCCACTGTTAAAACTGCCTTGTTTAGATTTTTTATAGTTTAACCACATTGTAACGGAAAGAACAAAGCCACCGAGCAGTATGAGAAGAGCGTTATTGGTTTGTGTTGACTGAAGTACTGGCAAAAACGTGTTGAGCCATAATGGAAAAAAGAAAGCAAAAGGAATGACTACACAAATAAAAGCAGCAAAAAAGAAATAGCAGAGTGCATTGTTGGCTAGCCCTGATGGCGTTGGCCAGCCGAAGCGAAGGTTTAACGACTTGTGGCCTTTAACCAACAAGTTTAATGCAGCCAAATATAGGGCCACGCCTATTATAAAAAAGAATATTTTCATGGCCTTAATCTGGCTTATAACTTTTAAATAAGGGGCGCAGGCATGTGGGGCATAATGGCGAAGCCGCCCCGCATGTATGCGTCCCAGCGAACGGAGTGAGTGGCTTAATTTTTTTGTTAGGTGCATGTAGATACATCCTAGCTTTCCCTGCCAAGATAAGCCCTTAAAGAAGAAATTAAACCGTCATTATTGAATGTTACAACGTCAACGACAAAAAGTACTTCTGTTTGATTGACTACAATCTTGAGCTCTCCAGAGACCGAATTATCGTTTTCCATAATGTTTAAGATTTCGATTTCTAAACTTGAAGCGTTGTCAAAATTCTTCTGAGTTTCCGATATGGCGACAGTTTTACCATGAACAGAAATTTTCCAATCTCTCAGATGAATATCGGGAGCAAAAAGGTTCGAAATCGCTTCAATATCTTTGTTTTGATAGCTGAGAAGGTAAGATTTAAATTTTTCTGAATTATTCATTTCCAATCCTTAGAAGCACCTAACACCCGCATAACGGGCAAAAATACGTAGGCTATAATACCGAGCGAAGCGAAGGGAGCCTACGTGTTTTTGTCCCCAGCGAGATAATTGGACTCCCCAACCTAATAGGTTGGTCTAACATTTACGTTGTCACACACAAAGGTTAGATAGGAGTCCATCTATGTATAATATGCTCACTGGTGTAGATTTAGCAAAAAAAGAGATCCAGGTTTGTGTCGCCAAATCGAATAAGATAGTTCGTAATATGCCGATGACGCCCACTGCTTTTTCTAATTGGCTAGCCACTCAAAAACCAATGACAGTTGTTTTTGAAGCGTGTGCGACGTCAAATTATTGGTATCAATGTGCGCGTGAATACGGGCATGATGCCCGTTTAATATCAGCTAAGCTTGTATCGAATATTCGTCAAAACCAAAAGACTGATAAGAACGATGCTGAAGCGGTTTTACAGGCATCACAACTTAGTAACGTGAATTTTATTAGCGGGAAGTCTAAGGAGCAGCAGGAGCTTCAATCACTTGTCCGTATGCATCAACTATCAGTAAAGCATAAAGTTGCTTACGGGAATCAACTCTGTTCGTTACTTTTAGAGTTCAACATTAAGTTGTCACCAACAGATGCGGGTTTGAACAGTGCAATACAGTCGATATTGGAAGATGCAGAAAATGGATTTAGCGCGATATTCAGAGAGGCATTACACACGGCATGGCATCAATATCTCAAGAGTATAGAGCTCGTAAAACACTACGAAAAGAGTGTAGCTAGAGCCAGCAGAGCATCAGAAGCTTGCAAAAATCTCATGAAGATAGAAGGTGTTGGCCCGACAAATGCGGTTAACCTGTACATAGCGCTAGGTTGTTGTGAGTTAGGCGTTTTCAAAAAAGCCCGAGACGCTGCTGCGTGTATCGGTTTAACGCCAATACAACATTCTTCAGGTGGTAAAGTGCGTTTGGGGTCTATAGGTAAAAATATACGGAACTCGTCATTGCGCGCTAACTTGGTCGCAGGTGCGATGTCAGCAATAAACCAGGCGGTTAAACGTGATTCGCGAACGAAGAAAGATGAATGGATTAAAGGGCTAGTAGAGCGGAGAGGTAAACGTTGTGCAGCTGTAGCGCTGGCCAACAAAACAGTTAGAACAGCATTTTCGTTGCTACGCAACGGAACTGATTACAAAGCAGAGCTATTATCTGCTTAGTTTAGTTTTAAGTTAACAACTAAATGCGCCATACAAGATAAAAATCAGCTTGGTAAGCCAGTGCTGCGCTCAGGGAATAAAAGCCCGCCAGCGAGATGTGGCATCAAGTTCGCGTAAATATCATAGAGCCGGGATAGCTTCCCATTATGAGCTCGTACATAAGCACGCATTACATCTTGAACGGTAAAAATAGTTGTTGACTATGGGGAGTCCACATAAGCGCAGCGAGTGTTAATGCGTTTGTTATGTGACCTTAGCTCGCCGTTTAATGTAAAACACTGTTACACCTAAACACAAAAGCCACGCTATAAACTTTAACAAGAACACAAAAGCAAACCAGATAGGCCTGTTTCCAAATGAAACTGTATCAGTTACCCGCAGATTTTGTATTTCTAGATTGATTATTGCGCCCAGTAATTGATGACCTAACCAAATCACTAGAAAAAGAGAAATAAGAAACCAGAGTAGATTAACAGTTCCTAATTTTTCGAGCTTCATCGATTTCCCTTGGGCACATAACTTTCCAATAACGGGCGCAGACATGTGGGGCATAATGGCGAAGCCGCCCCGCGTGTATGCGTCCCAGCGAACGTAGTGAGTGTGTTGATTGGGTTGTTATATGCGTTCATGTACATCCTTGAACGCTCTCGTCATTAAAAATATGCCAAGCCCTGATAGCAACCCAATAACATTACTTACGATAAAAATACCACTTTCATTACTTAGTAGAGGGATAATATAAACTGTAGCAGGGATTGCCACTATATTTGCAGTTAGGATGATGATTAGACCCACTTTGAAAAATGTAGATGCTTTAGTTTTTTGTTTACGGATAACAAAAAATGAAATGAGTATGAAAAGAATAAAACTGATATTAACTAATAAAGTCGGTATCAAAACATCCATTTAATTACCTCTTTCCGGAAGAGCATATAACTTCCCACTAAGGGGCGATAACACATGGGCTAAAATTAGGAACGAAGTGACGCAGCCCATGTGTTTGCGTCCCAGCGAGCGGAGCGAGAGCCTTGAGTGGTTTGTTATGTGCCTCCCACTAAGACCTCCATACTGTCTTTACCGTACATACATGTATACCTTATTTTCATGTTTATCTTATTTCTTATTATTTGCGTAACTTTTTCATCAAATTCTTCAATAACGGGGTTTATTTGAAGAAGTCGCTTCTCAAAGCCAGCTTTGTAAGTTGTACCTTTCGTAGGTAAGTGAAACTCAAAGTTAAACATCTTTTCAAATGGATCGACCTGGAGCTCTTCGAAGATTTTCTGGTATGGTTCTTCATAAGGGTTTTCGATAACTTTGTCATTGTAGTGGATACTGAATGACTCGATAACTGCTGGTCCCAACCCTTGATTTTCCAGTGTATAAAGGAGTCCGTCTCGAGTGTCAGTGTTAACTTGAAGCTTTGGTTTAACTGATAATCGATTATGTTTTCTAGTTAAATATCCCTGCCATACGGCCACACCCATAGCTGAGAGTGCTATTACAACAGAAGAGAGAGCGAAAAGCTCAGATAAGTCCATTGATATCATTCCAATTATTAGCACGTACCAGCTTATTATTTATGCACTAATGCCTATTAATGATAAGACTGCGACAATTACACCAATAATAGCAACAACAACCGCAGCAAAGCCTAACCACCAGTTTCTTTGATTTTTCCTCCGTTCATATTCAAACATGAGCCAACTAAATGGACTGCCATTGTCATAACCGACGAATTGAGATTCTCGTATGGCATTTTCCAAGTGCTTTGTTTTTAATTTTTTAATAACTTTAGGGTTACGAGTTCCAAGATCTCGATAGATATCTTGAGTTCGTTCACTTAATGATTCCCACGCTCCCATTAAAACTCCATCGTTTCTTGCTCAAAGCACATAACTTTTAAATAAGGGGCGCAGGCATGTGGGCTAAAATCCGAACGAAGTGAGCAGCCCACATGTTTGCGTCCCAGCCTGCGCAGTAGGCGAGCTTGATTTTTTTGTTATGTTTTGTTTTTAAAAACAACATACCGAAATATTAAAGTCTGAACCGAAGCAATTACGCCAAGTATCCAAGGGCCGTTAGTAGTGCCACTTACCAGTGAAAAGGTAACTGGTAAAACCATGTAAAACAAATAGTTTGTTTTTTTGTACTTACAAGCCAGCCAGTGAACTGGAAACCCGATAATTAACCAGCCTGCTATAGATACCAGTAGGAAAACTCCAATATAGAGCGAAAAAGTTGCTATTAATCCAGGGATTTCGGAACTTTGTAAGTTATCTGCGCCGATAAGAAAGATCGCTGGCAACAGTAAACTAGATGTCAGCAAGCTCCTTACTATTGCTTTATCCCAATCACCTAAGTACACCTGTTCCCCTGAAAAACATAACTTTTAAATAAGGGGCGATAACACGTAGGGCATAATAGCGAAGCGGCCCTGCGTGTTAGCGTCCCAGTGGGCTTTAGCCCACGACTTAATTTTTTTGTTATGTGCTACTTTGTTCTTCAAAAGAGAACCCCTTAAAAACAACCTTGAAGATAGAGCCTGAACGCATTTCAATTATATGGTTGTAAGCGTCGCCAGCGATACTAATGCGATGATCCAATATATCTCCATGGAAAGTGTCGTTTGGGTTAAAACTATTTTCTGAACTTAAGAACTCATAGGCGACAACATCTGAATAGATTAACACTAGTGTTCTATCATGTTGTTGACCAAGTAGCTTTAATGTCACTCTTAACGAGCATTCAAATGGCCGTGTATTGTTTCTAAGTTCTTCTATACACAGCGAAGATACCCATGAATCGTGAAGTGATTGAGGGTGATTCAATTCGTAGTGATCTTCGTTTGATGCAAAAGAAAATAGCTCTGGAGGCATAGACTTCCTGTTTGCCTTAATTGAATCCATATAATCGTCGAAGCTAATATTCATTACACAGTACTTTCCTTGGCACATAACAATTTAATCGTTCCCTAAACGGGGCGATTTAACGAACCAGAACGGGGTTTTTGTCCGTTTGGTTATAAATATGATTAAACCATAACCTATCGATAGGATTAGTAAAATACGTTTTTGGTGTATTTTACTCAAAAGCTAAAAACACCAAATCGGGTTGCAGGTGAATTTGGGATATTTCGTGAGTGCCTTTGCAACAAAACAGGCACTAAAGTCAGTTATCTCGTTGCGATTTATCAAATAGACTTCTTTTATTTTGGAGTCGAATATGAAGTCTCAGTTTATTAAATCCCTGTACGAGCACATGATGCTCAAGCGCTATGCAAAGCGTACTATACAAACCTACATAAACTGGATTTCAGATTACATTCGTTTTCACAAATTTCAGCACCCGAAAGATCTCGACGTGTTGCATGTTGAAGCATACCTTACTCATCTATCTACCAAGCGAAAAAATGCGCGGTCTACACAAGCCACAGCACTTAATGCATTGGTCTTCCTGTACAACAAGTATTTAGAACAGCCACTCCCTTCTGACATGAATTTTGTAGGAAGCGGAAGGGAAAGAAAGCTGCCAGTTGTGCTAACCCAGTTAGAAGTAAAAGCATTGCTTGGTAGGGTGCCTACCCATCATTACTTAGCAGTAGCACTTCTTTATGGCAGTGGCCTTCGATTAATGGAGTGCGTGCGTCTTAGAACGGGAGATATAGACTTCGACTACAAGTGTGTGAGGATTTGGTTTGGGAAAGGGGGCAAGCATCGAGTGGTAACACTGTCAGAATCACTTATCCCACTTTTAAAAAATCATATCAGTGAAAGTGAAAAACTTTTGCAACGAGATTTGATGGTGCCAGACTTTGCTGGTGCTTGGATTCCACATGGGTTGAGGAAAAAGTATCAACAGCGCAATAAAACGCTGGAATGGCAGTATTTGTTCCCTGCATCAAAGTTAAGTATCGATCCAGAAAGCAAGCTATTACGGCGTCATCATATAGATGAAAAACAGATACAACGCGCGGTAAGTCGTGCTTCAAGTGATGCGGGAATAATCAAGCATGTTACGCCTCACACGCTTCGTCATTCATTTGCTACTCATTTACTGCAATCTGGCGCAGACATCAGAACGGTGCAAGACCAACTAGGTCATGCCGATGTTAGAACCACTCAAATTTATACCCATATACTTCAACAAGGAGCGAATGGTGTCGTCAGCCCACTTTCTAATTTAGCGTTTTAGTTTTTTGTTCACGGAAAACAAAAAAGGGCCCGAAGGCCCTTTTCAAAATTTAGCTTTAAAAGCGCTAATTTAAACGCTTATACACGCTCAAATACGGTAGCAATACCTTGGCCTAAACCAATACACATAGTCGCTAAGCCTAGGCTTACGTCTTGTGATTCCATTAGGTTGATAAGCGTACCTGAGATACGTGAACCAGAACAACCTAGCGGGTGACCAAGTGCAATAGCACCACCGTTAAGGTTAATCTTAGTATCTAGGTGGTCCATCCAACCTAGTTGCTTAATGCACGATAGTGCCTGTGCAGCGAACGCTTCGTTAAACTCAGCAAGTTCAATATCGTCCATAGTTAGGCCAGCGCGCTTAAGGGCTTTTTGTGTTGCTGGCACTGGGCCGTAGCCCATAATTGCCGCATCACAACCCGCCACAGCCATCGAGCGAATTTTCGCACGTGGCGTTAGGCCAAGTGCTTTCGCACGGTCTGCTGACATAAGTAGCATACCTGATGCACCGTCAGACAACGCAGAAGACGTACCCGCAGTTACGGTTCCGTTTACTGGGTCAAACACTGGGCGAAGCGCCGCCATGCTCTCAGCAGTACTCTCTGGGCGTACTACTTCATCGTAGTCAATTAGCTTTAATACGCCGTTTGCATCGTGACCTTCAACAGGCACAATCTCGTTAGCCCAGCGGCCTTCAAGGTGTGCTTTGTGCGCTAGCTGATGCGAACGTGCGCCAAAAGCGTCTTGTTGCTCACGAGTAATACCATTTTGACGGCCAAGTAGCTCGGCTGTCATACCCATCATACCCGACGCTTTCGCTGTGTACTTGGCAAGACCTGGGTGGAAGTCGATGTTGTAGTTCATCGGTACGTGACCCATGTGCTCAACACCACCAATCATGTAAATGTCACCACGGCCGCTCATGATGCCGCTTGTTGCATCGTGAAGGGCTTGCATTGATGAACCACATAAACGGTTAACCGTTACCGCGCCCGTTGTGCGTGGAATTTTTGTGAGTAGTTGCGCGTTACGTGCAACGTTGAAGCCTTGTTCTTTAGTTTGCTGAACACAGCCCCAAATGATGTCTTCAATTTCCGCTGGATTTACGCCAGGGTTACGCTCTAGTAGCGCGGTCATTAGTGCTGCAGATAGGTCTTCTGCACGCACATTTTTGAAAACACCGTTTTTTGAACGACCCATTGGGGTACGTACGCAATCGATTACGACCACTTCTTTCATTAGTTTTTCCTCCGGGTCTTATGCGAAATAGGATTTACCAGAAGCGGCCATTTCACGAACGCCATCTGAAATCTGATAAATTGGACCAAGTTCAGCGTACTTGTCTGCCATAGCAACAAAGTTCGCCAAGCCAATGGTTTCAATCCAACGGAAAATACCACCGCGGAATGGAGGGAAACCTAAGCCGTAAAGTAGCGCCATGTCTGCTTCAGCTGCGCTATCTACAATGCCTTCTTCTAGGCAGCGAATTGCTTCGTTTGCCATAGGGATCATAAGGCGTGCAATAATGTCGTCAGCTTCAAAGTCTGTCTTCTCAGCTACGTGGGGCGCCATTAGTGCATATGCTTCTTCAGCAGGTGTTTTCTTAGGCTTACCGCGCTTATCAACACCGTAGTTGTAGAAACCTTTACCGTTTTTCTGACCTAAACGCTCTTCTTTGTAGAACAGGGTTACTGGGTCGTTGTCTAGGCGAGCCATACGCTCTGGAATACCTGCTGCCATTACGTCTGCTGCATGATCGCCTGTGTCGATACCTACAACGTCCATTAGGTAAGCCGGGCCCATTGGCCAGCCGAAGATTTTTTCCATTACTTTATCAACAGCAACAAAGTCAGCGCCGTCGATAAGTAGCTTACTGAAGCCCGCAAAGTATGGGAACAATACGCGGTTTACCAAGAACCCTGGGCAGTCATTAACCACAATAGGGGTTTTGCCCATTTTAAGGGTAGCGGCTACTACTGCATTGATGGTTTCTTCTGACGTTTTTTCGCCACGAATAATTTCAACAAGCGGCATGCGGTGCACTGGGTTGAAGAAGTGCATACCACAGAAGCGCTCTGGCTTGTCTAAGCTTTTAGCTAGCTGATTGATAGAGATAGTAGAAGTGTTTGAAGTGATGATAGCGTCGTCCGCTACATTGTCTTCTACTTCTTTAAGTACAATACCTTTTACTTTCGGGTTTTCTACAACCGCTTCAATAACAAGGTCTGCATCTTTAAGCGTGCTGTACTCAAGGGTAGGTGTAATTGCGTTAAGCGTTTGCGCCATTTTAGTCGCATCAACTTTACCGCGCTTCATACCTTTACCAAGAATTTTGGCGGCTTCTGAAAGACCAAGGTCTAGTGCACCTTGGTTAATGTCTTTCATGATAACTGGCGTGCCTTTCACGGCGCTTTGGTATGCAATACCGCCGCCCATGATACCTGCACCTAGTACAGCGTTAAGCTTAGATTGCTTAGTGGCTGCTTTCGCCTGCTTTTTACCTTTACCTTTAACCAGCTGGTCGGCAAGGAAAATACCAATTTGCGCTTTCGCTGCGTCGGTTTTTGCAAGCGCTACAAAGCCTTCGTTTTCAAGCTTAAGTGCACCGTCACGGTCTAGTACAGAAGCTTTTTGCACTGTCTCAACCATTTTGTGAGGAGCTGGGTAGTGTTTGCCAGCTTGGGCAAATACCATGGCTTGAGCAGTACTGAAGCTCATCATAGCTTCGTTTTTGTTTAGCTGTAGCGGGGCTTTCTTAACTGCACGACGTGCTTGCCAGTCAAACTTACCGTCAGCGGCGTCTTTCACCATTGAAAGCGCACCTTCAACTAGCGCCTCTGGTGCTACAACCGCATCAACTGCACCTTCAGCAAGGGCTTTCGCGCCTTTTCTGTCGCGGCCAGTGGTCATCCACTCAAGGGCGTTATCTGCACCTATTAAGCGAGGAAGGCGAACCGTGCCACCAAAACCAGGCATAAGGCCTAGCTTAACTTCTGGTAAACCGATTGAAGCTGTTGTGTCTGCAATACGCATGTCACACGCCAATGCCATCTCACAACCACCACCTAGCGCAAAGCCATTAACAGCAGCAATGGTAGGGAAAGGTAGGTCTTCGAAGCGGTCGAATACTTGTGACGTATTGGCAACCCACTGTAGTACTTCAGCATCGTCCATAGCGAAAAGACCAGTGAACTCGGTGATATCTGCACCTACGATAAATGCAGGTTTTGCACTGCGTACTACTAAGCCTTTTACATCGCCTTTAGCAAGTAGGGCTTGGGTTGCTTCGTCAAGTTCGCTCACTGTTTGGCGGTCGAACTTGTTTACTGAACCTTCGGCGTCGAATACCAGCTCAGCAAAGCCGTCATCTAACAGGCTGACGGAAAGACTTTTGCCTGTGTATATCATTATCATCTCCTTCGGCATTGGCCAGGATGTTAGTGAAGTAATCCAACTAATTTGTAGGGTCGTATGCATTCACTAACGCGTTAGGGTGGCTAGATTCTTTACAAAGCCACACAAAATTTCAACAAAAAATCAAACAAGCGTTTCAATTTGTCTAAGGTAGTGGTCCGATGACTTAAATTCAAGTGCAAATATCGAATTCAAGCTTCATTTCGGCATTGGTGGTTGTATAATGAGCGTTATTGGCGCAAAGCGCCAATCCAGCAAAAGAATAATCTAAAATCATGTCAACTATGTTTGTAAAGCATAGCTAACGACAGCTGGCACAACATCTTCTTTGGCAAGGAGCCAAGGCTGAAAATTTCCCTTTGTTTGTCAAACAAACCTAGTGGGTCAGTCGCAATGCTGCTTTTTCAGCAACATTTTACAATCAGCTCGATTAGGCAAAGTCGCCAGCGCTCATAAGCGTTCGAGTGTAGAGCAGGGTAGGAGTTCTATTGTGTCTGGTTTTTATTTTAGTGCTAAGTTGCGTCAGCGAGCGTTGACAGTCAACGTCAAATTTATCGCCACTGTGGTGGGCGCGATAGTATGTTCGGTGTTGTCTATAGCCGCCAACGCATCACAATCCTTATCCTTGCCCGAAGATATTTACAAGGAAGAAAGAGCGCGATATCTCGAAGTCGAAAAAAAGCTGTTAACTTATTCTAAGCGCAGGGTCCGAAATCTCGACAACGACATATATGAGCTGGCCGAATACCCCCTATACCCCTATTTATTGAGGCTTAAGCTAGACCGCACCATGTCCATTAGGACGAAGCGTGAAGTGAAGCAATTTTTAGCCGATTTTAATGGTCAACCCGTAAGTTATGGCCTGCGTTATAAATGGCTTAACTACTTAGCTAAAAATAACTACCGCAGTACATTTTTAGATAATTACCGCCCGGGCATGGGGGCAAGGCTTACCTGTATTGCGCTGAACTACCGGTTAAAAGAAGGGGAGAGCGAGCAGGTTCTGTTACAAGAAGTCAATGCACTGTGGCTTCATGGTCAGTCTCAGCCTGATGAATGCGACCCGCTTTTTGCAAAGTGGAAGAAAGCGGGCATGATGACGCCAGAAATGGTCATCAAGCGAATTGAAATTGCCGCAAAAGAGGGGAATAGAAGTATTATTTCCTACCTTAAGCGGCAACTTCCGAGCAATAAGCAGTATTTAGCTGATGCGTGGTTGTCAGTAACCCGCGATACCAGCCGAGTAAGTAAAACCGCTTTGTTTCCGCTGAAACATGCTTCGCACGAAGCCAACATTATTGTATGGGCGGTAGAAAAACTTGCGTGGAGAAATCCGGATTTAGCGAGTCAGGTTTATTCGCGCTACAACAATAAGAAGGTCTTTTCACAAGCGCAACAGCATATGATGCGACGAGCTATTGCGCTTAGCTATACATTAGACCGCTTACCTCAAGCCCATCATTGGCTTGAACTCGCTGACGTAGATGGCGCTAGCGATGACGTTAAGTTATGGCACATTTCTCACTTATTGCGCACGAATAAATGGCAGGAAGTGGTAGATGTTATTAACAGCGCACCGGCAAGTTTGCAGCAAGAAGAAAACTACCGTTATTGGAAGGCGAGAGCGTTAGAAGCGCTAGGTCAAAGCATGCAGGCAACGGTGCTATACAAAGAATTAGCTCAAGAGCGTCATTATTATGGTTTTATGGCCAGTGCGCATATAGGTGAAATTCCTTCTCTTGCTCATTCGCCAGCACCTAGAGATACCGCTGCCATCGCCAGTGTAGCTAAAACCCCAGCCACCATGCGTGCAGTTGAGTTCTTTAGACTAGACCGAACCACAGAGGCCCGCAGAGAGTGGTATTACTTGCTTTCTCATTTACCTGAAGCGAAAGTGACCGATGCAGGGATTTTAGCCTATGAGTGGGGACTTTACGATCAGGCCATTACCAGTTTTGCACGCAGTGGCTATTGGGATGACGTGGAGCGTCGCTTTCCGTTAGCGTTTAGCGATGTATTTAGCAAAAAATCTCAGGCTTACAGCATTTCAAAATCCTTTGCTATGGCTATTGCTCGTCGAGAAAGTTCGTTTAGAAGTGACGCTATTTCACCTGTAGGTGCAGCAGGGCTTATGCAGCTTATGCCGGGCACAGCACGCTATGTAGCAAAAGAAAAAGTAAGCCGAAGTGAATTGTTCAAAGTAAACGACAATGTTGAATACGGCGTACAGTACCTGCGTTACTTGATGGATAAGCTTAACAATAACCCCGTATTGGTTTCGGCATCTTATAATGCGGGGTGGCGCAAAGTGTTGGAATGGCTACCCGCTAATGAAGCCTTACCCGTGGACATTTGGATTGAGAACATTCCCTACAAAGAAACCCGAGCCTATGTGAAAGCGGTAATGGCCTATCAGCATATTTATGACCAGCAGTTAGGTGGAAACGAGAATATTTTCCCTCAACTTACCCGCGATATGATCCCTTCTGCAGAAGCGGTAAGTACACATCCGGTAACGGGCACTTTGCAGCTAGCGCCGCGATAGCAACATGCCGTTAGGGCGAGCTTAGGCGCGCCTTAGCGTAAATGAAAGCGTATCGGTCTGAGCCAGTATGCATGTCATGCTGGCCTCGTGTTACACTAGTGGATCTAACGACTAAAATGATAAGAGGGGCTATGTCGCAACATCAAGCAACCTACCAACAGCATATAGAAGAGCTACAATCGCGTACCCGAGAGGCACTACAGCGAGAAGGGCTAGACGGATTAGTAATTCATTCGGGGCAGGGCAAGCGCCTTTTCTTAGATGACAACCATTATCCGTTTAAGGTAAACCCGCAGTTTAAAGCGTGGCTTCCGGTTATTGATAACCCTAACTGCTGGCTGGTGGTTAACGGTGTAGATAAGCCTACGCTTATTTTCTATCGCCCTGAAGACTTCTGGCACAAAGTGCCACCTGAACCAAACGACTTCTGGACAGACAGTTTCGATATTAAGTTGCTTCAGCAAGCCGATGCGGTGGAAAAGTTTTTACCCTACGACAAGCGTCGCTTTGCTTATGTGGGCGAATATATTGAAGTAGCGAAAGCGTTGGGCTTTGAGAATGTAAACCCAGATCGCGTATTGCACTATTTGCATTATCAACGCGCCTACAAAACCGACTACGAGCTAGATTGCATGCGCGAGGCCAATAAGCTTGCTGTAGCTGGCCACAAAGCTGCTGAACAAGCTTTCCGTGAAGGTAAAAGCGAATTCGATATCAACCTTGCCTATGCAATGGCGAGCCGGCAGGGCGATAACGATGTGCCATATACCAGCATTGTAGCGCTAAATGAACATGCCTCGATTTTGCATTACATGCAGTGTGATACGGTGGCACCAAAAGAGTCTCGTTCATTTTTGATTGATGCGGGAGCTAACTATAACGGCTATGCGGCTGATATTACCCGTACCTACAGTCAAAACGACGTTCAAAATTCAGCGATGTTCCGCGACCTTATACAGGCGGTAGATAAAGTTACGTTAACTTTAGTCGACTCGTTAAAGCCTGGTGTCGCCTACACCGACATTCATCTACTGGCGCATGATGGTATTGCGCAAATTCTTCACGACACAGGCATGGTAAATTTAACGCCGCCTGAAATAGTGGAAATGGGTATAACGCGCACCTTCTTCCCTCATGGCATCGGTCACTTCTTAGGGCTACAAGTGCACGATGTAGGCGGGCTGGTAAATGACGACCGCGGTACGCCTAAGCCTGCGCCTGATGATCATCCGTTCTTGCGCTGCACGCGCATGGTAGAAGCCCGACAGGTGTTCACCATCGAGCCTGGCTTGTATTTCATCGAGAGCTTATTGCGCGACCTAAAAGCAACGCCTGCGTCTAAGTTTATCAACTGGGATACCATTGATGCTTACAAACCATTTGGCGGTATTCGTATTGAAGACAATATTATTGTGCACCGCGATAAAAACGAGAATATGACCCGAGATTTAGATTTAAACTAATAGGTTAATCTGTATCTCGTTGTTAGCGAGTAAAAATAGTCATAGTGTTATTAAAGAGCAGCTTAAAGCTGTTCTTTTTCGTTAAGCTCGTCAGCTTTTAAGTAATAAGAACGAAGTCATCAGGTGATAACCGTTAGCTTGTGACGGCAGTCACTATTTGAATGAAAAGCTGAGATGTGGCGTATTTGTATTAAGCGCATTGGGTTAGCAATTGGTCGTTAACTTTGTTTTTTATGTAAACCATTGATGCTGCAATAAGTAAACAATGTTAGAAAGTTTAAATAGTTGAAAGGAGTCTCTATGCCACAAGGCAACATTGTAGGTTTACTCATCATGGCAACGGTAGCTGGGCTTGCGATGCCCGCTGGCGCCATTTTAGCCACTTATCAAGGTATTCAGCCCAAGTGGCTAGAGAAAGAGTTACGCCACGGCATTTTGGCGTTAGGAGCCGGCGCGCTTATCTCAGCGGTAGGGCTGGTGCTTGTGCCCGAGGGCATCAAAGATGTGTCTGTCTTTGCCGCTATCGCGTGTTTTGTTGGCGGTGCGCTCGCATTCATGGCACTAGATATTTATTTGGCCAAGAAGCAAACGGCGGGCAGCCAGCTAGCCGCCATGCTTAGCGATTTTGTGCCCGAATCTATCGCTCTTGGCACCACCGCAGCTTTAGGTGGCGGCACTATGTTGCTAGGGCTTTTGATAGCCGTTCAAAATTTACCCGAAGGCTTTAATGCCTACAGAGAAATGCTGCCTAAAAATAAACAGCGCAGTACAAAGCTTATTTTGCTGTTCATAGGTATGGCCTTACTAGGCCCTCTGTTTAGTCTTGTGGGCTTTTATTACTTGGCGCAGTTTCCTGTGATTATGAGTGGCATTATGCTCTTTGCCGCAGGGGGAATTCTATATTCGGTATTTCAGGATATTGCCCCGCAAATCCGCATGGAAAATCATTGGCTTCCACCCCTTGGCGGTATTCTTGGTTTCTTAGTGGGGATGATAGGTTTTATGCTTGAAGGCTAACTTGTTAAAAGTAGGTTTAGCCTAAACATCGCTGTAATGCTTAGTTAATGCAGAAAAAATGTTTACTGAAACGGCTTGCCAGAGCACAAGAAACATTCTGTGTGCCAATAAGTCTACAAGCCCATGTTTTATATTTTGTTTAGGTCTCCCCAACAAAAAAGGCGTGTTGATTACAACACGCCTTCGTACCTTACTTATCGATAACTAGCTTGTACGCTCAATTGAAATATGCGCCAGCGCAATCAGCGCTTCTTTGTATTTAGAGTCTTCAATAGCGCTTAAGCTATCAATGGCCATCTGCACTTCCTTTTGCGCACATTGGCGTGTGTAGTCTAATGCGCCGGTTTCTTCCATGATGCCTTGAATTCGCGTCAAATGTGGTAGGCCATTGCTTTGCTCAATCGCTTCTTGAATAAGTGCTTTGTCGCTATCATTCGTAGCGTGCCACATGGCGTAAAGCAGCGGAAGGGTAGGTTTACCCTCTGCTAAGTCGTCGCCAGCATTTTTACCCATTTCTTCACTATCAGCCATGTAGTCAAGAATATCATCGGCTAATTGAAAGGCTGTACCTAAATGCTTGCCGTACTCTTGCATCGCACGCTCAATGTGCTCGTTTTGCTCGGTAAGTACTGCGGCTAATTGTGTTGCGGCCTCAAATAATCGAGCAGTTTTTCCGTAAATAACATCAAAATAACGGGCTTCGGTAGTGCCGGCATCGTTACAGTTCATCAACTGTAATACTTCACCTTCAGCAATTTGATTTGTGGCTTCCGATAATATTTCCATAACGCGCATGCGTTTAAGACTTACCATCATTTGGAAAGAACGAGTATATAAAAAGTCGCCTACCAGTACCGATGCTTGATTACCAAAAATCGCGTTAGCGGTTTCACGGCCGCGGCGCATGGTTGACTCGTCCACTACGTCATCGTGAAGTAGCGTGGCAGTGTGAATAAACTCTACTATCGCCGCTAAGGTGTGATGTTCGTTGTTATCAATGCCCATGGCTCGAGCGCTTAATACGGTAAGAAGTGGGCGTAAGCGTTTGCCGCCGCTGTTTACGATGTAAAAACCAAGCTGATTAATAAGGGCTACTTCAGAGTCGACTTGTTGTTGAATCAGCTGATTAACCGCCTGCATATCATCATTAGACAGGGCGCGGATTTGGTCTATATCCATAGGCATGGCAATAAATACTTACTCTTACGTCTTGGGCAATTATTGGAGGCGATTGTACCTTAATCACCCGTACTATCCACCAAATTGTCTTAAAAAATGACGGCTTAACGCATTTACGTGTAATTCCTGAAATACGCTCAATAGATTTATACAATTTCTAGGGTTTTATCTAATAGGCTAATCCGCACCACTTCGATGTGTTCATGCCACATTTACCCTCTCATATTTAGAATTATAGGTACTCTCATCAATTTTTCCTGCCAAAGGGTTATTTCAGAACATTTTTGGGTGACGATGTAATGGATAGGCGCCAATTTTTATTATTAGAAACGCAATTGTCAGAAGAACACAAGCGCGGATCGCTTTTGGGATCGTTTTATTTTTAGACCCGATCATAATCCGATCTTTCTCTCAGATCAGGCTTATTTATGGTCTAAAACGTGGGTAGAACGCTGCGCTCAACGTCTTATTCCAACGCATAAGTCGCGTGGTAACATTGTCGTTTATTCAAATTTTTTTCTATTTTTTGCTGGTTTAGGTGCATTTCAAGCTGCATCAAATAGGCAATTGGGGCATAATTCTGCCCATGTTGGAAAAATAATCTATTTTTCTGCGAATCGGGGTTGTGATTTACGGATGTTTCACGTACAATTCGCGCCCTGTTTTTTGAATTGAAGCGTCAGTGGACGCAGAGCGGAGTTAACTATGTACGCGGTTTTCCAAAGTGGCGGTAAACAACACCGTGTGGCCGAAGGCCAAACCGTTCGTCTTGAAAAAATCGAAGTAGCCCCAGGCGAAACGGTTGAATTTGACAAAGTTTTAATGGTAAGCAACGGTGACGACGTAAAAATCGGCACACCAATCGTTGCTGGTGGTAAGGTGACTGCTGAGGTTGTTACACACGGTCGTGGCGATAAAGTAAAAATCGTTAAGTTCCGTCGTCGTAAGCACTCTCGTAAGCAAGCGGGTCACCGTCAGTGGTTCACAGAAGTGAAAATCACTGGTATCAACGCATAATAGGAGCACGAACACATGGCACACAAAAAAGCTGGTGGTAGTACCAAAAACGGTCGTGATTCAGAGAGTAAACGCCTAGGTGTTAAACGCTTTGGTGGCGAATCTGTTCTTGCTGGTAACATCATTGTTCGTCAACGTGGTACTCGTTTCCACGCTGGTGACAACATGGGTATCGGCAAAGACCACACGTTGTTTGCACTAAAAGACGGTAAAGTTCAGTTCGACGTTAAAGGACCGAAAAACCGTAAATTTGTAAGCATCGTAGCTGAGTAAGCGCGAAAGCTTCTCGCCGAACAGGCTTAGAAAAACCCCGCGCAAGCGGGGTTTTTTGTTTTGTGAAACCTTTCTTTCTTTTTCTGTTCATAATTAAGTAGCACTGAAATCTAGTGTATCGTTGATACTGCGTAAGGTTTTACATTTCAATTTTTAGAATTCTGGTTACACATAAAAGCGCCGACGCGCGATTTGGTGTAAACTTAGTATTCGCAGTAAACAAGTTAATAACCCACGGCTTTGAAGCCCGGAGTGATAAATGAAATTTGTAGATGAAGCTGAAATTCGCGTTGAAGCCGGAGATGGCGGCAACGGTGTAATTGGCTTTAGAAGGGAAAAATACGTACCTAAAGGCGGCCCGGATGGAGGCGACGGTGGTGACGGCGGCAGTGTATTTTTACAGGCCGATGAAAACCTAAATACATTGATCGATTATCGCTTTGAGCGCTTTCACCGCGCTGAACGTGGCCAAAATGGTCAAGGTAGCAACTGTATCGGTAAAAAAGGTCAAGACCTTACGGTTATGGTTCCGGTAGGTACACGCGCCACCGACAGCGATACGGGTGAGGTGTTGGGCGACCTTACACGCCACGGTCAGAAGCTTAAAGTAGCCCAAGGTGGTTTCCACGGTTTGGGTAATACGCGATTTAAAAGCAGTACTAACCGCGCACCTCGTCAAAAGACCAATGGCACACCAGGTGAAATTCGCAACCTTAAGCTAGAGCTTATGCTTCTTGCAGATGTTGGCTTACTGGGCATGCCAAATGCGGGTAAATCTACATTCATTCGCTCTGTCTCTGCCGCTAAGCCCAAAGTGGCTGATTACCCATTCACGACGCTTGTGCCTAACTTAGGTGTGGTACGTCAAGACGCGCAACGAAGCTTTGTTGTCGCTGACATTCCAGGCTTGATAGAAGGCGCAGCAGACGGCGCTGGCTTAGGTATCCGCTTCTTAAAGCACTTAGAACGCTGTCGCATATTACTTCACGTTGTCGATATTTTCCCCGTCGATGAAACAGATCCAGCGGACAATGCCAAGGCGATTATTGAAGAGCTCGAAAAATATAGCCCTAAATTGGCCCAAAAGCCTCGCTGGTTAGTGTTTAACAAAGTTGACTTACTGCTTGAAGAAGAAGTAGAAGAACGCTGTCAGCACGTTATTGATGCGCTAGGTTGGGAAGGGCCGGTGTACCAAATCTCAGCGTTCCAAAAGATGAACCTAGACCCGCTTTGTAACGATGTTATGGACTTCATCGAAACCCTTCCCGCTGAAACTGAGCAGGAAGAAGAGAAGAAAGAAGTCGAATTCAAGTGGGATACGTACCATAAGAATACCCTTGAAGCTCACGATGAGTTTGAAGACGACTTAGGTGATGATCTCGATGATGATGATTGGGATGAAGACGACTACGACGTAGAAGTTGAGTATCGTCGCTAAGCGATCAGCAGAGTCGTTACCTCTTATGTTGCTTAATAGCGCGTAACAATTCGCTTTGAAAATATAAAAGCTCGCACTTTATAGTTGCGAGCTTTTTTTTGTGTGGAAGCGAAACAATCTACCTTTACACATTTTTTTGCTGAACTTGATATACTGCAGCCGCTTTAAAATAACCGCAGCTTTGAAGGTATAAAAATGAAAATAGCAATGATTGCAGCGATGGCCCAAAATCGAATTATTGGTGTTGATAATGACATGCCGTGGCATTTGCCAGCTGACCTTAAACATTTTAAAGCAATTACTTTGGGCAAAGCAGTAATTATGGGGCGTAAGACGTACCAGTCGATAGGGCGCGCTTTGCCTGGCAGGCCAAATATCGTTATCACTAACAATGCAGACTACAGCTTATCTGATGCGACCGTGGTTGATTCGCCAGAGTCAGCACTAGAAGTGGCGAAAGCACTAAGTGTTGATAGCGACGAAATAATGATCATTGGCGGAGGGACTATCTATCAGGCTTTCCTAGATAAAGCTGATACCCTGTATTTGACCTACATCGACCTTTCGGTAGACGGAGACACTCAGTTTCCAGATTATGAAGCCGTAGGAACATGGCGCGAAGTATCTCGTGAGGAAAACGACCCCGATGAAAAAAACAAACATGCTTATACGTTTGTCACGCTTAGTCGAGATAAATAGTAGGGCTATAAGCCTATTGTTGTTGGCTTCGTTAAATTAGCAAGCGCACTAAATGCACTCGAGTCGTTAGCTTAACTTTTTTCAGCACAAAATAAAAAATGCCAGCGTTGCGATACCTTAGACTATCGGGTATTGCAACGCTGGCATTTTAGTTTCATTTTTATGAAGCGTTCAGTCGCTACTTCATTTGGTCGAACAGATTCTCTAATGAAAGCCCCTGATGGCCCAGCATATCGCGAAGACGGCGTAGTGCTTCTACTTGAATCTGACGAACACGCTCACGTGTTAGGCCAATTTCTGCACCAACATCTTCCAACGTCGATGGCTCGTATCCCATAAGCCCAAAACGGCGTGCGAGTACTTCGCGTTGTTTAGGGTTAAGTTCTTCAAGCCAGGTAATAATATTACTTTTGATGTCTGAGTCTTGAAGGCTCTCTTCAGGGCTGAACTCTTTTTCATCAGCAATAATGTCGAGCAAAGCTTTGTCATTTTCTCCGCCAATAGGCGTATCAACAGAGGTAATGCGTTCGTTTAGTCGAAGCATCTTTGTGACATCTTCTACAGGCTTGTCTAGTGCCGCTGCAATTTCTTCTGCAGTAGGCTCATGATCTAACTTTTGAGAAAGTTCACGTGAAGCGCGTAAATAAACATTGAGTTCTTTAACCACATGAATGGGCAAACGGATAGTACGCGTTTGATTCATGATGGCGCGTTCGATGGTTTGTCGAATCCACCACGTGGCGTATGTGGAAAAGCGGAACCCGCGTTCAGGGTCGAACTTTTCGACAGCGCGAATAAGCCCTAAATTACCTTCTTCAATTAAATCAAGAAGTGCCAACCCACGATTATTGTAACGGCGTGCAATCTTAACGACTAGGCGCAGGTTACTTACAATCATACGTTTACGAGAGGCCTCGCAGCCTTTCAGTGAGCGGCGCGCAAAATAAACTTCTTCTTCTGCGGTTAGCAGTGGTGAAAATCCAATCTCGCCTAGATAAAGCTGTGTTGCATCTAGGTTTTTAGGTTGGTCGTCCTGACTGAAAATGGCGTCGTCATTTTCTAGTTCAGCGTCGTTGGTCAAGGCTTCGTCAGCTTTCATATCAGCTGGCATGTCGATGACTTCTAAGTCATCTTGAGATTTTGATTCTAAGGCTTTATTTGACTTACCCATTGTGAATCTCCTGCTACAAGGTTTACCCTATGACGTTTCTCCTTTTTCCTTTCTTATTGTTATTTATTTTTATTATTTTAATACTGGCAGGTATTTCATCGGGTCTAAAGATTTCCCTCGATATCTAACTTCAAAGTGAAGTTTGACCGAATTTGTGCCGCTATCACCCATGGTCGCTATTTGCTGCCCCGCTGACACCCACTCTCGTTCTTTAACTAAAATAGTATCGTTGTAGGCATAAGCACTTAGGAAGGTATCTGTGTGTTTAATAATAACCAGATTACCGTAACCTCTAAGTGCGCTCCCTGAATAAACAACTTTTCCATCTGCTGCTGCTACAACTTTACTGCCTTTAGCACCAGCGATATCAATTCCTTTGTTGCCTGACTCTGACTTACTGAAAGTACCGACTAACTTACCTTCTGCAGGCCATATCCACCTTTGAACCTTGTCTGGAAAACTATTTAACACCCGTTTTTTGACGTTTGTCGACGGTTTCTTGACACTGCTAACGTTTTGTGGCTTAACAACTTTTTCACTTTTACGATACGCTTGTGGCGTGGGGCGGTCAACCAAACTTTTGTCTACATTCGGTGAGGTCGGACCTGCTGACCTTTTGGTCTGTGGCTTAGGTATAATGCGGTCTGTAGCTAAGTTTGCGGGCGGGGTAACCTTTAATATTTGCCCGGGGAAAATAGTATAAGGCGCTGATAATTGGTTGTATTTTGCCAAGTCGCGGTAGTCGTTTCCCGTATACCAAGCCACAGCGTAAAGGGTATCACCGCGCTGCACTTTATAGGTTTTCTTTGTATATTCTTCGCTGCCGTCTGAAACCTGGCTATTTAATAAAATAACAGGGGCCGGTGCAGTTCGCCCTGCACAGCCTCCCAGAAGTACACTTACATATAAGAATAATGTTAAATAAAACCGATGCCTATGCATGTCATCGCAAGATTAAATAGGCAATTACAGCGAGGATAACTACGGCCCAACCGAGAACTTCTACATACTGCCTAAGCTTTTGTTCCATGGCTGTGCCGCCCCATCTCATTAGCGCTGCAACTAAGAAGAAGCGAGCGCCTCGACCTATTGCTGATGCTAAAACAAACGGTAAAAACGCCATTTGCAAAAAGCCTGCACTTACGGTGAATATCTTATAGGGAATAGGCGAGAACCCCGCAAGGAAAACCACCCACACGCCATAATCTTTAAACCATTGCATAGCGGTTTCAATTTTATGGGAGTAGCCCCACTGTTCAATTAAAGGCGCAAGCCACGCATCGAAAGCAAAATAGCCCAACCAGTATCCCGCGATACCGCCGAATATCGACGCAATCGTTGTGATAAATGCAAAGCGCCATGCTTTTTCTGGCTGCGAAAGCGCCATTGGCGCTAGCATTACGTCAGGAGGAATGGGGAAGAATACTGATTCAGAGAAGCTTAACCCACCTAAATATTTAGTTGCGTGGCGATGCCTCGCCCAGCGTAATGCCATGTCATAACATGGCTCAAAAAGCTTCACATTAGCTCTCCTGCTACAAGGGGAACAAATCGTACCGATTCAATGGTAGATGTTTTTAGTTCACCTTCAATCCTGTCTATACACAATAACGATTGTTGCTCGTTACCTACGGGAATAATGAGCCGCCCGCCTTCTTTGAGCTGATCGCACAAATCTTGCGGTAAACTTGCCGCTGCGGCGGTTACGATAATGGCATCGTAGGGGCCTTTCGACGCCCAGCCTTTCCAACCATCGCCGTGTTTCATTGCAATATTGTGAAGGTCAAGTTGATTCATACGACGCTTAGCCTGAAACTGCAATGTTTTAATTCGCTCGACGCTGAACACCTTGGCAAAAAGCTGCGCAAGAATAGCCGTTTGATAGCCAGAACCCGTACCTATTTCCAGTACTTTTTCCGGCTTATTGGGGCTATCTAGCAGCAACTCAGTCATTTTAGCAACAATGTAAGGTTGCGATATCGTTTGACCTTGACCTATCGGTAACGCTGTATTTTGATAAGCTTTGTGCTTCAGCGCATCGGGTAGAAAACTTTCCCGCGGCGTACCAGCAATGGCGTTTAATACTGCTTGTGAACGTATTCCCTCGTTATAAAGCAGTTGTGCTAACGCGTCTCCTTTTCTAGAAGCTCTCATGATGTTGCGTACTTTCCTTTATTCTTATTCACAGCTACGCGAGATATGGATTGTTGCGTGCCACGCTCTCTATAGTTTTTAAACCCTGTTAATGGGAGACAAGGTCTCTACACACTCCCTAAGGACCGAAGTAGCAAAGCAGCCACTAGGAAGTGCAAATGAGATAGTAAATGTATCACCCTTACTCTGCCATTCAAGCTGTGATGGCCAAATTTTTATCGCTCGGCGCTCTTGATCGAAACCGCACTGGCTTAAAAAGTCGATCACTTCACTGTTTTGTTCTGCTACCGCTTGTTCTAGCGCTAGTGCGTTGGCTTGGGTCACAAGTTCACCTTTACCCCAAAGCGGTGCTGATGGGCATACGTCTTTAGCGTCAAATCGACGCTGGGCGTCTTGCTGTTCGTCTGTGTTGGTGGCGCCGCCATTAATGAAAAAACTGTTTGATCCAGTCAGTACTAGCGCGTCACCTTCAATAATCGTATCGAACTTGTTTTGCTCAAGGCGAGTGGAGAGCATTTCATTGAACAGCCAGCTGCGCAAAGCCGATAACGCCATAGAGCGCTTGTTTCTGTGCCTAATGGACTCACCGTTCACCATACGCTCAGCCATAACTAAATTACCGCCGCGCTGCACTTCGCCCATGTCGTTTAATCGCATAACGCCAAAGCGTTGTTCGCCGTAATAATTTGGAACTCCATGCTTTTCAATTTCCTGAAGACGCGCTTCAATGGCTTCAGGGTGAAGTACTTGCCTAAGCGTAATTGTGAAGTGGTTACCTTTGAGCTGGCCTGTTCGTAGCTTTTTGTTATGGCGAACTTGCTTGAGTACTTTAACACCTTCAAGTTCAAAGTTGCTAAAGTCAAAATCTGGCTTTCCCGGGGCGTGAATGCCGAACCACTGTTGGGTTACGGCGTATTTATCCTTACGCCCTGCATAGGTAATTTGTCGAAGGGGGAGGTTAACAAAGCGCGCAAGCTGCTCTGCGACAAACGCGGTATTTGTATTCGTTTTTTCAACAAATACAAACTGGTGCTCTCCCTCACCACATGGTGAATAACCTAAGTCTTCGACTACTTGAAAGTCGTCGGCTTGGAATTTAAAGATGCCGGTCGATACGGGCTTTGCGTAATAGTACTGCCAATGGTCGGTATTTAACGGCTTCATAGTTTTTCCAATAGTACGACGGCGTGAGAGGCAATGCCTTCTTTGCGCCCTGTGTATCCTAGCTTTTCGGTGGTTGTGGCTTTCACGTTTATTGCATCAAGGTTCACGTTACAGTCTTTAGCGATAACCTCTCGCATAGCGGTTATGTGCGGTGCCATCTTAGGTGCTTGCGCTACAATAGTCATGTCAGCGTTGCCAAGTTTATAGCCTTTTTCTTCTACCACGCTCACGACGTGGCGCAACAATACGCGACTATCGGCGCCTGCATAGGCATCGTCAGTATCGGGGAAGTGTTTACCAATATCGCCTAGCGCAGCAGCGCCTAACATTGCATCGCATAGTGCGTGAAGCAATACGTCGCCATCTGAATGGGCAACTAAACCTTGTTCGTAATCAATGCTCACGCCACCTATGGTGATGGGGCCTTCGCCGCCAAATTTGTGTACATCAAAACCGTGTCCAATTCGCATTATAATTGTGCCTTTTAATTTTTTGCGCTATCGCCTTGCGCGCTAAATTTTTGCTTAAGATAAAATTCTGCCAAAGGAAGGTCGGCCGGGTGTGTTATTTTTATATTCGCCGGGCTTCCGCTCACCATGGCTACACTGTGACCAGCAAACTCCATGGCCGACGCTTCATCAGTAATGCTAACACCTTGGGCCAACCCCTCTTGAAGCGCCCGTTTGAGCAACATGGCTGGAAATAGTTGGGGCGTAAGGGCATGCCATAGCCCATTCCTGTCTTCGGTATGAGAGATTATATTTGACGAAGGCTTTACCCGCTTCATCGTATCTCTCACCGGCGTCGCTAGTATGCCACCCGTAACGTCTTCGCTGCCTATAAGTGACAGCAGGTTGGAAATGTCGGCATCATCTACACACGGACGCGCGGCGTCGTGAACCAGTGCCCAGTCATTCTCGTCCAACGATAAGATGCCGTTCAATACGCTATCTGCACGTTCCTTGCCACCATCAACCACACGAATAGGCTTCTGCCTAAGCCCTAACTGGTCAAAGTACTCGTCACCTTGGCTTATCGCAACAATCACATCATCAATAAGTGGGTGATTGAGTAGCGCATCAATCGTGTGTTCAAGAATGGTTTTACCATTTAGAGAGAGGTATTGCTTCGGGCGGTCGGCCTGCATACGGCTACCAACTCCGGCTGCGGGGATAACTGCAACCACGCGGGGTGATGTCATTTTCTTCACTTAGAGTCTGCGGGCAAAATACGATAGAAAGTTTCCCCTTTTTTAATCAGGCCGAGTTCGTTCCTCGCTCTTTCCTCAATAGCCTCTAAACCAATTTTTAAATCGTTAATATCGGCTTTGAGAAGCGCATTGCGCTGGGCAAGGTTAGCGTTTTGCAGCGCTTGTGTCTGCACTTCCTGCTTTCGGCTAAAGTAGTCGGGGATGCTATTTTTTCCGAACCATAGTCTGTATTGCAGTAGTCCTAATAGTACTAACAACACAATAGGAAGCCATTTACCTTGCAACACAGATTCACCTGACAATGTGGTTAAGCGGAAAAAAGCAGAGGCAATAGGCCTCTGCGTGTAGGCTATTATGCCGCGAAGCGGCGTCGAGTCAAAGGCGCTTTACTCACCTTGACCCAATTTACCTTTCAATTTGTCGAATAGCTTATTTTTTTGCTGTTCAACAACGTTATTTAGCTGGGCTTGAAGAAGCTCTTGCAGCGCGGCACTGTCGCCTTGCGCAGCGCTAAGCATGCTGTTTACATCAACTAATTCGCCTGACAATAGCGACTGCTCGCTACTTATCATGCTATTTAGCTTTGTATTAAGCTCATCAAGTTTATCTTGCTGACTTGCGGTAAGCTGAGATAGTGCAGCCTTTGCCAACTTATTATCAAGATCAGATTTGATATTGAAGTCTGGGTTAGAAAGTGTGCCATCTAGCAGCATGGTCATATTTAAACTCGTCAACGTTTGTAGCGCTTGAGCAATTGCGCTAGTGATATCGCTGGTGCCAGTCGCTTCCATAACAAGCTGCTGTAAATCTACTTCACCGGTACCAGTGAGTAGATTATCAGTAACCTTCATTGAACCGTTGGTTTTCATTAAGGCCGACTTAAGCACTGCGTTTAACGTGTCGTTGCCGCTAAAGGAAACATCAGACATATTTACACCGGCCAGTTCCCATACTTGGCTAGCATCAACACCATCACCATCAATCCAGAATTCGCCACTTGACGTGAACGATTTTAATACATCGCCTGCGGCTTCAATGGTAAATGTAGTAGGGTTACCAAAGACTTCGTGAACATTGGTGATATTGTTCCATTTACTGGTAATCGATTCGTTTTGCCATAGCACAGAAACGTTCGCCTCTCTCACTAAGATAGACGGTACTTCAGCTGGGGCTTCACTTTTTTCTTCCCCTTGAATTAAGGGCATCACAATCTGCATCGCAGACATTAGGTACTCTGTATACTCAGCTGCTTTGTCACCAAAAACAAAATAGGTTACTTGTGAAAGAGCGGCTTGATCGCCAGCTATCACGCCTTTAAGTAACGCATAATCTTCTTGAGGTGCCTGTTTAAGGGCTTCAACGCTTTTACTCAGCGCTTCTTTCGCATCGCTTGCTTTGGCTGTAAAATCAGTGATAAGAGCGCGATCAGCCTGCATTTCTTCTTTTAATTTATCAAATGCTGACTTTGCCTGTACCAAGGCTTGAGGGTCTTTGTAATTGGTGTCTTTAAGTTCTGCGACTTGTGTTTTGTAATACGCAATGCGCTCTTTGTTAGGCAATGATTGATAATCTTCTTTCAGACCTTTGCCATAAGTTTCGTATGCAGATTTAGCATTTTCTATAGCAGCCGTCGTTTTCAACGGGTTACGAGCAAGCAATTCGTCAACGGTTGGAACCGCTTCTTGAGCTTTAGCTTTAATTTCGTTAAATGATAGCGAGCGTTCAGGTACACGATACACTTCACCTTCAGAAGGGCGCTCAGTATCGAACTGAACTTCTAATAAATTAAGATTATTTACAATAACTTGGTCGTCAAGCAGAGGCTTCAATGCCACATCTGCGTTGGCTTCACCCACAAAGACTTGGTTGTGAGAAGGTTTAGTGGGGTTGGTTAGCGCTATACCTTTAAGCGTCACCGTCGTTGGGTAAAGGGAATGATCGAAGTCATCTATATTAACTTCAGCGCCATACGATTCGCCAAGTTTTGACTCTAAGATTGACTTGATAATGGTATTGGCGAACAGCACGTACACCAAAAACAGCAATACAAAAAAACCGACAACCCACAATAAAATAGGCTTACCCTTTGAACCACTACTCATTTTCAACTCCTTGATTTTAAGCGCATCTAACGGTTATTGCGCTTCATTCTTCTCTACGTGTGATTGTGGTAAAAAATTACACGTAAGCATGCGAAAGACAGCCACTGTTGGTATTAGTTCAGTGTAATGCAGTGTGCTGTAATCTTCCATACGAAGAAAGTATACAGGGCGATTAGCGGGCCGTCTTTGGCTTATTTCATTGATCACCATACTGCGTTTACTTTTCAAACAAACGGTGAGTGCCGGCGTTGGCTAGTGTCAAATAAAACGCCTACAACGTAGGCGTTCGGTATAGGGAGGGAGGCGAAAGGCTCTGGACATTGCCAGAGCTTATTCGCTGGTATCATCGCTAATGGATAAGCGGTGTGTAACGAAAGCGCCAGGCTTAATTTGACCGACGCCTCGCAATGAATTTACAGTTTAAATCGATTAGCTATTTCCATAATGGCTAAACAGCTACTGCGCAACGCTTGGCTAGCCGCTGCTAGCTCATCAGCCGTACGAAGGCTGCTATCCGCTGCACCTGACAGCGCATTAATTCTCATGTTGGCTTCGGTCGCCGCTTCCGCTTGCTGCTCAGTCGCTCTTGCTATTTCACTGCTTTTGTCTGCGATTTCTGTCATTAGACGGTCGGCTTCTTGTAGGTTTTGGTTTGCTTGTATGGCGTTATCTACGGTTTTAGACGACGCAGCCTGACTCACTTTTACCGCATCCACGGCATTTTTCGCATTGCTCTGCAGTTTCTCAATCATGGCCTGTATTTCATCGGTACTTTGTCCCGTTCTGCTTGCTAGCGTTCGCACTTCATCGGCAACGACTGCGAAACCTCGGCCTTGCTCCCCGGCCCGCGCAGCTTCAATGGCGGCATTAAGTGCAAGCAAGTTGGTTTGTTCTGCAATACCGCGGATAACGTCAAGTACAGCGCCAATACTGTCTGTCTGTGCGGCAAGCTCGGTCACCACGTTACTCACACTTTCAATATCAGATGTTAATGAGCGAATATCTTGAACTGTACTATCTACCACAGACGCACCGTGCTGCACGTTACTTCTTGCACTACTGGTGCCTTTTTCAGCAGAGTCAGCGTTATTGCTTACCTCGTTAATTTGCGTGGTCATTTCTTCCATCGCTGCGGCAACTTGAAGCATGTTCTCATTTTGCGTTTGCGCCCGCGCGTTACTGTTTTTACTGGAAGTTTCTACCAGCTCAGCCTGTTGGGTAAGGGAATTAATATTTTCCCGAATACCCAATAAAGATTGACGCATCTTCTCGGTGTACTCGTTGAAATAGCGCGCCAAGCGCGTCACTTCATCTTGCCCTGTTTCCGGTAATGAGCGGGTAAGATCGCCCTCACCTTGGGAAATATCTTTCATGCGCTCACTGACTTCCTGAACCGGCTTAACGATACTGCCGCCAATTACGTAGATAAGCAGAATGACTAAAACTACGCTTACCACACAAAACACCACGATAACATTGCGCAGGTGGGCATATTCTTCTTCAAGATTGGTAAGGTAAATACCTGAGCCTACTGTCCACCCCCATGGTTTAAATGCTTTTACATAAGAAATCTTATCGGTTGGGGCTTCTTCGCCAGGAAGAGGCCAAACATAGTCGACAAAGCCTGCTCCTTTAGCTTTTACTTTTTGCGCCATTTCAAGAAAAAACGCTCTGCCATTACCATCTTTAAAGGTTCTAAGGTCTTTGCCATCAAGAGCAGGCTTCATCGGATGCATTACCATGGCAGGGGTTTCATCCTGAATCCAAAAATAGTTGTTGCCGTCGTATCTAAGCGCTTTAACCGCCTCAAGTGCTAACTGTTTGGCCGTAGCTTCGTCTACATCGTCGCGCTTAGCAAAACTCCCTAATAAGGTATGCACAACTTCAACAAGGTGCTGATTTTCATCGTAAGACTTTTGTTTTAATGCCTCGTAGTGCCTGTTCAAAACAAGTGCAGTAAGCAAGACAAATAGCAGGGTAATAAGAGCAGCTATAATGCCCAAACGTTGAATCAAACTGAATTTTCTTAACCACATAAGGCAAACCTATTTTTGGATTTTTTGTTTTTTAAGTGTAGACGTTATTCTCACTTCTACTCATTGTATGGATTTAAAATTGAGCAAAAAGGATCATTGTTGGCATAGCCGTTTATGGCGCCAAGTAACTCGTCACTTAACCTTTATCGACAATCTCGTTGTTGACTTAATGTCTTTAAATTTAAGTTCAAAAATGAGGGTGGATATTCAGCGTGATTAATGTCATCTAACGCAGTGAATATGTAGCTTGACACGGTATCTGAAAAACTTTTTGTGTGGGGGCTTGGCAGGGCTTTTTTGTGTGCTAACATCCGCGCAAATTTGGCGCTGTCGTGATCTTCATTCAAAAGTATAAAGTTTAAAGAAAAACGACACGTTAAAGCACGGTTTCGACTTTGCTTGTTTTTTGGCCGCTTCCATGTAACCGTGAGCAGAAGTACACGGCGGGAACGCTTTTTGTTACAGCTATTTCTATGAAAGGGTTGCAATGCTCATAAACGATACACTTCATACTACTTCACCGCTACGCCAGCGTATCAGAGACTACTATCGCATTAGCGAGTCTGTGGCTGTAGACCAAATTCTTCCCATTGCCGAGGTAAACCCTCGTGCACGAAGCCGTGCGTGGGAACGTGCACGTAAGATGGTGCTTCAAATTCGCCGTGAACAAGAAGGCCACGGTGGCGTAGATGCGTTATTAAACGAATACTCGCTATCTACTGCAGAAGGCGTAGTGTTGATGTGTTTGGCTGAAGCCTTACTGCGTGTACCAGATCGCGCGACACAAGATGAACTCATCCGAGACAAACTTTCAAAAGGGCAGTGGACACCACATTTGGGGAATTCTGACTCTCTGTTTGTGAACGCGTCAGCATGGGGCCTGTTGTTCACTGGCAACATGGTCAATTATGCCGACAAGCGTAAAAAAGAGCAGTTTGGCTTATTGAAGCAAACGATTGGCCGTTTAGGTGAGCCTGTTATTCGCCGAGCAATGAATATTGCAATGCGCGTTATGGGCCGTCAATTCGTCATGGGTGAAACTATCGAGGATGCGGTAGACCGCGCCAAAGAGAAAGAAACGAAAGGGTATGTGTACTCTTACGATATGCTAGGTGAAGGCGCGCGTACCATGCGTGATGCTGACCGCTATTATGACGCATACGTAAAGGCTATCAAGGTTATCGGTAAAGCGGCAAATGGCCGTGGTCCGAAACGCTCTCCGGGTATTTCCGTGAAGCTTTCTGCTATTCATCCGCGCTTTGAATTCTCTCATCGCGAGCGTGCCATGGTCGACATTCCACCGCGCTTAAAAGCCCTTTGTATGATGGCAAAAGAGTATGATATCGGTCTAACAGTAGATGCTGAAGAAGCCGACCGCTTAGAGCTTTCTTTAGACATTATTGAAGCGGTGTTCCGCGATGACGATCTCAACGGCTGGACTGGCTTTGGTTTGGCGGTGCAAGCTTATCAAAAGCGCGCAATTCACGTTATCGAACATTTACGTAACCTAACGTTAGAAGTGGGCCGACCATTGATGGTGCGCTTAGTTAAGGGTGCATATTGGGATACCGAAATTAAGCTTACCCAGCAGGCGGGCCTTGAAGAGTTTCCTGTATTTACTCGTAAGTCGTCAACAGATGTGTCGTATCACGCCTGTGCGAACCGCTTGCTTGAGTACCGCGATACTATCTATCCGCAGTTTGCTACGCACAACGCCTACACCGCTTCTGTTATCGTAGAGCTTGCTGGCGACGATAAAGAAGGGTTCGAATTTCAATGCCTGCACGGCATGGGCGATACCCTTTACGATCAAGTCGTGACAGAAGATAAGATTCAGTGCCGTGTTTATGCGCCGGTGGGAGAGCATGAAGACTTATTGGCTTATCTTGTTCGTCGTCTTCTTGAAAATGGAGCGAACTCGTCGTTTGTAAACGCTATTGTTGATGATGAAAAGCCTGTTGAGTCACTACTTGAAGACCCGGTAGAGAAAACGCAGCGCCTCAAAGTTCGCTACAATAAGCTTATTAAAACGCCTCGTGGTTTGTACGCGCCAGAGCGTGATAACTCACGTGGTTTAGACCTTACTGACACCAACGCGGTTACTGCACTTAAGCATGAACTAGAGCGTTGGCAGGATTACTACAAAGTCACCGATGAGGTGCCAGAAGGGGCAACACCTGTACTTAGCCCAACCGACCATACTGACATTGTTGGTTATCATTACTACGCTACGCCAGACGACATGCGTAAGGCGCTAGACGACACAGATGCAGGTTTTGAAGCTTGGTCGAAGCGAGATGTCAGCGAAAGGGCAGAAATTCTTAATCGTACGGCAGATGCGCTAGAGCGTCACATGGCCGAGCTTATTGCTATTTGTATGCGTGAAGCGGGTAAAGTAGCGCAAGATAGCATCGACGAAGTCCGTGAAGCGGTAGATTTTTGTCGTTATTATGCAGTACGCGCCGAAGAGCTTGCTGAAGATCAGCGTTTACTTCCCCGTGGTGTGGTGCTGTGTATTAGCCCATGGAACTTCCCACTGGCAATTTTCCTAGGACAAGTTGCCGCCGCGCTTGTTACGGGGAACACGGTAGTGGCTAAGCCTGCAGAGCAAACCAGTATCGTTGCGCAGCGCGCAGTCGATATTATGCACTCGGTAGGTTTACCCGAAGATGCATTGAAGCTAATTGTATCGCCAGGTAAAGAAGTCGGTGAAACGCTGCTGCCTGATGAGCGTATTAAAGCCGTCATGTTCACGGGCTCAACGCAAACCGGTACGCTAATTTCGCAAGTATTGGCAGAGCGAGGTGGTGAGCAGGTACCGCTTATTGCAGAAACCGGCGGTCAAAACTGTATGATGGTAGACTCAACGGCCTTGCCAGAGCAGGTGGTTGACGATGTAATCCATTCTGGGTTCCAAAGTGCGGGCCAGCGATGTTCAGCACTGCGCGTGTTGTTTGTTCAAGACGACATTGCCGATGAACTAACCGAAATGTTAATCGGCGCACTTAAAGAGCTAACGGTGGGAGATCCCACGCAGCTAGCTACCGACGTCGGCCCGGTTATTGACGAAAAAGCACTGAAAAGCCTGACAGACCACCAAGACTATATGGAAGGTAAAGGTAAGTTGCTCTATCGCAGTGAAATGCCAAAAGGGTTTGAAAACGGTACGTTCTTCGCGCCTACGCTTTATGAAATTGAAAATATCGATGTTCTTGAGCGAGAAGTATTTGGACCGGTTGTTCATATTGTTCGCTTTAAGTCAAAAGAGCTCGACAACGTGCTTGAGCAAATCAATGGTACAGGTTACGGCCTGACGATGGGTATTCACTCGCGCATTGAAGAGCGTGCTAACGAGTTAGCAGCGAAGAGCCGTGCGGGCAACGTTTATATCAACCGCAATATGATTGGGGCAATTGTTGGCGTTCAGCCCTTTGGTGGGCGCGGGCTTTCTGGTACTGGTCCGAAAGCCGGTGGTCCAAACTATCTGCCTCGTCTAATGATGGAACGCGCCACACCCAAGCCGTCTCATATCGATGATGTAGATGGTACCGATGCAGCGCTTATCGGGGATGAGAAAATTGCCGAGCGTGCCCACGTAATGATGGACAAGGCTAAAGCCGTTGAAATCCAATGGCGTCACACGCCTATCAACGATCGCATCTCAATGGTACGCCAATTATTGGCTAAAATTGCCAAGGTAGATATTGTCGATGACTTGGCCGACGACTTGAACCGCACGTTGGCAACGGCTCGTCAGCAATTAACCAGCGTAGAGCGTAAATTGGCTAAAGCTCAGACTTTGCCTGGCCCAACGGGTGAATCCAACAAGCTTTACTTAGAGCCGCGCGGTATCCTGGTATGTTTCGCCGATAAAGAAGTAACGTTTGAATACTGGTTGCTGTCTATTGTCACTGCGCTTTCTACCGGTAACCCCGTAGTGTCAGTCGTCTCTGAAATCTTCTATGAAGAAGCTGTAGAAATTCAGAACAAGTTTGAGTCAACGGGTGCCCCGAAGGGATTATTCCAAGTCGCTCGTCTTGCGCATTTAGATACGCTATTAATGGATGAAGACTTATCGGGTGTGGTTGTTGACTCAAGTACTGAGCGTACGGCGCGTATCACGGCTATGCTGTCGTCGCGCGAAGGGGCTATCTTGCCGGTTATTACCGCCGAGTATAACGATAACCTTATTCAGCGCTTGATGACTGAGAAAACCATCAGTATCGATACTACGGCATCCGGTGGCAACACCTCGTTGATGACCTTAGTAGAAGATGATGAATAAGCGATAATCCTTATCATGTAAATTCATAAATAAAAAAGGGCCAGCGATTATGCTGGCCCTTTTCTTTAGCCCACTTTACGTATTCTTTACGCCTACTTTTCCCACCTTAACCCCGTCTTAACCCTGCTTTTGGGACACTAGCTGCCAATAGTTAACTGAAATCACACGTTCGGTGCATCATTCGCTCTTTTCATGTTTTAGTAAACAGAAGGTAGGGATGCGCCGTGCGTCAAGTTATAGGCACACCTAATGCGCAACACGCTTAACCGAGAGCGAAATTTTGTTAACCATGCTCGTCATGAATTAAGAACGCCTATTGCCGTCACTCGAAGCAGTTCAGCTTTGCTTCATCGGGTTATAGATAGTGAAAATAAAAAAGTGAATAACCTTGCCTCGCGTAGACCATGGCCGCTCTAACAGAGACCCTTTTGTGGCTGGGGCGCGATGAAAATGCCTCGTTGCCCGAATCGAGAGTGGATGTGACAGTAATTACTCAACACCCTATACAACAACGCCGATGATTGTCATCGGCGTTGTTGTGTTGTTTCTTAAAAGCGTTAACGCTTACATCCATTCACTGCTTCGGCGCTTGCGCTTTGGCAGATAGGTTAGCATTACGCCTAGCAAAATACCGATGCCAGCCACTATTCCGCCGCGGGTAAACCACATTACTAGCTCATCTTTATTCGCGCTTTCAACCTTCGCCGTTAAACGAATAATTTGCGAGGCTTGCTCGTCATTCGTCGTGGTAAGTTTCGATACTTGCTGACGTGCATCGTTTAGCTGCTGACGGAGCTTTGCGTTGTCAGACTGTAAGGTCTGCAGACTGCTCTGGCTCTCTGCCAGTTTCTCGCTGATGATAGGAAGCTGCTCTGCTTGTGACATAGTATTCGACACAAATTTACTTTCTACCCAGCCTTTACGACCTTCCGGATCGGTAATTTGTGTGAACTCGGCATCGTTATCTCTAGCAAGTACCGTAATGGGGGTACCTGCTTCAATTGACCCTAAAATACGGTAATTACGGCCAGGCCCAGTATGCACGAAGATAAATAAGTCATCTCGAATGTAATGTGAAGAAGACGCTTCTAAATCAGCGATATCTTGTAGCGAAAATGCTTGAAAAGAGCACGCAATAAGGGCTGCTGCTAACCACTTTCGAATCATATGAAGTCCAATTTTAGAATTTAAAACGTGAAGATGGTATTGGTTGACCGCGATAAAGGCAAGTTTGTTCCACTTTTGTCTAAATTTAGCACCTAAGAAAGGTGTTGTAGCATTGCGAAAACTAAGTGACAAAGGTAAGGTGTCAGCATCATCAGCTGTGCTTAGCGCAACCATGTCAGAAATAGAATTAAAATTTGTTACAGGTGACGACGCGCACCAAGCGTTTACGCAACGGGTCCTTCCTCTTTTTGAAAAACACCGTATCCAAGTTAACTCGCATCGCGAAATGCGCTTGGAAAACGACTATTACGATACCGAAAAGCTCGATTTTCAAAATCAAAAAATGGGCTTTAGAGTACGTGGGAATAATGGTGAGTACGAACAAACCCTAAAAACGAACGGCGTGGTTAGCGGCGGCCTGCACAAACGTATGGAATATAATGTCAGCCTTGAAAAATCACAGCCTGACCTTGCCCTGTTTGATGAAAGCGTATGGCCACAAGGCTGGGATGTATCGGCTAAAAACGCAAGTCTCTCAAAGCAGTTTAGCACCCACTTTACGCGCAATGCTTATGTAGTTGCACTTGATGACAGTGAGGTTGAAATCGTGCTGGATTGCGGCAAAGCCAGCACTGAAAAAGCCAGCTCACCTATAAATGAAATTGAACTTGAGCTAATGTCGGGTGATATTAATACCCTGTTTACTCTAGCGGTATTGATAAATGACAACATGCCGGTAAGGCTGAGCGATGTGTCGAAAGCGGCCCAGGGTTATCAACTGCTGCATGGCTTTAATGCGAAAATTCGTCACTTACCTGATTTTCTCGCGCTAGAAGATACCACCACAACAGAAGAAGCATTTAGCCGAGCGGTGCAAACTGCGCTTGCGCATTGGCAGCATCACGAGCACGTATTCTGTGAAAGCGGGTCGATAAAAATGCTCGCGGAAGTCGCCAAAAGTGTACGTCTGTTGCTGCAAAGCGTTTCACTGTATCTTCCTGTCCTTCAATGCCCCGAATTATTGGCGCTGCACAAAAAACTCGTCGCTCATGCGCAGAAATGGGGATGGCAGGACGACCTTCAAAGCCTGCGTTACTTGCTGTCTAAAAAGAGCATGTTTAGTAAAACACTAAGTAAGCACCCCGCGGTGGTAAGTTATCTACAAGGCAGACAAACGGGGCTTATGCAGGCCCACGAACCTGAAAAGCTGTTTTTTGATAACGATGCTACCGACATTAAGTTGCATGCAATTAGCCTTATTCAAAACAAACCTTGGCAGAAAGAAGCGACAGGCTATGACCACCCCGTGCTCGACCACGCTAAAGGTTGGCTTTCACAAGGTTGGCAGACAGTACAGCAGAGCATGCCGTTAAGTAAAACCATGGGGCCAGTGAATTATAGTGCGGTGGAAATCATGTTGCGCCAAACCTTGTGGAGCGGCTTCTTACTTGGTGACTTGTTTGTTGAAGAACGCGGCAATTTCCGCGCGCCCTGGCTCGATTTGCTAACCGGCATTGATGAGCTTAACGCACTTTTAATGCTTAAGCAGTCGATAGATGATGCCGAGGTAGACTCCCATGACGAGGTTCGTAAATGGACCGCAGAAAAGCTCAGCACGCTAATACGTATTATGGAACGTACACGCACCGTCGCTATGCAACGTGATGTTTACTGGTAGTCAATTTTTACCAGGTGAGGGCTGTGTTAGTACGTTGTTTCTCAAGGATGGAGGGCGCTGATGACCTCAGCTATCTTTAGTTATTGTCTTTACGCACTATTGGGTGTGTATGCCGTAGGGGTTGTGCGTCTGTTCGTACAAAAAGTTAATTTAAGCAGTACGCGTTGGCTTATTGGCGCTTTTGTGTGCTGGCCACTTTTCATGTTAGACGAATGGCTCCGTCTCGCTCATGCTACTGATCTAGCGGTTATTTACGGGCTGTCAGACGTTTTTGCTGTTTTAGCCATTACCTGCTGTTACCGTGCGATAAAGCCAATGTTACTGGCCTACCCAACGGCAAGAAAACGTCTGTGGTGGCCTGTTGTGGTCACTGCACTTTTTCAATGCACCGTATTGCTGATCCCCGTAGAGGATAAACAGCGGTGGCTGTTGTCGTCACCGCACGGCGAGCCCTTGGTTTTGTGGCCAGCGTATATCGCCTCACTGCTTACAGGGTTTAGCGTACTGCTAATTGGTATTCTTATTACCGAACATATTCAAATGTATCACAGGCACCTTCCTGAGCAGGCAGTAGATATTAAAAATTTAAAAATGCCAAAGCTAGCTGGGGTGATGGGCAGCTTGGTCGGTGTCGCGTTTATGAGTATTTTACTAGTAACGGCGGCGACCTTTGGTTTTTTTCCCGTTCCGTTTTGGGAAAGCTTTCATCACCTAATGTTAGGTACTGCAATATTAATCGTGTTGTTTTCATTAACCTTTATTCGCCGTACGTCGCCATCCCCCCTTGATTACGAACGCTTAGATGAAGGCAAAGCGACGCCCTATGAAATTAGCAGTATTATTTCAAAAGCCGAGCGCTATACGTTGGAATCGAAAGCGTATAAAACCCGCTTTCTTACGCTGAGCGCGTTTTGCAAAGGGGCTGATATCGACCCTACGTCGTTAGCCCTGGCTCTACAGCTTTCAGAGAGAAAGAACTTTAGGCGGTTTATTTTTCATTATCGTCTTGAGTATGCGAAAAATGTGCTGCTGCGCAGTGATGCTAAACTTGAAGCGGTGGCAAAACGTATAGGTGTGAATTCAGAAAAGTTCTTAAGCGAATATCTGGTCAAGCACTTACACACTCCCTCTCAAAAGAAGTAGAGCGACAACCGTGTTGAGTGCACCAACAGGTTTATCCTCCAATAGATGGCATTAGTTGCTGCATGCTTTGCTTAGTCGCTACGCGGGCTTTTTTATCCGCCAAAGGCATTCATTAAAATCTGTTGCGTAAAGGTTTTACGCAAATAGAACCCTCGCGGCCGGGTTTTAATGCGCTGCCCTTCTGGCCCTAATGCATCGGTCAGCACTTTTCCGTTAGCCGCTTTCGGACGTATGTGGAGAGCTTCACCTTGCCGGGAAGTGATTGACTCGACTTGCCCGGTTGCAATGTACTCAACCAGTTCCTCCCAGTCATGCCTGAGTAGGGCGTCTTCGTGTTCATTAGGGCGCCAATAAAAACCCGTCGCCACACGCCGCTCGGCAAGAGGGATAGCTCTGTCACCTTCAATGGGCAACCACAGCACCTGCTGAAGCTTATTGCGAACGTTTGAGGTTTCCCATGTGATACCTGGCGACATTAAAAGGGGCGCAAAGCATACATAGGTGGTTTCTAAGGGTGAGAAGTTAGCGTCGATAGGAATAGTTTTAAGCTCGATACCGAGCTCTGGAAAATCCTGCTGTGGCTTTGAACCTGCGCTAGCCCCTAACCACTTCTCAATTAGCATGCCTGGCCACCCTTTGTGGCGCTGCAGGTTTGCCGGTATAGCAACATGGGCCATTTCAGCTAATTCTCCAAGCGTCAGCCCGGCAATCGCGTGACAACGCTTTAAAAGACTATCTGGCGAAGAGGGGGGAGAGGCTGGTGGTTGCATAAATGACGTTAATTTCCTGTTTGAAAAGCAAGAGCGAACATTAAGACTATGATTGGAGCATAGTTTGTGGAAGAATGAAAACATATAACAGTATAGTGTGCCCGGGAGTCTATGTGATAGATGCCGATGGATTCCGTGCGAATGTGGGCATAGTGATTTGCAACAAAATGGGTCAAGTATTTTGGGCAAGACGTTATGGTCAACATTCATGGCAGTTCCCTCAAGGCGGAATTGATGAAGGGGAATCTGCTGAACAAGCTATGTACCGGGAGCTTCACGAAGAAGTAGGGCTGACACCGAAAGATGTCACCATTTTAAGTGTTACCCGTAACTGGCTTAGATATAAGCTGCCAAAGCGATTAATTCGACAAGGTAGTAACCCTGTTTGTATAGGGCAAAAACAAAAATGGTTCTTGTTGCAGCTAGATTGCAACGAGCGCGATGTTAATGTGCTTAAAACAGGTCATCCTGAATTTGATGACTGGAGGTGGGTAAGTTACTGGTATCCTATTAGGAACGTTGTATCGTTTAAGCGGGATGTTTACAGGCGGGTAATGAAGGAATTTTCACCTGTTGTTATGTCTGCCCAGCAGCGCCCTTTGCAGCGTCAAAACGCAGCGCCACATAAGCGTGGAAAAAAGCGCAGGCGTGGCTAACGGCGCAACGCCAAGGCTGAAGATGTATCGCGTGAAACAGCCCTGAGCGAGTATGCAGCCCTGAGCGAGTATGCAGCCCTGAGCGAGTCGCGAGCAAAAAGCCCTGAGCGAGTATTCAGCCCTGAGCGAAAAAAAAGGCGATGAGCGAAAAAAAAGGCCCTGAGCGAAAGAGTAGGGCATGAGCGAAAAGCGATGTATGAAAAAGTAAGCGGCGAGCGAACTTCGAGTAGATAAGGAAGAATCGGTGAGTCCTCAAAGTCAACAAGGCGCAATGTTAACAACGTTAAAACGTATCGTGCAGGAAATGAATCAAATTCCTGCTCTCGATACCGCATTGTTTAGGCTGGCCTCTCGTGTAAAGCACACCCTTAACGTAGACTCTTGTTCCATATATCTTGCCGATTATGAAGCGCAAGAATTCATACTTAAAGCCACTGACGGCCTTCATCCAGATGCCGTTGAGCAAGTACGCATAGGTTTTTCAGAGGGGCTTATTGGTCTTGTAGGGCAAAGAGAAGAGCCGCTTAACATCGTTAATGCCCATAGCCACCCTCGATTCAAACATTACCCCGAAGTAAAAGAAGAAAAATACAACGCCTTTTTAGGTACACCGATTATCAATCAAAGGCGAGTGTTGGGGGTGATCACACTTCAGCAAGCAGAAATGCGACGCTTCAGTGAAGATGAAGAGGCGTTTCTCGTTACCCTTGCAGCGCAATTAGCCTTAGAAATCACCAATGCCGATATTCGCGGTGCGTTAACGCTCTCAAACTCCCCAGATAACATTGCGCAACAGAAGCACGTGCACGGTATCGCGGGCTCACCGGGGTTAGCAATTGGTAAAGGGGTGTCGCCCGATAAGTCCATTAACCTCAAAAACTGGGTAGTAAAGCGCTCCAAATCCCCGCAAGATCAGATCAAGCTTTACCGCAAAGGGGTCGAAGTGACGCGGGGCCATGTCGATACATTGTCCAACCGCCTCGATGACGCTATTCCCGATGACGTAAAGTCTATCTTCCAGCTTTATCATCACTTACTTGATGCAAATAGCTTAGGCCGGGAAGTTGAAGAAAAGATTCGACAGGGGTGGGATGCGGCGTCGTCACTGAAAATGGTGGTAGAAAGTTACGCTGCCCGCTTTCGGGCCATGGACGACCCTTACATGCAGGAGCGTGCCATTGATATCGTTGACCTGTCAGACCGCATTCTTGCAAATATTTTATACGAGGCTAACGGCCAAAAAGTTACCGAAAAGGTAATTACAGAAGCCAGCATTTTAGTGGCTGACGAAGTTTCGGCGCCCATGCTTGCTGAGTTTCCGAAAGATAAGCTCAAGGGTATTATTTCCATTCGCGGTTCGAACAACTCCCACGCCGCCATTTTAGCAAGAGCGATGGGCGTGCCTGCTGTTATGGGCTGTCAGAACGTCACCCCAGCATTGCTTGAAGATAAAGAGATATTGCTTGATGGCTATTCCGGTGAAGTTATCGTTTCGCCCGAGCGCAACATTAAGTCTGAGTTTATTCAGCTGATTGAAGAAGAATCGGCCATTGCAGAGAAGATTGATGCAGAAGCCGATAAACCTTGCGAGAGCGTGGACGGCTGCAGAATGTCGCTTTACATAAATGCGGGCCTTTCTGCTGAAGTTGAACTCAATGCAGAGCAAATCGGCGCAGGGGTCGGCCTGTATCGTACCGAAATTCCCTTTATGCTTCGCGAGCGTTTTCCTTCAGAGCAAGAGCAGGTGAAACTCTACCGCCAAGTACTTGAGGCCGCGCCTGAGTTACCTATCACTATGCGTACTCTCGATGTGGGAGGGGATAAACCTTTACCGTACTTCCCGATTAATGAAGAGAACCCGTTTTTGGGGTGGCGAGGTATTCGTCTTACACTTGATCATCCTGAAATCTTCTTAGTTCAAGTGCGCGCAATGCTGCGCGCAAGTGTAGGGCTTAGCAACTTGCAAATCATGCTACCCATGATTTCTACGGTGTCTGAGGTACAAGAATCAAAGCGATTAATTAATCAGGCGTTTTACGAAATTTCTGATGAGATTGCGGAGTCGGGACAAACGCTAAATAAGCCTAAACTCGGTATTATGCTTGAAGTGCCTTCAGTGCTTTATCAATTGCCACAATTGGCAAAACACGTCGACTTTTTCTCAGTGGGTAGCAACGATTTAACGCAGTACTTATTAGCGGTAGATAGAAACAATACACGGGTTGCCGATCTGTACAACAGCTATCATCCTGCGGTATTGGGGGCGCTATACGATGTGGTGCAAAAAGCCAATCAAAATCAGGTCCCTGTTACTATCTGTGGTGAGATTGCCGGTGAACCTGCTGGCGCATTGCTACTAATGGGGATGGGCTATCGTCGCCTTAGTATGAACGGGTTTAACTTAAGAAAAATAAACTGGCTTATCAGAAAAGTAACGCTGGATGAATGTAAGCAGCTACTTTCGCTGGCGCTGACGTCTGTCAGCCATGAAGAAGTCTTTGTGCACTTAAACCAGTATCTTGAAACCAAGGGCCTAGGAGGCCTTATCCGAGCAGGTGCTTAGGACATATGGACCCATTTGTTGTTATTATCGTCAGCTGTCTGATTTTAGGCTCTGTCGTTGGAATTCTTGCGGGTATGCTGGGCATTGGCGGAGGGCTTATTATTGTCCCTGCACTTAGCTATTTACTTGTTCACTTTATGGGCATGACCACTGAAACCGTTATGCCGGTTGCTATCGCAACGTCTTTATCAACCATTATCTTTACCGGCACGTCGTCGGCATTAGCGCACTATAAACTCGGTAATATTCAGCGCTATATCGTGCTTTATACTGGTTTGGGAATTGCGTTTGGTGCTATCGCCGGCGCCCAGGTGGCCAGCCACATGTCTGGGGAGCTGCTCAAAGATGTGTTTGCGGTGTTGGTAATATTAATTGCGCTGCAAATGATTTTTGGTAAGCAAAAAGCATCAGATAATGAAGCCTCCAAAGGTACATTAGCAGCCGTTGGCGGCACAGCAGGTATACTAAGCGCGCTAATGGGCATTGGCGGTGGTGCGTTACTGGTTCCTGCGCTAGTGTGGTTTCGTGTGAATATTAGGGCGGCTATTGGCTGCGCCGCTTTTTGCGGGCTCGTTATTGCTGTTTTTGGTACTACGAGTTTCGTGATTGCTGGGTGGAATGCGATAGATGTACCAGAACATAGTTTAGGTTATGTGTATTTGCCCGCCACAGCTGGTATTGTTGCCACCTCTATGTTTACCGCAAACATAGGGGCGAAGCTCGGACAGCGAGTAAATGTGCGGGTGTTAAAAGCAATGTTGGCGTGCTTACTCGTGTTGGTAAGCATTAGAATGATTTTAGGAATTGAATAAAGTAATGGAACAGAGCAGTTATCTGGTATTTCCCAGTATCGACCCCGTTATCTTCAGTATGGGCCCGCTAAGCGTACGTTGGTATGGTTTAATGTATCTCGTTGGCTTTATTGCCGCGTATTTATTAGCACAAAAGCGCCTGTCGCAAACCAGCTGGAGCCGTGAGCAGTTAAGCGATTTGCTTTTCTGGAGCTTTGTGGGAGTGATATTAGGCGGCCGTATTGGCTATGTATTTTTCTATCAGTTTGGCATGTTCCTCGACGACCCCTTGTATTTATTTAAAATTTGGGCCGGCGGTATGTCCTTCCACGGCGGGCTGCTGGGGGTTTTAGCTGCACTATTTTGGCGCGCTAAGTGTATGAATACAACATTCTTACGATTAGGCGATTTCGTAGCGCCCCTTGTCCCAATTGGTTTAGGCGCGGGGCGGATAGGTAACTTTCTTAATGCGGAATTGTGGGGGCGAAGTACGGATGTACCATGGGCAGTGATCTTCCCTAATGCGGGCAATATTCCTCGCCACCCGTCGCAGCTTTATGAATTTGCCCTTGAAGGTGTTCTGCTCTTTATTATTCTATGGCTATATTCAGCTAAAAAGCGTCCGGTAGGGGCGGTAAGTGGTTTGTTCTTGCTTGGGTATGGTAGCTTTAGATTTATCGTTGAGTATTTCAGAGAGCCCGATGCTCATATTGGCCTATACCAAATGGGCCTCAGTCAGGGGCAACTTCTTTGTTTACCTATGATAGCTTTAGGAATAGGATTAATAGTCCGTGCGTATACGCGCGGCAAAGACCGTGTTGAACAGTAAAAAAATATAAGAATAACGATGAAAGAATATCTCGCTCTAATGCGCCATGTACGTGATACAGGTGTGAAAAAGAAAGATCGAACTGGTACAGGTACGTTAAGTGTGTTCGGGTATCAGATGCGCTTTAATCTGCAGGAAGGGTTTCCCTTGGTGACAACGAAAAAGTGTCACCTTAAATCCATCATTCATGAACTTCTTTGGTTCCTTAAAGGCGAAACCAATATTGCCTATTTGAAGGAACATGGCGTGAAGATTTGGGATGAGTGGGCCACAGATGAAGGCGAACTTGGCCCTGTTTATGGTCATCAGTGGCGTAGCTGGGATCGCGGTGACGGTACGTCAGTCGACCAAATTGCCGAGGTTGTAGAGCAAATTAAAAACAACCCTGATTCACGTCGCCTTATTGTGAGTGGCTGGAATCCAGCGGTATTGCCAGATACTAACTATTCGCCAAAAGAAAATGCCGCCATGGGTAAACAGGCGTTGCCACCTTGTCATACGCTTTTTCAATTCTATGTTCTAGATGGAAAGCTAAGCTGCCAACTTTATCAGCGAAGCGGTGATATCTTCCTAGGTATTCCGTTCAATATTGCAAGCTATGCGCTACTTACTATGATGATTGCACAGGTGTGCGATTTAGAGCCTGGTGACTTTATCCATACGTTGGGCGATGCTCACTTGTATTCAAACCATCTTGAGCAGGTAGAGCTACAGCTCAGTCGCGAACCGTTCGAACGTCCAACAATGGAAATTAACCCAGAAGTAAAAGATATTTTTGGGTTCACATTCGACGACTTTACGCTCAAAAATTATCAATCTCACCCACATATTAAAGCCCCTGTTGCCATATAAGGAGTATCCATGAGTACTCCAATATTGATTTGCGACGATTCAGGTTTCGCTAGGCGTCAAATGGCGCGTAGCTTGCCCGATAGCTGGGATGTGGATATTTCTTTTGCTGAAAATGGCGAGCAAGCTTTGACGCTTATTCGAGAAGGCAAAGGCGATGTAGTTTTTCTAGACCTTAACATGCCGGTAATGGACGGCTACCAAACAATGGAAGAAATTCGCAAGCACGACCTTCCGTGTTTAGTGATTGTGGTTTCTGGTGACGTTCAGGCGCAAGCGAGAGAAAAGATGCTCGCCTTGGGTGCGTTGGACTTTATTCGAAAGCCTATCGACAACGATAAGCTCAGCCATATTTTATCGTCTTATGGTATTTACAGTGGAGAAACGCACTCTTCTGGTGCCAAATTACAAAAAGTAGAAGAAGCTAGCCAAACTAAGGCTACCGCAAGTCAACGTGTTACAAGCACCGAAGAAAAGTTAGACGCCTGTCGCGAAATGGTGAACATTGCCATGGGGCGGGCAGGCGAGAGCTTAGCAGAGCTACTTGGTGAGTTTATTGACCTGCCCATTCCCAATGTTAATCTGATTGAAAGCAACGAACTTTCCATGGCGGTAGCCGAGATTAACCGCAACGAGAGTGTGTCTGCGGTTTCAAAAGGGTTCATTAGTGAGGGGGTTAGTGGGGAAGCACTGGTAATCTTTAACGATACGAACTCTCAAAACATTGTTGAGCTGCTTAAGTACCCGCCGTCGGCGTCATCTGACAAACTAGCGCTAGAAGCCCTTATGGACGTGTCTAATATTCTAATAGGGGCGTGTTTAAACGGGTTATCAGAACAGCTAAAGGTGGCGTTTAGTCACACACACCCTGTGTTATTGGGGCAGCATCAAGGCCTATCAGCGCTGCTAAGCGATAACGTACAACGTTGGGGGAAACTTATGGCTATTGAAATAGGCTATGCAATCAAAGCGCGAGATATTTCCTTTGATTTACTGCTACTATTTCCCGGCGATGCCATGAGTCAGGTCTATTCGCGCCTACTTGACGATAGCTACGATACAGATGACAAGGAAGGTCTATGAATGCATCCATTGATACTTTGAATCGCAGTGCGGTATCTCAAGTTCCCTTGGAATTATTAGATTCTATTGAGGTTGGTATTGCCGTGCTCGATAGAAACTTCACCGTACAAGTATGGAACAAATTTTTAGAAAACCACAGTGCTAAAAAAGTCGATTTTATAATCGGGCATAGCCTGTTTGACCACTTTCCTGAAATAGAAGAAAAGTGGCTTAGAACCAAGGTCGACCCGGTTTTTAATTTGAAAAGCCCCGTGTTTATTATTTGGGAGCAGCGCCCTTACCTATTCAAATTTGCCTGTAATCGCCCCGTTACCTGTGCTGCTGAGTATATGTATCAGAACGTGACCATGTTTCCCATCGTTGATAAAGATGGCAATGTGGAGCGTTTTTGTATGCTTGTATACGATGTGACAGAGCAAGCGCTAGGTAAGCTAGGTATGGAGCACCTCAATCAAGAGCTTAAAACAGCGAGCCGTGTAGATGGCCTAACCGGGCTATTCAACCGTCGCTACTGGCAAGAACGTTTTGACGAAATGTATAAGCTTTGCGTTAGAAGAGACAAGCCTAGCACGGCAGTTATGCTAGATATTGACCACTTTAAACGCATTAATGACACCTACGGTCATCAGGCGGGCGACAAGGTCATAAAAATGCTAGCGGCTTTGATAAAACGCTGTGTGCGCGAAACCGATTTAGCCGGGCGCTATGGTGGAGAAGAGTTCGCGATTATCCTCAATGACTCTACCGTTGAAGATGCGCGTATTGTCGCTGAGCGAATTCGTCAGCTCGCACAGCGTTTGGTGGTCGAGCACGAAGGCGAGTCGATAAATTTTACCGTCAGCCTTGGTCTTGCCCAATTTTGTTCAGCGTTTAAAGGCCCTCTGGCATGGTTAGAATGTGCAGATAAAGCGCTTTATGACGCAAAAGAAAGCGGTCGAAATCAATATCGCGTTTATGATACAAGCCAACGCTAGCTTGCTAACAGGCAAGCTAGTTAGAGTGTTAAGCCGTTTCCACGCGCTTTATATGGTGACGAATTGAATACAAAAAGCAAAGGCTTGGAATAACCATTACGGCAGTAATGATGAAAAATAAACTCCAGTTGCCGTTTAAGCTATCAACAACAATACCGCTGCTAGAGGCAACCAATGTCCTGCCGGCTACACTTAATGACGCCATCAGCGCATACTGAGTGGCGCTAAAGGCTCTGTTGCACAGCAGCGAGATAAAAGCGACCATCGCTACCGTACTCCATGCGCCGGTAAACCCATCAACGATCACCGTGACGGCGAGTAACGAGGTGGATGGGCCCGTTTGCGCAATCAGCGCAAAAAGAAGATTCGACGCCGCCATGGCGACGCCCGCAATCATCAGCCCTCGATATATGCCGTAGCGAATATTAACTAAGCCTCCTAACAAAGAAAAAACAATGGTCACCCACCAGTTGAGTAATTTCGAATAGGTGGCAATGTCACTGTTGGAGAACCCTACCTCTTTATAAAAAACGATACTCATGCGCCCTAAAAATGCTTCGCCAATTTTAAATAGAAAGATGAAAAGCAGAAACGACGCTGCTAGTTTCACACCATTGCGGTTAAAAAACTCGGCAAAAGGCGTGATAAGCGTGGTTCTAATCCAATAGACAAGTGGCGAGCTCGTAGCGTTGGCGTCTGTTATCTTTTCAAGCAAAGCCTCTCTATCAATCTGAGGTTCATCTGCTATGCACGTAGCGCACATTAAAAGTACCATTATTACGCTTAGCAAAAGATAAATGTTGGGCCATGACCACGTCGTTAAGTCGGCCAAGAAAAACGGTATGGCACCAAGCCCACCATACCCTGTCCACCAGCCAGCCGTCGCCACAGAGGACGCTGCTGACATACCGTCTTTATCCTCTTTTTCCACACAATCGATGCGAAAGCCATCAATGGCGATGTCCTGTGTAGCTGACGCTACAGCAATGAGCAGACCAATTAACGCTACGTAATACAAGTCGTAAGTTGCACTTAGCTGCGACATACCAAGACAGAGTAAAACGATGCAGCCTTGCATAGCGAAAATCCACCCTTTACGCTGACCTAATAGTGGTGGCTTGAGCTTATCTACAAGGGGCGACCATAAAAAGTTGAATGAGTAAGTGGCAAAGATAATTCCGAAAAGGCCGATTGCAGAGCGGGACAAGCCTTCGTCTTTTAGCCACGCTGATAGCACTGAGCCAATCATTATCCAAGGGAAACCGCTGGAAATACCAAACAGAAAAATACTTAAATAGCGTTTGTCGTTGAACGTTTTTAAAGCGGTAAGCAAAACTTCAGCCTTTGGCAATAACTCAAAAGCATATTGAGCCACGAAGTACGAGGTTTAGCAATAACCCATTGAGCGGCAATAGGTAAGTATCGACATCCTGTGACGTTGTTGGTCACTTATTTTTGCCGTAGACGGGAGCCTAAGGGCGTATCCCCACGCAGTCCAAAGGGCAATGACCTAATCCTTCGAGAAAATTGACGCAGTTATTAAGTTCATCAATGAGAAACTGATCTTTTGTCAGTTTCTCTTCGTTCCAGTAATGCACTTGATGAAGTACATGCCAAAACACCCGTTCTTTTTGTGTATAGGGCTGGGTTAACGTGTATTCAATTTGGCCCCACTCTTCCATACTATCCCAGAAAAATAGCTCGATCTCCTCGATAGGAAGCTCTCCTTGCCAAAATGCTCTCAAATAGAAACACAGCTGCTTTGCTTTGTTGTCTACAAAATCTTGAACATTCACAAGTAATTCAACCGTCTCTGTTTGCTATGAAATATTATAGTCTATAACGCAGTTACCACGTGCCAGGGCAGGGTATTATTTTGTCTGAAATACTTAGGTAACTGTTTTGGGTGCTAATTTAGCCTAATCGGTAGGTGAATAAATTACCAGCCCAAGTGGCGGGTCCAGCCTATGGCGCTATTTGCAACCATCTGAATTTGTGGGGGTTTGTGAATATCTCTTATACTAAAGGTTAAAGAATTATTTGGAATATTTATTTGCCGGTAGTGCAACTTTAGTGCGTTTTTTGCTCTAATTTTCCTTTTTAATGTGGTATTGCTCTCCCAATCATTAAAGTTGTTAAGAGAAACATCTAGGACAGGGTAGTTGGCCTGAGCCATGGTTTCTATTACTAAGTTATTGGTGGACTCTTCGGGCCAAAAGGGCGATATGGCAATGAATGTATCTGGCTCTAAGGCGGGCTGTTGTTCTGTGGCAGACAAAAATGTGGTGGCAAGCATGCCTTGGGCTATTACCATGCGATAGCCGCCTCGGTCCTGTAAATAATTATACAACGCGCTGAGTTGAAGCGTGAGCGCAGTAACGGTCGTTTCGAAGCTAAGGTATTGTGTGAGTTGATTGCTACGAGGGTGTATCTCATTGGGTTGTGATGAAGGCGCGCTATCACCCTCATCTAAAGAACCAGGCATCGTATCTTCGTTTATTGGCTCACTGGGTGTTACGGGTAAATGAAAAGGGCTAATGACTACGTTCCAGCCTTTTTCTGCGAGCAAGTCGGCAAGGCTATTGCCTTGTGAAAGCGTGAGGCTAGATGGGAAAGGTTCGGTAAGAACTATGGCTGTACCAAGAGGCAGTGGTGTTTTGGCCCCTATTTCAATGATCGGTGCTTCGCCTTCACCCACCATGATTGTTTTTACTTCACCAGGTAAGTAAGCATTACTCACGTCTTTCAGAAAGTTGCTGTGCGCCGTCATAGGTAAGAGGGATACGATGACAGCAAATAACAGAAGGATAGTTTGCCTTTTCATAGAAGAGAGATTTGCCTTTTAGTTCTACCCATTAACTGGTGCTTAACCCGTTGCTTCGTTTGTACCAATAACTAAAACAGTTATCGGCACTCTAAGCAAAAACTATAGCAATGGTTAAAAAGAATAACGGGGGGTTAGCACGTCACAGTAAAAGGCAAATTAACGCTAGTCTCTATCAATAGAAAGGGCGCCTGGGCGATAATGGCTAAACGGGATAGGGGTTTTAAAATGTAACCACTTTTCCAATGTTGGGTGAGTCAAGCTTAAACTTTCAGCGTGAAGTTGAAGGCGAGGGGCCATACTAAGCGCCTCGTCATGAGCATACAACCGGTCACCTAAGATTGGGTGGCCCAAGGCTAGCATGTGCACCCGTAGTTGGTGTGAGCGCCCTGTAATGGGATATAACGCCACTAAGGTATAGCGGCGCGCTGCATCGTCAGTGGCACGCTCAATGACTTCAAACCGCGTAATGGCTTTTTTGCCCCGTTCGAAGTCCACCATTTGTTTTGGTCTATTAGGCCAGTCGCAGATAAGGGGTAAGTCTACTTCGCCCGAATCTTCCTCTATATGGCCGTGAACCCGCGCGAAATAGCGTTTTTGGGTTAGCCGAAGCTCGAACTGCTTAGAGATATGGCGATGACTGTCTTTGTTAAGTGCCAGTACTAAAATACCCGAAGTGGCCATATCTAACCGGTGTACCACGGTAGCAGTGGGGTACACAGTGTTAACACGGCTAATCAGAGAGTCGCGGTGTTCTAGTGCTTTACCGGGAACACTCAATAGCCCGCTGGGTTTGTGTGCTACCACCATATCCTCATCCTGATACAAAATATCAAGATAAGGCGTCATTGGTGGGTTATAAACAAAGCTCGGGTTAGCCATTGCGTTGTGTCACTTATAAGTAGCCGTTAAGGGGGAGCGTTACGGATTGTTTACCACAATTCGCAACGCATCTAGCTGAACATCAGCTTCCTGAATTACCTTATCGAGGGCATTCATTTGCGTTTCAATGAACTCAATTTCACTGTCTCGCACCGCTGGATTGCGCTTTTGTAAGTCGCGTAAACGTTGAATTTCTTCGCCCAAGGTCAAGTGCATGGTATTCAACGCGTCGTGCTGCTTTTGATTGGCCTGCTGGTGGGCAAGCTTACGCGCCTTCTCAATAGCCAACTCAAGTGGCTGTTGCAGGGCTTTCAATAGCTGCGCTGAAATTTTACGTCCAATCTTACGTTTCACATCGAAGCTTAAGTCAGACGCATTTCCTTGTGCATCTAAGCATACGCGTACCGGCGTCTGCGGTAAGAAACGGCCAAGCTGCAACGCTTTTGGCGCTTGAGCATGAAGAACAAATAACGCCTCTATCCAGTATGCGCCTTTTGGCAGCGACGGCTCAGCAATAAAGCCCATGCTACTCTTGCCGTGAACATCCGTAAGGATAACGTCAATGGCGGTATGAACAAGAGGGTGGTCCCAGCTAAGAAACTGCACGTTCTCTAAGGTTGTTGCCACACGGCGCTTGTAGGTGACTGTCATTCCCTCAGGGTCAAGGCCAGGAAGCTGACTCACCATAGACTCGGTAGGCATAAGAATAAAGCAGTCGTTGCCTTTCTCTTCTTGCTGTACACCGATAGCGTCGAACACGCGGCCCATGAAGCGCGATAGATCTTGTTCGCTATCAAGGGTAACAATGTCTTCGAGTAACTGCTCTACGCGCCCTTCACCAGAGGCATTTAACTCTAGTAAGCGATCTCGTCCGGCCTCCAACTGCGCTACAAGCTGGCTGTTCAGCGTTACGCTCATATTGATAAGTTCATCACGAGCGCTTATATCATCGGGATGTAAGCATGCACCAACAAGCAACGGTTTAACGTCATCGAATACGCCAGAGCCTGTCGGGCAGGTTTTCTCAAATGCGTTTAGTCCTTCATGGTACCAATCTAACAACACATGCTGCGCGGTCTTAGCAAGATACGGTACGTGAATTTGTACTGTTTGCGTTTGGCCAATTCGATCGAGTCGACCAATGCGCTGTTCCAGTAAATCAGGTGTAATGGGTAAATCGAACAACACCAAATGGTGGGCAAACTGGAAGTTACGGCCTTCACTGCCAATTTCGCTACACAGTAGAATTTGTGCACCTTCTTCCTCGTCGGCAAAGTAGTGAGCAGCCTTGTCGCGCTCTACAATGCTCATACCTTCGTGGAATACGCTGTGTCGAATGCCTGATTGAGTGCGAATGACTTCACCTAGCTCTTGCGCAGTGCGAGCACTGGCACAAATAAGCAGTATTTTTTCAGGCTTAACGCTCTGCATGAAGTCAAGCAGCCATTCAACACGAGGGTCGTGTTTAGTCCAGCTATTTACCACGTTGGCCATTCGCTCGGGGTAAAGCGAGTAGGTCAGGTCGCCGCCGCTTACCGCATCTGCGTAGACTTCAGGCAACGCAAGTTCATAAGCGCTCAGTTTACGTTCAGGAAAGCCTTCAATATTAGCGCGACGGTTTCTAAACAGCATGCGGCCAGTGCCGTGACAGTCAATTAACTGGTGTAACAGCGCATGGCGGTTTTCTGGCGTGCTCAAATCGCCGGTGTGCTCCATGACATCAGGGGCGAACTCTGCCAATTTGGTACGTTGTTTGTCGTTAGGCTCTGCATCTGAAAGCAGTGGCGCGACGGCGTCGGCCAGCTGGCTATATTTCGACTCTTCTTCTAAAAAAGCGTTGTAACTATGAAAACGAGCAGGGTCAAGAAGACGCAGGCGAGCAAAGTGACTTTCGTGACCAAGCTGATCTGGGGTTGCCGTAAGCAGCAATACACCAGGCGTTAGGTTAGCTAAAGCTTCAACGCACTTATACTCAGCTGATTGCGCCTCGCTTGACCACGCCAAGTGATGAGCTTCATCCACAACCATCAAATCCCAGCTTGCGGCTTGAACTTGCTTTTGGCGCTTTTCACTTTGGCTTAAAAAGTCGATGCTACAAAGTACTAGCTGATCGTTTTCAAACGGATTCACTTCGCCAGCATCAGACGCTTCGCTTTCTTCTATCGCGTCGCAACGACTTTCATCGTAAATGGCAAAGGGTAGGTTTACTCTACGAAGCATCTCAACCAGCCATTGGTGTACTAATGAGTCAGGGACCAAAATAAGCACGCGTTCAGCGCGGCCCGTTTTAAGCTGCTGATGGATAATTAGCGCAGCTTCAATGGTTTTACCTAACCCTACTTCATCGGCAAGGAGTACGCGCGGCGCGTGTCTACCGCCGACTTCTGAAGCAATGTGAAGCTGATGAGGAATAAGAGAAATACGCGCGCCAGCTAGGCCGATAGTGCTAGAGCGAAGGTAGTCGTATTGATAGTCTAAAGCACGCTCTCGTAAATCGAACCACTTTGGGTTGTCGAGCTGCTGGCTGAACAAACGTCTTTCAGGTTGGTTTAGTTGAATATGGCTGTCTAGCATCGTCTCGGGCAAACGCACTTGCGCTTTGGTGTCTTCGCGAAGCCCGTGATAAATACACACCCCTTGGCTTTCTTCTTTTTCTGTAATGGTCATTTCCCAACCATCTTGGCTTTTTACTGTTTCGCCAATTTCAAAGATGAGTCGCGTTAGTGGAGCGTCTTGTTTGGTATATTTACGTGCTTCGCCAGTTGCGGGGTACAATACTTCAACTGAACGGAAATCGGTGCCCATAATCACACCTAAACCTAGCTCTGTTTCCGTGTTGCTTAACCAACGTTGACCAACTGAAAATTGACTATCTGAACTCATAAATCACCAACCTGTTTTTCGGGGGGGCGGTATTGTACGCATTGCGCTGTGATAAGTCATTAATACTAGACTATTGGTTGTCGTTTTTACTACATAGGCGTAGAGGGGGCGAATTTGCAACACGCATAAACACATCCATGTGGTTCTCAAATGGTCGTGTCTACTGCCAATGCATTTTATACAGGGCTTGTATGCCTTGTATCGCCTTTTTATCATCGTTGTTGGTTGCATTCTTTATGGCGTTAATAAGTTCGGGGGCGTTGTAAGGCTCAAGTAATGTTAAGAAAGTCGCTGTGCCAGGCGGCATGCCTATACTCGATAAGTAGAGTTGAGGTGATGTTAACAAGTGTCGGTTGATTGAATGGTAAATTATTTGACGATAGTAACGCACTTTTTGTTTTTATCTGCTATTTATCTAACACTTACTCCACAAAAGGAATTGCGTAGTGTCGCAGACAAGACGTTTTGTCTCTAGCTTTCGAGTCCCGCCGTTAATGCTACATTTAGCGACTGCAGCTCGCTGGCTATTTGTCACTGCCCTCATTATTAGCGAGCTGGCCTATGCGCGTCCTATCGTGCTTGCAACCTCGGAAGTTAGTCCCTTTAGTGACAGCAAAGACGTGTCGAAAGGATACGTAAATGAAGAGGTGGTAAAAGCTTTTGAAGAACTAGATGAGCAGCTTAACGTTGAGCGTTATCCTCATGCTAGGGCTCTGATGTTGGCGAAGAAGGGAACCGTCGATGGCGTATTTCCTGTTCACCATCATGAGCGCTTCACAGACGCATTTCTTTTATCTGATGCCATCCCTGCAGGAGCAAGTGGGTTCCTAATTAGGACGAAAGACTTCAAGGATAACAGTAGCCCCGACAACCTTGTTGAATGGCTTAAACGACAAAATTTACGAGGAATCGGGTATCTGAGGGGGACGACAGCCCCCAAATTCTTATCAAAAGAAACGTTTTTCAACCTGTATCCGGGTGCATCTACCGTTAACCTATTGGATTTACTTGGTAAAGGGCGAATTGATGTACTGTTTATTGATAAATACAGCGCAAAGGAGGCGTTAGTAAATGAACGGCCCAATTTAATTGGGAAGTTTAATTTTATCCCTGGTGCGGAGGTAGCTAGCACTTATCATCTCGCACTGTCTAAGCAGACACCTGGAGCCTCTCAGTTAATTGAAAAATTTAACTTAGCGTTACAGAAACAAAAACAAAGCAGATTATTAACGCTCACACTCGAGAAATATGGCGTCTATGACGCTTCACAGGGGGAAGAGGCATTAGTTGTCGGGGCGCCAGATATTAATGCCGTTTTTCAAGCTAAAGCATACTTAGATAAACACGATTCGCCTTTGCTGCACTCCAATATTCAATGGCGAATAATGGATGAAACCGTTTTGCGCCGTAGACTGCTAGGTGACTTTTCTGTTAACGAAAACAGCTTCGACTTGGTGTTAATCGGCAGCTATGGTCTTCCCATATGGGCTAAACGAGGCGTTCTACTTCCTTTCAAATCGCATCCCGCCGATTACGATATCGACGACATTATTCCTGCCGCTCTGCATGCAAACATTGTAGATGGACAGCTTTATGGATTGCCTTTTGTCGCTGAAACTACGCTTACTTTTTACCGAAAAGATCTGCTAGAAAAGTTTAGTTTAAGTCTACCCACCGTACTCACCTATAACGATATTAAGTCTCTTGCTAAACAAGTACATATACCTGAAAAAGAAGTCTATGGTATAGGGCTTAGAACGCGAGTGGGCTGGGGACAGAATATGGCATTAGTGAGCACCATGGCTAACACCTATGGCGGGGCGTGGTTAGACAACAACATGCAGCCCACACTGGATAGTAAGGCATGGTTTGATGCAGTCGGTATGTATGCTGAACTTGTTAGGCAATATGGGCCGCCTGATAATCATGATATGGGGTGGCAAGAGAATCAAGAGCTCTTTGCCCAAGGGAAATTAGCCTTTTTCGTTGACGCTTCTTCATTAGGCGGGGCTTTATTTGATGATCACTTTTCTAAAGTGACTCAATTTACCGGAGTAACCTATGCGCCGCTGGGTAAGCAACAGAAAGGGGCGCAATGGTTTTGGTCATGGAATTTTGCAATACCGAAACAATCTCGCTATGTAGAAGAGGCCCAGCTACTTGCGCATTTTTTAACGTCTAAAATCTTTATTAATTTACTTAAGAAAGCCCGCGGAGAATACGCGGCCCCGTCTGGTACTCGACACTCAACATATTCTAGCGATTATCTGCAAGCCGTACCTTATGCGGCTTTTGAACATCAAGCATTGAAGTTACTTTCAAGCGATAAACCAGGTAATGCCATGGTAGGCAAACAGTTTATCCCTATCCCAGAATTTACCGCTATCGGTTACGCCGTAGGGGCACAAATTAATGATGTGGTTACTGGGGGAAAAAGCGTAAAAGCGGCGCTAGAAGGAGCGCAAAGCCAGACTCAGATTATTTTGGAACGGGCAGGGTACTTCGCTGATAAAGAAGAATAGCGTGTTAGCAAAGTAGTTAGTATTACGAATGTGCGAGAAGTGCAAAGGCGAGTCACTCCACAAAATAAATATCAAAAAACAGTGCTAATTCTCAAAAACTGGATTATGGTGGAATTAAGGGTTCGCTATTTTACTAACGAACTCGCGAGGCAGAATGAGTAGTACTGCTTCTCAGTCGACGCGAGTAGGGGAAGAGGTCCTGTTTCGAGCGGCATTCTCCTACAACCGTAACTGCAGCTTGTTAGCGCGTGCGTTCATTAAAGAGCATAACGGCTAACCTGGCTTTATTTACCGGAGTGAAGGATGCCAAGAAAAAATTCTACCGAAACTAAGATTTACGTCCTCGATACTAATATTCTGCTTCACGAACCCCACGCTTTTCTCTCCTTTAAAGAACACGACGTTGTAATTCCAATGACTGTATTGGAAGAGCTCGACTACATCAAAGACAGCAAAAAAGACGTGGCGCGTGACGCACGGGTATCCATTCGCGCAATGGAGGACTTACTCCACGATGCAACGCCAGAAGATATGCTGGCTGGCGTATCTATGGATGGGTTAGGCGCGGGACAAACGGCACCCTCAGGCAGTTTATCTATTTTCGCCGACCTTAACATGGTTGAGTCTCAGCAGGTCTTTACCAGCAATGAGAATGACAATCGCATTATTAACGTAGCGCTGCATTTACAAAAGACGTTTGCGCCGCAAAAAGTGGTATTGGTGACCAAAGACTTAAACATGCGGCTTAAGGCGAAAGGGGCAGGCCTTGCTCATGTTGAAGATTATCGCACCGACCAACTCATTACCGACATCAAGTATCTATCCCGAGGCTTCCATACATTTGAAGGCAACTTTTGGGAAAGCGTAAAAAGTGTGGATAGTCGCACCGAAGGGCGAGACACCATTCATACTATTCCCAAATCTATGCTGCCAGAAGCGTATGTAAATGAGTTCTTGTTAGATGAAACCAAACAGTTCGCAGGCTTGGTGGAAGAAATTACCGACGATCATTTAGAGGTACTGGATTTAGGTTACGAACGCTTAATGGGCCGTCATGCGTGGGGAATTACGCCTAAAAATATCGGCCAGGCTATGGCGCTTCATGCGCTACTCGACCCGCACATTGATATGGTTATCCTTACCGGGCCTGCCGGTAGTGGTAAAACTCTCCTTGCGCTAGCTGCTGCCCTTGAAATGGTGGTAGAGCGAAACATGTACGATAAGATCATCGTAACGCGAAGCACGCCTGAAATTGCCGAATCTATTGGCTTTTTACCGGGAACCGAAGAGGAAAAAATGTTGCCCTGGTTGGCGGCTATCACCGACTCGCTTGAAGTGCTTCACAAACACGATGAGAATACCAAAGGCTCTATGAATTACATCATGGAAAAAGCCAACATTCAGTACAAGTCGGTGAACTTTATGCGAGGCCGAAGCATTCAAAATGCCATTGTGATTTTGGATGAGTCGCAAAACTTAACGGCGTCACAGCTTAAAACCATTATCACGCGCTGTGGTGAAGGCACTAAGCTCATTGTTGGGGGCAACCTAGCGCAGATAGACAGCAATTACCTAAGTGCTGTGACCTCGGGTTTGACCTATCTAGTTGAGAAATTTAAAGACTTCTCTGGCAGTGCCACCATTAACTTAGATGGGGTGGTAAGAAGCCGCTTGGCGAGTTTTGCCGAAGAAAACCTATAGCTTAAATGCGTACCGGTAATTCATAGGTTTATACCAAAAGCGCCTTGACTCATTTGAAGGCGCTTTTTCCCACTAAATTTCAATTAAAGGTATGACTTGCCCGCCTTTTGTGTAGGGCGTGAGTAAGCCGCTTTTAGTCCACCGCTTCTACTTGATAGCGACCTGTCACTATATAACGCTCAGTGTCTTCAGAGACTTGTCCAAATGGAATAAGGGCTGGGCCAGTGGGGTCGTAGAGGACGTAAGTCTCGCCGTCGTGGACTATGGTTCTATCATCTACCATAGGGGTGAGCGCTATGCCCAACAACGCGTGATTGGGCAGAAATACCATTATCATTTTCGTGGACGGTAAAAATGCGCGAACCATCGACGATGCCAGTACAGCCTTACTGTCACAGTCTCCGACATTTTGCATAAGTACGTTAATGGGTGGAGCATAGCCTGAACCATTACTTACCACTCTGTCTTCAAGTGTGTCATACGGAATACTTTGCAGCCAGCTTAGAATCAGCGAAAAGTACGCCCGTGAATCAGACTGTGCGTTGACCTTTTCGTAAAACGCTTGCGAGGCGGCGACCAGCGGTTTCACCGACTCGGCGGCATAGCGGGTATGGTCGGGTTTTATCGCCTTTTGATTGAACAACGTGGTGAAGCGCGTAAAGTAATGCTCATCTAAGTACGCGTTATACGCCTCTCGCTGGACGGCTTTAAGGTTGCTGAGTATGGCCTCGACCTTATCTTCATTCGCCCCTTTAACCTGTATATCAATAGAGTCGCGCTTTGGTATTATCTTAACGCGGGCCTCTTTGGGGTTAATTTTTTTGGCCTCTTCCATCAGCGCAACCGTTACGTAACGCTGGGCTATTTTGGGCCGATAGTTGGCTTGTTGAGTTGGTGCTGCTTTAATTGCGGTGTGAGGTAATTCGAAGGAAATAGATTGTCGAGTGCTATCCATATCTAGCCATTCATAGCTAAATAGTACGCCCGATTCACTCTGCGCCTTTTTGAATTTGAGTTGCTCGGCCCCTGCGGTGGTTGAGAAGAAAAGCCCAACCGATAGCCAATACAAGCCCACTAATAACACCCTATTGATGGCGCTTAATGGTGGGGAAGTAATTTTTCTAAACACTGTGCAGTACGCCTACTCATAACCAACGTCGTGTTACTGAGTATGCGTACCTTAGTAGAAAATACAAGGCTATCTGAAAAGCGGCTATCTCATTGGCCTACTCTTGAAACCAGTTTAGCTCATCGTGAAGGCCAACAACGCTACCTACAATTATAAGGGTAGGAGGCTGAAGCTGGGCTTTTTCTTGCTTAGCGACAATGTCTTCAAGCGTACCCGTTAACACCTGCTGCTTTTCAGTGGTGGCAGATTGCACAAGTGCGATTGGGGTAGAGGCATCTAGCCCTTGCTCTATCATCTTTTCGCAGATGATAGGCAAACCTGTTAAACCCATGTAAAACACTGCGGTTTGGTTTTTCTGTGCAAGAGCAGGCCAATTAAGGTCAATAGTGCCATTTCTTAAGTGGCCGGTGGCAAATACCACAGACTGTGCGTGATCTCTATGGGTAAGGGGAATGCCCGCATAGCTTGATGCACCGCTTGCTGCGGTAATTCCGGGTACAACTTGAAACTCAATGCCGTGCTGAATAAGGGTTTGAATTTCTTCACCACCGCGGCCGAAAATGAACGGATCGCCGCCTTTTAAACGCACCACGCGGTTACCTTTTTTCGCTTCGTCAACCATAAGTTGGTTAATATCATCTTGTGGGAGCGTGTGATTGCTTTTGGCTTTACCCACGTAAATTTTCTCGGCATCACGGCGCACCAGCTCAAGGATTTGTGGTGAAACCAGACGGTCGTAAACTACCACGTCGGCTTTCTGCATTAAGCGTAAGGCACGAAAGGTAAGCAAGTCTGGGTCGCCAGGGCCTGCACCCACAAGATAAACCTGACCTTCCACCTTTTTATCTTCGGCGGCCGCTTGCAGTGCCACATCAAACGCCTCATCGGCTTTCTTGTCTTGGCCCTTTTCAACCATTTCAGCAATGTCGCCGTCAAGTACGTCTTCCCAGAAGTAGCGTCTTGCGGTTACCCCGTTAAGGGTTTGCTTTACTTTTTCGCGAAATTTCTCAGAAAACGCACCTAGTCGACTTAAATTAGCGGGAAGTACCGTCTCTAACTTTTGACGTAAATAACGCAGTAAAACAGGCGCAACGCCACCACTGCTCATGGCTATAATAATGGGCGAGCGGTCGACAATAGAGGGGGTGATAAACTGGCAAAGTGGCGTATTATCTACCACATTCACCAGCACTTTGTTAGCGCGTGCAAGGTCGTGGATATACTGATTCACATCGCCTTTATCGGTGGCAATGAAGACCATGTCCTTGTCTGACAGGTCAGTGTCTTGAAACTCACGTTCAATGAGCGTTACTTTCTCGTTGTTAGCAAGCAGCTTAACCGTATCGCAAACCCAAGGTGCCACCACGGTAACGGTGGCTGGGGTCTTCATAATAAGCTCTAGCTTACGGGCTGCAACTTCACCCGCCCCTACAATAAGGACGTTAAGTTTTCTGGCATCAAGGAATAACGGAAAGTAATCCATAGCGGTTTTCTTAGCTTCAAATACAAAAAAAGAACTGACACTATTTTGCGCCAATTCTTTTTAATTAGAAAACAACGAAAACAGCCTTCATATTGCAATTAGTTATATAAAGGCTGGAAGTGTTGCTATTTAGTTCTTACGTTTACGGTTTTCACGGTTGCCTCTAGGTGCACGATCACCTTTGTCACCGCGGCTTCCACGACCGTCGCGCTTAGGTGGCGTGTCTGACCATTCACGAATGTTCAATCGCTGACCTGCTACGCGTGTGCCCGAAAGGGTGTCACGGGTTTCTTTTGGCATACCGTCAGGTAAATCAACAGTACTGAAGTTATCATAAATCTCGATAGCGCCAATGTGCTTCGAGTTTATGTTTGCTTCGTTCGCAATAGCGCCAACGATGTTGCCAGGCTTAGCGCCGTGAACATGACCTACTTCAATACGGAAGCGCTGCATGCCTTCTTCTGGCTTGCGGTTACCACGTGGTACTCTTGGCTTTCTTTCGCGGCCATCACGACCATCGCGAGAGTTTCTATCACGATTATCGCGTGGAGGCTTGCTGTTGATGTCTGGTCGATCTGATTCTTTAAGAATTAACGGCTCGTCGCCTTGCGCAATTTTAAGTAGCGCAGCCATGATGGTTTCAGGCGATGCTTCGTTTTCTTCTTTAATCATCTCAACAATAGGCATTAATGATTCAATGCTATCGTCTTGCGTTGCTTCGGCAACCGACTGTTTGAAACGGCTTAAGCGTGTCTCATTGATTTCGCTGATTGAAGGAATAGGCATCGCTTCAATAGGCTGTTTAGTGGTTTTCTCGATAGAGAACAACAAGCGCTTTTCGCGGTGAGAAATAAATAGGATTGCATCACCTTGACGACCAGCACGACCGGTACGACCAATACGGTGTACGTAAGACTCACTGTCATACGGGATATCGTAGTTGATAACGTGGCTTACACGCTCAACGTCAAGACCTCGGGCTACTACGTCAGTAGCTACAAGAATGTCGATTTTACCCTGTTTAAGCTTTTCAACAGTACGCTCACGGGCTGCCTGAGGAATATCACCGTTTAGTGGTTCTACATCGTAACCACGGGCAGATAGCTTATCGGCAAGTTCCACGGTAGCGGTTTTCGTGCGTACGAAAATAATCATACCGTCGAACACTTCCACTTCCATGATGCGGGTTAGCGCTTCAAGTTTGTGGTGCGGTGCGATTTGGCAGTAACGCTGGCGAATGGTGCTGGCAGTGCTTACCTTAGACGCAATTTTGACGTGCTTAGGATCTTTCAAATAGCGCTGGGTAATCTTCTTGATTGGGCCAGGCATGGTTGCCGAGAACAGCGCAGTTTGGCGCTCTTCTGGCGCGTGGCTAAGAATAAGCTCAACGTCATCGATAAAGCCCATGCGAAGCATTTCATCTGCTTCATCTAGCACTAAATACTTAAGTTCGCTTAAGTCTAGTGTTTTGCGCTTGATATGGTCGATGATACGCCCTGGTGTACCAACAACCACTTGCACGCCGCGCTTAAGCTGGCGAATTTGGTTGTCGTACGACTGGCCGCCGTATACGGGAAGTACTTTAATTTTTTGACTAAAGCTCGCATAAACCTGAAACGCCTCTGCAACCTGAATTGCTAATTCACGGGTTGGGGCCAATACCAGTAATTGCGGCTTACGTTGCTCAGGATCGATATTTGCCAACATGGGCAGGGCAAACGCAGCGGTTTTTCCTGTCCCTGTCTGTGCCTGACCGAGTAAGTCGTGTCCTTCAAGTAAAAGAGGAATACTCTCAGCTTGAATAGGAGACGGTTTCTCGTAGCCAACTTTTTCAAGGGCTTGTAAGATTGGTTCTGGTAAATTGAGGTCTTTAAATGTCATGTCGACAGTTGTTGTCATTAAGGGTCCTGGTGCATTAAGTAAGGAGGGTGCGGCATACGACTAAACCGTACTTTTTCGGTTTATTATCGCAAGACGCTATACAGCGTTGAACTGGCCTGTCCGGCGAGTTAATGAAGCGTATTCTTAGCGTATTTCGCGATATGCTTGCCAGCAGTGTTGCAAAAAACAGTATTATATTCGAATAATGGACAGGTTGCCACGAAATTGCATAAATTTGACGAAATAATAAGCAGTGCGGTGAGCGTTTTTTTACAATGTGCAGCAATGTGACAATAAAAATTTGAGGAAGGGCAAGGAATTACAATGACAAAGCATAAAACAAATAAATTAATTAAACGTACAACGTTAGCGGTTATGTTGACCAGTGCGCTTTTGTCAGGGTGTAGCGAAAAGTCGATGGAAAGCCACTTGGCAGATGCGAGAAACTATGTTTCTCAGCAGCAAGTTGATGCAGCCATTGTTGAGTACAAAAATGCAATTCAAAAAGGGCCTAATGCTGCTGAGCCACGCTTCGAGTTAGGCAAGCTTTATTTACAAAAGAACAACTTTGCCGCGGCAGAAAAAGAATTAAACAAAGCCATGGAGCTTGGTTATCCCGTAAGTCAAGTTATCCCTCTTTTATCTGTCGCTTATCAGCAATCAGGAGCAGAAAATGCCCTTGCTGAAGTGGATTACCGCGCAGAAGGTATGACTGCGGTAGAGTCAGCGGAAGTCGGGTTTTACAAGCTTCAGGCGCTTATGCAATTAGGTAAGACCGAAGAGGCACAAACGTTAATAGCCGATCTTTCTACGCTAGATACAAGCTCGGTATACAAGGGGCTAATCGATAGCTATACGTTTGTTTTAGACAATGACATGGAAGGCGCGTTAGCAGCAACTGAAGCGCTGCGCGAACAAGCACCAACCAATAAAGACGTACTTCAGCAGTTAGCAAAAATCTATCTGCAAAGTGGTGAGCCAGCAAAAGCCGCTGAAGTCTATGGCGTTTACGTGAGTCATTACCCTGATGATGTTACCAGTAAGTTTGCCTATGCTTCGCTGCTCATTGAAATAAGAGAACTCGATAAAGCAGAGCCCATTGTAGATGATTTGCTAACGCTTAATGAGAATCATCCTTTACTCAATACGTTTAAAGGCATTATTGAGTCGGCCAATGAAAACTATGCCAATGCTTTAGAGTACTTGGAAATTGCGGTGCAAAACGGCAGAAGCGACCAAGTTGTTAGATTGGTCGCTGGGTTTAGTGCATATCAAATTCAAGATTTTGAGGCAGCTCAGCGTCACTTAACCATGGTGGCATCCAGCTTACCTGATAATCATCCCGGCCTGCGTATGTTAGCAGACAGCATGCTTCAGCTTGGTGAAAATGATGAAGCGCTAGAAGTATTGGCGCGGGTGGAAGGTGAGCAAGGCGTAGACGCGGCACTTTTCTCAAAGGCGAGCTATCAGTTACTTAAAGATGGTAACGTGGTAGGTGCTAAGCAAATGGTAGCAAAGTCTGAGGCGGTAAGTACTACGGCTGATGATTTATCTCGTTTAGGTGTGCTTCAGCTTTCACTTAACGACATTGATGGTCTGGTTAATTTGGAAGAAGCGGTAGAAAAAGCGCCTGAGTCAGTGACATCTCAAGCGACCTTGCTACGCGCTTACATTGCCACCAATCAACTTGATAAAGCCAAGACTGCGGCAAAAGACTGGCACGAACAATCGCCAGAAACTGCTGCGCCACTTATCTACCTAGGTAATATTGCTACTGCTGAAGGTGCGTATCAAGATGCCGCCCAATACCTCGACAAAGCAAGTGAACTTAGTGATGCGGGCAATGAAGTAACGTATTCACGGGCTAAGCTATTGGTAGCAGAAGGCAAAAAAGATAATGCCATGGCGTTCATTCGCGCATTTGTTGATAAGAACCCTGCCGACGTACAAGCGCTAGCGCTGTGGTTTGCATTAGCCGTTGAAAAAGGCAATGGCGATGAGGTTATCGCGCATGCCCAAACGCAGTTTAATGGCAACAAAGATCAGCTTAATTTACGGCTTTTACTCGCAAGAATGTATTCCCTTAACAATCAGCTTGATAAAACAGTCTCGCTTTTAGCCGACGTAAAAGGCGACGAGTCATCACCGCAGGCGTTTTGGAACTTAAAAGGGCAGTCGCTTATTGCGACTAATAATGTAAAAGAAGCGACCGCATTTTTCGATCATTGGTTATCCCTTTACCCTCAGGATAAAAACGCGGTACTGGGCAAACTGCTTATCGTTGATTCACAAAAGCAGTTTAAGCAAGGGCTAGCGTTAACCAACAAGGTGCTAGCAAAACGCCCAGACGCACAATTAACGCTTTTAAAAGCGTATTTCCATAGCCGTTTGGGTCAGGCACAGCCTGCGTGGGAGATCATTAACAACACCGCGGATGATGTTAAAACGCTGCCGTTTGTTAGAGGGGTTATTGCTCGTTTACACCTTATCGAGAAAGCGCCAGAGCAGGCGGTAGACCATGCTAAAGCGGCTTATGATGCCACACCTAATTCAGACAATGCCTTACTTCTCGTGGCTGCACTAGAAATGTCTGGGAAAAAAGAGCAGGCCTTTAGTTTTCTACAAAAGCATGTAAAGGCGCATAACAACGATGTTCAAAGCGCCATGCTGTTAGCTGAGCGACAAATTCGCAACGACAGAGACAGCGCAATTGAAACCTATGAGCAGGTGTTAACACAAACGCCGGACAACTTTGTTGTGCTCAACAACTTAGCTTATTTGGCGTTTGAAGATAACGACTTAGCCCGTGCGGAAACACTTGCCAAAAAAGCGGTATCACTACAGCGCGAGAATGCCGATGCGGTCGATACACTGGCCCAAATACATATTGCGAAAGGTGAAAAAGAGGCAGCACTGGCACTCTATGAGCAAATTTCTGCGGGGCCGATTGCAAACGATGAAGTCTATCTTAATCACGTAGCCTTGCTGCTTGAATTAGACAAAGACGCTTTGGCTAAACGCAGGCTAGCAAGTAGAGAGTTTACAACTGAGGCTGCAAAACAAAGGGTGGAAGCGCTTAAAACGCAGTACGGCTTGTAAGGCGTACCTGCCAGCACCGGGTGCTAAACAGGTTTAGCCGAGGTTAAGTGAATTAGCAGAGCAATGCTGCTTTGCCGCTTACTCCAAACTTTATAAAACAAAGGCCACTCACAGTGGCCTTTGTTATTTTTGGGGCGTTTCTAGAAGCGCGCGAGAGTGCCGTTTGAGTTATCAAAAACGGTGTAGAGGTTTAATCAGAGGTGTTTGTTTCACCTTTTACCGCTTGCGCTGACACCTGGGCCTTAAGCTCGCGTAATTCCTTCATAACGTCGTGCAACGTTGGCTCAACATGCCCTTGTGCCATTTGCTCCTCTAGCAGCGCTGCTTCTTTCTCTGCGCGGGCTTTTTCGTTTTCCCTTTCCATTACGTTTACTACAATGCCAATCACCATATTTAAGAACGCAAACGCCGTGAAAAAGATAAAGGTGAGGTAGAAGATCCAGCTTAGTGAATACACTTCCTGGGTTTCATACATCACGTCTGTCCAATCCTCGAATGTCATTATTCTAAAGAGCGTTAACATTGAGATGGTAATGTCGCCCCACAGCACGGGATTAATGTTTTCAAATAACGTACTGCCTACCGCTGCGTATATGTAAAAAATGATAAACATCAGCAGCATGACATAAGCCAACTGAGGCAAAGCTTTTACTAAAGAAACAAGCAATATTCTAAGCTCTGGAATAATTGAAATCATACGAAGTACGCGGAATACACGTACCAAACGGGCTATCAATGCCAATTCCGTATCGTCAGCTGGAATAAGACTTATAACCACAATAAGCGTATCGAACCAGTTCCAAAAGCTTCTGAAAAAAAAGCGTTTTTGCTTTTCAGCTAAAAAACGAATAGTGAGTTCAGTTAAAAAGAACGCGCTAATGAACCAGTCTAAGAACAACGTGACTGAAGCCATCCCTGAAGGCAGTTCGTAAGTTTTAGCCCCCACCAGCAGTGCCGAAATAACGATGACACTGATGACAAAGGCTTCAAACCATTTATTGGCGCGGATTCGTTCAAATTTATTTTGAAGTTCAGAGGCTTGCATTTTTAATTATCACTCAAGGAAAAATCAATAAACCAATTGGCTTGTGGTAAACCTTATTGGCGTTATACTAAAGTTGCTATGCGCACATTTATTGCGACATAAATGTAGGGGCAGTCAGCGCGAATTAAAACCTGTATCCCTACATAAAAGGTAAAACTGTAACGTAAAAAGCTAGGTCATTTACTATATAGGTAAGAAACAAAAGGGCATAATCATGGATGATGAGTTAAGACTGTTGCAAGCAAAATTACACGCCGTGTCCGTACGTTTATCTAATTTTGTATTGACGAAGCAAAACGCTCAAGCCTTGTGTAATGAGTATCGACAGCTTCTAGGTGCCCTGCAAAAGTTCACGCCGGCCAAATAACCCTCACGCTTTTCTTTACTACAAACTAGGCGGCGCACAAAAAAGGGCAGCGCTGCGCTACCCTTCTAATTCATCATCGAATGAACGACGATACAATTTAGCCGTTGTCATTGTTCGTAACGGGCTTAAGGCCGCGATTTATCATCGCTACGTCTTCACCTGTCAACGTACCTGCTGCTTGTTTAAGCGTAATTACAGACTGAATAAAGTCGTATCGAGCACCGGCTAGGTTACGGCGTGCGTCGAATAAGTTACGCGTGCTGTCGAGTACGTCAACGATAGTACGTGTGCCTACATCGAACCCTGCTTCAGTTGCTTTGAGTGCACTGTCTGCCGACACAACGGATTGTTCTAGCGCACGAATAGTCGAGATAGACGCTTTTACGTTATTAAACGAGCTACGTACTGACTGTACGGTTTGGCGGTAAGTTTGTTCTGCCGCTTGGCTCGCCGCCACGTAGTTGTATTTAGCTTGTGAAGTTTGCGCGCTTACGCTACCGCCTTGGTAAATAGGTACGTTTAGTGAAATCCCTATTGACTGGCTGTCTAGGTAAGGCGTTTCGTAACCAAACGGTGTGGTAGAGCCGTCGTCATTTAATATTTCAGCATCAACATCATCTTTCGAGCGACCGTAGCTGCCAGACAGTGATAATGTTGGCAAGTGACCAGAGCGCGCAATAGCAATATCTTCTTTTGCCACGTCCATGGCCAAACGGTCAACTAATAGAGCAAGATTTTGGTCCTGCGCGGTCTCTAGCCAGCTGTCTACAGTTTCTGGTACTGGCATAGTCGCAGAGAAATTCTCTGTATTTAGACCGAAAAGACGATCGTGGTACTTGCCGGTAATAACACGAAGTGCTTCAAGGGCAAACTCAAGCTGGTTTTTCGCTTGGATTTCCTGAGCTACTGTGCTGTCGTAGTTCGCTTGCGCTTCGTGCACGTCAGTAATAGCTGTTAGACCTACTTCGAAGCGCTGGCGTGTTTGCTCGAGCTGACGCTCAATGGCGCGTTTTTCAGCACCTACAAATTCTACGTTGTCACGCGCGCGCAATACGTCGAAGTAAGCTGTAACCGTACGCACGATAACGTCTTGCATACTAGCGGCAAGTTGTGCATCGCTTTGCTCAGCTACTTTCTCTGCGCGGTCTAGACCCAACCAGTTTGCGTGGTCGTATAAAGACATTGAAAGTGATAAACCGTAGTTAAGCGTGTCTACTTCAGTATCTGTTGTGAAGATCGTATCTGGACCAAGCAGCTGAAAGCGTTCAGACTCCGAGTGCGTATAACCCACAGAGCCAGAGATTTGGGGTAGTAGGCTTGCGCGGCTAAGACTGATCCCTTCGAACGCAGCATCACGTTGCGCTTTCGCCTGGTTTACCAGTGGATCGTTTGCCAGTGCTTGTTGATATACCTGCATTAGGTCATCGGCTAGCGCACCAGTTGTCATCGAAACACCGATAACTAGCGACAGAAGTGTTCGTTTCATGCTTACGTCTTCCTGTTGTGTTCAAGTTGCGTCGTCGTTTATTCGTTGAGACGACTTATTAAAACCAAGTGTATGAAAATTCAACCACAAACCGAAAGTCCAAACTCGTAACAGTATTCGATTAACTGTAACAGAATATGTGATCTACCCACGCAATTATTATAGTAATAGACGACTTGTAATATGAGTTTTCTGTTATTCGCTCACACGCCGTACCGCATTTTTCATGCGTATACATGGTTGGTGTGTAAATGTACTATGTATGATAAATCTATTTGAACCATAAGTGTCAGCAAATGAGCAAGGAATTCCTTTCATTTACCTCAAATGACGTCGAAATCACCGACATAAAGCCAGTGTATCGTGGTTTCTTTACCATGAATCAGTATCAATTTAAGCACAAGTGTTTTAACGGAGAGTGGAGCGATACCGTTACTCGCGAAATATTTGAACGCGGTCATGCGGTAGGTGTATTGCCTTACGACCCCGTTCTCCAAGAGTTCGTGCTAATCGAGCAAGTAAGAATTGGGGCATTAGCGACTTCTTCAAGTCCTTGGTTAATAGAAATTATTGCAGGCATGATAGATAAAGGTGAAACGGCAGAAGCGGTTTGCCATCGAGAGTCGATGGAAGAAGCGGGTATCGAGCTTGAAAACCTAACTAAAGCGCTGAGCTATTTGTCGAGTCCTGGCGGTACAACAGAAAGATTACATATTTTTATAGCGAAGGCCGACGCCAGTAAGGCGCACGGCATACACGGTTTAGACAGTGAGTCAGAAGACATTAAAGTTCATCGAGTAAAAGAGAATACCGCCCTTGAATGGTTGGAAAATGGCCATATTGACAACGCCGCAGCGGTAATTGCGCTACAATGGTTTTTTATGCACAAAACACAACTTCTGGAGCAGTGGCAGACATCGTGACTCAACGCAATCAACGAAAATACGTACCTAACCTTCCGTCCATGCAGGCGTTATGCGAACTGAACTATTCCCATGTTCTGAGAATTTTGCCTGACTGTGACACAGAAGACCTGAGGTATGAGTTTTCAGTAGGCGTTGGGCTTTCTTACGAAATTCGCATTGTTGAATCGGCCCGATACACCAGTACACTTAGTATCAAGCAGACCACGAAAGACATGCCTTCTTATTTGACCCCGGCGATGACCGTGAGGCTTTATCACGATGCGCGTATGGCCGAAGTGATAAACAGTCAAAATACAGGGGCGCTGCAGCCATCTTACGACTACCCCAATATTAAAATGCGCCAACGCAACGAAAAGCATATGGTCAACATTTTTTTGGCGGAGTGGCTGAATTTCTGTCTTCAACATACCTCTAGCGTTACGTCCGAAGCGTGATAAAGCTTATTCAGCTAAGTGACTGTCACTTACTCAAAGATAAAAACGAAACCGGCTATGCGGGCATAGCACCTTACGACTCATTAGAGCGCACCCTGCTTCATGCCGTGAACCATGCTGAACAGTTCGAAGCTAATAATTCATCGATGGCCCCATCATGCTTTATGCTTATTACCGGCGATATCAGTGGTGATAATACGCCTGAAAGCTATCAGCATTTCATCGCCTTAATGGATAAGTATGTGGACAGAGCGAACATTGCTTGGTTTGTGCTTGCTGGTAATCACGATAACAATGCGCACTTTGAAACGTACCTGGGTGATAAGCAGTTAAACAGCGATAACCCGTTGACGTTTCAAAACTGGCACATACACGGTATGGACACCCGCGCGTTAGATAGCACTTATACCGCTGCAGGCGAAGTAAAGGGTGGCGAGATCCATGACCTAACCCAGGCCGTCGCCCAATTACCCGACAATAATCATTTAATTGCGCTTCACCACCATATACTGCCGTCAAACAGTTGGATGGATAAGCATTTTTTAGCAAATGCCGAGGCGTTAGTTTCGCTAACTGAGCAATACGCTCAAATTAAAGCGTTAATCCATGGCCATGTTCATTCGCCTCTTCGCCAGTTAATAGGGGAAAATAGCACGCCGTCGTATGGGTGCCCTTCGACCTGTTGGCAGTGGGAAATGCAGTTGGCATTTGGGGTAAGCAATGACGCCCCAGGCTATCAGGTAATTGAGCTGCACGAAGACGGGGTTGTGGACGTAAGTATTGAACGGGTTGAGCACTAGCCCATAGTAAAAAAAGAAAAGAGACATCTATGCAGCACATTTTATACCTACACGGCTTCTTGAGCTCCCCTAAATCGGTAAAGGCGCAGGCCACTAAAGCGTATTTCGAGCAAAACCATTCGGATGTCAGGCTACATATTCCCGAGTTATCTAACTTTCCCAGCAAAGTAGAAGGTCAACTGCTCGACCTGATAGAAAGTACGCCAGCACTATTAAATGACGGGCTTAAACTAATTGGCAGTTCCATGGGCGGCTATCTTTCAACGTTTTTGCTAGAGCAATTTGGTGGCAAGGCCGTACTAATCAACCCAGCAGTGCGCCCTTATGAACTGCTGCAAAGCTTTATTGGCACGCATGAAAACCCGTACAGCAAAGAACAGTTTGAAATAGTTGAGGGTGACATAGGAGTAATAAAAGCATTAGAGGCTGAATCGATAAGCGATCAGGCGCGGTATAAAGTGCTACTACAAACCGAAGATGAGACCTTAGATTATCGCTTAGCGGCTGAAAAATATGCGCAAAGTCACCTTGTGATAGAAGAAGGCGGTGATCACAGCTTCGTTGGCTACGAAAATCACTTGCCAGCCATTGCTGAGTTTTTGCTGAAATAAGCGCATTGCCAGCCTTAACCAGCCCTGATAACATCAAATATACTTTGTGCAGTACTGTGGTTAATAACAGTATTGCGTATTCCTTATTCTATTGCTGGCTTAAATAACAACCATAACTATGTCAAATCAATACAATTCAGATGCCATCGAGGTCTTAAATGGCCTTGACCCAGTTAAGCGCCGCCCTGGTATGTATACCGATACCACTCGTCCTAATCACTTAGGGCAAGAGGTGATTGATAACAGTGTGGATGAAGCGCTTGCGGGTCACGCCTCGAGCATCAAAGTAATTTTGCACGAAGATCAATCGCTAGAAGTCATTGATGACGGTCGTGGTATGCCAGTAGATATTCACCCTGAAGAGGGGATATCGGGCGTAGAACTTATCTTATGCAAACTGCACGCTGGTGGTAAGTTTTCCAATAAAAACTATGCGTTCTCAGGCGGCTTGCACGGGGTAGGTATCTCGGTAGTCAACGCCCTTTCAAATCGCGTTGAAGTGACTATTCGAAGAGACAGCAGCGTTTATCAAATTGCATTTGAAAATGGCGACAAAGTAGAAGACTTGCAGGTCATTGATACCTGTGGCAAACGCAATACCGGTACGCGAGTCCACTTTTGGCCGGACCCACAATACTTCGATTCGGCCAAGTTTTCGGTAAGTCGCTTGAAACACAACTTGCGCGCAAAAGCGGTGTTAAGCCCTGGCCTACGTATTCGCTTTGACAACAAAATCGCTAAAGAAAGCCAAGAATGGTTTTACGAAGACGGCTTAAAAGATTACCTCTACCAAGCCGTTGAAGAATTTGAAACACTGCCGTCAGACACGCCGTTTGTTGGCAACTTCACCGGCAATACGGAAGCCGCTGACTGGGCAGTAATGTGGCTGCCCGAGGGCGGCGACTTAGTAACAGAAAGTTACGTTAACCTTATTCCTACAGCCCAAGGCGGTACACACGTTAACGGGCTGCGCCAAGGCCTGCTTGAGTCGATGCGCGAATTCTGTGAGTTTAGAAACTTAATGCCGCGGGGCGTAAAGCTATCACCCGACGATATTTGGGACCGATGCGCCTATATCCTGTCGACGAAAATGCAAGATCCACAGTTTGCAGGACAAACCAAAGAGCGCTTGTCATCACGCCAAGCCAGTGCGTTCGTATCTGGTGTGGTTAAAGATGCATTCAGTCTATGGCTAAATCAGCACACGGAAATTGCCGAAGCGTTGGCAGAAATGTGTATCAACAACGCGCAGCGCCGCTTACGCCAAACCAAGAAAGTCGCGCGTAAGAAGGTAACGCAAGGGCCAGCGTTACCAGGAAAGCTCACTGACTGCTCTTCACAAGATATCTCTTACTCTGAGCTGTTTCTAGTAGAGGGTGACTCGGCAGGAGGCTCGGCTAAACAGGCTCGCGACAGAGAGTTTCAGGCGATCATGCCGCTGCGCGGTAAAATCCTGAATAGCTGGGAAGTCGACTCTTCTCAGGTACTGGCATCACAAGAAATTCACGATATTTCAGTGGCGCTAGGTATTGACCCTGATTCAACAGACCTGTCTGGTTTACGCTACGGCAAAATTTGTATTCTTGCCGATGCTGACTCTGATGGGCTTCATATTGCAACCTTATTATGCGCGTTGTTCGTACGCCACTTTAGAACCCTTGTCGAGCAAGGTCATGTGTACGTCGCTATGCCGCCGCTATTTAGAATAGACGTAGGCAAAGAGGTGTATTACGCGCTAGATGAAGGCGAAAAGCAGGGCATTCTAGATCGTATTGAAGCAGAAAAGAAACGGGGTAAAGTGAACGTACAGCGCTTTAAAGGCCTAGGTGAAATGAACCCGCTGCAGCTTCGCGAAACCACCATGGACCCTAATACTCGCCGCCTTGTTCAGCTGACGATTGAAGATGCTGAAGAAATGATGGAGCTTATGGACATGTTGCTTGCTAAGAAGCGTTCTGGCGATCGCAAGACTTGGCTAGAAAGCAAAGGAAATATGGCAGAAGTCGTGTTGTAAAACAGGGCGTTATGCAAAAAAGCCCGAATAACTAAACGCCAAGACGTTGTTCTTGGCGTTTTAGTGTGTGCATCTTCAACAAAATACTGCCACGCATTATAACGCTGGTGCCGTTTAAAATAAGCAGCGGCCAGCTTTGGCTTAACGGCATAGTTAGGCCAAATAGTAAGGTGCTCACATCTTTAATAAGAATATTTCTAAATAGTGCAAAAGACAGAGAACCCACTTTTTTTCTCCGCTGAAGCACGAGCCACTGGTGTAACGAACCTTGAAATAATACGACGGTAACGACCAGCATTAGCGTATTGGCACCCAGCTGTGCTAGCCCCGGGAAAGGGCGAAAGGCTATAGAAATGGTACCGGCAACAAAAGCTAACAAAGCAACCGCGGTCACCCAACCTGATACTTTAGTGCGCCTGTGTTGCCAGATTTTCCAGATGATAACGAGGGTAAGAATAAGTGCACCAAAGCGCGTCCATACTAGGTAATGATTAAAGGGCTCTACCGATATACCAAATAGGTATATAGAGAAAAAGGCAAAGTAGCTAGAGCCAAATTGGTTGAGAGAAAGGCTTTGGTTGGCATCGAGACTGCTGCTGCGAGTAATCGCATTTTGATAACGCGACATGGCTTGTATTTGCGACCATAGCCCTAACCAAGTCAGTAAAAACAGCGCTGCGCTCACAAAGCCTAATACATGGTACAGCACTCAATTTGCTCCGTTATTACTAATACGTAGTAGTAAAAAGGTAAGCATTGTATCACAAGCTTGAAAAAGGTAAGGGCAGTAGTGGGTTAATTAGTGGGGCTATAAACCTTGGCCCGCTACCTGCATCGCCCTACTTAACCAGTTAATTACGCTGGTCATCTTAATTAACTATCGGCATCGATAGTACCCCATGTACTTTTAGTCTTTATTTCAACTACACAGCAAGGAGGTTTACTTTGACATTGCATTTTGCGTCTTCAACTTCAGGCCAATTAGCAGTTAGCGAAAAAACCACAACGCTATTGTTTGACCACGACGGTACGTTAATCGACTCAGAAACCGTACATTACGTTTTATGGAAAGCCATACTGCTTGGATATCATGTTGAGTTAAGTGAAACATTTTATTGTGAGGTGATGGCAGGCATTCCCGTTAAGCAAAACGCCATCGATTTGGTAGCGCATTTTAAATTAGACGTAGCGCCTGAGGTTTTAGCCGAACAGAAACACAAAAGTATTAGCGACTATTTAGATAAACACGCTTTTCCTCTCATGCCTTATGCTAAAGAGACCATAAAGACATGCTTCGATAAAGGCTACCGCATTGGTATTGTTACAGGCGGAAGTAAAAAGTCGGTGGAAAAAACCTTATCTCAGTATGCTTTGGCAAACTACATATCTTGTGTGGTGGCCGTAGAGGATGTGGTAACAAGCAAACCCGCTCCAGATTGTTACGAACTTGCCATGCGACAACTCAACAAAACCCCTGAAGAATGCGTGGCCATTGAAGATACTCAAACTGGGATGAGGGCCGCCCTTGCCGCTAACTTAGCCTGTGTGGTGATCCCCACGCCGCTATCGCAGCACCATGACTTATCTCGAGCAACCGTGCGCTGCGGCAACCTTCAAACGTGGGTGGAAAGCGAACTTATTTCGCAATAACCCCTTGGAAAGCTGACTCGTCGTGCCACTTGAAACTGGTGGCGGGTAAATAGATAACGTAGTATAACCATCGTTTTAACCACACAGTGTCTCAATGGCATCACGGGTAAAGTTGCTGTCACATGATTTTGCGTAGCGTCAAATGGCTGTTAATAAGTATAGCCTTCATAGTATTTCTTCTTGTGGCCACCGTCGTTACGGTAACGGTTATGGCTGTACAGCAAACTCCGTTGGTGGCCTCTACCGCGCCAACTCAGCTTGATGGTGCTGACAGTGTTAACGAGCTTTTAGGGCAGTTGCAGCGGGCGTTCTCGCGTCGCGAAGAAGGCCACCAAGTTACCCTAACTGAAACGCAAGTGGAAAGTTTGGTAGGCGTTTTACAACGGGCGCTACCTGACTTTAAGGGCGTGGTGAATATTACCCCTATTGGCGGCACCATTAATGTTACTTATGCCATTACCGATATGGGGTACTTCGTTAATGCTTCAGCACTTGTGCTGCCCGGCGACAGTTTGCGAATAGAGCAAGTGCAGATTGGCGATTTAACCATTCCCGGTCGGTTCTTACTGCGCTTTCTTGAACGTACCGTTAATTCTTACACCCAGTCAGAAATCGCCACCATTGCGTTATCGCGCGTTGAGCGCGTGACTATGCGAAGCGGTGAGCTCACCTTAGATGTTGGGCGTTTAGATGAACTGTTGAGCGAACTAAACGTGGTAGCGTCTAATATGTCGGTAACCGAAGAGACTGAACTTCAGCGTTTAGCGGCGTACTACCTGCGCTATATTTCGGGAAGAGAAATTGCGCTTTCAGATAAGCCTGTCTCGCTTATCGAGTACCTGCGAGAGGGCATGGCAAGGGCGCGAGAACAAAGTAGAACATCAGAAGATGCACTGCTTCACAATAAGGCGGTAATTCTGGCGCTTGCTGTGTATGTGGGTCATCATCGCGTTGGAAACTTGGTTGGTGATATTCAACCTGATCCCAACAAGGCGTTGAAACCGCGCCGAGGCGCCGTACTTCACAACCGCAATGACTTGGCGCGCCACTTTATTATCTCCGCCGCTTTAGAGCTTTTATCTGAGCAAGGCATGTCGCTGGCAATAGGCGAATTCAAAGAGCTTATGGACCGTGGAAAGGGCGGTTCAGGCTATAGTTTTGTGGATTTAGCCGCAGACATGTCGGGCACAGAGTTTGCTCGGGTTGCCACCGAGCCTAGTACAGCATTACGTGTGCAAAATGCTGTGGCGCGTATTCAAAGTGAACTTGAAATTATTCCGCCCATTGATGGGCTGCCTGAAGGGTTAAGTAAGCAAGCGTTTACTGAACAATACCAAAGGGTAGATAGCGAAGCTTACCTGAAAGAAGTTAAAGAAATTAAACGCAGAATGGGTTTACTGCCGCTTTATCAACCCTAAAAAGCGCGGGCAGTAATTGGCTGAAGCGCGACATTATCGAACCCCACTTTAGGCCAAAAAGAACATTTAAACGTAAAGAAGCCCAGTAACCGTCGGCGTTAAAGGGCTTCCCGATATTCGTTTTTCGCGTTACTTTTTAGCAAGTGATTGTTGAAATTGCGCTATGGTCACAAGTGCCAACTCTATCTTTTTCACCAGCGGTGCCAAGGCTTGTTTCGCTGCATCGTCATCTAATGCTTTTAGAGACTGCCAATCGTTAGCAATTTCTTGCACGTACGGGCCAAAGCGTTTGGCCGACGTAGTAAAGCCGCTGTCTTCAGCAAATACGGCTGCAAATTTACCTTTTTGATCTCGCTGCAAATTATCTAAAATTAGATCGGCATCAACAGCTTTGCGGTGTAGCGTTTGAAGTGTTTCTTGAAGTTGTTGATGGACAGCTTGCATCTCTTGGCTTTGTTGCATTGGTAACGCCTTTTGGTTCTAAGTGTCTAAAGTTTATGTATTAAGCTAACGTTTAAATGTTTTATGGCTGTCAGTACAGCCCGCTTAATTGCTTTACGGTAAATATTGATTAAAGTTTCGACTTTCAAGGCCGATACACTAACGTCTGTTGTCTTTTTTGTGCCTCTTAAACAGGGCGCAACATGCAACATACCGTAAGGGTGGGCAATTCTGCCCATTTTTTTACTTTGCTACAAGCAACAAAGGAAAATGGTATGGATCTACAAGGTACTAGTGCCTCTGGAACGTCCGGTGCGTCACTTGAGTTGGCCTCTCTAAAGTTGGCAAAAAGCCAGCAGGAACAAGAGGGACAAGCGTCGCTTCAGCTGCTGGAATCAGCATCTGACGTACCAAAAGCATCATCGTCAAACCCCGCGTTAGGCGCCAACGTCGATACCTACGCGTAAGTTACGGATGCAAATGTAAGTCGATAGGCGTTTTGCCGGGCTGTCCACCAATTTCTCTTACGAGTTTGGGGACTAAAAAGCCTGGCAGGCGCTTTATCGCTTCTTCCATAATGTGGCGCCCTTCATCATCACTCACGTAAAAGTGACTTGCGCCCTGAACTTTGTCCAACACGTGTAAATAGTAAGGCAACACGCTAGCCTCAAATAGTGCTTCGCTTAAATCACTTATTGCTTCACCTGAATCATTCACACCTTTTAAAAGTACCGACTGATTAAGCAAAGTTACCCCTTTTTCTCGCAGCGTAATTAACCGTGATTTAAGCGCCTCTGACATCTCGTTAGCGTGGTTGGCATGCAGTACCAATACTTTTTGAATAGGTAGCGCGGTAAACCAATTTACAAACGCATTATTGATTCTCTCAGGTAGTACCACGGGCAAACGGGTATGAATCCGCAAGCGTTTGACATGGTTGATAGAAGCAATTTCGTTAGCTAACCACGCGAGATGATCGTCTTTAGCCATAAGCGGGTCGCCACCAGAAAAGATGACTTCGTTAATATTGTCGTGAGCTTGAATGTACTGCAGCACCTCTTCCCACTGATGTTTGCTTACGGCGTTATCAGCATAAGGGAAATGGCGGCGAAAGCAGTAGCGGCAGTTAACCGCACACCCGGTACGCACCATAAGCAGCACACGAGAGTCATATTTATGCAAAATACCTTTGCCCGCCGTATCGTGCTCTTCTAGTGGGTCTTCACTGTACCCGGGCGAGGTTAAAAACTCGTCGCTCAGCGGCATGACTTGCAGAAACAGCGGGTCATTGGGGTTGCCTTTTTCCATTAAATCAGCGAAATGCCGTGGAACACGCATGGGGAACAGTCGCCGCGCTTTAATATGTTGTGCGTACTTTTCTTCGTCTAAACCCAAGTGCTGCAGCAGTTTTGCGGGATCAGTAAAACTGCCAGCTAATTCTTTTTGCCAGTTATGCTCTACAGAAATCGGTTTTTTAGGTATTATTTGTTCCACGAAACTTTTTGTACCTTATGTTTAGACAGAGGAATTATGGCTAATTACAGCACTAACGAGTTCAAAGGCGGCCTGAAAATCATGCTGGACGGCGAACCTTGCAACATTCTAGAAAACGAATACGTAAAGCCGGGTAAGGGCCAAGCGTTTAACCGCGTTAAAATCCGTAAGCTTATTTCAGGTAAAGTTTTAGAAAAAACTTTCCGCTCGGGTGAATCAGTAGAAGGCGCTGACGTAATGGATACGGAGCTTGCCTACTTGTACACCGACGGCGAATTCTACCACTTTATGAACAACGATACATTCGAACAAATTGCTGCAGATGAAAAAGCGGTAGGTGAGAATCAAAAGTGGCTAGTAGAAAACGATGTTTGCACCATTACCCTGTGGAATGGTTCACCTATCACAGTAACGCCACCTAACTTTGTTGAGTTAGAAATTACCGAAACCGACCCAGGCCTTAAAGGTGATACGGCGGGCACAGGCGGTAAGCCAGCGACGCTTAGCACTGGCGCGGTAGTTCGTGTTCCACTATTTGTTCAAACCGGTGAAGTTATTCGCGTAGATACTCGCTCTGGCGAGTATGTGTCACGTGTACAAAAGTAAACACTAATATAACTATGTGCCTAGGCACGTAGTGTTTCAGGTTAAAGCCGGTGCCCTTGCGTACCGGCTTTTTATTTTAGCTTCTGAATTTGGGCCGATAATATGCAAAATTGGCAGCCTACCGCGACACATGAAGCACGGGTGGCCCGTGCTGAAATACTTCGCACTATTCGCGAGTTTTTTCACAGAAAAAATGTTTTAGAGGTGGAAACGCCGCTACTTTCAAAGGGAACGGTGACCGACGAACACTTAGATGCATTTTATACCGCGTTTAATTTTGATAGGTCGGGAAAGCCGACGAGGCTTTACCTTCAAACTTCACCTGAATATGCCATGAAGCGTTTGTTGTGTGCCGAAAGTGGCTCGATATATCAAATCTGTAAAGCGTTTCGTCACGAAGGGGAAGGCCGCTGGCACAACCCAGAATTCACTATGCTTGAATGGTATAGAGTGGGCTTCGATCATTTCGCATTAATGGATGAAGTGGATGCTTTGCTGCAAGAAACACTTTCCACGCTTCCGGCAGATACAATGACTTACCAGGATGCGTTTCTTACCTATCTCAACATTGACCCGTTAAGTGCTAGCAATGACGAATTGCTAGGGGCCATGAAACAACAAGGAATAGACATTCATGAGCCAGAAAATCTAAGCTTTGATAGCAAACTGCAGCTTCTATTTAGCTATGTTATCGAACCTCAAATTGGTAGTGATAAGCCGTGTTTTATTTACAATTTTCCCGCATCGCAGGCAGCACTGGCCAAGCTTAGCGCTACAGACCCTCGTGTGGCCGAACGCTTTGAAGTGTATTTTAAAGGGGCAGAGCTTGCTAATGGCTTTAACGAACTAAGCGCAGCAAAAGAGCAGCGGGTGCGCTTTGAAAGCGACAATGAAAAGCGCCGTGCCAGCGGGCTTGTTACAAAACCCATAGACGAAAACTTTTTAAACGCGTTAGAAGTAGGTTTGCCTTTGTGCGCCGGCGTTGCATTAGGGGTGGATAGATTACTGATGCTAAAAACAGGAGCTAATCATATTAACGAAGTAATTAACTTTACCGTTAGCCGCGCTTAAACAGATAGGGAGCGGTGGCGAATTTCCACTGAAATAATCTCAAAACATGAAAATAAGGCAAACTTATTGTCACTAGCGACTACTGGCGGTTGACATAAGGGCTCACTTCCTTAAAATGTTATAACATCACTAAATGATGTTATAACATCCACCAAGGAATACCCATGAAAATGCGTTCGCTGCTAAGTTTGTCCATAGCAGGGCTATTAAGTGCGCCTGTGTATGCCACAACAGTTACCGGAAAGGTTACCGATACCGCAGGTCAGCCCGTTGCTGGCGCCGAAGTAAAAATAGAAGGTAGCCGCCGCGTGGCTTACACAGATGAAAATGGTGTTTATCGCTTCGACGATGTGAAGCAGCCTCATATTCATTTACACGTCTATTCTTCTAACTTCATACACGGTGATAACGACTTAGGTGATGTAGACACCGATCAAAACGTCGACTTCGTATTAAAGCCAGCATCGGTCGAAAACATTGTTGTAACCGCTAATGCATTACAGTCTTCAGTGCTTGAATCAGTGACCCCTGTTACCGTCATTGGCGCTGAAAAGCTACGCAAAATAGAAGCGCCTACCCTTGGTGAAACTCTAAAAAATGCGCCGGGTGTTCACAGTACCTATTTTGGCCCGGTTTCGAGTAGCCCGGTGATCCGCGGTAACGATGGCCCGCGCGTCAAGATTGTTCAAAACGGACTCGATGTGTCTGACGTATCCCGCGTCGGCCCCGATCACAACGTAGCGACATCTCTTGCCAGTGCTACGCAAGTAGAGGTGCTTCGTGGGCCGGCTACGTTACAGTACGGAAGCGGCGCCATTGGGGGCGTGGTAAACGTAGTCGACAAGCGCATTCCTCAGTATCAATTAGACGGTGTTGAAGGGGAAGCTGAAACCAGCTACAGCACGGTCAATAACGGTTCGTACACCCGTGCTGACGTGACGGGGGGCAGCGACAACATTGTATGGCATGTTGATGGTTTTTATCGCGATACAGATAATGCCGATATTCCAGGCTTTGCCTCTATCGACCCAGACGAAGATGAACCAAACGGTGAACTTGAAAGCAGTGCCATGGAAACCCGCAATGTTGTTGCCGGTTTATCTTACGTGGCTGAAGAAGGTTACTTTGGCTTTGCCGTAGAACAGCTTGATAATGAGTACGGCGTGCCTGGTCATAGTCATGGGCATGAAGACGAACATGACGAACACGATGAAGAGCGTGACGAGCTTGATGGCAATCATGAAGATGAAGATCATGAAGGCGAAGAGGGCGTGCTACTTGATGTAGACATGACCCGTTATCAAGCTGCAGGTGAATGGCATTCACCTATACAAGGTTTGACTAACCTTAAATTTGCCGCTGCCTACACAGATTACCAGCATGCTGAAATAGAAGACGGTGAGCCAGGTACTGTATTTACAAATGAGTCGAGTGATATTCGCTTGTCTGCTTATCACGAAGAAGTTAACGGCTGGCACGGCGTACTTGGTGTGCAGTTTAACCACAGTGATTATAACGCTGTAGGCGAAGAAGCGTTTACGCCGGGTAATTCAACATCAAGTTATGCACTTTATGTGATTGAGCAGAAAAATGTGGGTGATGTAACTTTCGAGCTAGGCGGCCGTTTAGAGCGCACAACGCTAGACGCTGAAGCCAGTGAAATTGAGTTGGAAGTACTTCACGAAGCGCATGAAGGGGAAGAGCACGACGAAGATCACGAGGGCGAAGAACATGAGGAGCATGCTGTAGCCTTTACCTTCCCAGATTACGACTTTACCAGCGTGTCGCTTTCCGCAGGGGCCAACTGGGAATATCAAGAAGGTCACTCAATTGCAGTTACGCTTTCACGCAGCGAACGCGCCCCAAGTCAGCAAGAGCTTTTCTCTGCTGGTCAGCATTTGGCTACCCAAAGCTATGAAGTGGGTTTAGTCTTCGATATGGACGATGAAGGGCATATTGAAGAAACCCTCAAAGGCGTAAAGGAAGAAGTGAGTACGAATCTAGATCTAACCTTCCGCAAGTTTACGGGCGATTGGGGTTACAGCGTGTCGTTCTTCTACAATCAAGCAGACGACTACATTTATCAAACCAGTAAAGGGCTAATCGCGCTAACCGAGCATGAAGAGCACGACGAAGATGAAGCTGTAGAAGAAGAGCATGATGAGCACGGCAATGAAGAAGGTTTGCCGGTATATTACTTCCAACAGGCTGATGCTGATATCTGGGGTTTTGAAGCAGAAACCTATGTAGATTTAAGCGATTCGTTGCGCCTTACCGTGTTCGGTGACTACATTCGCGCAGAAGTGGAAGACGATAACCTTCCGCGTACACCACCTATGCGTTTTGGTAGTGAATTAAGCTACGTAAACGACGGGTTAAGCGCCGATGTAGGTTTCACATGGTATGACGAGCAAAATAACGTTGCGTCGTTTGAAACGACCACCGACGGCTACACCTTAGTAAACGCTAGCGTGCAATACGAATTTGCTACACAAAACATAGACTGGGTAGTATTCGCCCGTGGTGATAACCTAACCGATGAGGAAGCGCGAGTGCATACGTCTTTCTTAAAAGACCAGGCACCGCTTCCGGGTAGAAACTTTACTATGGGTGTGAGAGCGTTGTTTTAATTAAACAACCTTCACACAAGTAAACGAAGGCGGTATATTGCACACCGCCTTTTGCGTTTCTACACTAGGGAGAATGTAACCCCGCGGCTGTGACACAGAGGTAACAATGAATGAACTAACCCAGTGGCTAAACGTTCAAACTGAAAAGCACATGGTTTTAGGTTACGGAAGCTTACTAAGCAAATGCAGCAGAGAGCGCTATTCCAATATTTTCACCGAAGGTGTGCCGGTCACGGTAGCCGGGTTTGAACGAGCTTGGGTTACGCGCAGCTTGCAAGAGCAGCAAACCTACGTGGGCGCGGTAGCTAATGCGCATAGCAAGCTCAATGCACAGCTAATACCCACCCAAATAAATCCAGCCTTGCAAGAGAGGGAAAAGGACTACCGGTTTGTAGAAGTAAGCCCGCAAGACCTCGACTTTCACTTACATAACCAAAGCGAATACGTACCACCTAGTGAGCTCTTATCCCAGTTTACTTTTTGGATTTGTGAAACCCTTGCCTGTGAGCCTGCAAATGAAACGTTTCCCGTTCACCAAACGTATATCGATACCTGTATGGCTGGTTGCTTAGAGCACGGAGGGCAAGCGGAGGCCGAGCGTTTTGTAGCCCACACTTCCCTTTGGGGGCACCCTAGAGTGAATGACAGAGCCAGCCCTAAGTATCCCCGGGCGGCGTTAGTAAATAGTGAAGATACAGCTCATATAGACCGTTTGCTCGCGAAGCGGTAGCGCCTGCGCTATTGTTCTAAAGGCTTTATATTAAAGCATAACTCGACCCACATGTAATAACAGGATTAGCGTGAACACAGCCCTTCCAATATTTACCACCGACAGAATTACCTTGCGCCCGCTTACCTTTGACGACCAGCACTGGGTACTTGCACTTCAGCAAGATGCGTTATGGCTTAAATATATTGGCAGCAAGAACGTAAATAGCCTTGATGATGCATGCGACTATATTGGTAAGACGAATGCTCAGCGAGAAGAGTGGGGCTACGGACTGTTAGCCGTGGAAGATAACGACGCTAGACGGCCGCTTGGCGTATGCGGTCTTTTTAACCGCTTCTCTTTTGAATGCCCTGATTTGGGTTTTGCCATGTTACCGGATGCTCGGGGCAAGGGAGTGTGCTTAGAGGCATGTGAGCGCGTAATTGCCTGGTCTGCCTTACAAGGCTACAGCTTTTTAACTGCGATGACGCACCCCGAAAATAGGGCATCACAGAACCTGCTGTTGCGCTTAGGGTTTGAAAAGCAGGGGTTGTACTTTGACAAAGCCTTTCCTCATCAATACCTGTATAGGTTAGAAATAACTTCACACATCTAGCGCCATCATGTTCAGCGCTTACCTGCATTACGGTCTTAAGCTTAAACCTAGTCTTTAATCGCTAAAAGGCCTCACCGTTTCAACCTTCCTGTAATGATTCGTTTGTCTTAACCAGGGTGCTATTGCTTATTTATACTTTCGTCTAATTTGGTGCATTGCTGTCAAAATGGGTGCTTTTCAGCGATCTCTTTGCCATTTAAATGTTACTTGTACGTTAACAGTTCAGCCTCTTCTACTACGGTATTTCCCCTGGTTGAGTCATTCGTCTCTGATTAAAGGTAATTCGTCAAAATTTCTCGCCCCTCTTTGCGCAATGGTATGCCTGTTGAACAACAGGTAGTAAACGCACCGCAAATGGAAATGCGCAGAATAAAAAACAGGGTCGCCAAGTCGATATAAAACCTAATAAGAAGACCGCAGCTATGACAATAAAAAGTACACATACAACATTCAAATGCACATTGTTAGCAGGAATAATAAGCCAAGCGCTTATCCCTACCTACGCTAATTCTCAAGAGAGGACTAGTGAACAGCAAGTCGAAACAGAAGAAAAAATAGTTGTCACAGGACGTCGTGTAACCCAAACCGATATTGCAATTGGAACTGACGAAGCCACCAATACACTTGCGGTGAGTCGCGAGGAGTTGCTTTCAGCACCTTCGGGCATTTCCGGCCTGAAAATGCTAGAGAGTTTACCTGGCTTTAACGTTCAAACTGATGGTGCACTTGGCCTTTATGAGTTTGGTAACTCGGTACAAGTGCGAGCTTTCCAGCTCAGTCAAATGGGATTTGTTCTTGATGGTATTCCAATGGGACGCTCTGATGCATTTGGAGGAAGCCCTATATTCCGATACGTTGATAATGAGAATTTAGGGGCTGTCATTGCCTCACCTGGCGCGGGAGATGTCTCTGCACCAACTTACGCATCGCTCGGTCCGATTGCGCAATACAATACGGTGCGGCCTTCGGATGAAATGGGAGGTATGGTCGCAGTTACTGCTGGCGATTTTGATTTACAGCGTACCTTCGTCAAGCTGGAAACCGGCGACATCGATGGTTTTAAAGCGTATGTAAGTCGCTCGAAAACCGATTCTGACTTATGGCGGGGTCCAGGTACTATCGACAGAGAGCATATTGAAGCAAAAGCGCTTTATGAATTTGGCAGTAGCTATATTCAAGCTACTTACGTAGCAAATGACTTTTTCGACTACGATTCACCTTCTGCACCAGCCTCTGTTTTTGAAGATGACTATTACTACAGCTACCTAGACAGTATTCCCGAAGGATGTATCGAACCTCAACCTGAGGTTTATGACTTCAATGGTGACGGTACTATTGATGACACTGACTTTACGCCGGTATTTACAGGTTCTAATTGTACAAGCTATTACGAAGATAGAATTAATATACGAGACGATAAACTTTATTCTCTTGGGTTTGGCACCTACTTAACCGATGATATTCAACTTGAAGCTACGGCGTATTATGAAGATAAAAATGGTTACGGTGTATCGCCTGATAGCTATTCTAATACGTTGAGTATTTATACTGACCAAGCAGCAGCGGGGTTAGATGTGGTTCACCCTAGGGGCGTGCAATACGGCCTATCTACTGTAGGTGGTGAGCGAGAGGGGCTCGTGGGAAGCGTCACTTGGTTTGTTGGTGAGCACAAATTCGAGGCGGGTGGCTGGGTAGAAGAAGACACCTACAATAGAACACAGGCGCGTTTGAATAAAACCGGCGGCAGTGCGGACGGTGACGTTATTTACGACGAAGTAGCTTATTACCGAAGGAATTACACTGCCGTTCGTGATACTACACAGTTATTTATTAAAGATAACTTTGCCATGATGAACGATGACTTGTTGCTAGAAGTCGGGTTTAAGTCGCTGTCTATCGACTATTCACTAGACGGGTACAGAGACTATAACGATTACGAAATAGATGGCGAACTTGGTTATGGACCGCAGTCTATTGAGGCTGAATACACTGATAACTTTCTGCCAATGGTTGGCGCGGTTTATCGTTTAAATGAATCGGATCAGCTATTCGCTTCGTTCGCGCAAAACTTTGCACTGCCGGCAGGAACGGACGATATCTTTGACAATGCTGTTGGGTTTGACGTTGAAGCTCCGCAAGGAGAGGAAGCCGACAACTATGAGCTCGGATTTAGAACCAACCGAGAGCATTACAACGGTGCGGTCGCGCTATTTTATACCCAGTTTGATAATCGACTAATTGCCAGTAGCGTGATTAATCCAGCAACAGGCCAACCAGAAACCTTTTATGTTAACGCCGGTGCATCTAAAGCCTACGGCATCGAATTTAGCGGAGTTTTTCAACCCGAAATGTTCGACAGAAAGCTCTATTTCAATGCAAATATATCGTATAAGAAAGCCGAACTAGAAGACGGGTTTGCAGGTAATCCAGCCGGCAGCCAATTACCTGATAGCCCTGAATGGTTAATGACCGGCGGTATTACCTATGAACCTACCGAATGGCTAGTTGCGAATTTCTCTGCCAAATATACAGACATTCGATATACAGACTTTAACGAGACCTATGAGTTAGAGAGCTACCTGGTTGCTCAGGCTTACGTAGATATTGGTGGTCCTAACAATTTTGGTATGCCCGAGAATATTCGATTGCGGTTTAACGTTGATAATGTATTCGATAAAGAAGTTATGTCTTTCGGCTTCACCGGTTCCTCGTTTGGTCGCCCACTTAGCCCACGTACTTTCCAAGCAACATTAACGGTGGATTTCTAAATGCGGTACGTAAATGGTAAAACAGTAAGCGCTTTAGCACTCTCTTTAGCTTTAACAAGTGCCTATTCTAATGCGGAGTCAGTAAAGGCAAGCGATATTCATGACTCTATGGTCGTCATGGATACGCACCTAGATACGCCAGCGCTGCTCGTACAGCCCGGTTTTAATATTATGCATGCGCATAATGTTGAGGATGACTTTTCCCAAGTGGATGTTCCAAGAATGGAAAGCGGCGGATTAGACGGCGGGTTCTGGGTTATTTACACGCCACAGGGCCCAGTTACAGTAGAGGGGTTTAAATCTGCACGCGACACAGCGATTCTTCGTGCTATGGCTATTCATAAAATGGTCGAAGCCAACCCGGATACATTTACTCTTGCCACTGATCCAAAAGACGCCAAAGCTATCGCTGATAATGATAAGAAAATTGTTTATATCAGTATGGAAAATGCTTACCCGCTGGGGGAAGACCTCAGCTTGTTAGATACTTTCTATAAAATGGGGCTTAGGATGGTTGGTCCCGTTCATTTTAAGAATAACCAATTTGGCGATAGTTCCACTGATCCTAATGGCCAGCAATACGGAGGGCTTTCTCCACTTGGAGAAAAGCTTGTAAAGAAAGCTAACGAACTGGGTATAATTTTGGATGGCTCGCATGCTCACGACGACTTACTCGAAGACATGATACGGCTGTCGAAAACGCCTGTCATCCTGTCGCATTCGGGCACGAAAGCCGTCTATGATCATCCGAGAAACATCAATGATGAACTACTAAAAAAGTTGGTCGCAAGTGGCGGTGTTATCCATGTCAACGCCTATGGCTCTTACTTAACAGAATTGCCAAGCGACCCCAAACGCAAGAAAGCGTATGGGGAATTATTTAAGCAAATGGGGAACATTGCTGAAATGACGCCAGAGCAAGTGGCTGCGCTAAAGCAAAAACGTAAGCAAATTGATATGGAGCACCCTGCTGTTCGTGCAACCTTTGACGATTATATGGCTCACTTTCTTCATATTTTAAAAGTTGCTGGGCCTAAACATACTGGGGTGGGTGCAGATTGGGATGGCGGCGGCGGTGTGGAGCGCATGATGGATGTTGCCGCTTTACCGCTGATAACAGAGAGGCTTCTAGCCGAAGGCTACACCAAAGAAGACTTGCAAGATATTTGGGGTAACAACGTGTTGCGGTTGTTAACTCAGGCACAAGAATACGCCCAGTCGCTAAAATGACATCTACCTAAACCTTGAAGCAATGTGTCCGTTTTCGCCAGAAAAGGACACATTGATATCTAAATCGAAAAAGGGTGGTTAAATCGAAGAAAGATGTACTAAAGCGGCGGCAGAACCGTCATTTTTTTAATGACAATAGGTTCAATAGGCACATTATTCGCGTTCAAGCGAAGTGAGTACTCAGTTTCCACCTCTGACATGGCATCTACAATATCTTCGCCTTCCACAATCACGCCAAATACCGCGTAGCCCCAGTCTCTGCCCGGGTTTAAGCTGCTGTTGTCGTTCACATTAAAGAAAAACTGTCGGTTTGCGGTATGTGGGTCACCTTGTCGTGCCATCGCAATGGTGTGTAGATCGTTAGTTAAACCGTTACCTGACTCATTAAAGATATCGGGGAAGTTTGATTTGCCGTCGAAGTCTGCGGTATAGCCGCCGCCCTGTACAACAAAGCCGGGCACAATGCGATGGAAAATAGTGTCTTCATAGGCGCGTTTATCTACGTAGCGAAGAAAGTTATTTACCGTAATAGGCGCACGTCTTCTGTCGAGTTCAACCACAATATCGCCCATGGTAGTTTCAATTTTTACCCGAGGATAGTAGTTATCTGGCTGAACCTGTGAACCGTCATCTTTCTTTGCCAAAACCGCTGAACTGCTGCCTAGCAGCGCGATGGCGGTAAGAAGTGGTAAAAGTATTTTTTTCATAAAAATGCCTTTAAATATATTCCGTATTACGCGTTTTTTAAGCGTGCTTATCGTTTAGCAGTGCCTAAGATAACGAACTTTTTGTCACTCGCAAGTACCTTTGCGCCACCAAACAGTTTTTTAAGCTTAATGTGATACTCAAGGTGTCTATTCCCAACCACAACCAAATGCCCGCTTTTGACAAGCAGGTCGCGAGAGTCGGTAAACATCTGCCACGCGATATGATCGGTAATCGCGTTTTGCTGATGAAACGGTGGGTTACACAAAATTTTAGTAACAGCAGGTTTATTTTCTCGGTTTAAGAGTGTCTCTAAGCAATTACTTGCGACAAACTCACACTGTTCGATTTTATCGGGGAAGTTGTTAAGTACATTAAGTCTGGCACTTTCTAACGCCATATATGACTCATCTACAAAAATCACCTTGGCATCTGGGGCAAGAGAGAGTGCGTTAACACCCAGTACGCCGTTGCCGCACCCTAAGTCTACCACTACGTCGTTGGCACTGACCGTCATGTGCTCCAGCATAATGCGTGCACCGATATCTAGCGACTGGCGTGCAAACGTATTGGCAAGGTTGTCTATAATAAGCGCAGCGCCCATGGTGCTTTTACACTGCCACCGCGTTGGGTAGGGCGATGTCGCCTGTTTTAACGAGTCTCTTGGTGTGGCAAAAATAAGTCGTGACTTTTTCTTCGCCAGAGATGTCGTCGTCGGGCCAATGTATTTTTCGAAAAGGTTAAGTGCCGATTTCGTGATCGCCTTGACCTTGCCCGTCGCGATAACCTGGGTTTCAGGCGTAATATAGGCTTGTAAATCAATAAGCTGTTGTTCAAGTAAAGCAAGCGCTCGAGGCACTTTTATGACTACCACGGCCGGTGCACATGCAGGCTTAAAACTAGCGCTCTCAACGCTGGTTAATGTTTTAACCGGTGACGTTTTTAGTTCTTGTGTACACGAGCCTTCAGAAGCGCGTATCAAGGAATTTGCTTTTAAATTCTCGTGCAACGAACGCAAAGATATATAGGAATCGGAAACCCAATAAGGGGCTAAATGTGAAAACCAACAGCCTAATGCGCCGAAATCGTCGTTAAAGATCATTAGCGACGGCGTACTTTCATTATCGCCGATAGACAGCTCATTCTCACTCAAAAGAGACTCTAGATGCTCTATCACCAGTTCATCAGCACTGTCCCATGCTTGAAGGCTCACATGCTGGTGCTTTTCAGGGTAGCGAATAAGCGAGAGTTGACGGTCGGCAAATATAAATTCTGTATTCATTGGGGTCTGTTGCAAAGGAAAGGCTCACGACATTCGCTATTGACGAATGCGCCATTAGGTTAGAGATTTACTGTCTATCTTACCATACCCAAAATAAGGCTCTACTTAATAACGCCTTATAATGAAATATCCTGGCCGTCTTTTTTAATTCCGCTTGTAGACCGAGTATTTAACTGGCCACTAAATCAAACCACAATGTCACGCAGCCCGTAATGAAGACTACGCTAAGAAATAGCGAAAAATAAATTATCACCGCGGCGGCCAATATTGGAGTTTGTATAATAAGCGGGAGCAACCCCTCACAATTACCACAATGGAATTAAACGAATAGACATGCAATTTTCTCTCTTTGAGACACCTGATGAAGAAAGTGTGCCTTACCAGCTTCCGCTGACTGAGGCAGATGTTCGGTATTTTCCTAACGCATTGTCGAAGAATGATGCTGACGCTTTCTTCGAACGGCTAAAAACCGAATTACCCTGGAGACAAGATACTCTTCGGTTGTTTGGTAAACAGGTGAAAATTCCCCGTCTTCAAAGCTGGCATGGCGACCCTGAGTGCACCTATACCTATTCAAACCTTACTATGCCACCTAACCCATGGACATCAAGCCTCGCGTTAATTAAAGCCCGTTGTGAAGCGTTATGCTCGCCCAACTACGGTACAAAATTTAACAGTGTACTCGCTAACTGGTATCGCGACGGGCAAGATAGCATGAGTTTTCACTCTGATAATGAACCAGAGTTAGGTACGAACCCAGTGATTGCTTCGGTAACGCTAGGTGAGGCTAGGCCTTTTGTTTTAAAACACAAAGAAACAAAAGAAAAATATACCCAAATACTCGAACACGGTAGTGTGTTGATTATGGCTGGGGCAACGCAAAGTCATTATGTGCACGGGATTGCGAAGACGGCTAAGCCTATCGGTGGTAGAATTAATCTTACTTTTCGACACCTTATTCAAAGAGCAAGGTAAGCCAACCATGCAAGTAAAAACGTTTCTTGAATCAACGATTAAAGCAGCACTAAACCCGAGCTACCTCGAAGTGGTGGATGAGAGCTTCATGCACAATGTGCCCGACGGCGCGCAGAGCCACTTTAAAGTAACCGTAGTAAGCGACGCGTTCGAAGGCAAACGCCTTATTGCTCGCCACAGAGAAATAAATGGTCTTGCCGCAGAAGCGTTACAGGGGCCTGTACATGCTCTTGCACTGCATACTTATACACCCGCAGAGTGGGAAGCCCGTGGCGGAGAGTCTTTGGCTTCTCCTAATTGTTTAGGCGGCAGTAAACACGACAAGTAACGCTTTTTATCGTAATAAATGGAAGTAAATAAATGAAAAGCAGCGATACAAAAAACAATGGGGCGCTCGCCTCTTACGTGAACATTATTAAAGCCCCAGCAATTCAAGTACTGCTAATGGGCACCGGCTTTTTACTTATGATGTTATTTGTTTATATGGGCGTAATGACCTCATTCGACAATACATTATTTACGACACTGAGCGCGCTTGGCGATGTACATGGATGGAAGAACGATGTGTTAAGAGATGTTACCGCCCTTGGCAGTAACACCGTGCTTATATTTGTTGCTGCAGCGGTAGCAGGGGCATTGGCCTTGGCGGGGGAAAAGAAAAAATCACTGACTTTTATTCTCGCGGTAGCGGCAGGCATAGCGATGACTTTTTTACTTAAAGCGGGAATTGATAGGCCACGTCCGTCATTAACCATGCAACACGTTGATGTGTATACCCAAAGCTTTCCTTCGGCCCACGCTACGCTGTCGACGTTGGTTTATTTCTATATTGCGCACTTGCTTACATACTTCACACAAAACACATCAGTGCGGACATGGATTTACTTCACCGCCGCTTTTTTGGTGTTTTGCATTGGCTTAAGCCGCGTTTTGTTGGGTGTGCATTGGCCTAGTGACATCATCGCGGGGTGGTTTGCAGGGGGCAGCATGGCGTCGTTTTGTTTTTACGTAATAAAGTGGAAACGTAAGCTGCGTATTAAAAAAGAAGGCTAAGTGTGGTGCTAAACCAGGCGCTTAGTAAAATAATACACCGCGACCCTTTCAGAATGGATTGCCTTCGCGCACTAAGCGCACTTAATTTACCACAAGGCTATTTGGGTGCGGGGTTTGTGCGAAATGCCATTTGGGATGATTTACACAATAAGGCTAGACCTACGCCACTTAATGATATTGATGTGGTTTACTTTAGCGATGAAATTACCGTGCCGCAGAGCAAGGTTAGCGTTGAGAACACCATCGAATCGCTTTCTCAGCCAGGCGTCCAGGCCGGCGTCTTATCTGAAGCTAAGGCACAGGAGAAAGCGTTTGAACATGAGCTTGCCCGTTTTGTGCCGAATGCCAACTGGCAGGTAAAAAACCAAGCGCGTATGCATTTGGCTCACGGGCACGCGCCCTATAAAAGCTGCAGTGAGGCCATTTCATATTGGATAGAGCGGGAGACCTGTGTAGCGGTGCGCCTTTTAGCAAATGACGATGTAGATATACTGGCGCCATTTGGCTTGGAAGCAAACTTCGCCGGCACGATAAGTATTAACCCCAAATACCCTAGACCTGATGTTTTTGAGCAACGCGTTGTGTCTAAAAGTTGGCCTAAGGTTTGGCCTTTGTTGAAGGTCGTGTTATAGCAACAGAAGTGCAGCAAATGGCATGTATATTCAGCTATTTTGGCTAATCACTAAAGCAAAAATGGGCTTAAGCTACTTTCTCACTGCACTTTTTGTAGCAATGCTAACTATCTTGGCAGCAATGGCCGCAATAGTGGTATTTTCGCTCATGGCTTGTTTTTGTAGTCGGCGATATGCATTGTTTTCGCTTAGCCCAAACTGCTCCATTACTACCAGTTTTGCTCGACTTATCAGCTTTTGATCTTGTATTGCCCGCTTGGCTTCTTCAAGTTCGCGGCCCATGTCTTCGATATGTTGTGCTTGTGAACGCAGTAAATCATAAAAAGAGCGGTGGGCAGATAAGGTTTTGGTTTGCTCATTAAGTGGCAGCGTTTTAAGCTCGTCGTCTTTACTATCTTCCGCTAAGCCCGGCATGCTGGGGTCGAACAATAGGGTGAGTGGCGAGCCATCGGTGGCGTGTTCATCGTTGAAGCGTTTAAGCAACTGTTGATGATTGGCCATTTCATTTTTTGCGTCGGCCACTTTAGTATTGGCTTGATGCAAAAGGGCTTCCGTGAGCGCGACTTCAATGGCCTGCATGGCATCCATGCGACGTGTCGCTACATCAAACCAAACTTCTGATATCTCACCAGCAATTGGGCTGCCGTCACCAAGTTGCGCAATCATGTTTCTAAGCTGCGCGATATCGATAGCGGCAGGGCTTTTATTTAACGTATCCAAGGCGTCTTTGTGTGCTTTACAGCTAAACTCACAGAAAATATTGAAGTGATGTTCTTGGGCTTGCTGAAGGGCAGCAAGCTTTTCGCATAAACGCGCATCAAAATGGGTTTCTGCAAAACCAATCGCCCCCCAAGCCCGTTCTTGCCCTGCGTATTCCTTCGCCTGCATAAAGTTGAATAACGCCACTAGCAATCTAGTAATAGTTGGGTCGCTTGCAATATCCGCCGCTTCAAAAATAACGGTAAGTAAACTGGCGACTAAACGGCTGTACGCGCGTGTCGACTCCAGTGGCGTTAGCTTCTGCTTACTCACTTGTTCTCTTAATCGAGGTAGGTAGTCTGTGGCCTGCATTGCAAGCGTAATGCTACTCAATAAACGCGGGTTGCCCGTGGTGATCTCATCAGTCAGGTAGAGGGATTTTAACTGGCTTTTTAGCGTTGACTCTGCGTGTTCACTAGCAGCAACATATTGCATCCGCTCTGAGCGATATCGCTCGGCGTTTGACGCGAGAAAGATATTGCTGGCACCCCGTTCCTTTTGAAGTTCATGAATAAGTTCTCGCACTGCAATAACAATGCGGCAGTTACTCGATAACTGTTCAAGTACCGTAATCTCAGCGTGTTTAGCTGCAAGTAAAAAGCGCTTAGTCGCGTCGCTACACAGTGTAATGGTCGGTTCGGATTCATGAAGCATAAGGAAACTACTTTAGCTAAAAATAGAGATAACGCATTAAGCCAAGCAACACTTATGCCCTGTTTATAATGCAGGGATGCCATGAAGGTTCAGTGGCGTTAAGTTCTTTCAGCGCCAATAAGAATAAAGGGCTGGGAGCCACGAAGGGTTTGACCATGGTTCGACATAAAGGGGTCGAGGGTGTGGCTGTTGCCTTATTTGTGTAGCGAGAAGTGAATGGTTGCGCCAAATTGGTGCAACCTGGTGTTGGCGTTTTCGGGGCTGTTTATACGTACAACACAGCAAAACGCTGAAACTTTGGGATTTTTCTTAATGTGGTTGTCTCTTAGTTTCTTACTACCCGAAGAAACCACCCTACAAATAAGGAAATGAGAAAGCCAAAGAACGCAATCATGGTTGTGATAGTAAGCATTTGCCCTGAGAAGTCAGCGTTTTCTCCGGTGTGCTCGCTCACTAGCATGCCCGACGCTTGGAAGATAAATAGGGCGGCAACGGAAAATAATAAAATAACGGCGGTCGACATAATGGTCGCTTTCCAATAAGCCTTTGGCGACATCCAATGAATAGCGCCTGCCACCAACACGCACAAAATAGTAAGAATATAAGGTACCACTTTAACTCCTCGTTGAATAAGGCACTAGCCTTAAAGCGATGTCTCATCACCATGCTCGACTTAGTTCCAACCGTGAGCGCTGACGGACAACATGAATAAAATACCGTAATACGATGCCATGGACGGCGCCATTTGTCAGCAAAGGCGAGAAAATTAAGCGATATGAAAACGCTCAAAAACAGGGTTCTATCAACATAAAAAATTTGGGCAGCAACAAACTGGTGGCGAAAAGCGGAAAGACTTTACGGATTAAGGTTTGTCTTAGTGACAATCTATTGAAAGATTTTAAGCCCTAATGGTGATAGAATCGCCGAAAAATTCTCCTACTTGCATGGTGTGCTGCTCAATCTAGCGGTTTACGCCACGGTGGGTTGTTGTGTTTAACATCTTAGCTTCTGAGAGAACATGTTCGATTTAATTACCAGTAAAGACAGCAACGTTAAAAACGACGTGCTATCAGGTATTACCGTGGCGCTTGCCTTGGTACCTGAGGCCGTAGCATTTGCATTTGTAGCCGGCGTAGAACCAATGATTGGTCTTTATGCGGCTTTCATGATGGGCTTGATCACTTCTGCTATTGGCGGTCGCCCGGGTATGATTTCTGGCGCTACCGGCGCTATGGCCGTGGTGATGGTGGCACTGGTTGCCCAGCACGGCGTACAGTACTTGTTCGCTGCGGTTATCTTGGCCGGTTTGCTGCAAATAATGTGCGGTATATTCAAGCTCGGCAAGTTTATTCGACTGGTGCCATACCCAGTAATGCTGGGCTTCGTAAACGGTTTGGCCATCGTTATTTTCTTGGCTCAGCTAGGTCAATTTAAAGTGACCAATGCGGCAGGTGAACTTCAGTGGATGGAAGGTACGCTGCTATATTGGATGCTAGGGCTTGTGGCGTTAACCATGGCCATTATTTACTTGCTTCCTAAGCTAACTAAAGCTGTACCTGCTTCGCTTGTGGCCATTGTTACGGTAACTGCATTAGTGCACGGCCTTGACCTAGAAGCCCGTACGGTTATCGACTTTGTTCGCGACTTGCTGCCAGCAGACCAGCGCGATACTGCTACGCTAGCCGGCGAATTGCCGAGTTTTGCTATTCCTATGGTGCCGTTCACTTGGGAAACCTTCATGATAATTCTGCCTACCTCAGTCATTCTTTGCTTGGTCGGTCTTATTGAATCGCTACTCACGCTTTCCTTGATTGATGAAATGACCGATACCCGTGGTCGCGGTAACAAAGAATGCGTGGGCCAAGGTGTTGCGAATACTGTTAACGGTTTCTTCGGCGGTATGGGCGGTTGCGCCATGATTGGTCAAAGCATGATTAATATTAACTCTGGTGGTCGTGGTCGCCTGTCAGGCATCACCGCGGCGTTAGTACTGTTGGGCTTTATTTTATTCGCCGCCCCGCTTATTGAAATGATCCCGCTAGCCGCCCTTGTTGGGGTTATGTTTGTGGTAGTAATCGCTACTTTCGAATGGGCGTCATTTAGAATTGTTCGAGGCGTTAACAAAGAAGATGCCTTTGTATTATTCTTGGTCACCGGCGTTACGGTTATTGCTGACCTTGCGATAGCGGTTGTGGTAGGGGTTATCGTTTCCGCGCTGGTGTTTGCATGGAAACACGCCCGTCATATTGAAGCGAAATCGCATATCGATAACGACGGCTGGAAAGTGTATGAGCTAGACGGCCCACTGTTCTTTGGTTCGGTATCTCACTTTAAAGATTTGTTTGATATTGCCAACGATCCTAATGATATCGTTATTGATTTTAAAGATTCTCGCATTTGGGATTCGTCAGGTATTGATGCGCTGGACACCCTTGCTGACAAGTATGAAGAGCAAGGTAAGAAGCTGCACATTCGCCACATTAGCGATGAGTGTCGTTCACTACTTCGCAAGGCAGACAAGTTTGTTGAGATAAACGTGGTAGAAGACCCTCGCTATCGCGTAGCGACAGACAAACTGGCGTAAATCTTTAACATTAAGTAATGCACCAAGTGAACACAGGTTTGCGTTTGTTTGGTGCAGCTTAGAAATAAAAATATTGCCTTTTTTATCTTAAATCTATTAAAAACAGCGTGTTACACGATTGGCACTGAATTTGGATAGTATTAAACGTAAAGTGTGTTTTAGTGATTTGTGTCAATCGCTGAAAATTGTGTGATTTATAACACTCCGTAAAATGTGTTAGCTAGAATATGCTGAACTTAAGTGTCAGTACTAGCAAAATAGGCAACGAAGCCCGCATCAACGAAAGTTGAAGCGGGCTTTTTTTTGTCCCGAAAAAAGGGGAATACCATGACTTCATTGGACTCAAAAACGCAAATTGTCGTCGTAGGCAACGGCATGGTGGGGCACCATTTTGTTGAACAGCTTCACCAAAGCGACGCCAATGTAGAAATAACCGTCTTATGCGGCGAGTCTCGCCTCGCGTACGACCGCGTTTACTTATCTTCGTTTTTTAGTGGCGCAAGTGCTGATGATTTAGCGCTTACCACCCCAGCACAGTATGCCCAGTGGGGCGTAAGTGTAGTGACCAATGCGTTGGTGACCGATATAGACCGTGACAACAAAAAAGTGACGACGTCAGAGGGGCAGGTATTTAGTTACGATAAACTTGTGCTTGCTACCGGCTCATATCCTTTCGTGCCGCCTATTCCCGGTAACGAGCAAGAGCACTGTTTGGTCTACCGTACCATCGATGACTTACTTGCCATTGAGGCCTCGGCGGCGGTAAGTAGCGTGGGGGTGGTTGTCGGCGGCGGCCTGTTAGGCTTAGAAGCGGCGAACGCACTTAAGCAAGCCGGCCTTGATACTCATGTCGTCGAGTTCGCGCCACAGCTAATGGCGGTTCAACTTGACCAAGCCGGTGGTAAAGTCCTTAAAGATAAAATTGAAGATTTGGGCGTGACTGTTCATACCCAAAAAGCGACACAAAGCATTGAAGCGGGAAATACCTGTCGCTATAAAATGGTGTTCGCCGATGGCACCGAACTTGAAACCGACATGATCCTTTTTTCTGCGGGTATTCGCCCTTCGGATCAGCTTGGTAGGAAGTCAGCACTAACACTTGGCGAGCGCGGCGGTATTGTTATTGATAACCACTGTGTGACGTCTGATCCGAATATATACGCCGTAGGCGAGTGCGCGCTATGGGACAACAAAATTTTCGGCCTTGTTGCCCCCGGCTATACTATGGCTCGCACTGCGGTAAGTCATCTAACCGGTGGTGATGCTGAGTTTTCAGGTGCCGATATGAGCACCAAGTTGAAGCTTATGGGGGTTGAAGTTGGCTCAATTGGTGATGCGCACGAACGTACTGAAGGGGCATTAAGTTATACCTACTTAAACCAACCTGAAGGCGTTTACAAAAAGCTTGTTGTTGATAGTGAACAAAAGAAAGTGCTGGGCGCGGTACTGGTAGGTGACACAAGCGATTACGATACGTTATTGCAGTATGCGCTTAACGCTATCGACCTTCCTGAGCATCCTGAAAGCCTTATTCTTCCGTCGTCGGATGCCGCTCCTGCTCTTGGCGCCGATGCGTTACCCGACACCGCGTCTATTTGTTCCTGCCTGAATGTAACAAAAGGCGATATTGTTTCAGCCATTGAAGGTGGCTGCTGTAGCGTAGCGGATGTGAAAGGTGAAACCAAAGCCAGTACAGGCTGTGGTGGCTGTGCAGCGCTACTTAAAAACGTGGTGGACAGCGAGCTTGAAAAACGCGGCGTTGAAGTTTCAAAAGCCATTTGTGAGCACTTTAACTATACACGTCAAGAGCTCTTTCACATTGTAAAAGTAAACGGTATTCGCACGTTTGATGATCTGCTAGAGCAGCATGGTGAAGGTTTAGGTTGCGAGATTTGTAAGCCCGCAGTGGGCTCTATTTTGGCATCAGTTTATAACGACTACATTCTAAAATCGGCCCACCTACCGTTACAAGATACTAACGATATCTACCTTGGCAACATGCAAAAAGACGGGACTTATTCCGTTGTGCCACGGGTGCCGGGCGGAGAAATCACGCCAGAGAAATTGATTTTGTTAGGTGAAGTGGCGAAAGAGTACAACCTGTACACCAAAATAACCGGTGGGCAGCGTATCGATTTATTCGGCGCGCGTGTTGAACACCTTCCTGACATCTGGGAGAAGCTAGTAGCGGGGGGATTTGAAACCGGTCATGCGTATGCGAAAGCACTGCGCACTGTGAAGTCGTGCGTGGGAAGTACTTGGTGTCGCTATGGCGTACAAGACTCAGTTGGTACCGCTATCGATTTAGAAAATCGCTATAAAGGCTTACGTGCACCGCACAAAATCAAATTTGCTGTATCAGGCTGTACCCGTGAATGTGCTGAGGCCCAAAGTAAAGACATTGGTGTTATTGCCACTGAGCAGGGCTGGAACTTGTATGTATGCGGTAACGGCGGTATGAAGCCCCGCCATGCCGACTTGTTTGCCACCGACTTAGATACCGAAACCCTTATCAAATATATCGACCGCGTGTTGATGTTCTATGTGAAGACTGCCGATCGCCTTCAGCGTACTTCAGTGTGGATGGATAACCTAGAAGGCGGCTTAGCTTATCTTCAAGATGTGGTGATAAACGACGCCTTGGGCATTAACGACGAGCTAGAAGCGCAAATGGATACCGTGGTTGACGCGTATCAATGTGAGTGGAAAACCACTATCGAAGACCCTGAAGCGCGCAAGCGTTTCCGTCAGTTTGTAAACAGTAATGCAGGCGATACCAATATTCAGTTTGTTTCAGAGCGCGGCCAGGTTCGCCCTGCAACAGAAGCTGAAAAAGTGGCAGGGAAAGACCAGTTTATTCCAGTCGCTATGGTATAGCGATTTAGTTATTAAAGAGCTTAGGAGGAACATTTGATGTCAGCAGCGCCAAATCTTTTAGCTTCAGGACAAGATATTCAGCAATGGCACCTAGTGTGCGAAACACGGGACTTAGTAAAAAATAGCGGCGTTTGCGCCCTGGTAGAGTCTCGGCAAATCGCGATTTTTTGTTTATGTGTCAAAGGGGAAACCCAGGTTTTTGCGATAAGTAATTACGACCCCATTGGCAAGGCCAACGTGCTATATCGCGGGCTTTTGGGGTCAATTGGCGGCGCCCCGGTAGTTGCGTCTCCTTTATACAAGGAGCATTACTTTTTAGAAAGCGGGCTATGTAAGGAACACGATGATATATCGGTTACCACTTACCCAGTAAAAGTAGAAGGTGAAAAGGTTTTCATTGGCATTTAAGCGGTACGCTGCACACAGAAGGCGTTGACAAAGCAGAGAAAACGAAAAAGGTAATGATATGAATATGGCTACTCCACAACCCGATATTATGTCTGAACAGTTAAGACAAACAACATGCCCTTATTGCGGCGTGGGTTGTGGCGTAGATATCAGTTGCAACGCAAGTAAGCGTGCCGTAACCCTGGACACTGTTAAGGGCACGCCCGAGCATCCCGCCAATTTTGGTAGGTTGTGCGTTAAAGGAACAAACCTGCTTGAAACGAACGGCCTTAATGGGCGTTTACTTCACCCAACCATGGCAGGTAAATCGGTGGATTGGGACACGGCCACCGATGTGATTGCGGATAAGATCGCCTCTACTATTGCGCAGTATGGCGCGGATGCCGTTGCTTTTTACGTGTCAGGTCAACTACTGACCGAAGACTATTACATTGCCAACAAATTAATGAAAGGCTACATCGGCAGTGCCAATATTGATACTAACTCACGCCTTTGCATGTCGTCAGCCGTGGCTGCCTACAAGCGTGCATTTGGCGAAGACGTGGTGCCATGCGATTACGCAGATTTAGAAAGCACTGACTTACTTGTTATAACAGGGAGTAACACGGCGTGGGCACATCCTGTACTCTTTCAGCGTATTCAGCGTGCAAAGCTTAAAAACCCGCACATGAAGGTGGTGGTCATAGACCCACGCAAAACCGAAACCTGTACCATTGCCGACCTTCACCTAGCAATAAAACCCGGCAGTGATGTGGCACTCTTTAATGGCCTGCTACGCTTTGCTAATAAGCAGGAAAGGATAGACAAGGCAAGCGTTGGAAGGTTTGCCGACGGTTTAGATGAAGCCTTAGAAAGTGCGAGCGCGTCGACGCTTAGCGAAGTCGCCAAGATTTGCGATGTCGACGCTAGCAGCGTGAAAACCTTTTATGAGATTTTTTGTGAAGCGACTCGGGCTATTACCTTCTATTCAATGGGGGTGAACCAATCGTCAGCAGGCGTAGATAAAGCGCAAGCCATTATAAACTGCCATTTAGCCACCGATTTAATTGCAAAAGAAGGCTGCGGGCCTTTCTCAATTACGGGCCAGCCGAATGCCATGGGAGGCCGTGAAGTAGGTGGGCTAGCAAATATGCTTGCCGCACATATGGACCTTGAAAACCTTGAGCATATCAACGCAGTAAAAACGTATTGGAACGCGCCAGTTATGCCTAAAGGGCAGGGGCTTAAAGCTGTTGACCTCTTTAACGCCATTGAAAGGGGGGAAGTAAAATTCGTTTGGATAATGGGCACTAACCCTGTAGTAAGTATGCCCAACCGCGGTCAAGTCGAGCGCGCACTATCAAAGTGCGACATGGTGGTGGTGTCTGACATCGTGGAATCTAACGACACATTGAAATACGCCCACATTGCCCTTCCGGCAACGGGATGGTCTGAAAAAGATGGAACGGTGACCAATTCAGAGCGCCGTATATCACGTCAGCGGGGTATCTTGCCTCCGCCAGGCTGTGCAAAACACGATTGGCAAATTATGTGTGACGTAGCGGCTAAAATGGGCTTTGCTGAGGCATTTAATTTTACCCATCCATCGCAAATTTTTTGCGAATACGCAGGGTTAACCGGTTATCAAAATAATGGGCAACGCCAGCTGGACCTATCGCCTTTACAAAATATTACTCAGGCGCAATATGATGCCATGTCGCCTTTACAGTGGCCATTTACAACATCTGATGAGTTGCAAGGTATGCAAGGGCTTAACAGCAAGCGACCCTTTGCCGATAAACAGTTCTCTACGCCTAACGGTAAAGCCAAGCTTATTCCTGTTGTATTTAAAGCACCACAGCAACAAACGTCGAAGCTGTTCCCGTTTGTGGTAAACAGTGGGCGCGCCAGAGATCAATGGCATACCATGACTCGTACCGGCAAAGCAGCAAAGTTGCTAGCCCATACGTCTAATGCCAGCGTGCATGTAAGCCCTCATGATGCTAAAACGCTAGGCGCGAGGAATAAAGACTACGTGGCTTTGCATAGTGCGGCATGTGTAGATGCCCCGGTTATCTATCCCGTTAAAATCGATGAAGACATGCGCAAAGGAGAAGTCTTCATTCCTATCCATTGGTCTGCTCAGTACGGCTCACACTGCAAGTTGGGGTCACTTTACGCCAGTGCGGTAGACCCTATTTCAGGTCAACCCGAGTTAAAGCACGCTGCCGTTGCTATAGAACCTGTACGCTTTACCACCTACGGCAAAGTTTTCGTAGCATCAATAGTGCAAAACGCGCAGCCCAGTGAATTTAACTTTCTCGATGAAGTCGCGCTACAGCATGCTTGCGACTATTGGACGAAAACGCCCATTGAAGGTGCAGTATTGACAGCGAATACAAACCTGTCTGGTGATGCGTCAACGGTATTTAATATTGCATCGAACAAGGGCCGCCGAGCATTCACACAAGACGTGTTACCTCTTTTACCACAAAACACTGTGTTATTGCAGTTTCATCATCACACCTACTCAGTATGTATAGCCCTTGTAGACGATAAGCTTTGCTTTGCGGCGTTTTTAGGTGATGAGCCAGAGCAGGAAGCCGCAGTAGACGCTAACGTTGGATGGTCAGTGCCTAATGCTTGGGTTGCCAGTCTGCTGAATACCTCTATTAGCCTTGAAACCCAGCGCAAGTTATTACGCACTCAAGTAGACGAGGCGTTTTTAAATGGCGATGTAGTGTGTAGTTGCTTCGAGGTGCGCGAGAAAACAATTAGTGACGCTATAGAAGGCGGTTGCTCCTCGGTAACGGAACTTGGCAAAAAGCTAAAATGCGGTACGAACTGTGGCTCGTGTAAGCCTGCACTATCACAACGAATTAATCAGCACGCATTGATAGGTGCTTAAGTTATCTACATTCAAATTATTTAGGAGCGTTTATTCATGTCATTAGCATCTAGCTGGTCGTTACCTTTTTTACGCACCTTTTTTAAAGCCCGCGGATCAAACCTTAGCGTAGCTAAACGCAATACCCAGCACATAACCAAGAACAATTCGACGGCGTCGCGTTTTTTGAGCGAATTCTCAACGCCTTCTCAGCGTAACGCTGGAAAGCGCGGCCAAGTATTTATTGTAGGCGCAGGCCCAGGAGATGCCGAGTTACTTACATTAAAGGCGCTTCGCCTCTTACAACAGGCAGACATAGTGCTGTTCGATGCCTTAGTGAGCGAAGATATACTGGCGTTAATCCCTCAAGCAGTGGCGAAAGAATATGTGGGTAAACGCTGTAAAAAGCACAGCTTCACCCAAGATGCTATTTGTAAGCGCGTAGTTGAACTCGCAGGCATGGGGCGCACCGTCGTGCGTTTAAAAGGGGGCGACCCAGCGCTATTTGCAAGAACCTGCGAAGAAACTGATGCATTAACCAAAGCGGAAATTCCTTTCGCTATCGTGCCTGGTATTACCGCTGCATCGGGCGTATCTGCCTATACCGGAATACCCCTTACCGACAGGCGCTGCGCCCAATCGGTAAGCTTTATGACGGCCCACTTTAAAGATGCAGACCAATGGCCAGAAATGGCGTCAATGGCACAAAGCGTATTGAAACACACCATGGTGGTTTACATGGGGCTAAGTCGCCTAGAAGGGCTTTGCCGTGGGCTGGTTAATCACAACGTGCCACTCGCATGGCCTGTAGCAGCCATAGAAAATGCGACCACCCCTGGGCAGCGCATGATTACAGGAACGCTGGCTGATATACATAGTAAAGTAAACGCAGCGAATTTAACGGGCCCGACGTTACTTATATTTGGAAAAGTGGTAGAGTCTCGTCAACAGGTTAATACACTTCTACTACATTCATCCGAGCATGCAGCAACCATTTAGCGAATACATAAAAATAATTGGTAAGGGTCAGAAAGGGGGGCGCAGCCTAACCCGAGAAGAGGCCTACCATGCCATGAAAATGGTGTTGGCTAATGAAGTGACAGGCGATCAGCGCGGCGCTTTTCTCATGCTGCTGCGCACGCGAGAAGAAACCCCAGAAGAAGTCATTGGTTTTGTCGATGCCTGTAGAGAGTTAATCGAGCCCGAGGTGAAAACACTTACGCCTACCTTAGATATAGGGTGTTATGCAGGTAAACGCCGTCAACTACCTTGGTATTTATTGGCCGTGGCCATATTGGCAAGAAACGGGTATTCAGTTATGCTTCACGGTGCCCACGAGCCAGGTTCTGGTCGCCTTTACGCGAGTATCGCTTTACCCAAACTTGGCTTACCCGAAGTTAATAGTATTGCTCAGGCAAAACAGCAGTTGACTGAAAAGGGTGTCACTTACCTTGATTTGTCTTATCTTCTTCGCGCTTTGGACACTATTATTAAATTACGAGACGTCTTTGGATTACGATCGTGTGCTAATACTCTCGCTAGACTATTGAACCCTACAGCTGCCAAATTTTGTGTTCAAGGGGTTTATCACATGCACCTTGACCATAAACACTGCCGCGTAAACGAAAACTATCCTTCGATTGATGCGCTCTGCTTTCGCGGTGATGGAGGTGATCCAGAAGTTAACGGTGAAAGAGAAACTGAGCTTTTTATTACCCGAAACGGGAAAACCGAAGAAGTTATAATGCCTGTGCTCGCTGATAAATGGGCGCTCAAAGACAAAGATATGAAGGTTGACGACATGCTTGACGTCTGGGCAGGTAAAGCAAATAGCCTTTATGGTGAGCAGGCTATCCTAAGTACATTAGCTAGCTATCTAGTACTTCTTAAAAATTGTGCCGTTACCGATGCCCTTACCCAAGCAAGGCAGCTTTGGGCTGAGCGCGATAAACAATCCCTGCCTTTTTTATTTTCTTAAATTTTTAATGCTCTTCAAATCCTCTGCTATCTTTAATCAAGACCAAAAAAAATTAGCCTATTGTTTCAAAATGACTGCGCTTACCGAGGCATGCTACGGGCATGCCTGTAGTGGTGATTTGCCTTTAGTGTAAATAGATGCAGACGTTAAAAATGCGTGAAACGAGGTCCATTAGGAGCGCAGAATGTTTTTCAAAAATAAAGAGTTGATAGCCGAGAAGCAACGTTTGGAAAAGGAAATCGAGGCATATCATACCGTTCAGGAAGAATTACGGGAAGAAATGTTGTATGTCGAATTAAGTGCAGAAGGCCGAATTCGCGCAGTGAATGACCTCTATTCCCAAGCTACTGGCTATTCACTCAGCGAATTAGAAGGCAAGAGTCTAGACAGCCTAATGAGTCAAAATGCGTTAAGAAAGCCAGCTGCACAGGATTTACTTGGCGCCATCAAAACTCACCGCCACTGGCATGGCGCGATAAGCTTTTTCGATGCTAAAGGCCAAGAGGTTTGGGTGAGGGGGATTATTCAGCCTATTGATGATGCCTTTGGAAATGTGAAGTACATCGCCTTTTATATGGCAGAGCAAACGCGAAATATCACTCACAGCAATGAATTGAGAGACATGATTGCTGCGCTTCATCGTTCTTCTGCTGTTATCGAATTTAAATTAGACGGCACTATCATCACGGCGAACGAGAACTTTTTAAAAGGGACCGGCTATACCTTAGAACAAGTTCAAGGTAAGCATCACCGCATCTTCTGTACCGAAGAAGAAGCAAATTCTGAGGAATATAAACAGTTTTGGCGGGGTTTAGCAAAAGGACAGTTAGAATCGGGGCGTTACAAGCGTATAGATAGTGCTGGCAATGAAGTGTGGTTAGAAGCGTCATACAACCCAATTAGAAATGAAGACGGAGAACTGTATAAAGTGGTGAAATTTGCCACTGTGATTACAGAGCAAATGCAGCGCGAATTTGCTATTTCTGAAGCCGCGAATGTCGCTTTTAATATTTCACAGGAAACAGGTGAACAGGCGCGCAAAGGTAATGAAGTACTCGATTCCACAGTGAATGCGATGAACGAACTTACCGCTCAAATGGGTAATGCTAGCGCAGGTATTAAGGATCTTGACGAGCAATCACAAAAAGTCGCCGACCTTGTAAAAAGCATTAGCGGTATTGCCGATCAGACTAACTTATTAGCATTAAACGCCGCTATTGAAGCGGCACGGGCCGGCGACCAAGGTCGTGGGTTTGCCGTGGTGGCTGATGAGGTTAGGCAACTTGCCTCGCGAACAAGCAGTGCTACAGAAGAAATTGTCAATGTGGTAGTAGAAAATAGAAAGCTAACTGAAAATGCAGTGCAGTTGATTGAAGCTGGGCAAGAAAAAGCCCGAGAAGCGTTAGAGTATTCAACTCAGTCTGGTCAAGCGATGGGCGAAATACAAAGTGGCGCGAACGAGGTGGTAAACGCCATAGGCCAATTCACTAAGCGTTTGTAAGGTAGTCTCCCTTTAACAAGGCCAACACATGATTCAGCGGTGGACGCGTATCACACGCACCACCGTTGAACAGTACCCCCTTTTTTGGTGCACTTAGCTCCCCGTAATTCTTGAATGTCCTTCCTTGTTTTTTGCTAAATATCATATAAATCAGATGTTTATATTTGTGGCACAAAGGCTGCTATTAATCTGGTGCAATAACGATGCTGCTATTAAAGAGTAGTGTTTGCATACACAGTGCAACGACATTGTGGAATGCACAACATTTGCCATAGGGTAAATAAACAGGATTCAGCGGAGAACGGTAGGGAAGCGATATCATCTCCGGTAACTATGGCAAGTGAATAATAATAAGAACAGAGTGGTTTTATAAGCTAAAGCTTTTGATAAACCTCCCTTAAAGATGAGGTGTGTGAGCGGGAATTCCTGACTTACCATTAACAACTTGATGCGTTTGTAAGAACTCCGATATTACAAACACGGCAACGAAGCCCACCATGCTCGACGGTATTACGTCGATAGCTGGTGGGTTTTTTTTTGGTTACGAGGAACACGTATGACTGGGTTAAAAACAACATCACTACTTAAACGCTTGCGAAAGGCGAGTGCTGGCGTATGCGCTGCTCTCGCTGTCTCCGTAGCGAGCTTCTCCACTTCTGTTACCGCACAGGAGCCAGCGTTGGGCTGGCCTGAAAAAGAAGAGTTAAAGTTTGGCTTTATCAAGTTAACTGACATGGCACCCCTAGCGGTAGCCTACGAGAAAGGCTTTTTCGAAGAAGAAGGGCTTTACGTTACCCTTGAAGCACAAGCAAACTGGAAAGTGTTGCTAGATAGGGTTATTGATGGGCAGTTGGACGGAGCGCACATGCTCGCGGGGCAACCGCTCGGTGCGACTATCGGTTTTGGTACCGAGTCTCACGTGGTTACGGCCTTCAGTATGGATCTCAACGGTAACGGTATAACGGTATCCAATGAGGTTTGGGAAAAAATGAAAGCCCATATCCCTCAGGAAAATGGCAAACCAGTACATCCTATTAAAGCCGACTACCTGAAACCTGTTGTTGACGAATACCGCAACGCCGGTAGGCCGTTTAATATGGGTATGGTTTTTCCAGTTTCTACCCATAACTATGAACTTCGTTACTGGCTAGCCGCGGGGGGTATTCATCCGGGGTACTACGCGCCACACAAAGGTGATACAGCGGGGCAAATAGACGCACAGGCACTGCTTTCTGTAACCCCTCCTCCTCAAATGCCAGCAACCATGGAAGCGGGCACGATTTACGGATATTGCGTAGGCGAGCCGTGGAACCAACAGGCTGTATTTAAAGGCATTGGTGTTCCCGTTATCACTGACTACGAGATTTGGAAAAACAACCCCGAGAAAGTGTTCGGCGTTAGCCAAGGTTGGGCTGAAAAGTACCCCAATACGCATATTCGCGTGGTTAAAGCCCTTATTCGAGCAGCAATGTGGCTTGATGAAAACGACAATGCGAATCGTCCTGAAGCGGTGAAAATTCTAGCGAAAAGTAACTATGTAGGCGCGGATGAAGATGTCCTTGCCAACAGCATGACCGGAACGTTTGAGTACGAAAAAGGCGATAAACGCGATGTGCCAGACTTCAACGTATTCTTCCGTTATAACGCAACCTACCCTTACTACAGCGATGCGATTTGGTACCTCACGCAAATGCGTCGCTGGGGGCAAATATCTGAAGCAAAGTCTGACGACTGGTACAAAGAAACCGCGAAGAAGGTGTATAAGCCTGAAGTGTATGCTCAGGCCGCTAAAGCACTTATTGCAGAAGGAAAAGCGAAGGCGTCAGACTTCCCAGAGTTTTCGACAGAAACAGGTTACAAGCCTGCACAAAGCGAATTTATTGACGGCGTCACCTTTGATGGAAGCAAGCCAAATGCTTATTTAGAGCAATTTAAAATTGGCCTTAAAGGCAACACAGTTCTTTAAGTGTCGAGTTTAATCGCCCCGGAAGCTTCCTTTGGGTGCAGCGGGGCAAACACAGTGCACCAGCGCTTAATCAATGTCAGGAGCAAGCAATGAGCAAGATGACTACCATTCTTCGTCTTCCAACCTCGCCGTCTAATGCTAATTCAATGGCGAGTCGGCTATACCAATCCACCCCTGCCTTGTTGCTGCCTGTTATCGGTTTGCTAATGTTTTTGGCTATTTGGAATGGCGTCGCGAAAAGTATTGATACCTCGCTAGGGCAATTTCCTGGCCCGGTACAGGTTTTTGAACAGACGGGGGCATTAATTGATGAACATATTGCACAGCGTGAAAAGGCCGCGGCATTTTATGAACGTCAAGAGGCGAGAAACGCAGCTCGCGTAGCTCAAGACCCCACTTATGAGCCAAAAATAAGAGATTTTACCGGTGCGCCGACCTTTTTTGACCAAATATGGACAAGTCTATACACCGTAATGGTGGGCTTTTTTATTGCATCAGTGGTAGCGGTACCGGTGGGAATACTGTGCGGGTTGAGCAAGTCTGCCTATACGGCGATTAACCCCTTAATTCAATTATTCAAACCTGTGTCGCCATTAGCGTGGTTGCCCTTAGTGACTATGGTTGTGAGTGCGCTTTACGTTAGCGACGATCCCGCGTTTTCAAAGTCTTTCGTCACTTCGGCTTTTACCGTGTCGCTTTGTTGCTTGTGGCCTACGCTTATTAACACGGCGGTAGGCGTATCAAACATTGATAAAGACCTCATCAACGTGAGTAAAGTATTGCGACTAACGCCTTTAGCGCACCTAACTAAAATTGTTCTGCCATCGTCAATACCTATGATCTTTACTGGCCTTCGCCTGTCCCTTGGCATTGGCTGGATGGTGCTTATTGCCGCTGAAATGCTCGCTCAAAACCCAGGGTTAGGCAAGTTTGTATGGGATGAGTTTCAAAACGGCAGTTCAGAATCGTTAGCCAGAATTATGGTGGCAGTGCTGACCATTGGCGTAATAGGCTTTGTATTAGACCGCTTAATGTTATCAATTCAGCGCGCTGTAAGCTGGGACAAGTCGAGCGTACTACGCTAATTTTGAGGAGATATTTATGCACACTAAACACTTAGAGTTAGAACAGGTAGGTATCGATTTCCCTACGCCTAAAGGCCCGTTTACCGCGCTACAAGACGTGAATTTAAAAATTGCCAAAGGTGAGTTTGTTTCATTAATCGGGCACTCGGGTTGTGGTAAGTCAACGGTTCTTAATATCGTGGCTGGTCTACACCAAGCCACTACCGGCGGTGTAATTTTAGATGGCGCTGAAGTTAAACAACCTGGCCCAGAGCGTGCGGTAGTATTCCAAAACCACTCTTTATTACCCTGGCTGTCGGTGTATAAAAACGTAGAACTTGCGGTTAAATCTACCATGCGAGGTAAAAGCAAAGGCGAAATGCGCGACTGGATCATGCACAATTTAGAACTTGTACACATGACCCACGCCTTAGACAAGCTTCCCAATGAGATATCTGGGGGAATGAAGCAGCGAGTAGGTATTGCCAGAGCGTTAGCGATGGAGCCAAAAGTATTGCTGATGGATGAACCGTTTGGCGCACTTGATGCTCTCACTCGCGCACACCTGCAAGATTCACTTATGGAAATTCACGCTGACCTCGGCAATACGGTGATCATGATTACCCATGATGTAGATGAAGCGGTACTGCTGTCTGATCGTATTGTTATGATGAATAACGGGCCAGCGGCGACGATAGGTGAAATTCTAGATATTGAGTTACCTCGTCCTCGAAACAGGTTAGCGCTCGCTGATAATAAGCAATACAACCACTATCGACATGAAGTGCTGACTTTCCTTTACGATAAGCAGAAGAAAGTAGAAACCGTGCCTTCACGGACTAAGCACTCTGCTTCACAGAAAAACAGTAAATCCAATGAGGTGTCATCTGAAAAAAAAGACACTAAAAAATCAGATGCCGCTTAGCACTGCCGGCATCTGAATAAGGCGGTATACCTTACCGCCCACGCATTTTAACTATCGCTTTTCACCCGGCGTTTTCTGTCGGGCGGGAAAGTACTGACCAACAAAAATAAAGAACCGGTAGGTAAAACACATGAACTCGTCACGAAACTTTGGAATGAAAATACTCGCTGCCTCTGTCATTACGCTGATAGGTACAAGCGCCATGGCCGATGATATTCACACTGCGCTAAGCGACGCAACTGCGTGGGCCGATTTGAACTTGCGTTATGAGTCTGTAGAGCAAGATAATGCACTAGAAGATGCCAGCGCATTAACGCTGCGCACGCGATTAGGCTTTAGTTCGGGCAGCGTTAATGGCTTTTCCTTTACCGCAGAGGTTGAAGATAGTCGTATCGTATTAGGCCAAGATGAATTTACTGTGGGCCCAACGGGCTTTAACGTGGGCGAATACTCGGTTATTGCTGACCCCGAAACAACTGAAGTCGACCAAGCGTTTATTCAATATAAAGCGGATAACTTCACTGCAAAGGTAGGTCGTCAAGTTATTACTTTAGACGACCATCGCTTTGTGGGTCACGTTGGCTGGCGACAAGACCGCCAAACCTTTGATGCAGTGAGTGCAAAGTATGCTGCATCAGAGAATTTATCGCTTTTCTACAGCTACCTTTATAAACGCAATCGCATCTTTGCCGAAGCGGCAGATTTGGACTCTAACGACCATATCTTACACGCCACCTACACCTCTAAAATAGGTAAGTTCGTGGGTTATGCGTACTTACTCGAAATCGATAGTGATACTGATAATGCACTCGATACTTATGGCGTCAGTTACGACGGGAAAACGAAAGGTGAAAAGGTTAACTGGGCGTATGGGGCTGAGTTTGCCACTCAGTCAAGTGAATCGGGCGCTGGTGAAACCGCGACGGATTTTGATGCGTCATATCTTAATGCCTATTTAGCTGCCAGCTTTTCTGGCGTAACGGCTAAAGTTGATTACGAGATTCTGGGTTCAGATGACGGCCAATATGGGTTCTCGACACCGCTGGCCACGTTGCATAAATTCAATGGTTGGACCGATCAATTCCTAGGTACACCTGCGCAGGGGCTAAAAGACCTCAAGTTTTCCCTATCAGGTGGCCTTGCTGGTGGTAAGTGGCTATTGGCCTACCACGACTTCACTGCCGATGACAGTAGCAACGGGGTAGACGATTTAGGTAGCGAAATTAATGTTCAATATACGAAGAAATTTGCAGGTAAATATAACTTTGGCATCAAGTACGGTACTTATGATGCAGGCGATATTAAAGTAGACGCGAACCGCTTCTGGATGTGGGTGGGGACACGTTTTTAAGATTATCCCCCCGTGCTAACAACGCTGTTTGTGTTAGCTCTCCACACCATGAATAAATACGCTGGCTATAGTGATATTAACATTGCTTGTTAATTGCTTAGCCAGCCGTTTTTAACCGCAATATCAAGCTGCTGTAAAACATAATCCCATAGGGCGGGTGCGCAGGTTTTAAGATGCGCGTTTCGCTTTTCTATTTTCTCTCTTGCAATATTATGCCGCTTCCAGCTACCGCCATTGTCTTTCATATTTTGAAACACGGGAAGTACACGGTCCATCGCTTTAGCAAACTCAGCATCGGCGGTTTCCGCTGCTTCAAATTCAAGCCAAAGGGAAAGCATTTCGCTATCTAGTGGGCTTGGAAGCAAGCCAAAGATTCGTTTAGCCGCTGCTAGTTCTTTTTCTGCTTGTTCATCGTGGTCGGCTTGGTGATTGAAAGCGAACATATCACCGGCGTCTATTTCAACGATATCGTGAATAAGGATCATGCGAATAACCCGACTGACATCAATGGGCTTAGCGGCGTACTGGCTTAACATGTTTGCCATTAGTGCCACGTGCCAACTGTGCTCGGCTGAGTTTTCCTGGCGATAGTTATCACAAGGTAGCGTTATTTGCCTTTTAACGGCTTTTAAATGGTCTAGCTCACATATGAAATCAGCAAAGTCACTTACTGCGTGCATTGGGTTCTCCAAGACATAAAAATGGGCGCTTAAGCGCCCATAATGTGTTTAATTGATGTAGATACGAATGGCGTAATTACTTTTGCTCTGATAGCCACACGATTAAATCAGCAATGTCATCAAATGACATGTCAGCGGTGAATGTTGGCTGATATTTGCCGTTAATGATGAAGCTTGGCACACCCGTTAAGTGCTCACGGTATTCGTCAATCTGCTGCTGATTTTTACGCAGCATGCTGTTTACGCCAAAACTTTTTGCCATTTTATCAAACTCTTCACCGTCTACGCCATTTACAACGAAGATGTTACGAAGGTCTTTTAGGCCGGTAATTGACGCGCGCTGTTTGTGAATGTAGTTAAAGATGGCTTTGTTCATAGCATCTTCTTGCTTCATAGCGCGGGCAATAAGCATGGCTTTCGTTGCATCGTCCTGCACTTCAGGGCCAGTAAAACGCATAAAGTTTACGTGCACTTTGTTGAACTTAGTTCCGTCGCTTTTCTTTTCTTTAATTTGCGCAACGATAGGCTCAAACTGGAAACAGTGTGGGCACCAAAACGAGAAGTACTCAGTAATTACTGGCTTATCTGTGGCTTCTTTATCAAGTACTTTGTAGTGCGTACCTTCTTTCCATTTAGACGCTGGCTCTTGTGCACAGGCCGTTAATGGCAAAAGCATTGCCATGACAAACATTACTGCAAACTTTTTCATGGAATATGATCCTATGTTCAAAAATATTATCGGTGATGAGATTATCACAGCATTGTTCGCTTAACTAGGTTCTGTTGTTCTTCAAAACCTTATACGCGATAAGCTCACCAAAAAACGAGATTCAAAGCCTAGTGTGTTACACGAATGGCTGCCGTTTCATACAAACTCTTGTAATAACCGGTATGGTGCGAACGCAGATTTCAACGTGTGGGTTAGGTTTTACAGGACGTAAGTGTAAAAGTGCCAAACTGAACAAAAGATGAATTAAGGCGGGTATCAAGGTTTTTTGGGTACTCACGTGGCAACATGACACGTGGCTTACGTGTTTTCAATCGCGCTTGGCTTGTGTGTTTTCAATTGCAATCTAGCCTAGCAAAAAATAAAAGGCTATACCGTGGATATAGCCTTTATACTTGTGCCGCAAGTGGGGTTTCCTACATGCTGTAGTTAACTGAAAGGAGCGCCCGGCGCTCTTGACCGGCGTAGCCCACAATGTCTTCATAGTCGGTATCAAAGGCATTATCGACCTTTAGTGAAACCTGCCATTTAGCATCAATCTGGTAACTAAGGTTGACCGTTGCCAGCGTGTAGGCCGACAGCGCTAGTGTCTGCGATGGCTCAGGGAACGGCGGGAAGAAGGTATCATAGTGGCTACCCGTATAAGCCAGCTTCGTGTACAAGCTGAATGTATCTGTTCCAAAGTCTGTGGTATAGGTGAGTGAGCCTTGATGACGCGCACGGCGAAGTTCTGTGTTGGTAATGCCATTATCTGTTTGCTCTGCGTCTAAATAGCTGTAAGCAGCAGTAATGTCACCATAGCCACTGTTCCAGTTAAGCTCTACGTCTACCCCTTCACGAGCGCTTTCGCCGTCAATGTTGTCGGCGCTAAATGCGCCAGCGTCTGGGACGAAAACGAAACCGTTTATCTCATCCTCTAAGTCGGCAGTATAGACGCTAATCTGACCCGTAACCTTCTTCCAATTAGCTTTAACACCTACTTCCCACTCTTCACTAGTTTCAGGTTCTAGGTTGGGGTTGCCAACGAAGCTGGCTGGGAAAAAGCCAAAGCGCTCTGTAAAAGTAGGCGTTTTAACCGCGCTTCCATAGCTGGTAAACAGCGTGTAGTGGTTATTTAATTGCCAGCTTAACCCGCCGCGATAGCTAAGTGCATTATCAAACTCGCTGTTGTTGTCATAACGGGCGCTTAACGTAGCCGTTAAAGACTCGGTTAATTGACCGTTAGATTCTGCAAAAACGCTGTACGTATTGTCGTGCTGCTTTTGATTAGGATCGCCAAAATTGATGGGGCCGCGCTGGTCGAACAGTCGCTGTAGGTATTCAACGCCGCCAGCAAAATCCCAATTTTTAATGGCGTAAAAGCTTGTCCAATTTAACTCAATACGCTCCCCGGTTGTACCACCGGCGTCAACGCCTGATTCGGTATTGTCGTTCTCGTCTTTTCGGTAGTGTGCACTTAATGCAGAACGATATTGCGTATTGTTTGGGGCAAACTCCCAGCGTAATTTAGCGCTAAGTTGTGCGCCGTCGGTCACATTATCGGTGTCAGTTGGTAAGCCGGTAACAGCAAAGTCAGTGCCGTCGTAGTCGTTTTCATAGTGCACGGTACGCAAATTAGCAATTAGCGTATGCTCATTAGATACAGCGTAGTTAAGGTTAAGACCAGCGGTCATGTTATCGTAACCGTCATCTTCATTGCCTACGCGCGAAACATTATCGCCATCGGTACGGATATAGCTAGCATAGGCAGACACACCCACATTATCGCTTTGAGAGCGGGCATTCATACTGCCTTGTAGCGTGCCTTGTGTCCCTGCCGCCGCAGAGAAATCAACGTGTGACGTATTGGCCGCAAATTGGCCTGACTTTGTTGTAATGCTCAGCACGCCACCAATTGCACCACTTCCCCAGCGGGCGCTTTGAGGGCCGCGAAGCAGTTCAATACGCACCACATTGGCGCTGGTTAAGTGGGCCAAGTCAACCAGGCTGCCTTGGCCTATATCGTTAGATACAACGCCATCAATTAATATAAGTAAATGGTTGGTTTCGCTTCCGCGAACGCGCACTTCAGCTAAGCCGCCTGGGCTACCTGACTGCGCTAGGCTAACGCCCGGCAAACCGCGAATAAGATCGGTCAGCTGCAGTGCTCCCGAAGCTTGTATGTCGCTTTCGGTGAGTACTGAAACAGAGCCGGGAAGTTTCGTTAACGATATAGGCAAACGCGTTCCGGTTACGGTTAGCGTTTCAATATCTTGGTTGAGTGTTTGAGAGTAAGCAGGTGTGCTTAAGCACGAGAGAACCGCAGCACTTAGCGCTGCTTTATTAAAATATGTACGCATGGTTTTTTATATTTTCTTTGATGCACTCCGCCCGAGCACATGTTTAAGGGAAGCGTTCTATTTGCTGATTTTGAGGCTACAAGCAAACGACACCGTGAGGCACAGGCCGGTATCCGGGCTTACTCACCATCACATTTAAAGTGATAGCTCTTTTGCCTTCCCATCTAATAGTGTTTGCTAGCGCAAAAGCGCGCTCACTTACAAAAGACAGTGGCGTATGAAAAGAAAACGACATAGCGTTGAGTTTACCGTTGCGGGGGCAGCATCAGTTTTCCACTGATTTCCCGTTTAACCCTAGTTATCGTCGCCATCGGTTGATAAACAAGGGCACCTACGCGTGGGCGATTATATAGAAGTTAAAAATTGATAGCGAATACAGTTTTTTATACCTTACGCCTTTTCGTTGTCTTTAATACACTGCGAAAAGGCGTAGTGAAAAAGCACGTGTTAAATGGGCTAATAGCCCAATTTTAATGAAGGCTCTTGAAGCGCAGATAGCTGCTCTTTTAATGCAAGAATTTGTCCTTCCCAATATTTATCTTCTGCAAACCAAGGGAACGCACGGGGGAACGCAGGGTCTTCCCAGCGTCTTGATAGCCACGCCATATAGTGCACCATACGCATGGCGCGAAGGGGCTCGATAAGCGGAAGTTGCGACGTGTCGAAGGTGTGAAACTCCTCGTAAGCTTCAACTAAGGTATCAAGCTGCAAAAGCTGCTGTTGACGGTCGCCGCTTAGCATCATCCATAAATCCTGAATGGCTGGGCCCATACGACAGTCGTCAAGATCGACAAATGTCGGGCCGTCTCGCCATAAAATATTACCCGGGTGACAGTCGCCGTGTAAGCGAATGGAAGTGGTGGGCTTATACGCTTCTTTGGTGGCAGAAATGACGGGATTTAATATGGCAAAAAATGCGGTTTTTAAATGATCAGGCAGTAGCGTGCTCTGCTCGAGTACTTGTTTTGGCTCGTTGAGATAGCTTTCAACATCAATGGAAGGGCGAGAAGTAAATGCTTTGGAATGAGCGACACGATGAATGCGACCTATAAAGCGGCCCATCCACTCGAGTTGGTCAAGGTTATCATTTTCAAATTGTCTGCCGCCAACAGAGGGAAACAGCGCAAAGCGGTAGTCNGTCTCACCTACTTTGTGATGGTGCAACGTACTGCCGTTTATGGCAATANGCGCGGNCCAAGGGAATTTCATTCTCTATAAGTTCTTGAGCAAACTCATGCTCTTCGCTGATTTGAGTGTCGCTCCAGCGGCCTGGGCGATAGAACTTGGCAACGTAACGCTTGCCATCTTCGGCAAGAAATTGGTAAACCCGGTTTTCATAGCTGTTAAGCGCTAACAAGCCGCTTTGAAGAAAAATGCCCTGGCTTTCCAGGGCATCTAATATGGTATCTGGGCTAAGCCCAGAGAAAGAAAAATCTGTCATCGATAAAGGAACTTCGTTGGTTCATCAACCGTAACCGTTTCTCCATCAATTGTGGTGGTTACACTGATAAAAATATCGGTAACCGTATCTTCCAGATTATAGGCGTCGGTTGCAACTGAAATCGGTGTACTGTAAACCGTACCACCGACAACCGTAACCGTTTGCTCACCTATGTATTCGTAATCAGGTAGCCCTTTCACTGCAATAGTGTAGGTTTGGGTTTGCTGAGTTTTATTTAAAACCTTAATGGTATATACGTTTTCTATCAGGCCTTCATTGGTTTCACGGTATAGCGAGTTTCTGTCGCGAATAATGTCCACCTCGGTGGGGCTTCGCGTCCAAATGTTGGCAAATAGTAAGCCTGTCATAACGATAAGCACTACAAAATAGCCAATCAGCTTAGGGCGTAAAACGTGCGTTTTACCGCCGGCCAGTTCTTCTTCTGACGTAAAACTAATCAGGCCTTTGGGGTAACCCATTTTATCCATAACGCCGTTACAGGCATCGACACAGGCACCACAGTTAATGCACTCGTATTGAAGGCCGTTACGAATATCAATGCCAGTGGGGCACACTTGTACGCACAGGTTGCAATCAATGCAATCGCCTAAGCCTTTCTCTTTTACCTGCTCGTGACTAAGTTTCCGGGGGCGCGGCCCGCGCTGCTCACCTCGATTTGCGTCGTAAGATACAGTGAAGGTATCTTTGTCGAACATGGCTGACTGGAAGCGGGCATAAGGGCAGATATGAGTACACATGATTTCTCGCATATAACCCGCGTTACCATAGGTACAGACTGCAAAGAAAATAACCGAAAAGCCCGCCCAAAAGCTTGTGTCAAAGGTAGCAAAGTCAATAAATAAGGCACCAATGGGGGTAAAGTAACCCACAAAAGTTAAGGCAGTAAGCAAGGCAACTAATACCCACGCTGTGTGTTTGGCTGTTTTCCTTAGAAATTTATCTACGTCCATTTTACGCGCATCAAGCGCTATGCGCTTATTGCGTGGGCCTTCGAATTTCTCTTCAAACCACGTGTAGATATAAACCCACGTGGTTTGTGGGCACATAAAGCCACACCACACTCGCCCTGCAAAGGTTGTCACAAAGAAAAGTGCAAAGGCCGAAACAATGAATATATAGGCTAATAAAGTAAGGTCTTGAGGCCACAAAGTAAGCGAGAAAATAGTAAACCGCTGCTCACCAATATCTAGTAGAACCGCCTGGTGGCCGTTGTATTGAATCCATGGAATAACGGCAAACAAGGCCAAAAAGAAAAGGCCAAAGAAACGTCTGAAGGTTTCAAGAGGCCCCTGAACGGCGCGCACATAAATACGACTGCGTGANTCATGGCGCTTACCCTCTGCACCACCTTTCGGCTTATGCACTTTTACCGGCGTAACGGTCTTTACCGGTATTTTTTCATTCATAGCTTAACCTTATGTAGATGTAGCGAACTGCCTGCGCAGTATAACTGCGATCTCAACATCGTATTTAATATAGATCAATAATGGGGCGTATGATCTAACTTTTAGGACTTTCAGTCAATACTGAAAGTTTAGAAATTTCACGAATGACATAGCGTAACGCGTTGATTTCTCGTTTAACCGTAAACACTTTTATACAGCTCGTGAAAATCGTTCTAGATGCGTACTACTATACATGAGTATAGATTGTCGTATTTACAGATAAACCCGTAAGCCATTAATATCGGCGACAATATTATGGTCAAATACTGTCTAAATCATGTACATTAGACTTACTCTAAAATGGAATTTGGCAAAAAGAAGTTAGGTGATCTGTTTTTAAGTTGTGTGTAACTTGAAGCTATTTGTTTAAAACGTGCGTCAACGTTAACTGGGAAGTTATGTTAAGGTTCTTTATTATCGCGGCTGAAATAATCGTTCTGGTTTTGGTACTGCGATCCCCGTTTGTTCAGTACCTCTTTGAGGATATCCAACACTCAGTGTCAGATTGGCTTGTGGCTTTTTCTACCTTGCCAGAACGCAAAGAGTTAGGAAGCCTGCAGGATAAAATTAATATTGAGTTAAGCCCGCTGAAGCCCTATCAGCAAACCTACGTGAAGCAAATAACGGTTAGCAGTGCCAGTGTGAAGCGCTTCTACCTTACCTATTGTGAAAATGACGACATAAACCCAAATTTTACGGGAACTAAACGCGCTCAACTTTGCCTAATCATCAAGCAGTCACCGGTTATGCAGGTCGCCAAGCAAAACTAACCTAAGTTTAACTCTGTAGGTGTGTAGTGCGCAGGGCGATTATAGTTCGGACAAACTATTTTTAAAGCTTGCTAACTTATGGTCGAATCGACTGAATTTAGGAGCATAAAAGTGAATAAACTACGTACTTTTTCTTGTTTGAGTTGCGCCGCAGCAGTAGGTTTACTAGCGGCTCTTGCTCCCTCCCAGGCAGCGGAAGTCAACATTACGTGGGAAGAGCCTGAATCTTACAGCGATGTAAGGCCAACCAATGAATCGCGCAAACGTTTTCGCGAACGCACGTTAGAAGAGCTTGAGTCCCATATTGCAGAGCTAGCGAGTAGCTTACCGGAATCACAAGTGCTCTCTATGACAGTGACTAATGTAGACCTTGCCGGACAGGTATGGCCGAGCCAGTTTGTCGGCTTTGGCTCAGGTGCGGGAAGCGACGTTCGCATTATCAAACGCATCGATATACCGCGCATGACCTTTAGCTACACGTTAGCCAGCGAAGATGGCAAGGTGATTTTAAGTGCAAAAGATGTGAAGCTTAAAGATATGGATTTTATGGAGTCGAATATTCGTCGCAACCGAACAGAGTCCTTATCTTATGAGAAAGCCATGTTGAATGACTGGTTTTCCGATACTTTTTCTACGCAAGTTGCCGCAACGAATTAGGGCAGCTGCAGAGCACATTGCAAGCAGAGACTTAAGGCAATAAAAAAGGTCACTTCAATGAAGTGACCTTTTTTGTGCCTTCGGCTTATCAGAAGTAGATAAGCCGAGCTTAGCTGTTATATTTTAAAGGTAATCAAACTCATTACCTGAAACGGCGAGGGTACTTTCTGGGCCTGCTTTATATGCGGCTTTGTGAGCATCGCGACGTACAAGAATTCTCTCCATGTAGAAATCACGAGTTTTCATCTTCGATGCCGCGAGCACTGCATTGCCGACATGCTGAGCTTTGTCAGCCATACTGTACCAAAGTACGCCAATGAGTGAATACGCACTGTAAGCTAGATAATCGCAGGCTGCTGAGGCTGCCGTAGTCGCATCCATACCTAAGCAATCAGCAGAAGAGGCGCGCCAATCATCAAGGATGCCTTGCGCAAGATTTTTCGCTTCGCTGTCTTGTATATCGCCAACTAAAGCAGAGAATGCCTTATAGGTCGCTTCCATCATTTGACCACCATCGCGGGTTAGCTTTCGGCCTATTAGGTCAAGCGCTTGAATGCCGTTAGTTCCTTCATAAAGCATAGCAATGCGCACATCACGCATAAGCTGCTCCATTCCCCACTCGCGAATAAAGCCGTGGCCACCGAACACTTGAACACCTAAGCTTGTGGTTTCAAGGCCCATATCGGTCATAAAGGCTTTACAGATTGGCGTTAAGAATTGCAGAATTTTCTCTGCATCTTCTTTTTCTTGCCCTTCACCGAGCTTCTCAACGTCCATAAATTTCGCATAAAAAAGCGAAAGGGCGCGGCAGCCTTCTATCAGAGACTTTTGAGTAAGGAGCATTCGAGCTACGTCAGGTTGAAAGACAATAGGGTCAGCTTTGCCGTCTGGATTTTGAATACCTTGAGGCGCGCGAGACTGCACACGCTCACGTGCATAAGTCAGTGCACCCTGGTAAGAGGCTTCAGCAGCCCCTAAACCTTGAAGGCCCACTTGGAAGCGCGCGTCATTCATCATGGTGAACATACAGGCTAGACCTTGGTTTTCTTCACCCACCAAGTAACCTTTAGCGCCGTCAAAATTCATCACGCAAGTAGGGCTCGCTTTAATTCCCATTTTGTGTTCAATACTGCCCACGGACAGGGTGTTTGCTTCACCTGGTTCATTGTTCGCATCTGGCAGGAACTTAGGTACTAAGAAAAGACTTATTCCTTTTACCCCTTTGGGCGCATCGGGAAGGCGGGCAAGCACAAGGTGAATAACGTTCGAGCTCCAGTCTTGGTCTCCAGCCGTGATAAATATCTTGTTACCCGTGATCATATAGCTGCCGTCGCCTTGTGGCTCAGCTTTGGTACTAAGTAAACTGAGATCGGTTCCCGCATGAGGCTCGGTAAGGTTCATGGTACCTGTCCATTCACCGCTAATCAGTTTGGCAAGATAAATATCTTTAAGTTCTTTGCTAGCATGCTTGGTTACCGCAAGGGTAGCGCTTTCTGTAAGCATGGTGGTTAAACGCCAGCTTAGGTTTGCTGCATTTAGCATTTCGTGAACAGGCACAGCCATCGTGTAAGGTAGGTCTTGGCCATCATACTCGGCTACCCCTAGCATGGCGTTCCAGCCATTGGCTACGTATTCTTGATAGGCATCAGCGAAGCCTTTTGGGGTGGTTACTTTCCCGTCTTCTAACTTACAGCCTTCTTCATCGCCTTCACGGTTTAAAGGGGCAACTACATCTAATGCAAACTTGGCACCTTGAGCAATAATTTCATTCGCCAATTCGCTATCAAAATCGGCTATGCCAAGCTTTTGGTAGTGGGCATCAAGTCCAAGCCAATCTTTTAATAAAAACTGAAAATCAGTTGTTGGGGCATGGTACAGAGGCATGGATGACTCCTTTTTCAAACAAGTGTTTTAATTTTGCCTATTATAGTCACAAAAAGCGTAGTCGGAATAGCCCGTTAAAGGAAAGTTAATAATAAATTTGTATTATGTTTATAGCAGTGAATGTAAGAGGTGTCAGGGAGAATAAAGAGGGCATACGTGCTTGCGCTAAGTTAGCTTGCATTTCTAATTGGCACTGGCATGCTTAGGCGAACTTTATTAAATGCAACAAAAAGAGCGTGGTACACAACGACATGTCATCACAAGATGTAACTTCAAGCGCGGTTGAGAGCACTGATAATGGAACGTATAAACACGCCACACGTCCTGTGTGTATTGTAACAGGCGGAAGCTTGGGGATAGGGCATGCGGTATGTAAGCTTTTTAGTGAAAATGGCTACCAGGTGATTAATCTTGATATCAGAGACTTTGAACACGCGCTACCTAACACAACGTGGAAGCCCTGCGACGTAAGCGTGGTTAGCAACGTGGAAGCGGCAATTGCCGAGGTCTTGATAACGTATAAGCGTATTGACGCACTAGTGTGCAATGCGGGAATGCACGTTTCTGCCACTATCGAAGATACTGACGAAGCCTTGCTTGATAAGGTACTCAATCTTAATGTGAAAGGCGCCTACGCCGCTATTAAGTCTTGTTTACCTACCATGAAAGACCAGCGAAACGGTGCCATTGTGGTAATGGGGTCCGATCAATCTTTTGTTGGAAAGCGTAATTCATTTGCCTATGGGTTAACAAAGTCAGCACTCGCGTCGATAGCTAAAACTACAGCACTGGATTATGCGAGCTTTAATATTCGAGCGAACGCGGTTTGCCCCGGCACAATTGAAACGCCCCTTTTTCACAATGCTATCGATAACTATGTATCACGCTCTGGCGCTGATAAAAACGAGGTGGTGGCAGAAGAAGCCGCTGCGCAGCCCATCGGTCGCTTAGGTCAGCCAGAAGATGTGGCCGAGCTCACCTATTTCTTGTGTAGTGATAAAGCGTCGTTTATTACAGGAAGTTTGTACGCGGTCGATGGCGGCTACACAGCGCAATAATAGCTAACAAGAGGTAAGGTAAACGTGAGCGCTGCAACTCATTCTTGGATTGACCCACATGTTCATTTATTTGCTTTACAAGAAGGCGATTACCACTGGTTAAAGCCGAACAATCCGCCGTTTTGGCCAGATAAAGATGTCATCGCAGAAAGCACTTACGAGCATCATTTACGTCGCGCTTCAAAGGGCAAGCTTACAGGGTTTGTTCACATTGAAGCGGGGTTTGACAACGAACGCCCTTGGCGAGAAATCGATTTTCTAATGCGCCATTGCTCACTGCCTTTTCGTTCTATTGCGAGTATAGATTTAACCTCTATGCGCGCTGGCAGCCTCATTGATACGTTGAAAAACTACGGTTCGGTTTGCGGCCTTCGCCATATATTAGACGAAAACGCCCACGCGCTTTTGACCTCACCAAAGGTAAAGTGGGGATTAGGGTATATGGCTGCCCAAGGGTTAAGCTTTGAAGCTCAGTTTAACTTGGCCGGTAGGGGCGCTGTAAAAGCGCTACTTGCCATACTTGAAACCTACCCTAGGTTACGGGTAGCCATTAACCATAGCGCAGTGGCGCCTGTTGAACTCAATAGCTTGGCATTTAAGCATTGGCAGCAGAATATTCACCACTTAAGTGAAACCAAGCAGGTAATATTTAAGTTCTCTGGGCTAGAAATGCAAAACCGCAACTGGCAGTGGCGGCGTGCCCAACCTCTTTTTAATTCGCTAGTTAATACGGTAGGCGTGGCGCAGTTAATGTTTGCAAGCAACTATCCACTTTGTCAGTGGCGCATGCCCTATGAAGCACTGTGGCAAGGCTTTCTTAATATGACAGCGCCGCTTTGTGAACATCAAAAGGCGGCGCTATTTTCATTAAACGCTAAGCAATGGTACGGCCTCGCTTAGCTATTAAAGGTAACACTTATTTCAGTGCGGTTACCGTCATGTGAGGCGAGCGATAAACTACCTCGTCATTAAGGTCGATACCAATTCCCGGTGTGTCAGGCGCCTCTATAAAACCGTTTACTGGCTGAGGATCTTGAATACATAACTCTCGGTTCCAGTCTTTAATCGCGTAAGTGTGGTGTTCGTGAATTAAGAAGTTTGGAATTGCCGTTTCTAAATGAAGGCTTGCGGCCGTAGCTACCGGCCCGCCACACACGTGAGCCTGGACACGGACATCATAAATATCCGCATAGTCACACACTTTTTTCGCTTCGGTGAAACCGCCGCATAAACCAACATCCGGCTGAAGCACATCAATAGACTGGTCTTCAAGGTAAGGGCGTACATCCCAGCGATGATACAAGCGCTCACCGCCAGCGATAGGCACGTTCACGTTTTTCGCCACTTTGTCGTGAAGCTTCGAGTTAAGGTAGTTCACGGGCTCTTCGTAATATAGGCAGCCAATTTCTTCAACAATGTCACCCAGCTGAATAGCGGTGGATGCGCCTAACAAGCTGTGGCATTCAAAAATAATGTCGCCATCTTCGCCCATGGTGTCTCTTATAGCCTGAAGCCTTGCTTTAAATAGTCTCAGCTCAGGTTTTGTAAATAGCTTGGTTCTATCGAAATGGGTATTGCCGTCTTTGTCATAAACGATAGGGTCTACTTTAACAGCGTCATAGCCGTCTTTAAGCGCTTTTTCCGTCGCGCGAGCGTAGTCAGCAGGGTCGTTAAGCTTAGTGACTTCTTTATCCCAATCGAACTGAAGCTGGCTGGCGTAACTACGCAGTTTTCCGTTTGTTTTACCACCTAGTAATTCATACACAGGGAGCCCTAGCGCTTTACCTTTAATATCCCAAAGTGCCGTGTCGATAGCACTCATCGCCGCGTAAATCACCGGGCCGCCTCCAAGCCCCCAAAAGCCTTCGCGAAGCATTCTCGACCACAGTAGCTCGGTATGGAACGGATTAAAGCCAATGAGCATCGCCTCGGCAATCTCTTTAATCATATGGGCGGCTGCACTGTGCCCCCAATCGTAAGCAAGACCTGCTTCGCCTACGCCAGTTATACCTTCATCGGTGTAAACCCGTACGAAAACAGGGTTCCACTGTGGGCGTTTAGGGCATTCAATATCAAATATTTCTACTTTGGTGACTTTCATAGTATTAAAACAATTCCGGTTGAAAATTAGTTGGCGCAGCTATGGGTGTTCCGACAAGCGAGCGGCGTTTATTCGCAAAAGCTCGGATCTAACTTGTAGGCTTTGCGCAACATGGCAGGCCACGCTTTTTGTCCGCCGGTTTCGCCGCTGTGAACCACATTAGCCTGCGCGTAAATGCCATCAATGATGGTTTGCGGTATTTCTATGACCTCTTCGTTAGACTGCATCAAGGCTAGCTGAATTTCACAGGCTCGCTGTAAATCGTAAAAGCGCATAAATGCATCACCAACACTTGGGCCTAATGTTAATCCGCCATGATTGGGCAGAAGCATGTGATTCGTATCGCCTAAGTCATCCTGCAGGCGCTTTTTCTCGCTATCGTCAACCGCCAGCCCCTCGTAACTGTGATAAGACAGCGAAGGCAAAGAGAACATAGAGTATTGACTCCAGGGCTTTAACCCTCCTTTCACAGATGCCACTGAGATAGTCGCTAACGTGTGTAAGTGAATTACACATTGAGCGTCGTGGCGCACTTCATGGATGGCGCTGTGAATAGTGAAGCCCGCTGGGTTAATGCCGTAAGGCGTGTCATCCAGAATATTGCCTGCTAAATCGACTTTAACTAAATTAGACGCAGTAACTTCGTCAAAGGTTAGGCCAAATGCATTCACCAAGTAATGGTCGGTACCTGGCACTTTAGCTGAGATATGGGTGTAAATAAGGTCGCCCCAACGCATATCTGCCACTAGGCGGTAGCAGGCGGCGAGGTCTACACGAGTTTGCCACTCTTTATCTGATACTTTGCCTTTAAGGCTTAAGGTTGGCAGTGAAAACAAGCCATCTCTCCTATTTTTTGTGTGGAGACAATTTACCAATACCCATCGCAATGAACAATGCTTTGTCAGGGCTGGTTTATAACGAATTGGGTATAGCCATCGCGCAAGGGAATAAGATCATCCGCAAAGCGCATGGCGTTTTGGTCAATAACAAAGGGGTCTATTTTTGCTAACCCCGTAATTCCTACTTGCGCCCAACGAGGTGCTTCAAACTTGTCTGGTAAGCTCTCTAGGCCGGCATCTAATTGGCACCCAAATAAAACTAACCCATTTTTGGTTGTTAACAGGTATTGGGATACTTCAACGTTAAAGCCCGTTTCTTCCCATGTTTCTCTGTGTGCGGTACAGGCGAGGGATTCCCCTTCACCACGCCCACCACCGGGAAAATCAAATTTCCCTGATAACCGATGTTCAACCAGCAATACTTTTGAGTTGGCTTTAATTAGACATGCGGCAGCGATAGGAGAAGCCTGTGCTTGCTGGTCTATATTCTGTTGCACCTGCACTAGAGAATTTGAAACACGACATATGGGCGGATCAGGCGATGGGTGAGTGCATGCGAAAAGCGTTAAAACAGCGAATATAGCTGATAAGCGAAATAAGATAGGCATCGAATTGGGTAAAATACTCTAAGGCTGTTAATGAAAGTTGTATAAGTAATGCAACATTAGAGACAGACTCTACGCAAAAACAAAATTAAAATAAAACAATAATGACGCAGTACACCAATGTAAGGTTAGGCTGTGCTTACTATGTCTAATAAGCCGCCGCGTTAATAAGCCATTATAGTGTGCTCGTACACCCATTGATCCCGTACCGAACACGGATATTCAGTGGGTACTTTTTACCTATAGGAAAGGTTATGTCTTCACGATTTTCTTTATCGCCCTTGTTAATTGGTGTGGTTTTGCTTGCTGGTATAGTGGTGTACTTGAATATGCCAGAAGAGCAGAGTGCGAATAAAGGTGGTCCTAGGGCTACGCCAGTCAATACCGCGATGGTTTCCTCTCAGGCATTTCCTATTACCATCGAATCGCTAGGCACAGCAATTGCCAATGAGTCGGTCAATATCACTGCTCAAGTTACCGATACAGTAAAGGCACTTCATTTTGAAGATGGCGATGAAGTGAAAAAAGGAGCGCTGCTGGTTCAGCTTAACAATACCGAGGAGCGCGCTCGAGTCGAAGAGTTAAAAGCAAACATTGAAGAGGCTAAACGTCAGTTCACCCGTATAGCGGACTTGCGCCAGTCTAACGCCACTTCCGAACAATTACTCGATGAGCAACAGGCCCGCGTAAAAGCGCTTGAAGCACAACTAGATATCGCGCAGGCTCAGCTTAATGATTTGCAAATTCGCGCGCCGTTTAGTGGGCTGTTAGGTAACCGCGAGATCAGTGTTGGCTCACTGGTGCAGCCAGGCAATACCATCACTTCTTTAGATGATATTAGCGTAATAAAGGTCGACTTTAGTGTGTCTGAAAACCACTTGGCTAGTGTGGCAAAAGGGCAGACGATCACCGCTTCGTCGGTAGCCTACCCCGGTGAAAGCTTTTCGGGAAAGATCACGAATATCGATACACGACTTGACCCTATTAGCCGCTCTATTCGAGTTAGGGCGGCGCTAGATAACCAAGATAAGCGCTTGCGCCCTGGCATGTTGTTAACCGTAGTAGTAGAAAAGCGGGTGTTAAATACCTTGGTACTGCCAGAAAAAGCACTGGTACCCGTTCAAGACAAGCAATTCGTTTATGTAGTAAAGGACGATGTAGCGCACCAAACCGAAGTCGAAATAGGGGAGCGCCGTCCCGGCCTGGTACAAATAGTAAGTGGCTTAAGCGCAGGGGACGAAGTGATAACCGAAGGTACGCTTCGCGTTCGCGACCAGTCGCCGGTTAATGTATTAAACCGCTAGGGAGCTTACGCATGTTATTGTCAGATGTATCTGTAAAGCGCCCGGTTTTCGCAACCGTTATAAACTTGCTGCTCATTATCTTTGGTGTTGTCGCTTTTTCCATGTTGAGTCTGCGAGAATACCCAGACATAGACCCTCCTATCGTTTCTGTAAGTACAACCTATACAGGGGCGTCGGCCAATATTGTTGAAACCCGTATTACGCAGCTGTTGGAAGACAGAATTTCGGGCATTGAAGGCATTAAAAATGTCACGTCTACGTCTCGAAATGGCCGCTCAGACATTACCATTGAGTTCAAGCTTTCAAGAGACATAGACGCGGCAGCCAATGATGTACGCGAACGCGTTAGCCGGGCATTGAACAACTTACCGGATCAGGCCGATCCACCTGAAGTATCAAAAGCTAACTCTGATGAAAGTGCGGTGGTGTGGTACAACCTTCGCAGCACCAACTTAAATACAATGGAGCTAACCGATTACGCCGAGCGCGTGTTAGTGGACAGGTTATCAATTGTAGACGGCGTTGCTCGCGTGCAAATTGGTGGTGGTAGACGCTATGCCATGAAGGTATTTCTAGACCGTAACGCAATGGCGGCGCGCGGTATTACGGTAAGTGATGTTGAACAAGTTATTCGTGCAGAAAACGTAGAGTTGCCGGCAGGAGAGGTGGAAAGTACTGACAGAAACTTTGAAGTGCGGGTGGCAAGAACTTTTCTTTCTCCTGATGATTTTTCAGCCCTTACCGTGGCGGTAGGCGATAACGGTTACTTGGTTCGCCTTGGTGAAATTGCCCACGTTGAGTTGACCGCTGAAGATGATGAAACCGAGTTTCGCGGCGATGGTGTGAATATGATAGGGCTGGGTATTATTAAGCAGTCTAAAGCTAATACCCTTGATGTAGCGCGAGCGGCAAAAGCGCAAATAGCCAAAATAGAAGCCACGCTTCCCGATAATATTTTTATTGTGCCAAGCTACGATTCGTCTGTGTTCATCGAAGCATCCATTGACGAAGTGTACGAAACCTTAGGTATTGCCATGTTAATGGTGGTTATCGTTATCTATCTATTCTTAGGTAATATTCGTGCTACGTTAATTCCCGCCGTAACGGTACCCGTTTCCATCATTGCAGCGTTTATCGTGATGTATGCGCTGGGGTTCTCTATCAACCTACTTACTCTACTTGCTATGGTGCTCGCGATTGGACTGGTGGTTGATGATGCTATCGTAGTACTAGAGAACATTTACCGACGCATCGAAATGGGCGAGCCGCCTATTTTGGCAGCGTACCGCGGCGCTAAAGAAGTGGGGTTTGCGGTTATTGCTACCACTCTTGTACTGATTTCAGTGTTCGTACCTTTAGTATTTTTAGAAGGTAACATAGGCAGGTTATTTACCGAATTTGCCCTAGCCATTGCGGCGGCTGTGGCATTTTCAAGCTTTACTGCCCTTACACTCTCGCCCATGATGGCATCGAAGATCCTTAAAAAGCGCACTCGCTCTTCAGGCTTTGGAAGCTGGATGGATAAGCGCTTCTCGCAGTTGGAAAATGGCTATTTCACTGCGCTGGGTAAAACCTTACACCAGCCTATTTTAATGCTGCTTTTGTTGGTGATTACGGTTGTTGCGCTGGTGCAGCTATCTGAGAAAGTGCCCAGTGAATTTGTGCCTAAAGAAGACAGGGGCAATTTCTTTATCTTGATGAATGCACAGGAAGGGGCAAGCTTTGAAAGTAACGCCAAAAACCTGGAGAAGATTGAAAGCATATTAATGCCTTACCGAGAAAGCGGAAAGATAAACCGCCTGTTAGTTCGCACCCCTGGTTTCGGGGGCAATGCGGGTATTGCCATAGTTGGCTCCGCAGATTGGGACGAACGCGACTTTAGTACGTTTTCTCTCATGGATGAAATTAGCGCTAAACTAAATTCTGTGCCTGATGTACGCGCCTTCGCAATCATGCGAAGTGGGATTTCAGGGGGAGGTTTAGGCCGTCCAGTACAGTTCGTATTACAGGGCGATACCTATGAAAACCTGGTTGAATGGCGAGATATAGTGCTTGAGAAGGCAGCGCAAAACCCTGGCTTGGTTCGCATAGATTCTGATTATAAAGAAACCTCTCCTCAACTGCTGGTGAATATTAACCGCGATAGGGCTGCAGATCTTGGCGTGTCTATTAGCGATATTGGCGGCACATTAGAAGTGATGTTAGGGCAGCGCCGCGTGTCTACTTTCCTTGATAGGGGAGAGGAGTACGATGTAATTTTAGAAGGCATAGAAGAAGATTTCAGAAGCCCTAATAGTATAGAAAACTTGTATGTACGCTCAGCAAGAACCGGTGAATTAATTCCGATGGATAACTTGCTAACGTTTGAAGAGCAGGCCACATCCTCAAGGCTTAATCGCTACAATAGAATGCGGGCAGTCACTATTTCAGCAAACTTGGCAGAGGGATACACATTAGGTGAGGCACTAGCCTATCTTGAAAACATTGTCGCTACCGAATTGCCAGATAATGTGTCGATTGACTACAAAGGCGAATCTCAGCTTTACCAAGAGGCAGGGAATTCATTTATTTATGTATTCATGCTGGCGCTTGCCGTTACCTATCTCATATTAGCTGCTCAGTTCGAGAGTTGGGTACATCCGTTAGTGATCATGCTAACGGTACCGCTAGCCTTAGTGGGGGCTTATATTGGGCTGTTTTTCAGCGGCATGACGATTAATATCTACAGTCAAATTGGGCTTGTAATGCTAATTGGCTTGGCGGCTAAAAACGGCATACTCATTGTTGAGTTTGCAAATCAGCTGCGGGACGCCGGCATGGAATTCGAACATGCACTAAAACGGGCTGCCGCCCAGCGTTTGCGACCTATTGTCATGACCGGTTTTACCACTGTTTTTAGCGCTTTGCCTCTGGTGCTTGCCTCAGGCCCCGGCGCTGAAAGTCGTATGGTAATTGGTATGGTCATTTTTTCAGGTGTCTTAGTGTCGGCCTTTATGACGTTGTTTGTTGTTCCTACGGCCTACAGCTGGCTGGCGCGCGACACAGGATCGCCGCTTAAGCGAACCAATGAAATAGAACGATTAGAAAAAACGATCCCGTATAAAAAAGGGGAAGATTAAGTTTTTTGCAGGGCGTAAGCCCTGCGTATTTCCCCGTTATTGGGCAACATTTCAACTTATCACGGTAAGCTAGGGTATGTTTTAATATACCTAAATATGGTTGGTTATTACATTGTAATCAACTTGTTAAGCTAACAAGTAGCTGAATTTTCTCAGATATTTATGTTTATTACTTTTCCATCACTGTTTCTTATGAAACGTTATAAGTTTTACGAGTATGCATTAGACAATGGTATAGTTGTTTAACTTCTCACTTCCTCTACACTTCGCGTCAATTCCACTACCTTATATAAGCTATTAATTTATATAAGATAAATATTTCAAGCTCAAATTGGCGAATATTGAAGTTGTGATTAATACTTACACCGTTGCAATTGTTAGTACACAAGCACCTGTTTGGCCTATGTCGTTCAAATACTCAAACGTCGCTTCACGCGGCCTTAAAAAGAAAGTAGAAAACGATAAGCAGATACTTCAACAGATTCTAGAGGACAAATGATGAAAAAATGGATACTTGCAGCTGGCCTATGCTGTAACGTAGCGTTCGCTGATGTAGCAGTGATCGTGCATCCCAGTAATGGCGATACGCTAGACAAAGATAGCATTAGCCGAATTTTCTTAAATAAAGCAAAAGCTTTCCCTAGCGGTACAAACGCTGAGCCAGTGGCTTTGGCAGAAGGCCAAGCTGCAACTGACGAATTTAACGGCAAAGTATTAAACAAAACAGCAGCTCAGCTTACTGCGTTTTGGTCAAAACTAGTATTTACGGGTAAGGGGCAACCGCCTAAGGCATTAGCGAGCGACGCTGAAGTGGTTTCTGCAGTAGCAGCTAATCCTGGCGCTATTGGCTACGTTGACGCTGGCTCAGTGAACGACAGCGTGCGCGTTGTCGCCACCTTTTAACTCCCGTTTATATAAAGAATTTAAGGAACACGCATGAAAACCAAACTTGCAATCTTATCAATGGCTGGCTTGTTAGCTACCCCGGCAATGGCTGAAATTCAAATTAACGGCTTTGCTAACCTTATTGCTGGAATGACGCTAGACGACGATGAATCAGTATACGGCTATGACAGTGACTTCAATTTCGACCCTGCCAGCGTTTTTGGCTTGCAAGTTCGCGGCGATGTTAGCGATAAGTTATCTGCTACAGCGCAGTTAGTCGGTCGTGGTAGTGAAGACTATGACGCTGATTTCGAGTGGGCTTACATGACTTATATGTTGAACAATAACGTTAATATTAGTGCTGGTCGCCTGCGTATGCCGCTTTTCAAATACTCAGCATCGCTAGATATTGGTTATTCTTACCACTGGTTAACACCACCAGATTCAATCTATGGTATAGATTTCAACAACATTGACGGTGTTCGCGTTGATTACATGAATTACTCTGGTGACTGGGAGTACGGTGCGCAGCTTACTATGGGCCGAGTTGAAACCGATACCACTATTTCAGGCACACCTGCTGCACTAGTACTTAAAAACGTAGTGGCGGTTTCATTTGAAGCTACACGCGACTGGTTTAGTGCGCGTACTTTGCTAGCACGCAGTAAAACAAGTGCTGCGAATGCGGAATTCGATGGGTTTGTAGACGGTATATCGGCATTTGGCGCCGCTATTCCTAACGCATCTGAAGTTGCTGAAGGTTTTAGTGTGAATGACGATACAGGTACCTTCATTGAAGTAGCGGTTGATATTGATAAGTATGACTGGTTCGTAGGCGCTGAATTTACGCAAACAGAAGTGGAAGGCTCTGTCATTGCTGATAATAAAGCATGGTATGTAACAGCCGGTATGCGTTTCGGTAAGTTCACACCTCACATTACGTACGAAGTAGAAGAAGCGGACAATGGGACCCAGCTAGACCTAGTTGCATCATTACCACCACAGATTGCAACGGGTGACGCGGTAACCGATGCGACTTGGTCTGCAATCTATCAGGGTGCTGTAGGTATTGCTGCTCAGCAAGAGCTTGATGTTTCTGCCGTTACTGTAGGCCTGCGCTACGACGTTGAACCCGGTTTCGCGCTTAAAACAGACGTAACTTGGTACTCAGACGATTTGAATGACCTAAACGATGCTACTTTGCTAAAAGTTGGCGTTAATTACACGTTCTAAGTGTCTACTATGGCCTCGCGTGATAGTGCGAGGCCAAATTTTATTAAAGATTTTCGCTATTAAGTAGATAAATTAGAATAAGATAGTTATTCCTATTAAAACAGGTAGCTATTGCGCGAATATAATAACAGTGGGACAGCGAATGAACTTTTTAAAAAAAATGTCTATTGCGAGTAAGATATTTCTCATTCCGGGGATCGCAGCGATAAGCTTTGTTATCTACTTACTTATTACTGTATACACCGCGTTAAATAACGGCGCAACCTTAGAGAAAGTTCAACAAGTCCAGTTCCCAGCGTTACAACAATCGGCATCTACCCTTGTCGATATGCAGAAGGTGCGCGATACCTTATCTAGTGCGGTTACAACCGGTGACCAAGATACGCTCATCATGGCGCAGAACCTGGCGAAAGAAGTGAAAGCTGGGCTCAACCAAATAGGGTCTATTAGTCCAGAGTTTCGCACCGAAATAGCTAAAATTTCGGCAGGGTTTGATGATTACTTTAAAGTGGCGTTTGACGTGTCTCAATCGATGGTTGATGGTACCGCTGACTTCAGTCGCTTAGGTGAACTTTCATCGCAAATGAATAGCTCTTATGACGATGCTATTGCCGCCATGTCTACATTCAGTGATGCGCAGCAGGCCGCGTTTGAAGAAGCCTTTGAAAATACCGACAGAGCAAATACTTCCCTCATTAGTACAGGCGTTATTTTAGCTATCGTTGTTACCATACTTTTGTTTGCTACCGCCGTGCCTATTGTGCGTGGAATTAAGCAGAGTATCGACGACGTGGTGCGCTCACTTAAAGATATTGCCCAAGAGAATGGCGATTTAACCGTACGCATTGAAACGAAAAGCGAAGACGAAATTGGCGAACTGGTGTATTGGTTTAACCAGTTCATGGACAAGCTTCAAGGGGTTGTCCGCGATGTGGTAGAAGCAAGCTTACCGCTTTCTAATTTGGCACAAAATTTACGCGGGGTAACGGAAGAAACCCAACGTACCATTAATGTTCAACAGCAATCTGCGACTAATGCGAAAAGTGCTGTGGATACAATGAGTGGCTCAGTAGACGGTGTAGCACACAGTGCTGCCCAGGCAGCAAGTGACGCCAACGAAGCAACCAGCGCCGCCAGTGAAGGCCGTCAAATTGTTCAGCAGACGGTAACGAGCATTCAGCAGCTTGCTGAGAACGTGCGTGAAACGGCTGACGTGATAGCGCGTTTAGAGTCTGATTCAAACAAAGTAGGTTCAGTACTTGATGTCATAAAAGGCATTGCTGAACAAACTAACTTACTGGCACTGAATGCGGCGATAGAAGCAGCGCGAGCAGGCGAACAGGGCCGTGGCTTTGCGGTAGTGGCAGATGAAGTAAGAACACTGGCATCGCGTACACAGCAATCTACAGAAGAAATTCAAAGTACTATCGAGCAGCTTCAAAGCGCAGCGCACTCTGCAGTTGAAGTTATGGCACGTGGAACTGAGCAGGCATCTAGCAGTGTAGAAACTGCTAACAAAGCCGGAAGCAGTCTTGAAACCATTACCAGTACTATCGGTCGCATTAATCAAATGAACGAGCAGATAGCGCACAACACGGAAGACCAGCGTACGGTAGCGGTAGACATAGTTCGCCATGTCGATGAGATTCACCAGCGCACAGAACAGACCTCTAGTCGCTCTGTTGAGTTAGGCACAATGTGTAATGAGCTTGCTGATTTGGCACAACATTTAGAGTCTATTGCTAAGCAGTTCAGAGTGTAAGTCTACGGCTCCTAGTAGTGATTACTTGGGCCTTAGCTGCCGCCTTAGCGTGATATTAGCTTAGACTGTTACATGCGTAACAAGCCTCCGCAAGGAGGCTTTTTTGTGGGCAGAGTTTGGTAGTTGTAGTAAATATACGACAGTGACTATCGACAGGCATAAACAGAAAGCGCATAAAAAAATCCCCAGCAAGCTGGGGATTTTTACAAATAAAGTTAAGCCTTAACCTATTCGTCTAAGAAACTGCGTAGCTGCTCAGAACGGCTAGGGTGGCGAAGCTTGCGGAGTGCTTTAGCTTCAATCTGACGAATACGCTCACGGGTAACGTCAAACTGTTTGCCTACTTCTTCAAGCGTGTGGTCGGTATTCATATCGATACCGAAACGCATACGCAGTACTTTTGCTTCACGGGCTGTTAGACCTGCCAAAACTTCTTGTGTTGCGCCTTTTAAGCTACCGCCAGTTGCTGAATCGAGGGGCTGAATAATAGTGCTGTCCTCGATAAAGTCGCCAAGATGTGAATCTTCATCATCGCCGATAGGGGTTTCCATCGAGATTGGCTCTTTAGCAATCTTAAGTACCTTACGAATTTTGTCTTCAGGCATTAGCATGCGCTCGGACAACTCTTCAGGTGTAGGTTCACGACCCATTTCCTGAAGCATTTGACGAGAGATACGGTTTAGCTTGTTAATCGTCTCAATCATGTGCACAGGAATACGAATTGTACGCGCCTGGTCTGCAATCGAGCGAGTAATAGCCTGACGAATCCACCATGTTGCATACGTCGAGAACTTATAACCACGACGATATTCAAACTTGTCCACCGCCTTCATTAGGCCAATGTTACCCTCTTGAATAAGGTCAAGGAACTGCAGACCGCGGTTGGTGTACTTCTTCGCAATTGAGATTACAAGACGAAGGTTGGCTTCAACCATTTCTTTTTTCGCGCGACGGGCTTTCGCTTCACCAATCGACATACGACGGTTAATGTCTTTAATATCTGCGATAACCAAGCCAGTTTCTTGCTCTACTTGGTTCATCTTACTAATGCAGCGTTCAATCTCTTCTTGGTTAACTGCAAGATCAGCGGCATAAGGCGCACCTGATTTAACAGCTTCATGCAACCATGCAGTAGAGGTTTCATTGCCCGCAAATGCTTTGATAAAGTCTTTCTTAGGCATTTTTGCATTAACAACGCAGAACTTCATAACAAGACGTTCTTGGATACGCACCTTGTCCATCATCGCACGCATGTTCTTAACCATGCGGTCGAACTGCTTAGGAACTAAGCGGAACTCTTTGAAAACGTCGCTTAAAGCGTTGATTTGGGTACGGGAATCGGCGTGAGAGCGGCCTTTCTTCTCGATAACTTCACGAGTTTTGATGTACTGCTCACGAAGCTCTGAGAAGCGCTCGCGCGCTAGCTCTGGGTCTACGCCGCTATCGTCTTCTTCTTCGTCTTCATCTTCATCATCGTCGCCATCTTCGTCATCTAATTCTTCTTCAGATAACTCAGAGCCCACGTGGGTTGCTGTTGGTGCGAGATCTTGATCATCGTTAGGATCAACAAAGCCCGAGATAATATCGCTTAGGCGAATTTCTTCGGCTTCGTAAAGGTCCCACTGATCTAACAGGTAAGTGATCGCTTCTGGGTATTCAGCAACCGAACACTGTACTTGGTTTATACCGTCTTCAATTCGCTTAGCGATTTCAATTTCGCCTTCACGAGTAAGAAGTTCAACAGTACCCATTTCACGCATATACATGCGAACTGGGTCAGTTGTACGGCCAATTTCACTTTCTACGGTAGCCAGTGCTTGCGCCGCCGCTTCCGCGGCATCTTCGTCAGCATTCGCTTCTTGCATGAGAAGTTCATCTGCATCAGGAGCTGATTCAGAAACTTGAATTCCCATGTCGTTAATCATGCGGATTATGTCTTCGATTTGATCAGAATCGACAATATCTTGCGGCAGGTGGTCGTTAACTTCTGCAAAGGTTAAGTAACCTTGCTCTTTACCTTTTGCAATCAGGAGTTTAATCTGAGACTGCTTGCTTTGCGCCATATACCCTACACTTCTCACATTCAATTAGTTTGCAATAGAAAAGACAACATACACCTAGGTATGTTCCCTGATCTGCTGTAGTACTGCATTTGTATCAAGGCCGTTAATGCTCGATGCCACGTTGGTGTAAACCAATACTTTTACGATGCACATCTGCTCGGGTTCGGTTCTGCCCGTTATATTCGGCTATATCTTTGCTACTCGTGTTGCTGCATTTTTGTTCACTCTAAAGGGTGAAGCATGTTTAAACATGTCTGCAGCGAATTAGCCAGTATAGCAGATTAACCGGTGGTTTTACCAGATTGACGGCCGATTTTTTAGCCAGTAATTTCATGTTCGCTCTACACAAAACCGCGGGTAACCTTTACTAGGTAAAAAGTTGGGTAATAGGGCGAACAGAAAAATACACAGCCCATCAGGTTAACCCAGCGGTCATAAAATTCGCATAAGAATTTTTGCTAACTAGGCTAACTCTTCTGTCTTTCCCTCATAAGCAGGTTCAATTCCTGTTTTTCCGCTTGAGTAAGCGGCTGAACCCGCGAGCGTGAAATTAAGGTTTCAATACGGCTATCGAAATGCCCGTCCAGCAAGCGAGCGAAGCTGTCGTTGTAAACGCGCTCAGCATCCTCGTCTTTAACTAAGTGCTCTTGTAACAATAATTTCGCGATAGTAGAAGAATGGGGATGGTCGCGGAAATTTTCAACAAGCTGCGCAGTTTTAGCCTTAGGGTTAGCTAAACAATAGCGGTGTACGTCGCGTAGTAAATCCATGCCAGCGGCTTTGCTGCCGGCAAAAATATCAATTTGAACGTCTTCACACATTGATGCCAGTTCAGGCTTATCAAGTAACAAGCGAATTAGCATACGCAGTGGAGAAAGTTTGGGTTTGTTAACTTGATTACGACTAGGTGAATAGGCTTGCTTCGACCCCTGGTTGGCTTTTGTTATGTCCTGCTGAAGCTTAAAACGGTCAAACTCGCCGGTGTGCTTTGCAAGTTCTTCTAAGAGCATTTGCTTTTGATCTTCACCCAAGGTGCTTTCGATAAGCGGCATGGCCGCTTTTTTTAAGGCAATTTTACCTTCAGGGGTCCCAACATTATGGGTCTTTAATAAGTTTTCGAAGAAAAAGCGAGACAGCGGCATAGCACTATCAAGCATTTCCATAAACGCTTCTTTACCCACTTGGCGGACCATAGTATCGGGGTCTTCGCCATCGGGTAAGAATAAAAACGAAATACGCACGCCGTCTTTTAATGCCGGTAAGGCGTTCTCTAATGCCCGCCATGCAGCCTCTCGACCGGCCCTGTCACCGTCGTAGCAACACACGATATGCGAAGTAGCACGAACCAACATTTGAATGTGTTCAGGCGTCGTCGCCGTGCCTAGCGCGGCCGTGGCAATGTTAATGTCAAACTGACTTAGCGCCACTACGTCCATGTAGCCTTCTACAATTACAACCGTATCTAAGGTACGGTTGTTCTGGCGAGCTGAGTAAAATCCAAATAGCTCGCTACCTTTGTGGAATATGCGGGTTTCTGGCGAGTTTAAATACTTTGGTCCACCGTCATCTAATACACGGCCACCAAACCCTACAACCCGCCCCCGTTTGTCCCTGATGGGAAACATAATGCGGTCGCGGAAGAAGTCGTAGGTGCGCCCCTGGTCGTTTTTATTGACTAGCTTTAAATCGACCAGCTGCTTGATGCGCTGTGGGTCTTTGCCAAAAGTGTTTAACAACGCATCCCAGCTATCAGGGGCGTAGCCAATTTCCCACTGCTTGACGATGTCGCCACTAAGCCCACGGTTTTTTAGATATTCGATGGCTTTTTTGCTGTTGCCGTTTTGGCGCAGCTGATGTTGGAAAAAGCGCGCTACTTGCTCCATAACAGCATAGTCGTCTTGCTGTTGCTGCTTTTTCTCTTCGCTCATGGCAGGGCGACTGCCTTTTTCACGAGGGACTTCTAGCCCGTGATAGCGCGCCAACTCTTCGATGGCCTCGACAAATTCAAGGCGGTCGAATTCCATAATAAACGAAATCGCATTGCCGTGAGCGCCACACCCAAAACAGTGGAAGAACTGTTTGTCTTGGCTAACGGTAAACGACGGGCTTTTCTCGTTGTGAAATGGACAGCACGCCTGGTAGTTTTTGCCAGCTTTTTTTAGTTTTACTCGGCTATCAACGACTTCTACCACATCGGTACGAGAGAGTAAGTCATCTATAAAATCGCGAGGTATTTTTCCAGCCATGGGGTATTTAAAAGGACCAGTAAAGATAAGCAGCGGCGCCTACGAATACGAGCTGCCACAACAAAATTAAAAGAGTAAAGTACTGTAACAGGGAAGTACAACAATGAGAATAACGAAGGTATGGCATTCACACCCTCGTTCGTCTTTAATCTTACAGAGTAAGACTCCTCATAAGGATGTATTACGCCTAGGCGTTTAAGCGCGCTTTAATTTTCGCGCTCAGTGCGCCCATGTCAGTGCGACCCTGAACCTTCGGCTTCAACGCGCCCATTACTTTACCCATATCCTGCATACCCGATGCGCCAGTCGCAGCCATAGTTTCGTCGATAAGGGCGTTTAGTTCATCGTCAGTCAAAGGCTGTGGCAAGAAATCTTCAATATAAGTGATTTCTTCACGCTCTTTGCTGGCTAAGTCATCGCGATTTGCGGCGTCGTATTGCGCGGCAGCGTCTTGACGTTGCTTAACCATTTTGGTTAACACCGCTAAGATTGCGCTATCGTCTAGCGTAATTTGTTCATCGATTTCTTTTTGCTTAATGGCAGCCATAGCCATACGAATAGTACCAAGACGTACTTTTTCTTTTGCACGCATCGCATCTTTCTGCGCTGCTTTTAAATCATCAATTAGTGCCATGATGCTTCCTGATTTTTATTAGTAGAGTGAGTTTATACCAATCCGCATAGATCATTGCCCACTCAGAAGGCGCTGGCAAGTTTCCTAGCGAAGCGTGGGAATGCAGGAATGGTTGTTCCCTTTCAATTTCCCAGAATGAAGCTAGGAAGCTTGCCAGACCTTCCCGAAGGGCGAGTATAAAATGTCCGTACTCTTTGTTGTGTCACCTTGATGTAGAACCACTATACCTGCGGTAACACGCCGCGATTCCAAACATTTTAACTCTCGCTGAGAGGGTAATCATCTATGCGGACTGGTATTATTAAGCCCCAAGTTGAAAATCAAATGCAACCATTTGAAGGGAAACAAACGGGATATTTTAGGATAGATAAAATAGCATCCAAAAAATAAAGGCCCAGAAACGCGAAAGGTGCTGCAATTGCAACACCTTTCAGACTCGTTACTTAACCCTATATTAGTAGAGTTTTACGCGACGTGCGTTTTCACGAGCTAGCTTCTTAAGATGACGCTTCTTAGCGGCAGCTTTCTTGCGCTTGCGTTCCCAAGTTGGCTTTTCGAAGAATTCACGACGACGAACTTCAGAAAGAACACCTGCTTTTTCACAAGAACGCTTAAAACGACGCAGCGCCACATCAAACGGCTCGTTTTCTCTAACTTTAACGATAGGCATTAAACACTCACCTCAAAACTTTTACTGTGTAAATCCGGGTAAAATTGTGCGCTAAAAAGGCCACCCGGGTTAAAAATGGTGCGAAATTCTAATCATATCTACAGAGAAAGTAAAGGATGAATTGCCAAAAAATAGACAATATTGTGCAATTACCATTCATTTACCCGTTCGCCGGCATTCCATGAATACAGGATTAAAGGTAAACTCTGCGCTCGTTAAGCACTGTGTTGTTTAACTCGGCTCACATAAGCGCCCTTATCAGAACGTGTTCACCTTGTTTTTTCTTTGATTAATACATCATTGATCAAAAATAAAACGTGGACAGATCTTATTAAGGGTAGTGTTAAGATCGCGGCCGGATCATAAAGATCATCGCGCCGGATCGCCAGAATTATTTATTCAGTTTTTGATCGTGCGTTTTATCGAAGTGGCTAACTCTACTTTATCGCTGAGCGTAGTAAAAAACAGGCACCGTAGTTTGTAGTAAAAGGGTACTCCCCATGCGTATTTTAGGAATAGAAACATCTTGTGACGAAACCGGCATCGCTGTCTATGACGATGAGAAAGGTTTGTTGTCCCACGAATTATATAGCCAAGTGAAGCTACACGCCGATTATGGTGGTGTAGTGCCAGAACTTGCGTCGCGGGATCACGTAAGAAAAATTATTCCTTTGATAGAAAAAGCCATGGAAGATGCCAACACGCAACCATCAGACATCGACGGCGTTGCTTTTACGCAAGGCCCAGGTCTGGTAGGCGCATTATTGGTCGGTTCATCAGTGGGTCGTTCATTGGCCTATGCGTGGAACGTACCTGCGGTAGGTGTTCACCATATGGAAGGGCATTTATTAGCGCCTATGCTCGAAGACGACGCACCGGCATTTCCTTTTATTGCGCTTTTAGTATCCGGCGGCCACTCGATGCTGGTTAAAGTAGAAGGTATTGGTCAATACGAAGTGCTTGGGGAATCTATAGATGATGCGGCGGGCGAAGCCTTTGACAAAACCGCTAAACTCCTTGGCTTAGATTACCCAGGCGGGCCGCTTTTGGCGAAGCTGGCTGAAAAAGGCGAAGCAGGGCATTACAAGTTCCCTCGCCCTATGACAGACAGACCTGGTCTTGATTTTAGCTTCAGTGGCTTAAAGACCTTTGCGGCTAATACTATCCGCGACGCTGATTTAACAGGCGATAATGCAGAGCAAATTAAAGCCAACATTGCTTATGCGTTTCAAGAGGCAGTGGTTGATACACTGATAATAAAGTGCAAGCGGGCGTTAAAACAAACGGGAATGAAGCGCCTTGTTATAGCAGGCGGCGTAAGTGCGAACACCATGCTACGCAGTGAGATGAAAGCGCTAATGCAAGCGCTAAAAGGTGAAGTGTTTTATCCTAGCTTGGCGTATTGTACTGACAATGGAGCCATGATTGCTTATGCCGGCATGCAGCGATTAAAAGCAGGGGAAACCTTAGCGCTTTCCTCTCAAGCAAAGCCGCGCTGGCCTCTTGACACCTTATCGGCAATTTAATGGGCTTGTGGTATCGCTGCGGCTATACCCAATGAAATAGGTAACAAGGAACAATAAACGGATGGGCTCAAATACATTGGCAACGCAGAAAAACACGTTATTCGCATTTACGATGCTAATTTTTTCATTTTGCTTTATGTCGTCTGATGCCGTCGCCGCTGAGCAAGCCAGCTCAGCCCAATCAAACCCCGTGGGTTTGAAGCAATTGCCGATAGAGACAATGCATGAAAGTGAGCAGGCAAAACGCCATGATGAACAATATGTGGTACTCATCTCCCTTGATGGTTTCCGCCATGACTATATTGAACTGCACAATGCTAAGTACTTAGGCGCGATTGCTAAAGAAGGGGTAAGAGCCGCTTCAATGATACCGGTTTACCCTTCCAACACGTTTCCTAATCACATTTCGCTGGTAACCGGGTTATTGCCTAAACACCACGGCATTGTAAACAACCGCTTTTATGATAAATCGCGCCCCGCCAAAGACGGTTATGCCAAATACAAATTAGGTTACGGGCGCATGGATAGTACCTGGATAACCGCAACACCTTTTTGGAATTTAGTGGAATATCACGGCATGAAAGCGGCCACGTTTTTCTGGCCAGAATCCGATGCACGTATTTCGGGCGCGCAGCCCAGCTATTTTTTCCACTATTCAAAATATGCAGATTATCAGCAGCGCATCGACCAAATTATACATTGGCTTAAACTTCCTGAGGGAGCTCGCCCTCGCTTTATCGCAGGCTATTTTTCTTTAACCGACACAGTGGGTCACGACGAAGGGCCCTTCTCAGAAAAAACGCACCATGCAGTGCAAAACGTCGATGCGCTTATCGGTCAGTTACACCAACGTATAAAAGCACTTAATTTGCCGGTAAATCTCGTGGTGGTCTCCGATCACGGCATGACACCGGTGGATGAAGCGCAACTAATCGAAGTGGAATCGTTATCTATTCCTGATAGCTTCATTATTGAAAATGAAGGCGCTCAGGTTCACCTGTACGCAAAAGAGAGCGTATCGAGAGAAGACATCACAAAAGAGTTCGACCGCCTTACCGCCATTGCGCAAAACCGCTACCTTGTTTTAAACGAACAGCAGCGTGCTCTGCGTCATATGGAAGCGGGAAATAGAACAGGGGATATCATTTTAGAAATTGCGCCGCCGGCGCGATTTAAAAACGCGGGTAGCATGCATACAAGCAAGGGCGGTCATGGGTATGAGAATACGCTGCCTGATATGGGCGCAACCTTCGTCGCTACGGGTCCCGCCTTTAAAATAAATAAGACATTACCGGCGTTTAGCAATTTAGAGGTTTACCCTGCACTGGCAAAAATATTGGGTATTACGCCACTAACTCCTATTGACGGTGAGCTAGACGTCTTGGCACAAGGTCTTACTCTTTAACTTTACCCTTGTCCCACACTTTACTTTCATTACCTGCCATTAGACGGGTAATGTTGTCTTTGTGACGCAGAATAATAAGCAGCGAAAGCATGGCTACCGGAATGGTATACAAAGGCTTAATCAAAAAAGTAAATAGGGGCGCGAGCGACACGGCAATAAGCGCCCCTAAAGAAGAGTAACCGGTGAGAAAGACGACCACCACCCAGCTGAGAACGAGTAAGCCTGCTAGGTCGAGGCCAATAGGAAGCATAGCGCCAAACGCGGTTGCGACGGCCTTTCCGCCTTTAAAACCGAAATACAGTGGGAAAATGTGACCTAAACACGCCGCGATGGCAATGACACCCAATACAATGGGGTTTAGCCCTAAAAAATAGCTGCCGTAGACTGGGATTGTCCCTTTTAAAATATCCATAATCAGTACTAACAGCGCAGGAATGCGACCGCCTAAGCGGTAAACATTGGTGGCACCGGGATTTTTGGAACCTGCGGTTCTCGGGTCGGGTAAACCGAATAGGCGGCTTATCACTACTGCGCTGGAAAGCGAGCCAAAGAGATAGGCAACAGTAATCATCAACAGAGTTAGCGGAGTCATTTTATCATTCTAGTTATAAAAGGTTTTGTTTAAAGACCGTTGCTTTTTATCGAGACTGAAATTCACACACTACAGGTTAGCAGGCTTTGCGCTTATTAAAATTATAAAACCTTGGTTGCCCCCAGTTGTCATACAGCGGTATAGTTGTGCCACACAAGCGTAAAGCTACTCCATCCAAATGCGATATACCACTGTTTACCTACAATAATGTGGGTAAAAGCGCAGTAGTAAGACCAGTATCACTGTGTTTAACTGGTTGATAACAGTACAAGATGAAAAAATCCATGGGTAAAATTTATATAACAGGGCTTGAAGTCGACACCCTGATTGGTGTTTATGATTGGGAGCGAGTACGCACAACGCAACTGCTGCTTGATGTAACACTTGACGTTGACCTATGCGCCGCAATGCAAAGCGATGACGTAGCAGATACCGTAGATTACGCGAAAGTGGCAGAGTGTATTGTAGATGTAGGTAAACAAAGTACGTTTGAACTACTCGAAGCGTTTGGAAGCAAAGTGATGGACGCCGTATGCGAACACTTTGCGGTATCGGCCATAACGCTTAAAATAGTAAAACCAAATATCCTTCCTAATGCGAAAACCGTGGCAGTTGAAATGAGTAAAGAGCGCGTTTGATGTCCTCACATACCGTTTTAATAAGTATTGGCTCAAACATTGAGCGCGAGCGTTACACTAAACAATCTTTAGTGGCACTAAAGCAGCACTTTTCCGATGTAACCGTGTCTTCTGTATACGAGAGCGAAGCGGTAGGATTTAACGGCAGCCCTTTTTACAATGCGGTAGCGAGGGCTACGACGTCTAAAAATATTGGACAGGTGTGCGCCACACTCAAAGGCATTGAAAAAGACAATGGTAGGGTACACACAGACAAAAAGTTCTGTGCAAGAACCCTTGATTTAGATCTGCTTACTTATGATAGTAGAGTAACAACAACACCTGTGGTTCTGCCTCGCGAAGAAATTTGCTACAACGCCTTTGTGCTCTGGCCGTTAGCTGAGCTTGTGCCAAATGACGTTCACCCTGAAACGCAAGAAACCTACGCCCAAATGTGGCAAAAATTTGATAAACAGAAACAGCAATTATGGCCAATTGACTTTACTTGGAGTTAAGCAAAGGAATGACACTTTTTGAAATCATTATTTTAGCAATTATTCAGGGCGTAACTGAATTTCTTCCTATTAGCAGTTCTGGGCACCTACTTTTGCCTGCCGAATTGCTGGGGTGGGTAAGCCAAGGGCTAGCCTTTGACGTTGCCGTGCACGTGGGGAGTCTATTGGCCGTGATGATTTACTTCCGTCAAGAGATAGGGCAAATGACGGTTGCGTGGGTCACGCAAGGCTTCAGTAAACAGCAGTCCACCGACAGCAAGCTGGCGTGGTATGTGATCGTTGGTACGATTCCGGCTGTTATTATCGGCTTTCTTATGAAAGGCTGGATAGAAGAAAACGCTCGAACTGCCCTTGTTATTGCGGGTACGACGATTATCTTCGGGTTATTACTTTGGTATGCCGACGCGACCGCAAAACGAGAGCAAGAGCTTGAAGGCTTAACCCTAAAGCAAGCTATATATATTGGCTTAGCACAAGTATTGGCTTTAATACCGGGCACGTCTCGTTCAGGTATCACTATGACCGCGGGTCTTATGTTAGGGCTAAAACGTGAAGCGTGCGCGCGATTTTCATTTTTGCTTTCTATTCCGGTTATTCTAGGTGCCGGGCTTTTAGCAACCCTCGACCTGCTAAGTGCCAATGAAGCGGTGGATTGGTATGCGCTTCTTTATGGTGCCGCCTTTTCATTTGTTAGCGCTTATTTGTGTATTTATTTATTCCTAAGCTGGATTGCACGCATTGGTATGCTGCCTTTTGTTATTTACCGTTTAGCGTTAGGTGCTGTGCTTTTGTGGTTTGTCTTTGCTTAAGCGTGAGCGAATAAAAGATAAAACAGCGAAAGCGTAGTAAAGAATTGGATATGAATTCGCACAGGGCATAGTACGTAGCTTCAAAGGTATAGCTGAACAATTGTACTTAAGCCCTAAAGTTTGCGAGAAACAACATTTTGATAAGGGAAGTAAGATATGGCAGAAACTATTTTCGATAAAATTATCAATAAAGAAATCCCAGCAGAGATTCTCTATGAAGACGATTTATCGCTGGCGTTTAAAGACATTAATCCTCAAGCTCCTTATCACTTTCTGGTAATTCCGAAAAAGCAGATTGCTACAGTCAATGATATTGCTGAAGAAGACAGGGAAGTGGTGGGGCATCTTTCTTTTGTAGCGGCTAAAATCGCCAAAGAAGAAGGGTTTGCCGATCAGGGTTACCGCACTGTCATGAACTGTAATGAATATGGCGGGCAAACGGTTTATCACATTCATCTTCACGTGCTAGCGGGTAAGCCTTTGGGGTGGCCTCCGTACACGGAAAATATGAAACAACACGTTGAATAGCAAGGTTTCACCCTGTCATATAAAAAGGCCGCTTTAGAAAGCGGCCTTTTTGGTATTTAAGTAAGCTAACGAAGTTACTCGCTAAGCCCTAGTACTTTTTTACCTTGGTTGAAGTGAATATCAACCGGAATACTCGCCGCCTCTAAGCGCGCTAAATCTGATGCAAGGTCAGGTTTAATCACACCCATTGTCTCAACCAATTCAGCCACGCCATCGTAATCGCCATCACCTTGTAAGGTAAGAATAAGTTCCGATAGCGCTTCTACCGCAGCGCCCATTTTCTCCATATTAACCCGGTATAGCCCGTCTTCGGTCTTTTCAAATGCGCCCTGTTGAGCAAAGAAGTTAAAGCGAATCATGTTGGCTTTGCCATGTGCAGAACTTGCACCAAAACGCACTGAACGGAAAATGCCTGCCATAAAGGTTACGTAGTAATCCTCTAATGCGCCTTCGGTAATCTCACCTTTTTCGAGAAGGCTTTGTACCATATACAGGCCAAGAATATCTGCTTTACCTTCTTCAAGGGCTGATGCATGCTCTTTTAGTGCGCCGCGCACGGTACCTGAACCGTCCAGGGTGTTTTTAATCCCTAAACCGTGGGCCACTTCGTGAAACATGGTGTTCGCGAAAAAAGCGTCGAATGTAATGTGCTTGCGCTGCTCAGGTACAATGAGCGTATCTGCGATAGGAACGAGAATGGTATCAAATTTTGCACGCATAGCGTTTTTAAGCTGCAGACGTCGGGTCCCTTTTTCTAGCTGAACCCGTTCGTCGTTAGGCAGGTTTATGGCAATGGTTTTACTGCCTGCATTAGAATGGCCCGCATAGTAAATGACGTCGTATGCGTTAAGGTCCGCGTCCGAGCCCGGCATTTCGGCTTTGTAGGCTTCAGCGACGGGCAGGCCTTGCTGTAGTTCAGGCAAGAAAGCCGCATACTTTGCGAGCTTTTCACTCCACGCTAGATCTTTAATAAGTACGTAAGCTTCAAACGCAGCGCGATAGCCAAAAAGTTGGTCTTCATAGCTTTCAATGGGGCCGATAACAAGCTCAATCGGGTTGGTTTTCATATCCATCCATGCCATGTCAGAGGCAAGGTAGTCATTGGATAAAAGTGCTTCGGCGCGAAGCTGCAGGTATTGCTTGAAGCTCTCATCTTCCGCCAGCTCTGATGCTTTTTTAAGTAAATCAGAGGCTTTCATTAACTCGCTTTTAAATGCTTCTGAATAAGGCACTGAATAAAGGTTACCTGCTTCATCACGTTTTACCATAGAGTAAAGGCCTTGTTTGTCTTCAAAGCTTGCCGTAGCGAATTCGGCTTTATCTATGTCATGGGGGTAAAATTCAGCACCGGGCGCTTTGTCATCATAGCCACTAATAAAAGGGGTATCTCCGTTTAAGCGATCCCACGGCCCGTAGTTAATGGCAGCAAAGTGGCGGACGTCTTCATCGTCTATTGATGAAAGAAATACATCTTTATCTTCAAAAAACGCTTGTTTCCAGAATAAGTCATCCATGATTTTTGATGCATCGATTAACAGCGAAAGCATTTTGTGCTGATTGTCACTAAGGTGTGACAAATCGCTAGTAAGGTCTATACCGTGATAAATAGACAAGCGAGATTCGTCAACTAACAAGGTTTGCTCTGTTGTCGTCTCGGGTTTTGCCGTTGTTGTTTGTGTTGTGTCGGCGCTTTTACCGCACGCTGTAAGCATAAATAACCCCGCTATTGCGGCAGCAATAGGAGTGTAATGTGAAAGTGTGTTTTTCATAATGAAGGTTACCGTGTTATCTGTCGAAAAATAGCTAGCTCACTATAGCTATGCTTTTGATTTTATACAAAAGTATGAAAATTATTTGTGTAATTTGAATAGTGCTTTGCTACTGGTTGTCTATACTTTTAAAAGCTTTGGTTACTCGGTCGGTGCGAAAACCCCGGTTAGATAATTGCTATTTTTTAGTTGGTCGAAACCGAAGCGCTACTATAGTATGGTGATAGAAATATCATAATAAAACAATAAACCTCCTGTATTTTTGCGTAACGAATAATGCCTTATGCTAATAAAGCAGGGAGAGCAAAGCATAAACGGTCATAGTTGATGCTGGTTTACGAGTACCAACTTGATTAACTGATACAGCAACTGATTGCCTTCTGGGCTATTTGGAACTTCCTAAGGGTAGAAATATGTCTACACAGAACGCGCTTTCAACCATCTTGGTTGAAAAAATTAACAACGATACTCTCGTCCTTCCTACACTTCCTGCTATCGCATTGAAAGTTCGTAAAGCAGCTGACGACCCTGATATAAACCTAAACGCAATGGGCGAGGTTATAGGTCAGGACCCGTCATTAAGCGCAAGAATGATTAAAATTGCTAATAGTGCTTATATGGGGCGTAGCGTTAAAGTGACTTCAATTAGTCAGGCGGTAACGCGTATTGGTCTGCGACAAATTAAGAACATTTCTACTGCCTTGGCAATGGAACAGCTATTTGTATCGAAAAACGACGTGGTTGCTCGGTATTTACAGCAGGAATGGGCCAATACTGTGAACATAGTGTCTAGTGCCATGGCGGTTTTACAGCTTTATATCGCCCGGACTAAAAATCGTGAAATGAGCATGGATACTATGACTTTGGCAGCCCTTGTTCATAACATTGGTGTGTTGCCTATTTTAACCGAAGCAGAGCGCCACCCTGAAGTATTTGCTAACCCAACATTTCTTGAAGTTGCGATAGATCAATTGTCGGGGCGAATCGGCGCGAGCATAATGAGAGAATGGGGCTTCGGCGATAGTTTCGTTAATGTGGCTAAAAACTGGAAAGATTTAAGCTACCTGCCTGATAACCTAAGCTATATCGATTTTGTACGTGTTGGCGCGGCGGTTTCAGGGGCTGCCGGCAGTCAAAAAGATGCTATTTTAAACTTAGCGATACAGCGCGGTGTTGTAGAAGATATGGGTGAACTACACTCTGATGAATTCGAAGAGCTAAGTAGCGCAGCGAAGCAAATTTTCTTATAAGCAGTTAAGCTACCCCCAGATCTACACAATAATGTTAGGCCGATACAGAAGTGAATCTTCAAAACGTATCGGCCTTTTTGTTATGTAAGTTGCTATGGGTACAGCGCTAAATAAGCAACACTAGGCGTTAGCAGGTTTCTTTTGAACATACAGCAATATTAAGCCTAGCCCCAACCCCCACACTGCTGAAGTCATAGAAAATAAGCTAAAGCCTGACGCAGTACACAGCATAGTAAGCAGTGCAGGGGCCCTGTGATGTTCTATTTCCATAGCACGAACTACCGCCCCTTGAAGCGTAGCTAACAGAGCTAGCCCAGCAAGTAGGTGAATAATGATACTGGGCATGCTAACAAATAATGCTACGACCACAGACGCTGAAAGCCCCATAAATATATACGCCACACCGGCTGCAATAGCCGCTTTATAGCGCTGTGACTTTTCACTATCCGCTTGTTCACCCATGCACAATGCTGCTGTGATAGCGGCTAGGTTAAAGGTAAAGCCTCCAAATGGTGCTAATAGGGCTTGAGCAATGGCGATACCTGATAAAATAGGCTTATGGTCGGGTGTATAGCCGTGGGCGTGATGAATAGCAATACCAGGTAAGTTTTGAGAAAGTGTAGTAATAAGAAAAAGGGGAAAGGCTAACCCAATAGTGGCACTTAGCGAGAAAGTGGGTGTTACCCAAATAGGCACGGGCAGGGCAAATATTGATGACAGCCCTGATGAATCGCTTGTTAAAGCAACACCACCGTCTGCACTGCTCATAAACATACTAATGCCCACCGACATAACCAGCAGTAACAGCATTAGATAACGGGGAAATAGCCGGCTTCCTATTAGATAAACCGCGAGAAATAACGCGACTAAGTGCGGCGCATCGTTCACATCACTGAATATAGCAAGACATATAGGTAAGAGAATACCGGCCAAAAGTGCCGATGAGATTGCAGGCGGAATCCGACTAATTTGTTTAAGCAGGCTACGACTTTGAGCCGTTACAAGAGAAAGCATTGCGCATATTACAAAAGCACCAATGGCTTCGCTTAAACGGTAATTACCGATACTCGTTAACAAGAAAGCGGCGCCAGGGGTAGACCAAGCGGTAACAACGGGCAGCTTGGATAGCCACGAAAATAAAATACAGGTAATACCCATGCCTAGTCCAAGCGCGAATAACCAGCTTATTACCATGTCATCGCTAGCGCCGGCCTTACGTGCCACATCAATGATAATAACGACAGAACTACTGTAACCTACCGTAACGGCGGTAAGCCCTGCGCTGATATGACTTAACTTCCATTTACTCATGAAAACCCTCGTGATGGAATTTCGATTTGGAATCGACTGAGTGATAAAAACACGCTTTTAGCGTCTATTTATGTGCTACTCTACCTTTTTGTGCGCTATAACGTACAATAGGTAACTTACCATTTGTGCGTTATAGCGCACAACTGCTTTATCAACATTAGAGACGAAGTAAAAGGCCTTCATTACATGACAAAAGCAAATGCGCAGCCTTCTGCTATTTCAAAAAGCATTGCTCAACACCTGCAATCAGTTCGTACAGGGCGAGGCCTTTCACTTGATAAAACCGCCAAATTAACAGGGGTGTCCAAAGCCATGCTTGGGCAAATAGAGCGAGGTGAGTCTAGCCCAACTATCGCGACTCTGTGGAAAATAGCCACAGGTCTTGCGTGTTCTTTTTCTTCTTTCTTGTCTGGTGACGAAACAGCGCCTACGTCTCAACACGCAGATGATAAGTTCGCTAACGACCCAAACGTAACCATTAAAACGCTATTCCCGTTTAATGCAGTCACTCAGTTTGAAATGTTTGAGCTTTGCTTGAAGGACTTTCATGAGCAGCACTCTTCGGCGCACCAAATAGGTGTAACAGAACACATTCACGTATTACAAGGGAAGTTAGGGGTTTTGCAAGATGGTCAATGGCAAGCCTATCAAGCGCAAGAGCAATGTATATTGCACGCAGATCAGCCACACGGTTATCGAGATGAAGTAGGAGAAACGCGCTTTGTTGTGGTAATTCACTACCCTGTTTAAAGTGGCTAAGTAATGTTTTTTGAGCGGCTAGAAAGCCTTTGTAAAAAATCGCTTCTACAAAAGCAAGCTAATTAGAAACGGTACTCTAGGGATATTTATGAAAAGCCTAATTACTGTAATAGTGATTAGGCTTTGAATTAAATGCTCAATTGATATTAGAGAATAGATTGCGTTCTACTGATCGCTCGCTCACAAACTATCGTCGTTAAGATTAAGCGCACCACGAAGGAAGTTTAGCAGCGTACAAATTTCGGCTGACATCAGCGCAAATTCCGCGTCAAGGCGCGCTTCTACCTGATCTTTTGGTACGTCGTCAGTTTCTTCTTTAATGCGGTCGGTGAACTTAATGCGTTTAATGGCACCATCTTCACACATAACAGCCGCTAGCGTCTCTGCATATTCAAATGCGACTTTTTGGACCAGCTTACCTGCATCTAGGTGAATAGTAATTTCTTCGCTGTCTAGCGGCTGGTTTTTACAGCGGATAACGCTGCCTGTGTCATCAGTTGATTTAAATTCAGCTTCTTCAAGTAAGCCTACGCCTTCAGGCGTTGCCTCAGTAACCCAATGGGTAAGTTCGCTTTGAAGGCTTCTGCGCGTAAACGGCACAACAGGCAGCGAGCCTATGGCCTTTCTTACCATGGCCAAAAAGGCTTCGGCTTTGCCGTCAGAAGACGCATCAACCACCACCAAATTGTCGGCTAACGAGATAAAACCATGAGTGTAGGTGTTTTTTGTAAAGGCCTGAGGCAGCAAGCGGGTTTGAATTTCTTGCTTAAGGTCGGCTTTGGCTTTTTTGCCAACCGGCGAGCCTGTTTCCATTTCTATCTTGGCTGCCATTTCATCAAGTTCAGCATTAACCACAGCAGAAGGAAGAATCTTTTCTTGTTTCTTTAGCGTTATCCAAAAACGCTGTTGAACAACGTGAAACATGGTGCCTTGCTTACCAGCCTGAGAAAACGGGGAAGCAAACCCCATAGTTGCCATATCTTGGCTGCCGCACGGGCGGAAAGCATGCTCGTTAAGGGCACGCTCTAAATCGCCCTCATCTAGCGATAGCGGTTGAGTAATTTGATAGGCTTTTACATTTTTAAACCACATAGTGTAAGCATTCTCTTGATAAAAATAGGGCGCAAGCGTACCAATGTAAGTGGCACTGCGCAATTGAATAAAAAGGTATTAAGTCATGATTGTACGCTTAACGTGCGACCTGTCTAAAAATGAATACTAGGCGTGTCATGTACTCTTTTTGGGGAAGCGAATAGTATAATGCAAGCCTTGCTCTGGCGCACTTTGCGCTTCAATATGCCCGTTTAGTGACTGCGTCACTAAGTTATACATAATATGCGTTCCCAAGCCACTGCCGCCTTGTCCACGTTTTGTTGTGAAGAAGGCGTCAAACAGTTTTTCTAATGCCTCTTCATTTAGCCCGTTACCATTATCGGTGTAGTCGATAACCACATTGTCACCCGCGTCTTTCACCACTAAATTAATGGTGCCGGTGGTTTTACCTTCAAAGCCGTGGGTAAGCGAGTTCACAACCATATTGGTAACAATTTGTGCAATAGCGCCAGGCGCACATTTCACTACTAAGTTGTCGGGGCAAGAGACATTAATTTCATACTCGGTATGTTTAAAGCTTGGTTTAAGCGACAGAATAATCTCATTAATGTAGTCGCCAAGTACAAATTCTCGTTCTGTTTCACTTGTCTGGTCTACCGCTACTTGCTTGAAACTGGCAATGAGATCAGAAGCGCGCTCTAAATTGTTCAGTAGCAGTAGGGCGGTTTGTTCTGCTTCATCAATAAAGCTCGACATGCTTTTACTGGTTAGGCTTTTATCTTCAAAGTCGGTTTTTAGGTTATTTAGGCGCTCTTGAAGAAAGCTTGCTGCGGTAACGCTTACGCCTAACGGCGTATTCACATCATGGGCGATACCTGCAACTAAACCACCAAGCGACGCCATTCGCTCAGACTCTACAAGTTGTTCTTGAGTCTGACGAAGCGTATTCATGGAGTTAGCTAATTCTTGATTACGTTTTCTAAGCTCAGCTTCTATGTACTGACGGTTCTCGTTTTCTTGGCGCAACTCCCGCTGATGGGCGATAAGTTCGTCTTTTTGCTGCTCCAAATCCAGCATAATTTGAGAAAGAGAAGCGGTTTTCTTTGCCACCTCTTGTTCTAAAATAAGGTTTTGGTCGTCTAACTTTCTGTTGGCGAGGGTTAATTCGCTTTTGGCGTCGTTAAGATTGTTTTTCGAAACTATCAAATCGTCAATGACGCCGTTGTACGACTCTTTGAGCTGTAAAAGCTCGTTATCGTCTTCTAGCTCTATATTGATTTTGCTGTCTCTGAGGTGCTCGGGGTCGAAGTTACCCATTTGTTCGGTAATACTTTGAAGCGGCTCTGAGAGCATAGTGCGAAAGGCTGTCATGAACAGAAATACAAGAAATGTGGTTTTTACGATAGCGTTTCCGATAAGGAAAAATACGCCCACCTCTATGCGACTAAAAATAGTATCAAAACTAGAATAAAGGGTAACATCACCCACCGTTGATTCGCGTCCCGAAAACTTAAAAACGAGAGGGAAACTGTAGCTGAATACCCCGCCAGAATGGTCTTCGATAACTTCGCGATCAATGGGCGCAAGTGAACGTTTTGCACGAATACCATAGTCTGCAATGTAGTTGCCGTTTTCTCCGCGAACCTGTAGGCCTTCAACGATGGGCAGTGACATCAGCCCTTCGGAGATGGCGCGGACCTGATCGTTATTGAGCTCCCACATTGCGCGGGTAAGGCTAGAGGAAAACGTGTTCTTCAAAGTTTGAAGTTCGCTTTCTACGTGATTTTTAGTGCTGAGGTACTCTGTGAAGATCTGTCCTATTGTTACCAGAAGAGTCAGCGAGAAATACACCGATAACACTCTGGCTAAGAGCTTCCTTGATAACCCTGTCTTGACCGCAGTCATTGATAAACATACCCCTGTTACATCAGACTCTATATTCTCTATACATAGTTTCGAGCGTTGCGTTTTAGCATAGAGTGATTGGTAATTTCGACGATTCAAGAATATGCGTAAAAGAAATAATAAACAAGATTAAGCGCTTAAACTTTGGGCGAAGTTGTTTTATTACCGTATTAAACTTGACACATTAATGTAATCGTTTTAATAAAACTGTCACAGACCACATTAATAATAACGGCGTTTAATAATGAGCAGGAATATAACGATGTCTCGTACAGTGTTGGTGGTTGAGGACGAAGCGCCTATCCGTGAAATGCTTAAGTTCGTACTTGAGCAGTCGGGCTTTAATATTATTGAAGCCGAAGATTATGACATCGCGCAAGAAAAAATTTGCGAACCCTATCCGGATTTAATCTTATTAGATTGGATGCTGCCGGGAGGAAGCGGTGTACAGCTAGCGAAAAGTTTAAAGCAACATGAATTTACCCGTGATATACCGGTAATTATGCTTACCGCGCGTGGCGAAGAAGAAGACAAAATTCGCGGCCTTGACGCAGGTGCTGACGATTACGTCACCAAGCCTTTCTCTCCTAAAGAGTTAGTGGCGCGAATAAAAGCGGTCATGCGCAGAGTAACACCGACCTCAAACGAAGAGCCTATCGAATTTAACGGGCTTAAGTTAGAGCCGGTTTCCCACCGTGTTATGGCTAACGAAGAGCCCCTAGACATGGGCCCAACTGAGTTCAAGTTATTACACTTTTTTATGACGCACCCAGAGCGTGTGTACAGTCGAGAACTTTTACTTGATAACGTGTGGGGAACAAACGTGTATGTAGAAGATAGAACGGTAGACGTTCATATCCGACGCCTGCGCAAAGCTATCTCTCGTCATGGCCATGATGCTATGATCCAAACCGTACGCGGTGCGGGCTATCGTTTTTCTACTAAACTGTAATTAACGAAGATGTTAAGGGAGTGGCAATGCGCTATTCCCTCTTGCCTTTACGCTTTTTGAGCGAATGTATTTTCCACCATTAACAACGCGAGTTATTTCATGTATTACCCTTTCTCTTGGTTGAGAAGTACACTGCGATTAGTGCTATTCCTTGTGGTTTTTGCGCTGGTGGGGTGGTATTTGGATGACATGTTGTTCGCAGTAGCGATAGGTGCAACCCTGCTCTTATTGTTTAATTATTGGCACCTTTATAAACTTAACCGTTGGCTATGGCATAGCCGTAAGATGTCTCCACCTACTGTGCGTGGCGTGTGGGAGCATATCTATGAAGGCATTTACTATCTTCAGCGCCGTAACCGCAATAAACGCAAGGAATTGGGCGAATTGGTTAAGCGCTTCAGAGAAGGTTCTGAAGCCCTGCCAGATGCCGCTGTGGTAGTTGATGCTAAGGCGTGTATTATTTGGTGTAACCGCCTAGCGCGACTAGATTTAGGGCTTAAGTGGCCACAGGATTCAGGCCGTCGAATAGACAACTTGCTGCGACATCCTGAGTTTATACAGTACTTTCATGCAGGTAACTATAAATACCCCATTGAAGTACCGTCGCCAACTAATCCGAATAAAACCTTTGAATATCGCATCATGCCCTACGGGGAAGAGCACTTGCTGCTTATTGCCCGTGATATAACACGGGTTTCTCAACTTGAAGAAATGCGCAAAGATTTTGTGGCCAATGTATCTCATGAGCTTCGCACGCCGCTAACGGTGATTAATGGATATTTGGAAATTCTTCCTGTAGATGAAGAATCAGACCCGTTTATGCATAAAGCGATGAAGGAAATGACATCGCAAACCCATCGCATGCAAAACCTGATAGAAGATTTGCTGGTATTGTCACGCATTGAGGCAAGTTCAGAACGCATTTACGAAAACGTGGTCAATATTCCTACAGTGCTAGCCCAAGTGGAAAGAGAAGCACAGGCGCTCAATAAAGAAAAGAACCACAAAATAAACTTTCATATTGATGAAGAGCTTTATGTATTTGGCGTAGAAACCGAACTTAGAAGTGCTTGCTCAAACTTGGTGTTCAATGCGGTGCACTACACACCTGCCGGTGGTGAAATTAATGTGTACTGGCGACGTAAACCCAATGGCGCGCAATTTTCTGTGGTAGATAACGGTGATGGTATTGAGCCAAATCATCTAAACCGCCTTACCGAGCGCTTTTATCGCGTGGATAAAGCGCGCTCTCGCAAAACCGGCGGATCGGGGCTGGGCCTATCCATTGTAAAACACGTGCTAAGTCATCATAATTCTCGCCTAGAGATTACGAGTACACTTGGCGAGGGCAGTAACTTCTCGTTTGTATTAGATAAAGAACTTATTGCTGAGCAGCTGTAGTGTTTAAGGTTTTTGAATGTGATAGTTATGCAATCAGAACACCAGGCGATTACGGGGGAGTATCAGTGAGTTTACATCGTTTTAGCCTGTTAAGCTTGGTCTTTTTGGGTTGTACTCTATTGTCGTTAAAAACGCCAGCCGTGGTTTTAGAGCAAGAGCATGAACAGACCGTGACGAAAGCCTATCAAGTGCCGGCTTACGAACGTGTACCGGGCGTAGCGGGGAAGATATCTTCAGTAGGTTCAGACACATTGGCGAACTTAATGACCTTTTGGTCTCAAGAGTTTAAAACGCTTTATCCTCAAGTAGGCTTTCAAATTCAAGCTTCGGGTTCATCGACTGCCCCTCCAGCGCTTATCGAAGGCACCGCGACAATAGGGCCAATGAGTCGTGAACTAAAGCCTAGCGAAATAAGAGACTTCACCCGCACACACGGTTATCCGCCCACAGTATTAAAAGTGGCAATGGATGCCATCGCAATTTTTGTTGATAGACGCAACCCGCTACCGGGTATGACCCTTGAGCAGGTGGATGCGGTTTTTTCCGAGACCCAGTTTTGTGGTAGCGATAATGAAATTACGACGTGGTCTCAACTCGGGGTGAATGACGTAGCGTACCGCTCTCCTATCCGGCTATATGGCCGGAACTCAGTATCGGGAACCTATGGTTTATTTAAAGTCATGGCGCTGTGTGACGGCGATTTTAAAAATACGGTGAACGAGCAGCCGGGTTCCGCATCGGTGGTGCTGTCGGTAGCCAGCGGTACTGGCGCCATCGGTTATGCTGCCTATGGTTATAAAACCGCGGGCGTGCGCGCACTGCCATTAGGTGAGTCTATGGACAACTTAATCCCCCTGTCTATCGATACTGTTCGCAATGAATCCTACCCCTTTGCTCGCTTTCTTTATTTAGTTATCAATAAAAAGCCGGGCGAACCGTTACCCACCCTAGAACGAGAGTTTTTACGGTACATATTATCTAAAGAAGGGCAGCGACAAGTATTAAGGGATGGGTATTTCCCCATTCGTGAAGATGTGCTTGTTCGTCAGCGTCGTTTGTTGAGTGAATAATTAAGCGCCAAGCTATAGTGTTTACACAGTTTTTTGCCATAGCGCGGCCTGTCATAATAGCGTCATAAAAAATGCAGCCATGCACCCAATGGCATCTATCTTGTGCTTTTTTAACTTGAACCGACGTCGAGTAACCTCTTTTACATCACAGCCAATGAAACGGCGATTATTTTGCTAGTATCAAAAAAATAGTTAAAAACTAAAAGCTTGAACGGAGTTAGTGGTTTTAACTTGCTTTTTTTAGCTCAAAAATGAACTTTTTCTGTGAAACTTTTGTTACAGCGCCTTAATGTAACAAATGTGTCATCTACCTTAGGTAAAGTTTCCGCGTTTTCAAAATCCATAATTATACCGTACTTGGAGAAACACATGGAACTTAAGCAACTTTTCAAAGCTTCGGCTATCGCTACAGCGCTTGTGCTAGCAGGCTGTGGCGGCGACATCAATATCAGTGAAGGCGATATTGATAACAGCGTAACTAATAACAACGGTGGCGACACTGGTGGTGATACTGGTGGCGATACTGGTGGCGATACAGGTTCAGATGATACAGCTCCAGGTGAATCAAGTACTTTCCTTAGCGGCGAAGTAAGCGACGCATTCGGTCAAGACGTTGAAGTTCGTGTACTTACCGGTCGTTTAACTGCAGATGACGCAGACGACCAAGGCGTAATCACACTAACTAACGACACAGTATGGGCACTTGAAGGTCCAGTATTTATCGGTAACGACAAAGCAGACAGCGTAACGCTTGCTATTGAAGAAGGTACAATAATCTTCGGTCGTACTGGTGCAGATTATCTGGTTGTAAGCCGTGACTCAAAAATTGAAGCCGAAGGTACTGCATCTGCTCCTATCATTATGACATCATTCAATGACGTGGTAGGTGATGAAGTTGGCGCAGGCCAATGGGGTGGCGTTGTTATCCTTGGTAACGGTACGTCAACTAAGTGTCCACAAGATGGTTCTGACTGTGCGCTTCAAGTAGAAGGTGCAGAAGAAGGTGCGGTATTCGGTGGTACTGACGATACAGACAACTCTGGTATCCTTAAGTACGTTGTTGTTAAGTATGCGGGCTTTGAAATTGCACCAGACAATGAACTTAACGGTATTACTTTTGGTGGTGTTGGTTCAGGTACAGAAGTTGATTACGTACAGGTTCACAGCAACGCTGATGACGGTGTTGAATTCTTCGGTGGTGCGGTAAACGCAAAACACCTTGTACTTACTGCTAACCAAGATGACTCAGTAGACTGGGACAACGGTTATAAAGGTAAGCTTCAGTATGTTTACGTGCAGCACGCTGCTGACAACTCTGACGCTAACCGCGGTATCGAAGGTGACGGTGACGGCGGTGACGGCCTTGAATTCTCTAAGCCAATGATCGCAAATATGACGGTTATCGGTAACACGTTCGACACAGCCGATGCTGACTCTGAAGGTCTTCTACTTCGTGACCAAACTGGCGCAAACCTAATGAACTTCCTTATCACTGGTCCTGAAGCAATGGGCGAGTGTTTAGAAATGGACACTGACGAAACGGTTCAAGCTAACCTTTCTGACGGTGACCTAACCATGACTTATTCAGCAATTGCATGTTCTGAGCCGTTTAACTCACCTGAAGGTGCCGTTGACCTAGAAGCGTGGTTCACAGGCCAAGACGGCAACCAGCTTATCGCGTTTGAAGACCGTGCAAACCTTGGTCTAAACCCTGACGGTACATTAACCGCAGAAAGCGCGCTTCTTACAGCGGGTGGCGACGCGTCTACATTGCTTGATACTTTCTTTGAAGCGAACACATTTGTTGGTGCGGTTGGTGAAACTGACTGGCGTGAAGGTTGGGCATTTGGTTTCGGTGGCGGTAACATCGAGCTAGTACAATCTGCTTCAGGCTGTCCATCAGGTACCACTTCAATTACACCAGTAGACGGTTCAACCACTACGTGTGAAGTGTCTGGTACTATTACATCTGACCTTACGCTTACAGAAGGTAACTTCTACGCGCTTTCAGGTGCAGTATTTGTAGGTGGAGATAAAGAAAACAGCGCAACCCTTACTGTTGAGCCAGGCGTAACCGTTTACGGCGCTTCGGGTAACGACTACCTAGTAATCAGCCGTGACTCTGAAATCAACGCAAACGGTACTGCTGAAAACCCAATTACATTCACTTCACGTGACCACGTTGTTGGCGGTCTAGAAGCGGGTGAAGCTGGTCAATGGGGCGGCATGATCGTGCTAGGTAACGGTGAATCAACTAAATGCCCTCAAGACGGTACGTCATGTTCACTTCAGGTTGAAGGTGCACAAGAAGGTGCAGTGTTTGGCGGAACTGACAACACAGATAGCTCAGGTACACTTCGCTATGTACGTGTAATGCACGGCGGTTTTGAAATTGCACCAGATAACGAACTAAACGGTATTACGTTTGGCGGTGTGGGTTCTGGTACTACTGTTGAGTATGTACAAGTTCACAAAAACGCAGATGACGGTGTTGAGTTCTTCGGTGGTGCAGTAAACGTTAAGTATCTTACGCTAACAGGCATTCAAGATGACTCAGTAGACTGGGATAACGGCTACGTAGGTAAGCTTCAGTTTGTACTTGTTAAGCACGCTGAAGATAACTCTGATGCTAACCGCGCAATTGAAGGCGACGGTGACGGCGGCGACGGCACAGCGTTCTCTAACCCAATGGTTGCTAACATGACTATCATTGGTAACGAGTTCGACACTGCTGATGCAGACTCTGAAGGTGTTCTACTTCGCGACCAAACTAATGCACAACTTTACAACTTTGTTGTAACTGGTCCAGCGGGTATGGGTGAGTGTTTTGAAGCCGACTTAAGCGATGGCGATACTACGCTACTTGCTAACATGGATGGTACCAACACGCCTCAGCTTACTTTTGAAACATCTGTACTAGCGTGTGCTGAAAACATCAAAGACTCTGGCGACTTTAGTCAAGAAGATTGGTTCACTGCGCAGGCAGGTAACAGCCTACTTGATAACACTGCAACAGTACTTAACGGTATTTACACAGTAGATGCAACAGTAGCGACTGACGTATCTACGCTAGACAGCTTCTTCTCTTCAGTAGACTTTATCGGCGCAGTTAAAGACGCTGATAATGACTGGACTGCGGGATGGACTGTTGGTCTTGAATAAGACACAGTTCGCATAGCTAAAAACAAGCAAGTGCGTTGCAACAGTGGCGCACTTGCTTTTAAGTTTGTAAGACACGAATTATTTTCGTGAATGTATTCCTTTCTAAAGAGGTTCATCATGAACAGACCTGCTAACAGGTTTCTTCTAAAACCCATCAGCCTAGCCGTTGCAGCGAGCATTGTGCTTCCAACGTCTATGGCTTTCGCTCAATCAAATGAAGAAGAAGTGATTGAGGAAGTTGTCGCTACCGGTACGCGCCTTAAGGGCACGGCAACGGCAGTAATGGAAGAACGAAAAAATCAAGCTTTCGTAGCTGACATCATGGGTGCTGAGCAGATCGCTCGTACTGGTGACAGTGATGCTGCGGGTGCACTTCGCCGTGTAACTGGTCTAACACTGGTAGATGGTCGTTTCATCTACGTTCGTGGTCTTGGTGAGCGTTACTCATCAACACAATTAAACGGCGCAATCGTGCCAAGCCCAGATCCAACGCGTAACGTAATACCTCTCGACTTGTTCCCGTCGAGCATTATCGAAAGCCTTGCGGTTCAGAAATCGTATTCACCATCTATGCCCGCGGCATTCGGTGGTGGTAACGTAAATATCCGATTGAAATCTATACCTACACAGCGTGTTTTCAACGTATCAGCTGCGGTTGGTATCGATACGGAAAACTCTGGTGATGTGTTAGATTATGCTGGTGGTGGTCGCGATTGGACAGGTGAAGACGACGGTACTCGTGGCGTTTCAGCGGCTATTCAAGAACGTTGGGATTCAAAAAATTTCTTAGACGATCTTGAGCCAGAAGAAGCATTGGAACTGTTCAAAGGTGTTAATAGAGAATACGGGCTAGAAAGAGAGTCTGCCGATCCTGACATGCGCGTGAATGTCACTTATGGTGACAGCTATGATTACGATGAAGACTGGCGCTTTGGCTTTTTGGTAACTTCACGTTATTCAGCCCAAACCCGCTCTTCTGAAGAATACGAGCTACAAGACCCTGACTTAGTCGGCGATGACATTATCAATGTACGCTTCTTTGACGATATCCAAGGTACAGAGCAAACGGTGACTTGGTCTTCACTATTAACACTAGGTGTAGACTATAACCGTCAACATCGTATTGATTACAGCCTTATCGTGCTAAACGATACGCGCGACGAAATCCGCGAGATGTTCGGTAATACTGAAAACCTAAACCAAGCAGAAGGCTTGCGTATTAGAGATATTGATGTTCAGTACGAAGAACGCTCGCTATATACCAATCAGCTTAAAGGCCAGCATACCATCCCAGAGCTAAACTTCATGGGTATTGACTGGACATACTCATTAGGCCGCTCGGTACGCTATGCGCCAGGTAACTTCAATGCACGCTTCGTTATGGAAGATGTGAATGAAGATGGTATTTTTGACGATGAAAACGAAATCTTCTTATCTGATGCACAAACTGCTGCTCGTTATACTTTCCAAAATCTTCACGACCGCTTGGAGAACTTTGGCTATAACGTGACTTACCCAATGACAATGGGTAAGTGGGAAACTGAGTACAAAGTGGGTGCAAGCTTTGTAACCAAAACTCGTACTGCAGAAAACCGCCGTTTCGATATCAATACGTTAGGTGTTGAAGACCGTTCAATATTAGATGGTAACGACTTTAGCGAAATCTTCAGCGACAGCGTTTTAGACACCTTGTCTTTGTCTAGCCGACCTATCATTCGTGATACGACTATTGCTGGTGATGACTATGTAGCGGGTCAGAAAATTGATGCGTACTATCTAGAAGCTGATTTCTTCTATGACAACAAATGGCGCTTCACTGGTGGTGCTCGTTATGAAGACTTCCGTCAGGTAGTGGCGCCATTAGATCCGCGTACAAACCAATTTGACTTGAGTGACGAAGCGGATCGTTCACAGTTAGCGTTTCAAGAAGACGGGTTCTATCCAGCGCTTGCTGTAACTTACTTCTTAGAAGACGATATGCAGTTAAGAGCGAGCATAGGTCAAACAGTTGTGCGTCCGGATCTTCGTGAAGTGTCATCAGCAACTTACCTAGACCCATTAACTAACTTCCCGATTGCGGGTACACCTGGTGTAAGCACAACAGATATCATTAACTATGATTTACGTTGGGAATGGTACCGTGAAGCAGGCAACAACGTATCGGTAGGCTTATTCTACAAAGATATGGAAGCGCCAATTGAATCGGTACAATCTCCAGCTCAGGATGGTCCACCGCTAATTCGTATCGCTAATGCAGAATCTGGTGAGGTCTATGGTGTCGAAGTTGAATTCCTTCAAGACTTGGCCTTTATTGGCGACGGTATCTGGGACAACTTGTTTACTACAGGTAACATCACTGTCAGTGATTCTGAAATCGTGTTAGATCGTCAGAATATTGTTGAGCAAACCGGTGTTTCTGCGGCGATTACTAATGTTGAGCGTCGTATGACGGGTCACTCTCAGTATGTACTTAACATGCAGTTGGGTTATGACTCAGATAACGGTGAACACTCTGCCTCACTCGTCTACAACGTATTTGGTGAGCGTATTCTAATTCCCGGTATCGACGGTTTCGACGATAACTTCGAACAACCATTCCATTCACTTGATATGGTGTACAAGTATTACCCAGACTTTAATAGCACTGTCACATTACGCGTTCAAAATATCCTAGGTGAAGATCGTGAAATTGAATTCAATGATACGTTGCTTAGGTCGGAGACAAGGGGTACAGGTATTAGGTTGTCATATAAATATGACTTCTAAACCTTAACTTATTACAGAGGCCGCTAACCAGCGGCCTTTTTTATGTGCAATAGATGACACTTTTGGTCTATTTATGACAGTTTCGTAATAAAACTGTCACAGAAAACTCCTATCCTACGCGCAGAAATTTATAGTCGGATACAACCGATTTCTTTTAACTTTAAAGGTTTGAATGTATGAAGCTTATCAATGCCTTGCTTGTAGCTGGTGCGCTTAGCGCGACACCCGTGCTTGCACAAGACGATGAAGTCTTAAAACCCGTTGTCGATGAGGCAGCGAAAATAAACGAATCAGCAGCGAAGTCGCAAGAAAAAATCAACGGCATTACTGACCAGATTGACAGCAAACTTCAACAGTTCAAAACATTGATGAAAGAAATCGAAGGTCTTGAGGTTTATAACACTCAGCTTCGTAAGCAAATCAATAACCAAGAACAAGAAATGGCAGACCTAAACGCTGCTATTGATGAAGTGTCTGTTGTTGAGCGTCAAATCACGCCACTCATGATGCGTATGATTGACGGTTTAGAGCAGTTCGTTGAACTAGACGTTCCTTTTCTTCCAGAAGAGCGCGCGAATCGCGTAGCTGACCTTCGCGCCATGATGGACCGTGCCGACGTTGCTGCGTCTGAAAAATTCCGTCGCGTAATGGAAGCTTACCAAGTAGAGATGGACTACGGCCGCACAATGGAAGCGTACAGCGGTATTCATTCAATTAACGGTCAAGAGCGTGATGTTGAATTCCTACGCCTTGGTCGTACAGCGCTAATTTATCAAACACGCGATGCGAGCATGCAGGGTGTTTGGAACAAGCAAACCCGTCAGTGGGAAGAGCTTGATAGCAGCTATCGTACACAAATTACAAAAGGTCTGCGCATGGCGAAGAAGCAACTTGCACCAGACTTGCTAATGCTGCCAGTGGCAATTACAGACTAAGAGGTTGATGAGAATGTTTAACACAGTAAAACGTATCGCTGTTGGTCTAGCAGCCCTTAGCATCAGCGTTGGTGCTTTCGCACAAAGCGACCGTGCAATGGACTTAGACGCACTTCTTAAGCAACTAGAAGAAGGTCAGTTTGCACAGTCACAACAAAACAAACAGCGCGAGCGCGACTTCCAAGCGCAACGTGCAGAGCAAGATCGCATTCTTCGCGAAACGCGTCAGCAGCGCGATCAAATGTTAGCGCAGTCTGAGCAGCTTGAAACTCAATTCGAAGAAAACGAATTTAAACTGGCTGACTTAAACGGTGCACTAGACACCCGTCTAGGTTCACTAAAAGAACTATTCGGTGTGTTGCAGCAAATTGCTGGTGACACGAAAAATAAATTCTACAACTCGGTTATTTCAGCCCAAATCCCAGGCCGCTCTGATTTCTTGGATCAGATGGCACAGGACATGGGTTCAAGCTCTAAGCTTGCTTCAATTGAAGAAATTGAGCGCGTGTGGTTCGAAATGCAGCGTGAAATGACGGAATCAGGCAAGGTGACGACCTTTACCACTGACGTTGTTGAAGCAGGCGGCGAGAAAGTGAACAAATCTGTAGTACGTGTAGGTCCGTTCGCGCTAGTTGCCGACGGTAAATACCTAGACTACAACGGTGTAACAGGCACAGTGTCTGAACTAGTGCGCCAGCCAGCTGACCGTTACAACGATTCTGCGGCAGAGCTTCAAGCATCAAATGGTGAGCTAGTCCAGTTCGGTATCGACCCAACAGGAGGGTCTATCCTAGGTCTTCTTGTTCAAGCGCCTAATCTTAAAGAGCGTGTAGAGCAGGGCGGTGTAGTTGGATATATCATCCTTATCGTTGGTGCGTTCGGCTTATTACTTGCACTTGAGCGCCTAGTAACCCTTACGCTAACGCGCATGAAAGTGAACAAGCAGCTTAAGAGCAAAGAAGTAAACACAAACAACCCGCTTGGCCGTGTACTTAAAGTACGTGACCAGTATCCAAACGCAGATGTAGAAGCGCTAGAGCTTCACCTTACTGAAGCGATTTTGGGCGAAGTACCTAAGCTAGGTCGCAACCTAACTATCATCAAGATTATCTCTGTGGTAGCACCGCTTATGGGTCTACTAGGTACAGTAACCGGTATGATTAACACCTTCCAAGCGATTACCTTGTTCGGTACAGGTGACCCGAAACTAATGGCTGGTGGTATTTCAACAGCACTTGTAACAACAGTACTAGGTCTTGTTGTAGCGATTCCGATGACACTGCTTTATGCAATGCTAAACACACGTTCTAAGAACATTGTGTACATCCTACAAGAACAGGCGTCTGGCGTAATTGCAGAGCGCGCTGAGCGAGGCTAATCATGATCGAGTTTCTAGAAGCAATTCGCGACTTCACAGAAACAGGTGGCCAGGTTCTCCTGGTCATCGGTCTGCTGATATTCGTTATGTGGCTTTTGATCCTCGAGCGTGCGATGTATCTGATGGTTTGGCACAAGCAGGCCAAGAAAGAAGCGATAGCAATGTGGACTGCACGTGCAGATCGCTCTTCTTGGTTCGCTGAACAAGTTCGTCAGAAAACGATTTCACAGTTAACCATGCGCCTTAACGGCAGCATCCCCATTATCCAGTCACTGGTTGCGCTTTGTCCGCTACTGGGCTTGATGGGAACGGTTACCGGTATGATTGAAGTGTTCGATGTAATGGCGATTGCGGGTTCAGGTAATGCCCGCTCAATGGCGTCAGGTGTATCGAAAGCTACTATCCCGACAATGGCGGGCATGGTTGGCGCACTCTCAGGCGTATTCGCCGCTACCTGGTTAACTCGTATGGTGAAATCTGAACGCACGCATCTTGAGGATGCATTGATTATTCAACGTTAATGCTAGTTAAGCGTTAAGGTAAGGTATTTATTATGAAGCAGCACTTTCAAAACCTAGTCGATGAGGAAGAAGCAAACATCGACATGACGCCCATGCTGGACGTTGTATTTATCATGTTGATCTTCTTTATCGTGACTGCGTCATTTGTGAAAGAAGCCGGTATTGATGTTAACCGTCCAGAAGCAGCCACGGCTGTGAAAAAGGATCGCGCCAACATTCTTATCGCTATTTCAGATAAAGGCGAAATTTGGATTAACAAACGCCGCATCGACGTTCGTGCAGTACAGGCGAACATTGAGCGTCTGCACGCTGAGAACCCTCAGGGAACTGTTGTTATTCAGGCTGACAAAAAGGCCACAACAGAAACCTTGATCAAGGTTATGGACGCGTCGCGAGCCGCCGGCGTTTACGATGTTTCGATTGCAGCCCAAGAGCAATAAATCATGCCACGATATTTAATCGCATTTGTTATTTCCCTTGCGATCACGTTAGGCCTGTTCTTCTTGATGCAATCGCTTATCAAGATGGGTGGCAGCGCCTTAACTGAACCGCCCAAGGGAAGCGTGCTTGACTTTGTAAGGGTTAAGCAGGACGAGCAGGTTGAGAAAAAAGATCGTAAGCCGAAGAAGCCACCTAAGCCAAAAGAGCCACCTCCGCCAATGGAGCAACCTCAAATGGACTCGCCTTCTCCTGATGCAGAAGGTACGTCGATGGACTTTGGTGCCGAAGTGGGAGACGACATCTCTTTAGATGGGGGCTTAGCCCTTGAGTCAGGCGACGGTGAATACCTTCCAATCGTTAAAGTTGCGCCGGTATACCCACGACGTGCACTTCAGCGCGGTATCGAAGGCTTCGTTATTGTGGAATTTACAGTAACTAAGCAAGGTGCGGTGCGCGACCCCATTGTTGTAGAAGCGAACCCAGAAGGTATATTCGAACAAGCGGCCATTGACGCTGCAATGAAGTTCAAATATAAACCTCGTGTGGTAAATGGCGAAGCAACAGAGGTTTCTGGTGTGCAAAACCGTATTACGTTCCAAATTGACGGGTAACAGAACATGATGAAAAAACAGACGAATACATTGCTTAGTGCACTGGCGTTTGCATTTGCATCGGCCACGGTATCTGTACCTAGCATGTTGGTTGCCACAGACGCTGTTGCGCAAGAGCAAAAAGCGAGCGAGAAGAAAACCCGTCGCGTACCTACGCTGCGCGGTAAGGTTTACGAGCAGCTAGCGCGCGCGCAAACGGCAGCGGATGAAGCGGGTAACGTTGAAGAAGCTATCGCTATTTTGAAAGAAGTAGAAGATAAGTCTGACTCAATGAACGCCTACGAAAAAGCCATGATGTACAACTTTTTCGGCTTCATTTATTACAATAATGAAGACTACGCTAAAGCGCTGGAATCATTTGCCAAAGTGGTAGAGCAGCAGCCTATTCCTGAAAAGTTTGAAATGACCACACTTTTCAGTTTGGCGCAGCTTAACCTAATGCAGGGTAATTACGACGAAACCATCACCTATTTGGAGCGTTGGGAAAGTCTAAACACCGGTCCAGTACCTGTAAAAAACAAGGTGATAAAGGCCCAAGCGTACTATCAAAATAAACAGTACGACGAAGCGGCAATGTGGATTTCTGAAGCCGTTGCTGATCACGAAGCAGAAGGCATGATCCCTGATGAAGGTTGGTTAATTCTTCAACGTGCTATTTTCTATGAACTAAAGCAGCCTCAAAAGGTTAAAGACGTTCTTATTAAAATGGTGAAGTTGTTTGACGAACCTAAGTATTGGATCCAGCTAGCCGGTATGTACGGTGAGCTAGGTGAAGAGCGCAAGCAATTGGCTATCATGGAAACCGCTTATCAGCGTGGTTTTGTTAATACGTCAGCTGACGTGTTCAACATGGCGCAGCTTTATTACTATCACCGTGTACCTTATAAAGGTGCTAAGTTGATGGAACAAGCGATGAACGATGGTGTGCTTGAGAAAAACTTGCGCAACCTTAAGTTCTTAGGACAAAGCTGGTCACTTGCTAAAGAGCAAGACAAAGCAATTCCAGTAATGATGCAAGCGGCTGAACTGTCTGAAGATGGCGAGCTAGACGCGCAGTTAGCGCAAATTCTTCTTAATGAAGAGCGTTTTGATGACGCAATAGCAGCGGCTGATCGAGCGGTTGAAAAAGGTGACTTAAGAAACCCTGGTTTGGTTCACTTGATTAAAGGCATGGCGCTGTATAATAAAAAGCAGTATGCACTTGCGCTAAATCAGCTTGCAGAAGCGGAAAAGCATCAGAAAAGCCGTGCTATGGCACAGCAGTGGAAACAGTTTGTTCAAGGCGAAAAGCGCCAAGCTGACGCACTGGCTTCCGAGCTAGGTGCAAGTTAAACCGTGAGCTAAAGCTTCACACGATAAAAAGGGTCGAGAATTCGACCCTTTTTTCTTGCCGTTGACCCGTCCTAAATTAGCGTTGATACTTAATGTAAAGTTTGCTGGGTGATTAACTATCTTTCCTGTTAAAGCAAGCTGCCTATCGATATCATCGACCCCTCTGCCTCTAACGCATTCCAGTAACGTTTAGTTTCGATAATTTCTTCTTTAATTGATAAAAAACAGTCGACTAGGTCTGGGTCAAAATGGTCTCCGGCACCATTTGTTAAATGTGCAAACGCTTCATCGTCAGTCCATGCTTTCTTATAAGGGCGTTGCATGGTTAGTGCGTCGAACACATCCGCAATTGCAACAATACGCGCACTTTCGGGAATCTCTTCGCCAGTTAATCCTTCTGGATAACCTGTACCGTTCCATTTTTCATGGTGACATAGGGCTATTTCGGCGGCGAGGTTAAAAAGCGGGGTTTCACATTGAGAAAGAATTTTATGCCCTATTTGTGCGTGGGTTCGCATTACTTCCATTTCGCTGTTTGTTAGCCGGCGTGGGGCTTTCAAAATGGAATCGGGTATACCAATTTTCCCGGTGTCATGCATAGGAGCGGCTTGCGCAAGCAAACATGCATCGTTATAAGACCACCCCGATGCAATAGCTAAACATTTACTGTAAGCCGCCATTCGCCAAATGTGGTGCCCGGTGTCCGTATCATTGTAATGCCCTGCTGTTGCCAACATGGTAATGGCGCTCTGTTGACTTCTCGTTAGCTCTTCTGTGCGCGCGACTACAAGGTTTTCAGTTGTCTGCATTTGGTGCGCAAGGCTAGTGTGAGTTTTAACTCGGGCTAGCGCAATACTGGGGGAAACGGGCTTAGTGATATAGTCGACCGCACCTAACTCAAAACCCTTTTCTTCGTTCTCGCCTTGACTTAGCGCGGTTACAAAAATAACGGGTATACGGCTCAATAGTTTATCCGACTTAAGCTGCCTACAGACTTCAAACCCGTCCATTCCCGGCATCATAATATCTAGCAGAATAAGATCGGGCGTGAACTGCTGCGTTATTTTCAGAGCGATGGCGCCAGATGGTGCTACTTTAACGTCATAAAAAGGGCCAAGAATTCCAAGTAAAATATCGATATTTGCCGGCTCGTCGTCAACAACGAGAATACTAAATCTATGTTTTGTTTTATTCTGTTCGGTCATTATTAATTTCATCTATCAGTGATTGCGCTACGACCAAAGCCCCTTCAAAATCATATATAGAGGCAAGCTTTTTCAATTGATTCAACGTATGTGAATGACCCAGCCCGAAGTGGCGAGCTGCAAGCGCTGTTATTAACTCAAGTGCCCTAGCATCGTAGGCTTCAAGGGCCTGTTTTACCTCTTTTAAAGAAGAGCGTAGTGATGCATTGTCCACATCGCTGTTTTCATTACACTCATTGCCCACGTCACTTTTATCAATAGTATGAGCAATTAAGCGAAGTGTTGCATCTAGCTCGAAGGAGATGTCTGAAATGTGCTTTGCGTTGATAGTATCAGGCCTCTGCTTCGCCTCCATAAAACGATGTAAACACCGTTCTAATGTTGTTGCTCCTATTTTCTGGGCGTCAGCAAGTAATTCGGTTAATAGCTGACTGGTGTGTGTCGGTTCGTGAAAAATATTGAGTAAATTAGACATTACGCTACGCTGGCTATAAGTATCGTAAAAAGACAGCAGTGAGGCGATAAATGCGTCTGTCTCGCTTGGCGGGGTAATTTCCATGTATCCGGCGTGTATGTGAATATCGATTGTGTGTACAATCTCGTCTGCGGTTGCGGGCTTTACTAAGTGATGACACATGCCGGCAGATAACGCTTTTTCAGACGCTTCATTCGTTTCATCCGCGCTCAACGCAATGATTGGGGTATAACACCCTTCTTTATGTGTAAGCGTTTCAGCGATGTCATAACCTGTTATGCCTGGAAGGTGGCAGTCCAGCAATATAGCGTCAAATGTATTCGATTTGCAGAGCGCTAACGCCAGCTCGCCAGTCATCGCCGTTACCACGTTGACGCCTAAATCTTTCAGTATCTGCTGACTTATTTCAACGCTAATTAAGTCGTCATCGACCACTAACACGCGCTTATTCAATAGGCGCTTAGTTCGCCACTTTTTACTTTCCAGCCCTTCACTCGTTTTTTTGTTCGTCGACGCATGCAGCGGAGACAAAGCGGAAATAAGTTCACCTTCCGTGAAGGGAAGCTCGATAATCCGAATATTTTTAGAGAGGGATGTTCCGATTCGCTTTTGCACTTCTTCTTTGCTAAACGGACTTATTAGCACATTGCAGTTTAGCTCGTGGTATTCACCAAACTGGACATGACGTAAAAAGCTTTTCCAGCTGGACTCATCGACAGGTAAAAAAACAATGCTAAAGTCTGCTTGTTTAGGTAGAAGGTTCTCATTTGGGTCAGCTATGAGGCAGTGAATATTGAACCTTTGTAACGTTTGACAAAGGATTTGACAGCCTTGTTCTACGCTTTTATGTGTTTGAATACAAAGTACTTCAGAAGGGATGGACACAGGAAGAAGAGAGTCGCTTGGTTCAGTGTCTTCAATACAAATTGGCAGTGAAAATGCAAAATTAGTCCCTTCGTTAACCTTACTTTCAATGGTTAGTTCGCCACCCATTAGCTCAACGAGTCGTTTACAAATAGCAAGTCCTAACCCTGTACCGCCAAACTTTCTCGAGATTGATGCGTCTGCTTGTTCAAAAGCATTGAATAATTTGGTTTTACCTGTATCGCTAATGCCCATGCCGGTATCGCTTACGCTAAAACCGAGCTCGTTACCACGCTTATCAATTTTAAGCAAAACATGGCCTGTTTCTGTGAACTTGATGGCGTTACTCAAAAGGTTGAGCAAAACTTGGTAGATTTTCTCGCTATCACCACTGCACCGTATCTTGGTACTGCATCGAATATCGAAAAGAAGCTGAAGCTGCTTTTGTTGTGCCTTTACCTGAAATACTTGAGCCAGTTTATCTATGGTTTTCGTAAGAGTGAAAGGCTCGTCAAGAATGTCTATTTTATTGGCTTCAACTTTGGAGAAATCCAAGATGCTATTCATTAACTCAAGCAGCGCGTTAGAGCTTTTCTGGACTTTTTCTAAATATTGCTGGCGTTGGTCGTTATCCTGAGTCTCTAACGCCAAGTGCGTTAGACCGATTATTGCGTTCATCGGTGTTCTGATCTCGTGACTCATGGTAGCGAGAAAATCAGTTTTCGCTTTATTCGCACTTTGTGCTTCGTCATACGCCTTCTGTAGCTTATGCTCAATCGCTTTTTGACTGCTTATATCGTTGAAAACACCTACGTGCCCATCGGGTTTACCTTCGTTGTTAAGTAGTGGTACTGCTACAATGGAGATGGGAAACAGTCTCCCTCGTTTGTCGGTAAAAAAATCTTCGTAGGAAGTATATGATTTCCCGTCGCGTATAGTGAGATTAACGGGGCATTGCTCTCTTTTAAGAAGGGTGCCGTCGCCTTTTTGATAGTGAACCGTATCGTGAAAACGGCGGTCTTGAAGTTCTTCTAACGTCCAACCTAGTAATCGAGAAGCGGCCGGGTTGAGAAACTGGGTCTTGCCCTCTGCGTTTACGGCGTAAACCCCTTCGCCGATGCTATCGGTGATGCTGCGGTAAAATGCTCGTCCTTCAGATAAGCTTTTCTCTAAACGCTTTTGCTGGGAAATGTCGGTAGCGATTACGATAAGGTGATCGACAAGAGGGGCTTTCTTTACAACAGGTACGACGGTGGCAAACACAAACCAAGGTTCGCCCGTTTTTCTTAAGCTGTGTACTTCGCCTTGCCAAATATTCCCTAAGGCAAGAGCGCTAAAAATTGCGCTTATATCTGAATTTGAAATGTTAGTAATATCGAAGGCTGTAATGTATTTACCAACAATTTCATGTTCTGCAAACCCTGAAAGTTCGCTACACTTTTCATTAGCGCTAAGAATTTTACCTTTTACATCCATGGTGACGACCATGCCATGTTTGTCCATGGCTTGTCGCTGCAGTAGCATAGCGTTCATAGTTCGATCCCTTTAAAGGGACGTCTTATAAAGCGAGTGGTTCGGTACTTGTTGACTGAGAATGTCATAAATTGCATAAGTGCAACGAAAGTGAAAAGTGTAAGGTTAAGTTTTAGCCAGAACTAAAACTTTTTCAATAAGCTAAGCTTATTCTTTGGTAGCAATAATCTGATTTTTATGTGAAAAACGCATAGGAAGTTATCACTATGCGTTTTCTGATTACTTCTCTCTTCTAAGCTTACGCTGAACGTAATTCTCGACGTAAAATTTTACCCACTGTGGATTTGGGAAGTTCTTCTAATACGGTGATAGATTTTGGGATTTTGTAGTTGGTTAAGTGCTTTTTGCAGAATTCGGTTACATCATCGGTGGATACTTCACTGGATAACGTAATGTAGGCGCATACCCTTTCGCCAGTTTTATCGTCGGGCTTTCCTACCACTGCAGCTTCCATCACATTGGGGTGAGAGGTTAATACGTCTTCTATTTCGTTCGGGTACACGTTAAAGCCAGACACAATGATCATGTCTTTAAGGCGATCTACTATTTTTATAGCACCAGATTCTGTGCGTATGCCGATGTCTCCGGTTTTAAAAAAGCCATCTTCGGTCATGACTTTTGCCGTCTCGTCATCACGGTTCCAATATCCCATCATTACTTGTGGCCCGCGCACCGCTATCTGCCCAGAGTCGCCTTCTTCAACTGGTTTATCTTGGCTGTCTAACAACGCGACTTCCGTGCCTTCAAGTTCGTAGCCTACGGTGCCAATTTCTTCTTTGCCTGGAATATTAAATGACACAACAGGGGCTGTTTCCGATAAGCCGTAGCCTTCAGTAATGGTGTTACCCGTCACATCTTGCCAAATAGATACCGCAGCTTGTGTAAGAGCCGTACCGCCTGACATGGTGAGATGTAAATTAGAAAAGTCTAGTTTGGCAAATTCCGGGTGACGTCCAAGGCCAACAAATAACGTATTAATACCCATGAAGGCAGATATTTTATGCGGTTTTAAGGTTTGTATAAAGCCGTCAATATCGCGAGGGTTTGGAATCAGAATAATTTGTGTTCCTTTGGCGAAAAGCGCCATCATTCCTACGGTAAAGGCATAGATATGGTATAGCGGTAATGGGCACACCAACACTTCTTCACCGTCTTTAAAGCCATCGCCAATACGGTCAAGCATTTGAATACAGTTAGCAAGTACGTTTTTGTTACTTAACGCTGCCCCTTTCGATACCCCGGTGGTACCGCCTGTGTACTGCAGCATGGCAAGATCATCTAACTGAATCTTAGGGCGTTCGAATTGCGGAAGACCTTTGCCAATTTCTACCGCTTGGCTAAGGGATACTGTGCCATCTAATGCGGGGGCCGTATTGGGGTCTAAGAGCTCTGTTGCTGATGTGGTAATAACCGTATTGATACTCGTATCATTTTTAATACTAGTAAATTTAGGAAGTAAATCGCCAAGTATGACTAAGGCTTTTGCGCCGCTGTCAGTAAATTGATGCTTCATTTCGCGCTCTGTGTAGAGCGGGTTGGTATTCACTACCACTAAACCTGCGCGTAATGCAGCATAAACGACAATGGGGTTTTGAATTAAATTAGGAAGTTGAATAGCAACTCTGGTTCCAGGGGTAAGCTTAGCTTCGTGAACAAAGTAGCGCGCTAAGGCTGATGACTTGCTATCAATTTCAGCAAAGGTAAGGGTTTGCCCAAGGGCCGTATACGCGGGCCTGTCAGCAAATCGCTGCATTACGCTTTCAATGTAGTCGGCAAGACAGGTCACATTATCAGGGTAAGTTATCATGTTGCTTGTTCCTAGTAGGGCGTAAAAATTCAATCTACGCCATACAGTAGCAAACTTAACTTTTTATTTACATCTGTGTTGGGTTATTTAATTCTATAAGTTTTAGTTATTATTTAAGCGCAAATTTATTACTTAAATAGGTGTAAACACTGCCAGCCGCCACACCAGCCAAACATTGGGCGCACAGCCCTGCGACAGAGCGCGCGCCAGCAATTAGCGTCACGTTTAAGATAGGCTGCATCGCTAGCAACATGATTAAAAAAGATAGGCCGCCGGCAGCGCCAAATAATAACAATCGGGTGCTCACAGTGGTGCGGCGCTCTAAATGTTTCTCGACTCGACGGGTAACCTTATGAGCAATTATAAAAGCTAAAAACAGAGAAAACCCTATGATAAGCCCGTAGGTAGGTAACAGCCCTACTAGGTCTTGGCTTATCATGAACCACCAATCGCGTGGCTGCAATTTAACGTGAATGAGCGAAAGGTTGATTAAAACGGCAATGGAGTGAAATATACTTGCCAGCAAGAAGCCCACGGCCCATGCAGGGATAAAGCTAAATAGAATGTGGCGAATGGCTTTGTTCATAATTTACAACCTAAAGTCTGTCGACCTTATTTATCCGGTTAAGCTAAATAGCGTGAAATAAGTGCCATCATTATGCGCGTATGAATGGGATATGCCATAGTATGCTGATTAAAAGAGGACAATAACAATGAAATCATGGCTCGCGTTAAGCGCTCTGTTATTTAGCACTGCCTTGTTAGCAAGTGAGAGTGAAAGTGTTAAAAACAGCACATTAAATAGTACATTAAACACCACGCAGCCAAGCGTCTTACAAAGTTTGGCTGAGCGCGTAGAAATCAACACGGTTATTGACGCGCTGTCCTACCCTAAGGCAATAACAACCGTCGTGGATAAAGAAAAATCAACCACGCATATAATAATAACCACCCGAGACGGTGAGCTAATTGTTGTTAACGATGAACGAAAAGTAAGCCGCTTCACTTTGCCCTTAGATAACCTTTATACGAAAGGGCAGGGCGGCGTATTAGATATACTGATCCCTTTTACTTATCCTCAAGATAAAACCGTGCTGCTGAGTTATTCGAAGGGAAGCGATGAAGCCAATCATTTAGCTGTGGTCAAAGCACAGTTCTCTCTAACCGCTGGGATCAGTGATGTGCAGCTAGTACTCGACATTGCTCAATCGAAAGATACACCCGTTCATTACGGTGGAAAACTACTTCAAATTGATCACGTGACTAAAGGAGAAAATGCTAAAGAGCATGCCTTCCTCGTGACTACCGGAGACGGTTTTGATTATCGCGAACAGGCCCAAGTTGTCACTTCCCAGCTTGGAAAAGTGCTTGGCTTTACAATTAATGGTAAGCCGCTGGCCGCACCGGCCTTTCCAGAGGCGCCTTATGTGTTTACGCTCGGACATAGAAACCCACAAGGTTTAGTGCATGGCGCTGACGGTCAAATCTTCTTACACGAACACGGGCCTGATGGAGGCGACGAACTAAATCTTCTTCAAAAAGGGAATAATTACGGTTGGCCTGTGGTTACTTTAGGAAAAGATTACTCGGGCGCAAGAATCTCGCCCTTTTCGGAGTATGCCGGCATGACCGGACCGCTTGTAGATTGGACGCCCTCTATCGCGCCATCTTCTATGCTTTACTACATAAATTCAAAGCAGCCTCATTTCAGCAATACGCTGCTGGTTACCAGCTTAAAAGCAAAAGCCTTGTTCGCAGTATCGCATGACAAAAATGGTTATACGTCAACGAAGGTCTTTGACGCGCTAAATGAACGATTAAGGGATATTGCAGTAGATAGCGACGGTAATATTCTACTTCTTACAGATGGTGAAAGCGCGAAGGTGTTCAAACTCTCATTCAAAGAAAGCTACACGGCCAAAAACTAACGATTAATTGAAACTTTGTTTCAATATTGATGGTAATTTGTACTGGTAGCACCATAAGTAAAGTGAATGTCTGTCATAAGTGCAACACTATTATTTATCGGTATTGGTTTTACCAATAGAGGGTGGAAGTAGGGTCCATTTAGCTTTTATTTTTCATAAGTTGCTGTAATAGCATGTTTATTTTTGTTTGTTGCAAAGTTTCGGGTTTGCTGCCATTTTTCTCGGCGCGCAAGATAATTACACGCTAGCGAGATGTTTACCTATCTGATTACTTTCAGTCATTACGTAACTGCTAAAAATCGGTTAAAATATCCCTCATTTTTATATGCGTATAGCTAAGACCGACTTAACACTACGCTCAAGTAAAACTAAGACCGAGAGAACTATATGAGTTTGTATTCAGAATATCTGGCAGAGATCGAAACCCGTAAAACGGAACTAGGTCTTAACCCTAAGCCAATCGACAGTGCTGAGTTGCTGTCTGAAATTATTGCTCAAATTAAAGATACAACAAACGAGCACCGCGAAGACTCTCTAAAATTCTTTATCTATAACACCTTGCCGGGTACTACACCTGCTGCCGGTGTTAAAGCACAATTCCTAAAAGAAATTGTACTTGGCGAAGAAAAAGTAGAAGAAATCACCCCTGAGTTTGCACTTGAGCTTCTTTCTCACATGAAAGGTGGTCCATCGGTAGAAGCTTTACTAGACCTTGCGCTTTCTGACGATGAAGCGGTTGCAAACCCTGCGGCTGAAGTACTGAAAACGCAGGTTTATTTATACGAAGCTGATACTGAGCGTTTAGAGACAGCATACAAAGCGGGTAACGCGATTGCTAAAGACGTGCTAGAAAGCTACGCGAAAGCTGAATTCTTCACCAAGCTGCCTGACGTACCAGAGAAAATCGAAGTCGTTACCTACATTGCTGCTGAAGGTGATATCTCTACAGACCTTCTATCTCCTGGTAACCAAGCGCACTCTCGTGCAGACCGTGAACTTCACGGTAAGTGCATGATCACGCCAGAAGCGCAGCAAGAAATTGTTGAACTAGGTAAAAAACACCCTAACGCAAAAGTTATGCTTATTGCTGAAAAAGGTACCATGGGTGTAGGTTCTTCTCGTATGTCTGGTGTGAACAACGTTGCACTATGGGCCGGTGAGCCAACAAGCCCTTACATTCCTTTTGTAAACAAAGCGCCAATTGTTGCTGGTACTAACGGTATCGCACCAATATTCCTTACTACTGTAGACGTAACCGGTGGTATTGGTCTTGACCTTAAAAACTGGGTTAAGAAAACAGACGAAAATGGCGAAATCGTTCGCGATGCAAACGGCGACCCAGTGCTTGAAGAAGCTTACTCTGTAGCAACAGGTACGGTACTGACCATCGATACCAAAGCGAAGAAGCTTTTCAATGGTTCAGAAGAACTTGCTGACGTATCTGCGTCATTTACTCCTCAGAAAATGGAGTTCATGAAAGCGGGTGGTTCTTACGCCGTAGTTTTCGGTAAGCAGCTACAATCTTTTGCTGCACGTACACTAGGTGTTGAAGCACCAGCAGTTTACGCGCAATCAAAAGAGGTTTCACACGAAGGCCAAGGCCTTACTGCTGTAGAAAAAATCTTTAACCGCAACGCGGTAGGCGTAAACTCAGACGCACCACTTCACGCGGGTTCTGACGTACGCGTTAAAGTAAATATTGTAGGTTCTCAGGACACTACCGGCCCAATGACGTGCCAAGAGTTAGAGTCAATGGCGGCATCGACTATTTCACCTACTGTTGACGGTGCATATCAGTCAGGTTGTCACACGGCGTCGGTATGGGATAAGAAAGCACAGGCTAACATTCCTAAGCTAATGTCATTCATGAACAACTTTGGTGTAATCACAGCCCGTGACCCTAAAGGCGTTTACCACGCAATGACTGACGTTATCCACAAAGTGCTTAACGACATCACGGTAGACGACCGCGCTATCATCATTGGTGGTGACTCACACACGCGTATGTCGAAAGGCGTGGCGTTCGGTGCTGACTCAGGTACGGTAGCACTAGCACTTGCGACAGGTGAAGCGGCAATGCCAATTCCAGAGTCTGTGAAAGTGACCTTTAAAGGTAGCATGAAAGAACACATGGACTTCCGTGACGTGGTTCACGCTACTCAAGCGCAAATGCTTAAGCAATTCGCTGGCGAGAACGTGTTCCAAGGTCGCGTAATTGAAGTACAAATCGGTACTCTACTTGCTGACCAAGCGTTTACGTTTACTGACTGGTCTGCAGAAATGAAAGCGAAAGCGTCAATCTGTATCTCTGACAATGAGACTATGGTTGCGTCACTTGAGCTTGCTAAGAGCCGTATCCAAATCATGATCGACAAGGGTATGGATAACGAAGCGAACATGCTTCAAGGTCTAATCGACCTTGCTGACAAGCGTATTGCTGAAATCAAGTCTGGCGAAGTACCAGCGCTTGCACCAGATGACAACGCTAAGTACTACGCAGAAGTGGTTATCGACCTAGATCAAATCGACGAACCAATGATTGCTGACCCAGACGTAAACAACGAAGACGTGTCTAAGCGTTATACCCACGACGTGATCCGCCCGGTTTCTTACTACGATGGTAAGCCAGTAGACCTAGGTTTCGTTGGTTCTTGTATGGTGCACAAAGGCGACATGCAAATCATCGCGCAAATGCTGCGTAACCTAGAGAAGCTTAACGGCTCTGTAGAGTTTAAAGCGCCACTTGTTGTTGCGCCACCTACATACAACATTGTTGACGAACTAAAAGCTGAAGGCGACTGGGAAGTACTTGCGAAATACGCAGGCTTTGAATTCGACGATGCTAAGCCAAAAGAAGCAGCGCGTACTAAGTACGACAATATTCTTTACCTAGAGCGTCCTGGATGTAACCTATGTATGGGTAACCAGGAAAAAGCTGAGCCAGGCGATACCGTAATCGCAACGTCTACTCGCTTGTTCCAAGGCCGTGTTGTTGCTGACTCTGATGAGAAAAAAGGTGAGTCACTGCTAGGCTCTACGCCGCTAGTAGTACTTTCAACTGTACTTGGTCGCTTCCCAACCACGGAAGAGTACAAGCAAGCGGTTGAAGGCATTGACCTAACTAAGTTTGCTCCACCATCTGAAGACTTAGCTGTTAAGCCTAAGTTCGAAGCAGACGTAGCAGTTAAGCGCGTATAAGCACTTACCGCTAAACAAAACATTAAAAAGCCCCAACCAAGGTTGGGGCTTTTTTATTTCTGACCCCATTTATTATTTACTGAGGCTCGGATGCTACGAGCTCATCGAGTATGCCAAGTAGTAGTTTTGTGCCGGTGCCAGAGGCAATTGCGTCAAATACATTTTCAACATTTTTACCGTGCTGCCCGCCCGCTAGGTCGCTAATTGAGCGGATAATTAACCAGTCCACGTCATTAACAAAGCTCACCTGTGCAACGGTTGCTGATTCCATTTCTGCTACATCGGCAGTGTAAACATCGCGAAGCCATTCGCGGTATTTTGCGTTATCGACAAATACCGAACCTGTCACCCCGTTACCGCCAATATCCACCAGTATTTCTTTACCCGATGGCATAGTAATAGGCGGGATTTTTTTCAAAGCACGCTGTGCCATCGCCAATAGCGCTTTGTCTGCCGTAAAATAGGGCATTCTTTTGCGGGTGTCCCAACCTTCTTTAACTACAGCAACCTCGGTAGGGTGAATAAACCCAATGTTTTTATAGTTAGGCGAGTGCTTATCAGTCTCCCGTCGCGCTTTGTAATATTCGAGCTGCTTAGCGTAATAGTCCGGTAGCTCGTAGACGTTAGCGTCACCTTTCTTCGGGTTGATATAGACAGATTCATCGTGGAAGTACCAACGTTCAGGTACTGCGATATCGCCCGGCGTGTATTTCGGGTTTATGGCCCCTGCAATCCCCATCATTACCAGTTTATCAATAGGAAAGTAATCCAGCGCCATCTGTACGGTCATCGCTGCGTTGGTAATGCTGACACCCGTACTAAATACAACAATGGGCTCACCTTTATAAGTACCTAACTGATACTTAACCCCTTTAATATAAACCGTTTGCGTAATCTGAGCATCGTCCATGGTTGCAAACGCGGCGTCAATCGCTTCAATTTCTGGCTCGTAAGCAGCAACCACGGCTGTCCATTTGTTTGTAACATTGGAAAAATCTTTAGGGCCGTACTGGCTGGTATCGTCATTTGCTAAAGACGACAGCGATATACACACGAAAAAAACAAAACTACTTAAGCGCATAGTGACCTTATTTAATTTATTATTTGCACCAATAAGGTGCGGTTGATGAGCGAGTACTGCACGTTATTGCGATAAATAGCTATTAGCACAGCCTCAGATAGACACTAGGGCAAAGTTCGAGCCAACAAGGTCGCTAAATGTTAGCAACTTTATTAGGGCGATGATAGCGATTGATAAAGGTGAGAAATCATGGCAACGCTCTTCGTTTATTGCTTAAAATTTGCATACCAAGTAATGTTAAGTAAACGCCCACCTGAATAGCTAAATGATTCAGAAAAAGCAGCCTACTTAAGCATTTAGCATAGCTTTTGATAAGGTACTCTCGACACCGCAGCACGAGGGTCACCAAGTTTATCTAAATAGACAAAAGCGCTTGCAATCTTTACTAAAGGAATAAGCTACCTTGAAATACAAAAGCAAATTTAAACATTTAAACTGGGCTAGCACTGCAGTTGTCATGGTTGGAATTACCGTGGGAGCAAGCGGGTGTACTACCGTCACGACAGGCCAAACCGAAGACTGTATTGAGCAAGCTAATAACGCAGATGTTCACGGGGTGAATACGGCCGATGAACAACTCAATGCCTGCTTAGAAACTTACCAACTGCGACGCAATAAAGAACGAACGGTAGGTGAAGCCTTTGCTGAAGACGTGCTTATCACTGTTATTAATATTATTACTGACTAGAGCCGTTTCAATTAAACGAAAAAACCATCTTACGTACAGTTAAAAAAACCAAGAAGGCAGAGTAATTTACTCTGCCTTCTCTGTTTTAACGTCTCTATTTTGAAGCGTTGAAGCGGGTAACTTTTAACGAACCAAGGTGAATTTAGTGCAATTTTTTCTAACAGTATTTTGTCTTCTTTTAATCACTGCTGCTACCCACGTTAATGCAGAGGATAAGCTTGATATTGTCGATGGTTTACAGCTTGCCAAGCAATATAGCCACAGCCGACAAGATATAAATATCGCCGAGTATTGGGTGAGCGAAAAATTAGACGGCATTCGGGCACGATGGGACGGCACTGAACTGAGAACCCGCAATAACAACAAAATAGCCGCTCCGGCATGGTTTACTGCCAATTGGCCCAAAGCAACCATTGATGGTGAGCTCTGGATTGCGAGAGGGCAGTTTGAACGTACGGCTTCCATTGTGCTTTCAAAGTTAACGAGCGTTGCGCCTCATTCTGTAGCCGGATCTTTACCTCGTACTGAATCTACAACCGACGCCATGACCGCTACACATTCCCTACCAAGCAAACGCTGGGCTAAGATTAGGTTTATGGCGTTCGACATGCCTGTAGCGGGCCAGTCCTTTGACAGTCGACTAAACATGCTGAACAACCTTAAAGAAGCTACGCCCAATCCTACGTTTGCCGTTGTTCCCCAATTTACCCTTTCTTCTGTTAATGCGCTTGAAGAAAAGCTTGAACAAGTAACATTAAGCGGCGGGGAAGGGTTAATGCTTCACCACAAAAAGGCGTTTTACCATTCAGGGCGCAGTGACAAACTACTTAAGGTAAAGCAGTTTGAAGATGCTGAAGCGAAAGTATTGGCGCACCTTGCCGGGAAAGGAAAATTTCAAGGCATGATGGGCTCGCTGCTTGTAGAAACGCCCGCCGGCGTTCAGTTCAAATTAGGAACGGGCTTTTCTGAAAAAGAGCGTCGAGCGCCGCCCGCTGTTGGCAGCTGGGTGACCTTTAAGTTTTACGGTGTAACGAAAAACGGGAAACCGAGGTTTGCGAGCTTTCTTCGTGTAAGGCCGCCCTCTGATTTACCCAAGTAATAGCTTGCCTAAATGTTTCAATAGACCTAACGAATCGTGTTAAAAAGGCTGTTTTCTACGGTTTACGTTTTTCACTGCTCTTAAAAGGGTTATCTAAAGGCTACCCCTTGTCTTTACCTCATAAAGCCTTATACCTTATTCATATGTCAATTGTTAACGTTGATTTCGAGGCTTTTCTTTAATCGATTTTAGCGTTTAAAAGTAACGCTATGAATAGTGATTATAAGTGAATAAAAAGGGCTTAAAATTTAAAAATCTAGCCCTTGAAGTTATACTGATGATGATTTATTAAACACTCCTTGCGTCAAGTGCGTACAAGACCGTTTACTCCCATTGCGCAAGCTAACTTAGAGGAAGAGACTGTGTTACAAGACTATCGCAAACACGTTGAAGAACGTGCACAACAAGGCATTCCCCCAAAAGCGCTTAATGCCGAACAGGTTGCTAGCCTCGTCGATTTATTAAAAAATCCGCCAGAGGGTGAAGGCGAATTCTTACTAGAACTACTTTCAGAACGTGTGCCGCCTGGCGTCGATGAAGCGGCTTACGTTAAAGCCGGTTTTTTAAGTGCCATCGCAAAAGGCGAAGACAGCTGCGAGCTCATCTCTAAGGAAAAGGCAGTAACCCTATTGGGAAACATGCACGGCGGTTACAACATTGCCACGCTGGTAGAACTGCTTGATGACGAGAGTCTAGCGCCGTTGGCTGCCAAAGAGCTTAAACACACGCTGTTAATGTTCGATGCTTATCACGATGTGGAAGAGAAACACAAAGCGGGTAACGAGTACGCTACTGACATTATCAAGTCTTGGGCCGAAGGTGAGTGGTTTACTTCGCGCAAACTCATGGATGACAAAATTACCTACTCAGTATTTAAAGTAACCGGCGAAACCAATACTGATGATTTATCTCCAGCGCCCGACGCATGGTCTCGCCCTGATATTCCTCTGCACGCCCTTGCGGCTTACAAAATGCCTCGCGAAGGATTGGAGCCCGAAGAACCCGGCGTTAAAGGCCCAATGACACAAATAGAAGAAGTCAAAAGTAAAGGATATCCGGTTGCTTTTGTGGGTGATGTTGTCGGTACCGGATCGTCACGTAAGTCGGCGACGAACTCAGTGTTATGGTTCTTTGGCGAAGATTTACCGGGCGTGCCGAATAAACGTGGCGGTGGTGTATGTATCGGCTCAAAAGTTGCGCCTATTTTCTTTAACACCATGGAAGATGCTGGCGCACTGGTTTTCGAAGCCGATGTGGAAAAAATGAATATGGGGGATGTGATAGATATCTACCCATTTGAAGGCAAAATTACCAACCACGAAACCGGTGAGCTTCTCGCAGAATATAGCTACAAGTCGAAAGTGATTTTAGATGAAGTTCGTGCGGGGGGACGCATTAACCTGATTATTGGGCGCGGTCTTACAGAGAAAGCCCGAGAGACGTTAGGTTTAGGTCCAACAGATCTTTTCCGCACGCCTGAACAACCAAAAGACAGCGGAGCGGGTTTCTCGTTAGCGCAGAAAATGGTGGGCAAGGCTTGTGGTGTTGAAGGCATTCGCCCGGGCACTTACTGCGAGCCTAAAATGACAACTGTGGGCTCGCAAGATACCACAGGGCCTATGACCCGCGATGAGCTCAAAGACTTAGCTTGTCTTGGTTTTACTGCCGATTTAACCATGCAGTCATTCTGTCACACAGCGGCTTATCCTAAGCCGGTGGATATTGAAACCCAGCACACATTGCCTGATTTTATTATGAATCGCGGTGGGGTATCGCTTCGCCCCGGCGATGGCATTATTCACAGCTGGTTAAATCGCATGTTGTTGCCTGACACAGTAGGAACAGGCGGCGACTCCCATACCCGTTTTCCATTAGGTATTTCGTTCCCAGCGGGCTCAGGGCTGGTGGCGTTTGCTGCGGCCACGGGCGTGATGCCTCTTGATATGCCTGAATCTATTCTTGTGCGCTTTAAAGGGGAAATGCAGCCGGGCATTACCTTAAGAGACCTTGTACACGCTATTCCTTTGTACGGTATTAAACAAGGGCTATTAACGGTAGAGAAAAAAGGCAAAATAAACGCCTTTTCTGGCCGTATTCTAGAAATTGAAGGGTTAGAAAACCTGACGGTAGAGCAGGCGTTTGAGTTATCCGATGCATCGGCAGAGCGTTCAGCGGCAGGTTGTACCATCAACCTTTCTGAAGAATCGATTGCCGAGTACCTGCGTTCAAATATCACTATGCTTCGCTGGATGATTAACGAAGGTTACGGCGATCCGCGCACATTAGAGCGCCGCGCTCAGAAAATGGAAGAGTGGCTCGCAAATCCTGAGCTAATGCGCGCCGATGCCGACGCGGAATATGCTGAGGTTATCGAAATCGACCTTAATGATATTAAAGAACCCATTGTGTGCTGCCCGAATGATCCAGACGACGCGAAAACCTTGTCTGAGGTGGCGGGTGATAAGGTGGATGAGGTCTTTATTGGTTCATGCATGACAAACATTGGTCACTTCCGCGCTGCCGGTAAATTGCTTGAGCAGTTTAATAAAACCTTGCCAACTCGTTTGTGGATGTCGCCACCAACGAAGATGGATAAAGCCCAGTTGATGGAAGAGGGGTATTACAATATTTATGGTCGTGTTGGTGTGCGCACCGAAATGCCTGGATGTTCTTTGTGTATGGGGAACCAAGCCCGTGTAGACGCTGGCGCTACCGTACTTTCAACCTCTACCCGTAACTTCCCGAATCGCTTGGGTGACGGCGCAAACGTGTACCTGACATCCGCTGAACTTGCTGCAGTAGGAGCAATTGTAGGGCGCATTCCAAGTGCCGAAGAGTACATGGAGTACGCCAGCAAGATTAACGCTATGTCGGGTGAAGTATTCCGCTACTTAAACTTCGACAAAATGCCAAGCTTTAAGAAGGCAGAAGAAGAGGCAAAAGCGCGCATTATTCCGACATTGAATGTTGCTTAAAATAGTGTATAAACTACAAAGCCGGTTCCCCTTGAGGTGACCGGCTTTTTTTATGGCGAAAAGGAATGTCTAATGGGAAAATCTTTCTTTATTGTTGCTGCACTTGTATTAACCTTAGGGTGTGCAAAAGCGCAGGTTGACCCTGCATCGTCGCTCGATTCGGTGAACTTCGATTCCATATCACTTGAAATTGGCGATAAGCACTATGAAGTTGAGTATGCCAAAACCTTTGAACAACGCGCTCAGGGCTTGATGTTTCGCAAAGCCCTTTGTGAAGATTGCGGTATGTTTTTTAAGTTTTCCAGCCCCAAATTTGCGGGGATGTGGATGAAAAATACTTTTGTTCCGCTAGACGTAGCATTTATCGACAGAAATGGCGTAATAACGGATATAAAACCTCTCACTCCCCATAGCTTGGAGTCGGTCGGATCATCGAAAGAGGTACTTTACGCATTGGAAATGAACCAAGGGTGGTTTGCCGAGAATAACATTAAAGTAGGCGACCAAGTAACGATTGATTGACCGCGCAAAACGCGCGGTTTCGCTAGCTGTAGGCTAGTTTTATTCTGGAGTTTAATATAGTGACAAATGCCTTATCGATAGCCAAGTTCGGTGGAACTAGCGTAGCGAATTACGAAGTAATGCAAAACTGCGCCCGAATTGTTGCCGGTAATGACAAAACGCGCATTGTGGTAGTGAGTGCCTCAGCAGGGGTAACTAACCACCTGGTGAGTCTAGCGCACACGCCGATGACGCAACAGCAAATTGAAGAAACCTGCCAAGCCATTGTCGACATCGAGCACGCTATTCTTAACAAGCTTGACGACAAAGCGGCCGTTGAACCTAAGCTCAACGATTTACTTGAAGAGATGCGAAGCTTAGCGTTTCACGAAGAAATTCTTCATAGGGACGACTTAAAAGATCAGCTGCTTTCTATGGGCGAGCGTATGTCCTCGCTTATGTTCTCATCAGTGCTTGCTGAGCAGGGCGTGAAGACCATGAACTTCGACGTTCGCAAGGTACTTCGTACGGATAGCGAGTTCGGTGAAGGCGCGCCGCAAATCGAAGAAATTGAAAAACTAGCGAAGCAACTGCTCGCGCCTGAAATCAAAGAGGCCATTGTGGTAACCCAAGGCTTTGTTGGCGCAGATGAAGAAGGTCGTACTACAACACTTGGTCGTGGTGGGTCTGATTTTACGGCAGCGCTACTTGCTGAAGCCCTTGATGCCGAGGCGTGCGAGATTTGGACCGACGTAACCGGGGTATACACAACCGACCCGCGGATTACACCAGCAGCACACCCTCTGCCTGAACTGAGCTTTGAAGAAGCGGCAGAAATGGCAACCTTTGGTGCAAAGGTACTTCACCCTGCCACCATGGAGCCAGCGCTTCGCAAAGACATTAAAGTGTTCGTAGGGTCAAGCAAAGAGCCTGAAAAGGGCGGTACGTGGATTGTACGCAATTGTGAGCACGAGCCACCATATCGCGCTATCACCCGCCGTAAAGAGCAGGTAATGGTAACGGTTAAAACACCTAAGATGATGTACGCTCAGGGCTTTCTACAGCAGGTATTTGCGATTATCGCTAAACACAAACTGAGCGTTGACTTGGTAACCACGTCAGAAATCTCGGTATCGTTTACCCTAGATAACCCAGCAAACTCGGTAGCCCAGCGCCTGAATAAAGAGACCATTGCTGAACTTGAAACTATCTGTGATGTAAAGGTAGAGAAAGGGTACGATTTAGTAACCGTTGTGGGTAACAACATGCAAACGGCTATTGGCGTTTCAAGCAAGATTCTATCTGCGGTATCAGATTTTAACCTGCGTATGATTTGCTTTGGTGCAAACCCGCATAACTTGTCGTTCTTAGTAAACGAGACAGACAGTGATGACGTGGTTCGCAAGCTTCACAGCGCATTGTTTGAGTAAGCAAGTGTAAGATAAAAAAACGGCCGATATGATATCGGCCGTTTTTGTTTGTATTACGCGTAAATTATTACACTTTAAACTGTCTGATAGACTGTTGAAGTTCGTCTGCCAGACGCGCTACTTCATGGCTAGATTCAGACGTTTGCTGTGCACCTGCTGTGGTTTCTTCTGCAATACCCACAATGGTTTCAAGCTTTTCACTGATTTCTTGCGAGACCGTGTTCTGTTCGCGGGCAGACTGCTCAATTTGCGAGCTTACATCATGCGCTTTGTGAACCGCGTCTGTAATAATATCTAACGCCTGCGTTGCTTTCTCTGTTTGCTCAACACATGCCGCTGTTTGGTCTTTGCCTTGGTCCATAACCGCTACCGCTTTTTCGGCGCCCGCTTGAAGCACCTCAATCATGGCATTGATTTCTTGTGTCGACTCTTGGGTTCGGCTAGCAAGGGTTCTTACTTCATCAGCAACTACCGCAAAGCCTCGGCCTTGTTCACCGGCACGGGCAGCTTCGATAGCTGCGTTCAAGGCTAGCAAGTTAGTTTGATCGGCAACACCGCGGATAACGTCCAGAATACCGCCAATACTAGCGCTGTCTTGATGCAGCTTGTTAATAACGTCGGCCGCTTCTTGCACGTCGCGAGACAGAATTTCGATGGTGTTCTTATTCTCTAACGAAATTTGACGCACGTTTTCGGCTTCAGCATCAGCATGGCGAATTTGGCTAAGCGTATCTTCAGCATTTTGCACGACCAGCTGAGACGTAGAGTGCATTTCTGTTGTTGCTGTCGCTACTTGGCCAATCTGAGACTTCTGATCCTGAATTGAATGAGTAGTTTGCGCGGTGACTGCCGACGTTTGCTCTGACGCCGCAGCTAACTGCTCAGCGCGAACATTGATGCCGGTAATCAGCTCTTTAAGGCTGCCTATTAAAGCATTACAGTTTCGAGCTAACAGACCGAATTCGTCTTGTGCTGAATCATCAAGACGATGAGTTAGGTCACCCGATGAGGCAACAGTGAGTAACTCATTTACGCGATAAAGTGGGCGTGTAATAGCGCGTACTGTCACGTAACCTATGAACGCAGCAACCGCGATAGAAATGATCACAACAACGATAACAAACGTGTTGCCCGTTGCAATGGCACTGTTTACTTGGCTTTCTACGTGTGACGCTTTTTTGTCCGCCAACGTTAGCAAGTTTTCAAGTGCAACCACACCTTGCGTAATGTTTTGATCAGATGCGTTCAGCGCTTTCTCTGCATCATTTCTACGCTCTAAGCGGTCCACGTGGAGTTGGACTACGCCATCGTTTGCTTTTATTGCATTTATTGCGTCGTTTACAAGGTCATTAATATCATCCAGCGTACCTGAGTCGTCACGACCGCCAGCAGCTTGCATCATGTCGCTTAACTGCGTAACCACTTTCTCAACAACAAGGTCTACTTCGTTACCTAGCGTCTGTGAACGCACTAGCGTCTGGGTTTTAATGTACTCGTAAGATACGGTGAGTAAAGACAGCAGTGACGTTTCAAGTTGACCGCCAATCTCAGCTGCACGTCTAAGGTTTGAATCTTGTTGAACGCTATCTAAATCTGAAAAGTCCAGAAGGTAGGTTGAAGCATCATCGGCGTTATCTTCCGCATCACCCAGTCTATCTTCAATACTGTTACGTAAATCAAGATACATTTGGTGGTTTTTATACATAGCTTCAACGTTGTTAATATACGTTTCGTATGACTCACGCACACTGTTGAGTGTGCTTTTTAACTCTGGCTCGTTGTTAACAGCCTGCGCTAACTTTTTATACTCGCTTTCAAACGTATCTTTAGCAGAGTTAAAAGACGCTCGTTTGTCCTTTAATTCACTGACGTTTTCTTCGATATAGCTTTCAAAAGTTAGCCGCCCCATGTTGAGGAAGCTGGCTTTTAATGCGTTGCTGCCCGCTACCGTAGGTAGAGCAACGTCATTAACTTCTTCTGTAGCAGAGCCTATTGAGTTGAGGTTATAAAGTGAAACAACACTAATGACGATTAGAAGTGCGCTAATCGCGACAAATCCCCCGATTACGCGTGTGGCTACCGTTATTTTCATCGGAACTCCTGGATGAGTGTTTTTATTTTTATCCCTAACGATATTACCCGTCTCAGTTAACAAAATATAGCGCTTAAGCGCAAGACTTTGCCCTCAACGAGAGAAGGTAATGAAACATCATCGTTACTAACTTACGTAAGTGTATCGGCTACAATAATTTAATGTTTATTTTATTTAGCAACTTGGTATAGAAATAGTAGCGTAATTATAGGTAGTAATACCAGTTTGCGCTTCAAATAAGGTGGGCAAGGAAGGCAGACTTGCTCGCAAAGCCTGCCTTTTTGTCTTTAAGCTTTTACGTTTTCCAGTGTATCACTGCTAAGGTTAAGCATGGTCATACTTTGCCCCCACACGTAGCCCGTATCTAAGCCAATAAACTGAGCGCTATTAGTTTGGCCTGAAAGGGCCGCCCAGTGGCCAAATACAACGCGCTGATTGGCAAGTAGCTGTTCATTCTTTCGTTCGAACCACGGCATAATTGTGCTACTTGTACTGTGCGACACTGCGCTAGGGTGAGATTTATTGTCGAAATCGAGCGTTCCATCACTGTAAATAAAGCGCATTCGCGTGCAGGCATTAACAATAAAGCGCAGCCGCGCTTCGCCGGTCCATTTTTCAGACCAGTTATCGGGGCTATTTCCATACATGCTGCTTAGAAAATTAGCATAATTATCTGACTTCAAAATGGTGCTGACTTCGTCGCTTAACGACACGGCCTTATCAATTGACCATTTAGGATAAAGCCCAGCATGGACCATAATAGAGCGCTTATCTATTTTCATGGCTAAGGGGAATTGTCTAAGCCAGTCAATCATTTCCGGCAAATCAGGCGCGCTTAATAAGTCGTCTAACTTGTCTGATTTCTTAGGCTTGCGAATGCCGTTGACTACGGCGAGTAGGTGGAGATCATGATTACCTAAAACGCTATTAAAGTTATCTCCAAGCGATTTTAGAAAACGAAGGGTGCTTAAAGAGTCTTCACCACGAGCGACAAGGTCGCCCACGGCAAGCAACGTATCGTTTTCTTCATCAAATTGTACTTTATCTAAAGCGCGTCGAAGACCGTCATAGCAGCCTTGAATATCGCCAATGACGTAGGTGTTACCTTGTGACATAGAAACCTTAATGAAGAATGCTTGGAATGGCTAATCGAAATACATTGATAGGAACTCGAAAGCGTTCTTTGCTCTCTAGCTCCATCTCATAATAGCCTTCCATATTCCCCACAGGTGTGTTAATAACCGCACCACTGGTATATTCAAACTGTTCACCGGCTTTTAAGAAAGGTTGTTTACCTACTACCCCAGCACCTTCTATTTCAGAGGTTTTACCGTTGGCATCGGTGATCTTCCAATAGCGGTTGATCAGCTGAACGGTATGATTGCTCTTGTTTTCAATAGTGATGTGATAGGCAAAAGCAAACTGCTTTGAATCTGAAGGAAGGTGGTCTGGAAGGTGGCGGGTTTTCACCCGCACCTTTATATCAAGTACATCCATAGATGGCTATTGCTCTTGTTGACTCTCTTTTGCAGACACTGCGTTGGCAATGGTGGCAAAATCATTGAGAGATAGCACTTCAGCGCGACAGGTAGGGTCAATACCTAGCTCACGAATTTCTTCCTCGCTTAAGCTGTCCTTAAGTGAGTTACGAATGGTTTTACGGCGCTGATTAAAAGCCTGTGCACAAACCCGCTCTAGCGTACTAACAGACACAACGTCAACCGGTGGCGACTGATGCGGGACAAGCTTCACTACCGCTGAATCTACCTTCGGCGGCGGCTTAAACGCACCGGGTGGAACATTCAATACGGGGATCACATGGCAGTAGTACTGCGCCATTACCGAAAGTCTACCGTAGTTCTTTGAACCGGGACCTGCTGCTAAGCGGTTAACCACTTCTTTTTGCAGCATAAAATGCATATCTTCAATGCAATGAGCATGATCAAAAAGGTGGAACATTAACGGCGTTGAAATGTTGTAAGGCAAGTTACCAAAAACACGCAGCTTTTTATCTTTGAGCGGCATCTCTTTAGACAGCGCACCAAAGTCCATGGTCATTGCATCTTGCTCTATAACAGTCAGCTTTTCACCATTAAACGGATGATGGCGCAAACGTTTGGCAAGATCTCGATCTAGTTCTATAACCGTTAATGCGTCGACTTCTTCGCAAACGGGGTCTGTTAACGCGCCTAAACCCGGCCCTATTTCCACCAAGTTCTGTTCGTTTTTAGGGGCGATGGCCGCAACAATTTTACCTATCACGTAGTCGTCGTGAAGGAAATTCTGACCGAATCGCTTCCTGGCCGTATGGCCTAAATGTGTTTTACTCATTGTTGATGATGTGCAAGCTCAATGGCTTTTTCCAATGCTTTTCTGAAACTACCGGCGTCGGCTTCTCCGGTACCGGCTAAATCTAATGCAGTACCGTGATCAACTGAAGTACGAACAAAAGGTAACCCTAATGTGATATTCACTGACGCCCCAAAACCTTTGTATTTTAGCACGGGAAGGCCCTGATCGTGATACATAGCAAGCACCACGTCGGCATTTTCAAGGTATTTAGGTTGAAAAATAGTATCTGCAGGTAGAGGACCCGTAATATTTAGCCCCTCTTCCCTCAATTCATTTAGCGCAGGAATAATGGTATGGATTTCTTCAGTACCAATATGACCGTCTTCACCGGCGTGAGGGTTCAAACCACACACATAAATATGAGGCTCTTTAATACCAAACTTCAGTTTCAGGTCGGTATTGATAATATGGATAACTTTGTAAAGTCGCTCGCGGGTTATGGCTTTTGCTACATATTCAAGAGGGATATGGGTTGTAGCAAGCGCTACATTAAGCCCTTCAGTGGAAAGTAGCATCACCACGTCAATGGTATTAGATTGATACGCAAAGAACTCGGTATGACCGCTAAACGAGACGCCAGCTTTGTTAATAATGCCTTTGTGAACCGGGCCGGTAACAACGGCGTCGAAGTCGCCATTAATATTTGCCTGACAAGCCTGGCGCAGCGTTTCTACTACATACAAGCCATTTTCACTATCAAGCTCACCCGCAGTCACTTTCACTGATTTATCTATTTGCTTTATAAACAACGAACCCGCAGCTTGTACCTGCGGGTTATTTTCATCGTAATCGATGAGTGTAAGAGGAAGGCCTAACGTGGCGGCTCGGTCTTTGAGCATGTCACCGTCGGCGAACACGACAAGCTGAGCTTGCCATGCTTCTTGAGCCAGTTTGATGATTAAATCTGGCCCGATACCTGCCGGCTCTCCCGGTGTAATTGCAATTTTAATTGGTTTACTCATGAATAACTTATTGTTATGAATCGATAACTTCTACGTAAGCGGCATCGCGCATTTCACGTAACCAGTTCTCGGTTTCTTCTGAAAATTTTCTATTGAAGATTAGCTGGTACGCTTTGTCTTCTTTTCGCTTATCTGTGGCGTCATCCATGCGGCGGTCGATAAGCTGTATTAAGTGCCAGCCGTGAACTGTGCGCACAGGGTCGCTATACTCGCCAGGCTCAAGCTGCGATAACGCTTCTTTAAACTCAGGTACATAATTGCCTGGGTCAGACCAACCTAATTCGCCACCGCGAAGGGCTGAGCCTGGATCTTCTGAATGCTCTTTAGCTAGGTCGGCAAATTCCGCTTCACCGTTTTTCAATTCTTCTTTGAAGCGCGTTAACATGGCTTTTGCTTTGTCTTCGCTAAGAATAATTGATGGCTTAACAAGGATGTGGCGTGAATTTACTTCCTCAACAGTGACTTTTTCAATACCGCGCGTATCGAGCACTTTCAAAATATGAAAGCCAGCACCGCTTCGAATAGGGCCCACAAGCGCATCTTTATCTTTGTTTTGGATAGCTTCGGCAAATAGTGTTGGCATGGCATTGATATTAAGCCATCCCATATCACCGCCTTCTAGCGCCTCGTTACCTGATGATGACGCAATGGCAATTTTTGCGAAATCAGAGCCTGATTCTAATAACGCGATTACTTTGTCAGCACGCTCACGCGCTGCTTGAATGTCTTCGTCTGTCGGTTCAGGTGGGAAACCGATAAGGATATGGCCCAAGCGATATTCTGCTTGCTGCGCGCCCTGCTGCTCCATAAGGTCAACAAGGGTTTCAATTTCCTGAGGCGTAATATAAACGCGGCGGCGCACGTTAGCGCGGCGCACTTCACCCATAATGATTTCTTCACGAATATCTTCGCGGTAATCATCGTAAGCAATCCCTTCTGCGGCTAATTGGGCACGAAGCTGCTCAACGGTGGCGTTTTGGTTAGAAGCGATGTTGCCAATGGTTTGTTCTAACTGAGGGTCGCTAATACGAATACCCATGCGTTCAGCCATTTGTAGCTGCAGGCTTTTGGTAATTAAACGCTCGATTGCTTGTGTACGAAGCGCACGATCAGAGGGCAGCTGTTGATCATTCGCTGCAGCGTTGCGTTTAACTTCTTGTACAAGGGCATCAATTTCGCTTTCAAGCACTACGCCTTGGTCGACAATTACAGCAACGCGGTCAAGCACAACTTCTTGCGCAATACTGTTAAACGAGAGTAGGGCACCTAACATCAATGCACGGATAATGAACTTCATACACACTCTTTTATTATTGGTTAATTGCACTTAAGCGCTCGTAAACGCTTAACTGCGGGTTAATTTAAACTATAAGGCTGACGATAGCCAAACATACCGTCTTGAAGCATGCTTCTTTGGGTTCCCGACGAACCTATTCCTTTAAAGATAAATTGCAGCGAAATACCGGAATCGAAGTCGTCCGTCGTTTGTTGGCCGCTATCGTTGTAGCGGTTGTTCAAACTGCGCTGCGCTACTAGTCGCACGGCCCAACAGCATGATTCGTATTGAATACCTGCGTAAGTCTCTACACTTCTGTTGCGCTCTAGATCGCGATAAGTACGACCTACCCACTGCCAATTTTCAGAAATAGGCCAGCTAGCAGAAATACCAATTTGGTCTATGGTTTCGCCACTGAGATCGCGAACATAGCGATGACTTAATTGAATAAAGCGCGAATCGTCTTTGCGGTATTCAATACCCACACTGCTTAAGTCAACTTTGTCTGTGTCAGTGGTCACTTGCACATCAGAATGGAAAAACCAGTTATTGTTAAAGCGCCAGTCTACTTCAGCCGCTAAGGCGGAGCGATCTTGATTTTTGGTCGCTGCAACGACTTCGTTATCTTCAAGGTAGAATATCTGACCCACGCTAAGAACAAATTGTTCCCGATTGTTTTTATCTAACATGCGCGTGGTTGCACCAAGGGTAATTTGGTTGTTGTCGCTAATTCTATCAAGGCCAGTAAACTCCTGACCTCGAAACAGCCCCTCAACGTCGGTTAAAAGGGGCGTAGAATCGTAAAAACCAATCGCCGTTTGGTCTTCATATGACGTATATAAATACTGAACTTTCGGCTCTAAGGTCATGGACATGTCGTCACTAAACCAAGAGGTATCTCGTTCAAAGTACAGGGCACCATAAAGGCGAGCCTGACCAAGGGTTCGTTCTACGTCTTCTTTTAGGTCCGTTCCTTCCACATTATCTTGTTGGTAGACCGTTTGAAATAAGGTGGTTTCGGCAACAAATTCGCCCCATGCTGCTCTTAGCGGCATGGCAAGTGTTGGCGCTACGTGAAAACGGGTGGCGGTGGGGGCCGTGTCTAGCGTATTGTCGAAATGGGCGACTTCAGAGTCGAGGTTGAATTCAAAGTATTCGCCCAAGGGCTTTGTGTAATTAACTTTGATTTCAGGAACGGAGCGATAGCTATCAGCGGTGTCGCCAAGTACTTCAAAATCTTTTATGTGCATATTTACCGATAGATTGGGCGAGTAATAACTCAGGCCCACACTACGGTAAAGATGTGTATCGGCGCGACTGTAATAGTCTGAGCCTAAATCGACAAGGTAGTTGTCATCGCTCAAACCGTTAAAATCTACATTTAAGAGCCAGTTATCGGCTATCAGGCCCTGATGCTCAAAACGATAAAAGTAGCGGTCTGGGTTACCTGTAATGTCAGAGTCGCTAGGCAAGTATTCTACGTATGCTTTACCCTGACTGCGGGCTGTTAAATAACGAAACTCAGTATTTAGCTGAAGGCCGCGAAGACTCATCAGGCGAGGCGAGATAGTCATGTCGTAGTTAGGTGCAATATTCCAATAAAAAGGCTGGGTATAGTCGACGCCCGTTCTACTTGAACTCGTAAGCTCGGGAAACAGTAGGCCAGTTTGACGTTCATTACTGACAGGAAAGGCAAAATAGGGCAGATAGAAAACGGGCACATCGGCAATGTAGAAACGAGTGTGCTTGGCTTGTCCCCACACCGTTCCTTTTTCCAGGCTTATTTCACTCGCGCGAATAAGCCAGTCTTCATCCCCTTCGGGGCATGTTGTGAAGCTTACTTCTTTTAGTACTATGCCGGTATCGGTATCTAACACAATATCTTTTGCTGAACCTTGACCAACAAAGCCCGTTAACTGGTAACGGGTGTTTTGCATTTCTAAACGCTCTTCTTCAGAGCGCAGCGTTACCACATCACTTTCTACTTTTAGCTGCGCATCTTGATAAGTAACGTCGCCTTTCGCTATCAAGTCGCGACCGCTTCCGTTGACTTGCGCCTGAGAAGCGCTGATAACCGCAGTGTCTGAGGTAATATCTACATTGCCGGAAAACAGCGCTACGGTATCTTGGATAATCTCAGTACGGTTGGCTTCAACCTTCACGTGGCCTTTAGGCATTAACGCTTGGCTGCTGAAGGTAACAGGCTCGACTGAGCAAAATGCTAGAGGCACTGCATCTGAGTCTGGTTTAGAATTTGAAGCTGTCGTTTCCTGTGCAAACGCGACTGTAGGCAAAAGAGTCGCGGAAACAAGCATGGCGCAGGTCTTTTTCATGCGTTAATGGGTGGCCTGTTTTGTTGTATGTTGCTTATAAACCCAAATAAGACGGCACGCGTCTCGGTTAGTTCGACATAACGTTTAAAAAAACCAGTGATGGTGCCCTTTATCCACTTATGTTTTAGCAGGTAGGGATGAATCACTCGCTATTACTATTTATTTAAGCGCCCAATTCTAAGCACTTCTGGCATAATTACCAACCATTCAGGCAAAAAAATGCACTTTTATACGTACAACTTATCCAAGTGCTGAATAAATATTGCGGTGTCGCTTGATTTCACAGGGTGCAGACCAAAGGTTAAACGGGTCTTTTGACAACGAGTTTTTGGTTTGCAGCACAGGTCATTAAGCCCTAGTTTATTCACTTATGTATTTGATATGATGGATTACTTAGCGCGCTGAATGCGGCGTGGATAGGTAATTCAAACATCACCTTTTTATATCGTGCACTAACGGAGTATGACGAGATGTCAATTTGGGGAAAAATCCTCGGCGCCTTATTTGGTTTCATGTTTTTAAAAATACCCGGCGCCATTTTAGGGCTGTTAGTCGGGCACTTTTTTGATAAAGCATATCGACAAGATTTCAATCAGCTAGGTGGCTTTGGGCGCTTTTTTACCGACCAAGATAACCTCAAGCAGCAGGCCATTTTCTTTCATAGCTTATTTAGCGCACTTGGGCATTTGGCAAAGTCGGATGGCAAAGTTACCGACCGTGAAATTCAAATCGCAACGGCGCTGATGGATGAGATGCGCCTGACCGGTGATGCCCGCCGTGAAGCGCAAGATGCATTTAGAGAAGGCAAGGCACGAGACTTTCCTTTGGTGGATACGTTAAAAGGCTTTTACGATGCCAGCCACGGCAGAAGAGATATCCTTCAGGTATTTCTAGAAATCCTTATACAAGCGGCTTTTGCTGACGGTCAACTTTCTCAAGAAGAATACAACGTACTTGAAAAAGTAGCGAAACCACTTGGATTTAGACGCCGTGATTTAGATTACTTAATCTCGATGTACGAAGCGGAAATCCGCTTTAGACAGCGGGGAGGGCAACGCACTCATTCTGGTGCGGGTCAGCGTCAACACGGCCGCGCAGGTCAGCAGTCGGCGTACTCGGAGCAGCAAAGCCTAGACGATGCCTATCGCATATTGGGTGTTGCTTCATCTGATGATGAAAAAACAATAAAACGGGCATACAGGAAAAGAATGGCCGAGCATCACCCCGATAAGCTAGTGTCTAAGGGTTTACCGGAGCAAGCCATGGAAATTGCGAAAAAGAAGGCCCAAGACATTCAGTCGGCTTACGAGTTGATTAAGCAAAAGCGTGGCTTTTAAATGGCAAAAAAAGAGCGAGAGTTAACCTATGTGCCGCCAGCAAGTCAGGCACATATTGATGGCTTTATCGAAATGCTATGGCTGGAAAAGGGTTTGTCAGAGCACACGCAACAAAGCTATCGTACCGACCTTAGTAAGCTTGCTGTTTTCAGCAACAACCAAGGCATAAAAGACATTGCAGTGCTGAGTACTGAACAGCTTCAAGACTACCTTGCTTATCGTCATGATAAAGGCTTATCTACCCGCAGTACTCAACGCGCGCTAAGCGCTATTCGCGCCTTCTTTGTTTACCTTATTAGTAAGCAGATAAGAGTGGACAGCCCGGTCTCTGCCTTGTCGAACCCGAAAACACCTAAAGCGTTACCTGCTTCACTCAGTGAGCAGCAGGTAGAAGATTTACTTAATGCCCCCCAAACCGACGACCCCATTGAATGTAGAGATAGAAGCATGCTTGAAGTGCTATACGCTACTGGACTTCGAGTCAGTGAACTTATCGGTTTAACGATGGACCAGATAAGCCTTCAGCAAGGTGTGGTACGAGTGGTAGGCAAAGGTAATAAAGAGCGTTTAGTTCCGTTAGGTGAGGAAGCTATAGAATGGCTGCTTACCTATATCAAAACAGCGCGACCTATACTCGCTACTAAAACCTCTGATTTTGTGTACCTCAGTAAGCGGGGTCAAAAGATGACGCGGCAAACTTTTTGGCATCGCATTAAATATTATGCAGTAAAGGCGGGAATAGAGCAGCACTTGTCTCCTCACACCCTAAGACATGCTTTCGCCACGCATTTGCTCAACCACGGGGCTGATTTGCGAGTGGTTCAAATGTTGTTGGGACATAGCGACCTATCGACAACCCAAATATACACGCACGTAGCCACTGAAAGGTTGCAAACGTTGATTCACAGTCATCACCCAAGGGGCTAAAGTGGGGCGTTAATGCTACAAGTTGGCACCTATGTACGATGAGGCTCGGTATGGCCGTATATAAAATTGCAGCGCGTATGATAGGATTAAGGTAAGTCAAATATGGCCGTAAAGTAACGCAAAGCGCGTTCAGTAAAATAAAAGCATAGTTAAATTTAATGCAATTATTTTGTGCTTTGTACGCTCTTATTATTAAGGGGCTTATGAATTTCGGCCTAAAGGTTTATAAAGTGAAGATTATCAGCAGGTGCGCTAGTTGCCTTGGGCGAAAAGATGAAGCATCTGCGTAGCAGCCAAACTGGCGCAATGGAGTAATTTGAAGTGAAAGCAGTACAGAAAATGTTGTTAGCCGGCGCCTTTGCCGTAGGTTCTTTGTTGAGCATAAGTACACAGGCTGCAGATGAAGCCGCCATTCGCGACAAGCTAACCTCAATGTTAGGGTTAGACGTGGAAACGATTGCTGATTCACCCGTTTCAGGCTTGGTACAAGTCTCTACTAACCGCGGGTTATTTTACGTGAGCGAAAACGGGCAATATTTGCTTCAAGCGCGGGTTTTTAACATTGATGAAGAAATGCGTAACGAAACAGAGCTTGCCCTATCAGGATTGCGTAAAGACGGCGTAAAACAAATGAAGTCGTCGTCAATTACGTTTAAAGCGGAAAACGAGAAGTACGAAATTAGCGTGTTCACCGATATTACCTGCGGTTATTGCCGTAAATTTCATAACGAAATTGATGAGTTGAACGATGCGGGCATTACCGTTCATTATCTTGCCTTTCCCCGTTCTGGTTTAAACAGCCAGAATTACGACGATATGGTATCGGTATGGTGTGCTAAAGATCCTCAAAAAGCGCTGACTAAAGCGAAAGCGGGGAGCGATGTTGCAAGCGCAAGTTGTAAAAACAAGGTCGCTGAACAATATATGCTGGGGCAAAAATTAGGGGTGAACGGCACGCCAAATATTGTGTTACCTGATGGTTCACTTATCCCAGGGTATCAACCTGCTAAAATGTTAGCGAAGGCATTAGCAGCGACAGAGTAACGCTTTAATACACGCCTTAAGTTTATAGAAAAAACGCACTTGTGCGTTTTTTCTTTTTCTGCGGTATGATTTCTCCAGTTCTTCCCTAAAAGATTTTCATCACAGCTTTCGCACAGTGAAACTTTGACTTATTGAATAAGCAATCTTGTTTGGGGGTATCAGCACCTTCATCCTGTGCATCGTTAGCTGTAATTACAATTTTGGTTTAGTGGTATCTCATGATTTTGCCTATTGTTCGCCGCGAGATAAGCGGTGCATCCTTAAGTTCCGACTTACACCCCGTTATTGATAGAATTTACCGAGGTCGTAATATTGCGAATATCGATGATTTGGAAAACGGGCTTAGAGGGCTTACTCACTTTAACGCGCTAAAAGGAATGCCTGAGGCCGCGCAAATTCTTGCCACAGCGATAGAACAAAATAAACGCATTATCATTGTTGGCGATTTTGATGCCGACGGTGCAACTAGTACGTCGGTTTGTATTTTGGCGCTACGGGCAATGGGCTTTGATAACGTAGATTTTCTTGTGCCTAACCGATTCGACTTTGGGTACGGGCTCAGCGTTCCTATTGTTGATGAAGCAGCCAAGCAGGGCGCAGATATCATTGTTACCGTGGATAACGGCATATCGTGTATTGACGGTGTTACCCATGCAAAAGGGTTAGGAATACAAGTTGTCGTTACCGATCACCACTTGCCGGGCGATGTGCTTCCGCCAGCTGATGCGATAGTGAATCCTAACCAACCTGGGTGCGAGTTCCCTTCTAAAAATTTGGCAGGGGTGGGCGTTGCTTTTTACATCATGCTTGCGTTAAAAGCCAAGCTACAGCAGCAAGGGTATTTTGAAAAAGCTGGCATAGCTCCACCTAACTTGGCATCACTGCTTGATATCGTTGCTGTAGGTACGGTGGCCGATGTTGTCGTGTTGGATAAAAATAACCGGATATTAGTACATCAAGGCCTTCAACGTATTCGTGCAGGGCAGTGTAGGCCTGGCATTAAAGCGCTGGTGGAAGTGGCAAATCGGGATTGTGCCCACTTAACGTCAACAGATTTAGGTTTTGTGGTAGGCCCACGACTTAATGCCGCTGGACGCTTAGATGATATGTCTCAAGGCATTGCGTGTTTATTAGAAGATGACACGATTCAAGCGCGTATGATTGCCGCCGAACTCGATGCGCTCAACAAAGAGCGACGAGAAATAGAAACGGGCATGAAAGCGCAGGCAGAAATGGCACTAGAGCAAATGGTACTTGATGAAGGCGATATGCCAAGCGCACTGGTGGTCTATCGCGAAGACTTTCACCAAGGTGTTATTGGTATTGTCGCTGGGCGTTTAAAAGAGAAGTACCTTAAGCCCGTGATTGCCTTTGCGCACCAAGATGACCTTATTATTAAAGGTTCTGCTCGCTCTATTCCCGGCGTTCATATTCGAGACGTACTCGATGAAGTTAATACACGATACCCTGGCGTTATCGAGAAGTTCGGTGGCCATGCGATGGCGGCGGGTCTTAGCCTGCCGGTAGCTAAACTGCGTGACTTTGAGCGTGCGTTTATCGACATTGCCGGTAAACATTTAGCTAAATTAGATGGAAACCATGCCCTGCTTTCTGATGGTGACTTATCCGCCAGCGAACTGTGCTTACCCTTCGCCCATTTGCTTCGCCAAGCGGGCCCGTTCGGACAAGGTTTTGAGTCACCGCTTTTTGACGGTGAATTCTCGCTTCTTGACCAGCGCTTAGTTGGGCAAAAACACCTTAAGATGGTGTTAAAAGGCGACGGGGCTAATGAAGTCGATGCTATAGCGTTTAATGTGGACTTGAAAGCGTGGCCTAATGCCATGGTTAAGCGTGTGCATGTAGCTTATCGCCTTGATATTAACGTATTCAGAGGACAAGAAACGGTTCAGCTTATTGTTGAGCAAATAGAAGCCCTGTAGTTTTAATGTGGGCGCCAATACTGGCGGGCCGATGGGCTGGGTTGTGCGCAAATAAAACCGGTAAGTTAAAAGATTGCACATATTATGAGTGTGGGTAGAAAGTAAGGTAAATAGGTAATTCGACGGTGAAGAGCGAAAGAGAAAAGCTGGTTGAAAAACACAAACAACTTAACCAGACAGACAATGCTAAAGTGATCTCTCACGTGCAGCGGGAAGAGAAGGACAGTGATTGGGTTCGCCACACCATTATGTTGGAAGGTATTGATGTACCGTTTATTTACCGGCGTAAGCAGCAATACCAGAGTCTAAAAGGCGCGCGGGTTAACGTCACTTACTATCGGCACGTAGAAGATGTGGCGGGCATAGAGTTTGAAACCATGAAGGTAGTACGTATTAAGCGCAGTTAGCACGGCGCGCCCACCGCTGGCTTGAGCCTTCCTGTGCTTTGCTTTTAAAGCTGACAGCGAATGATCCCGCCGGTTAAACATAAACGGCCTTGTTATAACCCCCTACTATTACAGAGAGCAACAATGAATAACGAATGGTTAAACGCCTATGTATTGCATAGACGCCCTTACAGGGAGACCAGCTATATTGTTGATTTTTTCTCGTTAGAAGAAGGCCGTATAAGTGCCGTCGCAAAGGGGGTAAAAAACAGCAAGTCTGATAAAAAGAGCCTGCTTCAACCCTTTCAGCATTTGCGCCTGCAGCTAAGTGGTAAATCTGATTTAAAGAATTTACGTCACGTGGAAAGTGTAGCGCCGTCAATTTCCCTCACTGGCACCGCTTTATTTTGTGCAATGTATGTCAATGAGTTGACCAATAGAATAATGCCCCAGGGGCTAGCCAGTGATGGAGTATATAGCGCCTATGAAGCTGCGCTTTTGGCGTTGCGAGATGAAGCTGACATTGAAGTGACGTTACGGCAGCTAGAGTTTGCTCTTCTTGATGAAATGGGGTTGCTTCCTGATTTCACCAGTGATGTTGAATACGAAATGCCTATTGAAGAAAACGGTCGCTATCACTTCCAGCTAGACGCCGGTTTTATACAGATTCCCGATGATGTAGTAGGGGCTAGAGGAATTCCCGGTACGGCATTACTTAGCCTATCTCAGGGGGAATTCACACCATTGAGCAAAAAGGTCGCAAAGGTACTGTGTCGCGATTTACTCAAGCCGCTTATTGGGGACAAGCCGTTAAAAAGTCGTGAACTCTTTATGACTAAACCGCGCTAATGAAAACCCTAACGTATCGTCGCTGTTTGCCGGATTATTTTCTCGTAACACAAGCGCTTAATCGACACCTTAGATAAAAAAATTTGCTACAATTGCCGCACGTTGAAACGACGTGACCCCGTTGTTAATAGAAATTTTTATATGAAGGGTACAATTGTCCATGCCCTTACATGCTAGGTGGTGAAATGAGCACGATTTTATTAGGCGTTAACATCGACCATATCGCAACGCTTCGCAATGCGCGCGGTACCCATTACCCTGATCCAGTGCATGCTGCAGATATTGCAGAAAGAGCTGGGGCAGACGGCATAACTGTTCATCTGCGTGAAGACCGCCGGCATATTAAAGACCGCGACGTACGCATTTTAGCGCAAACTATCAATACCCGTTTGAATTTAGAAATGGCAGTAACTGATGAGATGCTAGCCATTGCTGAAGAAGTGAAGCCGGTCTTTTGTTGTTTAGTGCCTGAAAAGCGCGAAGAACTGACCACAGAAGGTGGGCTTGATGTCGCGGGTAACGTCGATAATATTAAAGCGGCGTGTGATAGGCTTGCCAATGCAAATATTCTTGTATCTCTGTTTATCGATGCCGACAAAGCGCAAATTGACGCTGCCGCTGCCTGTAATGCGCCTTACATTGAAATTCACACCGGGCAGTATGCAGAAGCCACCAGTGAAGAAGCGCAGCAAGAAGAACTTGCGCGTTTAGTAGAAGGTATCGAATACGCCGATAGCCTTGGGCTGAAAGTTAACGCCGGACACGGGCTTCACTATCACAACGTGAAACCGATAGCGGCTATTCCTCAGCTTATTGAACTCAACATTGGCCACGCCATTATTGCACGGGCGGCGTTTGACGGATTGCACAAAGCCGTTGCCGATATGCGTAAGCTAATGCTTGAAGCGCGAGCGGGCATTTAATAAAGGTAAGATAAAACGTGGCGATTGCAGGGCTCGGTACTGACATTGTTGAGATTTCGCGTCTTGGAAAAGGCGATACCGCCAACGAACGTTTGGCAAAGCGGGTGCTTACACCTGCTGAATGGCAACAGTTCTGCGAACATGCAAGACCGGTACGTTTTTTAGCAAAACGGTTTGCAGCAAAGGAAGCGGCGGTGAAAGCGTTAGGGACGGGCATAGGAAACGGCATAAGCTGGCAGCATATTGAAGTACGCAACAATAACCTTGGCGCGCCAGAACTACACTTTTCTGGCGAGTTCGCAGCGATGTGTGAAGCCAGGGGGATTACGCGAAGTGTGGTGAGTATTTCAGATGAGCAGCATTATGCGGTGGCCACCGTTATACTAGAGACAGTATAGAAAAGTGCAGCTTTTCGTTACGCAGCGTTCTCGATACGCGGCGCTTTTACCTACAAGGTAGGTTTAGCCTTAGTCTCTGTGGGCTAATATCAACGGTCAACAGACCCTATTTACACCCAATTACGTCAATACAGGTATCCGGAGTCGCCCTTGGCAAACCTTTTTAAACAGTCTCGCGCTAAGCAAAAAAATAAAACAACCCCATCCCAAACTCAGACGAGCACGAAGGGAAGTGCTAGGGCGAATGCGCAAGTCGCCGGGCTTAGGTTTAAAAAAAGCAAGCAATCAAAAGAACACAATACCGCGCAAGACGCCAATAATAATGCCATAACCATCCAGGAATTAGATTGGATGGGACAGGGCGTGGCTCGCGGCGCTACGATGTATTTCGTTGAAGGTGCACTACCCGGTGAAACTTGTGACATAGAGGTGGTATCGAGCAAAAAGAAGGTTGTTAGTGCTAAAACAATTAGCATCCAAGGGCCAAGCGAATTGCGGCAACCCCCCTTCTGCCCGGTATTTGAAGCTTGCGGTGGCTGTCAGTTGCAGCATATTGATGCCGACGCTGCGTTAGCGTACAGAGATAACGCGCTTAAAATTATGATGGAGCGTCAGCTTTCTATAGGTAGTGGCGTTTGGCAAGCTCCACTGGTAGGACCGCGCCCTCAATATCGCAGGAAAGCGCGGTTAGCTATTGATGCCCGCAACCCAGATAATATTAAATTGGGTTTCAGAGAGGCCAACAGCAACAAAGTAGTTAACCTTGACACCTGCCCTATACTCGTTAACCCACTATCAACGGCTATAGGCCCGTTGCGTAATGCGCTAGAGGGGTATGATAGCGCGCGCCATATTGGGCATATCAGTCTTATTGCTGGCGACAACAGGGCGCAAGTAGTTATTAAACACACTAAGGCACTAGAAGATGCGCTTATCGAAACGGTAGATGCTTTTGCTAAAGCTCTCGGTTTAGATGTGGTGCTTGAAAATAAGCAAGGTCGCCTGCGCAGTGTAGGGGAAGCTCAGGGCTTAATTATGCATACCGTTGACGGCTGCTCAATTTCCCCCAGTGCTAACGACTTTATACAAATTAATAAAGTGGTTAACGAAAAAATGATCAATCAGGCTTTAGTATGGCTAGACCCGCGCCCTAATGAACGTATCGCTGATTGGTTTAGCGGCTTAGGGAATTTTACCTTGCCTATTGCGAAAAAGGGCGCCTTGGTACAGGCAATTGAAGGGGTTGCAGAGATGGTGCTCCGTGCTAAAGATAATGCACAGCAACAGGGCATTGAAAACGTTGAGTGGTTGCATTTAGACTTGGCCAATAAGGCTAACGTCGAAGCGTCTTTGCAGCAGGGTTTTGATAAAGTATTGCTCGACCCGTCAAGAGAGGGAGCCTTGACGGTTTGTCACGCGCTTGTAAAAGCACTACCAAAAACGATAGTGTATGTTTCTTGCAACCCAAGCACGTTTTCTAGAGACGCAAAAGTGTTGATAAACGGGGGGTATGAAATGGAAAAAGCGGGCGTAGCAGAGATGTTCCCCTTCACCCATCACATGGAAATGATGGCCTTGTTTACGCAAAGGCAGCAGTAACGAGTAACGGATATGGTATCGACAAGAAAGGTCCACGAAGCCGACCGGCCACCCTTCGAAGCGTGGCTAGACAGCCTGAATTTACACGCAGAAACGAAAGACAAGCTTAGCGCTGTATCGTCTATTCCTGAGCGCTTGTTAGTCGGTCAGGAAATGGTAGAGATTCTGTGTCAGCTCAATATGGACGACGCGACGCTTCAGGCCGCCTTAGTATTTCCTTATTGCGAACAGCACGCGCTAAGCGAAGACGACATTCATGAAGAATTCGGCGGCGAAATTCGCGACCTGGTTGTTGGCGTGCGCAGAATGGACGCTATTAAGTCTTTACATGCCCGCAAAGTAAATGGGTCTGGGTTTGCAGAAAAGTCAGACGAACAGCACATTGACAGCATTCGCCGCATGCTGCTTGCCATGGTTGAAGACGTGCGTGCGGTGGTTATTAAAATGGCCGAGCGCATTTGCGCACTGCAACAGGTTAAAAAAGCGGATGAAGAAACCCGCGTTATGGTGGCTCGAGAATGCGCTAGCATTTACGCCCCGTTGGCAAACCGCCTAGGCATTGGCCAGTTAAAGTGGGAACTTGAAGACCTCGCCTTTCGCTACTTGCACCCTATTACTTATAAACAAATCGCAAAACAGTTAGACGGAAAGCGCAGAGAACGCGCCGAATACATCAATGCTATTGTTGACGACCTTCAAGGCCTGCTAGACAAAGAGCAAATCCGTGCTGAGGTATACGGTCGACCTAAGCATATTTTCAGCATTTGGAAAAAAATGCAGAAAAAACGGCTTACGTTTGAACAGCTATTTGATATTCGCGCGGTGCGCATTATTGCCGAGCGGCTACAGGATTGTTACGCAGCGCTAGGAACGGTGCATGCTAGCTACAAGCATTTACCTAACGAGTTCGACGATTATATCGCGACCCCAAAACCCAATGGTTACCAGTCGATTCATACCGTTATCGTTGGGCCTGAAAGTAAGTCGGTTGAGATTCAAATTCGCACTCAGAAAATGCATCAGGACGCAGAGCTAGGCGTGGCGGCCCACTGGAAGTACAAAGAAGGCAGCACGGGTAAACAGTCGGGCTATGACGAGCGCATAAACTGGTTACGTCGCATACTCGCGTGGCAAGAAGAAGTGGCTGAATCTGGCGATTTAGTTGAAGAGCTTCGCAGCCAAGTGTTCGACGACCGGGTGTATGTGTTTACGCCGAAAGGGGATGTGATTGACTTGCCACAAGGTGCTACGCCTCTTGATTTTGCCTATTACATTCACAGTAATGTGGGCCACCGCTGCATTGGCGCTAAAGTGAATGGGCGTATAGTGCCCTTTACTTATTTGCTGCAAAGCGGCGATCAAATAGAAGTGCTTACGGGTAAAGAGCCAAACCCTAGTCGAGATTGGATGCACCCCGGCCTCGGCTACGTGCACTCATCACGGGCTAGAGCCACTATTCACTCGTACTTTAAAAAGCAGGACAGGGACAAAAACCTTGCTGCAGGTAAAGAGCTTTTAGAGCGTGAATTACAGCGGGCCCATTTACCCGCCAAAGTGCCACACGAGGCTGTCGAGAAGTTTAAGCTGCAAACGCTTGACGATTTATATACTGCCGTAGGCGCGGGCGACGTGCGGGTTATGCAAGTGATTAACTTTATCCATCACCTTCAGGAACCGCCAGCGCCAGAACCAGAAATAAGTCCTAAGGTGAAAACCCGTAAAACGGCAGCGGGGACGGGCAAAAAAGATGCGGTGGTCGTACAGGGCGTGGGCCACTTAATGAGCCAATTAGCCAATTGCTGTAAGCCTGTGCCCGGCGAGCCTATCCTAGGCTACATCACGCAAGGGCGAGGTGTTAGCGTTCATAAAGAGAGCTGCGATCAGCTGCAGCACTTGTTGTCACAGCACCCTGAGCGTCAGATAGAGGTTAACTGGTCAGAAGAACTTAAAGTAGGGTTTGAAACCGGCATAGACATATTCTGCCATGATAGAAATGGTTTACTGCGTGACATTACCACTGTGCTTGCCAATGAAAACGTCCCGCTACTAGGGGTTAATAGCTTAAGTGATAAAAACAGGCAAACGGCGCTTATCACGATATCCATTGAAGTGCAGGATTTAGAAACAGTATCAAAAGTACTGACAAGATTAAGACAGCTTAAAGGCATTACTGATGCAAAACGCAAGCAAAGTTAGGCTTAGCGAAATGCAGCGGCTGCTTGAAATTATGGCGCAGCTGCGCGATCCGGAATCTGGGTGTCCGTGGGATGTAAAACAAACCATGGAAAGCCTCACTCGCTACACCATAGAAGAAGCCTATGAAGTGGCTGATGCTATAGCCAGCGGTGATATGCACGACATTAAAGATGAGTTGGGTGATTTACTGTTTCAAGTGGTGTTCTACGCGCAGATCGCCAGTGAGTCTAGCGCATTTTCTTTTGACGATGTAGCGCAAAGCATTAGCGACAAGCTAGTGCGTCGCCACCCGCATGTTTTTGGCGCGCAGTCTGTCGATGATGGGAAAGGCAGTGAAAAGGGCGGCGAAGCGCTTCAGCGAGCAAGACTCAGCGACACTGCCTTAAACGCACAGTGGGATGCGATTAAAGCGCAGGAAAAACAGCTTAAAAAGCAGCGTTCTGAGCAACGTGTTCAAGCCGCAGAAACCAGTATTCTAGACAGCGTTCCCAAAGGCATGCCGGCACTCATGTATGCGCAAAAGCTACAGAAAGCTTGTGCAAAGGTAGGTTTTGACTGGGCTGATGTCGCACCTGTAATTGATAAAGTGCGCGAGGAAGTGGAAGAGATTCAGCTAGAATTAGATTATAAGCAGCGAGCAGAAACCGCTGCCGAAAAAGCGTCGCAGCATGTCAATAGCACGTCCGATGGCGAAGCGATTCACGACAATCAAAATGCCATAGAAGAAGAAATTGGCGATGCACTTTTTGCTATGGTTAACTTGGCAAGACACTGCAAGGTAGATGCTGATACCGCACTTCGAAACGCCAGTAACAAGTTCGCTAACCGTTTTAAAGGTGTAGAGCGTTTGGCGGCAAAGCAAGGCGAGACGCTTGACGCATTGACCTTAGATGAAATGGAAGCTTTGTGGCAGCAGGTCAAGCAGTCTTCAAGTGCTAAGTGATTTGCACGTCTTGCGAACTAAAAACACACCTTATTCATAAACTCACTCGTCATTTTTCATGCCAGTAAACCCGTAGTGCAATGCTGAGATGCGCTATGGGTTAATGCTAACCCTACCGAATTAGCCTAATGTAGATGGAAACTTCTTTATTTTGGCGTATGGTTATTAAGTAGGTTTGATTTATGGCAAAGGGATGTAGATCCATTTTGTCTATAATCTGTGTATAAAAATAGCACGTTGGAAATGTGCGTAGCCGGTGTTGTGTCATAACACTTACCACGGAGTTGGACTGGATTGGGCGTGACTGTTTTATGAAAAAAGTACTGTATTTAACGCTGGGATTGTTTTTAACGCTTCTAGGCATTGTCGGAGCCTTCTTACCTGTAATGCCAACCACAGTATTTTTGATAGGTGCGCTTTTCTGTTTTACAAAATCTTCACCGCGCCTTGAAAGTTGGCTAATTCAGCACCCCAAATACGGCCCGAGTCTGGTTGCGTGGCGCAAGCACGGGGCAATATCGAAAAAAGTGAAATGCATTGCCTGCTGCAGCATGTTGATAAGCTTTATTCTTGTTTGTCTATTTGCATCTATGCCCATTCCCGCTTATATAGGCATTGCGATGTTTATGGGAGTAGGCGCGTACTTTGTGGTTACACGCCCCAGTATGTCAGCCGTTTAGTATTGTTATCAGTACCCACTAAATCTTTGCTCACGCATGCTTTCCCTTTCTTGACGGTAATCGTGCTGCGACTAACCTGCTAGTTCTAACGGTTCCTACCTAGTCGCTCGTGACTGCTCACCCATTCATCCGCGACCACAGCAGAACCCAAAGATAGGTCGCCGCACAACACAGTCGCCGCAACAATTTCAGCAAACTTATTCACGCTACCTCTTTGTGTACAGCCAAGTACGCGTAAACATTCATTTTGGGTTGCCAAGCCCGTCCCACCGCCATACGTAGCCACAATTAACGATGGAATGGTGACCGAGAAGTAATAGTCACCATTTGGCGTGATCTCGGCGTAGGTGAAGCCCGCTGACGACTCAGCTACGTTAGCAACATCTTGCCCGCAAGCGATGAACATGGCGGTAATGCCGTTAGCGAAGTGGGCGCCATTGTTAACGCTACCGGCCATCAGCGCGCCCATGTTCGAATATTGGCGCTGTTTAAACAAAGCTTCGGGTGGGCAGTGCATAATGTCTGTCATAAGTTGCTTGGGTAAAGTGACCTCAGCGACAACGCGCTTTCCTCTGGTATGTAGCGAGTTTAAGTGAGAGTGCTTTTTATCGGTATCTAGGTTCGCCGCTAAGACAAAATGCTCGATAGCGCCGGGGTAATTCGCTTGAATCCATTCGCAGCCTGCTTTCGTGGCTTTGCTCACCATGTTTTGACCAGCGGCATCGCCGCAGGTGAAGTTGAATCTAAGCCAGCGTAGCTTAGATGCAGCATATTGCTCAATATCCCTTAGTTTGCCTACGCTGGTGGTACTATCACAGGCTCGTTTAATGGCTTCAAAGTTTTGCTCTACCCATTTTCCAAACGCTAACGCCTCTCTGGCATTGCTAAACGCGAACATAGGTGCTCGCTGCATAGCATCATCAATAACCGTCGTAGTAATACCGCCTGCCTCTCTCGTTAAGCGCATACCTCTGCTGTAGCTGGCTGTTAGCGTGCCTTCTGTCGTCGCCATCGGAACGTAAAACTCCCCCTTTGCGTGCTCTCCGTTTACTAACATTGGGCCCGCAAAGCCAATAGGTACCTGTGCAACGCCGGCAAAGTTTTCTATGTTGCCTGATAAGGTTTCAGGCGGAATGGAGTAGTGCCCTAAGTGGTTTAACTGAGTGCCTGTCTCGCGGGCAATAAACTCACGGCGGGTCTGGCTCATATCATGGGTATAGTCGTTGTCTGAAGAACGTGGGATTTTAGGCATTAGGCCACTCCTTTTTTCTTCCATAATAGGAGTGCTGATACCGAATGAGAACTGTTTACAATTTATACATGAGGATAAGTGCCACCTATGTATGTGCTGTTTATGTAGAAAGGCGTTAAATTCACCTTTCTACACGCAAAAAGCGAGGATGTTGCTTATTTCGAACTCATAAGCGACGCGCGATAGCCCCGCATAAAGCAAATGATACTATGCTTTTTTATCCAATTTTGCCTGAAGTATAGCAATCTCTTCTCTGCGTTTTTTATCGGCTAGAGGGCGGTTGGCTTTTTCAGGCGCGTTTTGAGCACGGATTAAAAAACCTTGGGCTTCTTCGTATTCACCATCGTCGAAAAGAAACTCAGCATAAAAGAAGTTTTGGTCCATACCTTCTGGGTTAATTTCCAATGCGCGCTTAAATAATTGTTTTGCTTTCTTATCGCTTCCAAAGCTAACTGGCCAGCCTGGTACTTTATGATAAAGTGCCGCTAATACAGTGAGTGCCGTCCCCTCTAATACCGCTTCCTCTTTTTCAATGGCACGTTCTAAGTTTTCCTTCGCACTTTCAGCAAAGTCCAGGGCACCTAAACCGCCTTTCGCACTTGCAGTACTTGATTGAGAGATAGCTAGCCAGGTCAGTGCTTCAGCGCTATTTTCTGATTGCTCGACTAACACTTTCGCCTGCGCAATCAGTGCAGAAAATGCCTCTAATTGGGCTTTACCTTCAAGCTTATAGTTCGCTTTTGCCCACGCGTGTTGTAACGGTAGTAAATCAGGGGTGCTTGCATGAACCGTAGATATCGACAACGTAGTAATAAGGATGAATAGAAAAGGAGAGAAGAAATTCTTTTTCTGCATGAAAAGTCGCCTTTATAAAATAGAAGTAGTTAGGAATAAACGAGATAACTCGAAGAAATTGTTAGTAATTTCATGAATTATCGTTGAATCGGCGGCTAATCTAACGGTATTTGCAGTGAAAATCTAATACTTGTTGAAAATGGAAAGGCAATAAGAGCATTGCCTTTCCCTGTATACCTTTGGGGTGACTAACTTTTTCTCGCTATTTTCGCTTCCAATAAAGCGATCTCTCTTTTGCGACCTGAATCTGCAATAGGACGATCAGCGCGCGCTGGGGCGTCGAGCGCTTTCTTGGCGAACTTGAGCGCTTGCTCATATTTTCCATTATCGAACAAGTACTCGGCGTAGAAATAGTTGGGATCTATTCCGTCAGGGTTTATTTCAAGCGCATGCTTTAGCAATTTCTCAGCTTTTTTGTCGCTACCGAAACTAATAGGCCAGCCCGGAAGTTTATGATACAGCACACCTAGACTGGTCATCGCAGAGCCAGAGAGTGCGTTTTCGTCCAATCGCATTGCTTGTTCAAAACTCTTACGAGCATCCTTTGCGAAGTCCAGAGCACCAAGTCCGCCCTTGGCACCGGCTGTACTGGATTGAATTATGCCTTGCCAAATCAATAGTTCAGGGTTGTTGGGTTCTGCCTTAACGAAAGATTTAGCGGTATTAATAAGGGCGACGAATGCTTTTTCCTTTTCTGCATCATCAAGTTCATAGTTAATATGTGCCCACTGATGCTGAAGTGTCTTTAACGGGTTGGTTGCTGTTTCACTTAAGGCAGATGTCGGCGCTGTACTTTCTGTGACCTCGTTAGCTTGAGCCATAGCCGTATGGCTTAATGCCAGACCGAGTCCTAGAATTACCGTGGTGCTAAGCGTGGTTAATTTCTTCATAGTAATGTCCTCGTGTTAAATCAGCTTATTACCCAGGCGGGTATCGTTTTGAGCGCTGGTTTGTTTGTCTTGTGATCGCGATTTTTGAAAGGCATAGCGTTTAATTATTGGAAGTTTTTTTGCCAACGCGTTGTCAACAACACTGGGAACTAGCGCGTTAAGTTTGGCAAAAAAGCGTTCAGCACGTCCTAGCGCCACTCTTGCCAAATTGTTTTCTAACTGTTTAATAAATGCTTGTGCTACTGCATCAGGTTCGTCTGTCTGGTTGCCTAATGCGTCGTTTAGCGCAATAGCGCGTTGGTCGTTTATGTCGGTTCGCGTTGCACGTGGCGCTAGATAATGAAATTTGATTTTGCTATCGCTGAATTCTCTGTGCATGGCTTCCGTCCAGCCTTTCAACGCGAATTTAGTTGCGCAGTAGGTTCCGTGCGCAGCAAAACCGATACCTCCAAAAGCAGAGCCTACATTCACAATGTGCGCAGACGGTCTACGTTCTAGTAACGGCAGCAGGCGTTGGGTTAGTAGCATGGGTGCCAGCATATTTGTCGACACAATCGACTCGATAGGGGTGCCCACAAACTCGCCAACATAGGTAATGCCGGCATTGTTAACCAGAATACTTAAAGGAAGTCGTTGGCAGGCACTTACTACTCTATCTCTGCCTTCATCTGACGTAATGTCAGCCATAACGGCGGTATGATGAAGGGTTAAATTTTGTTGCAGCTGTTCGAGCTTCGCCTTACTTCTGCCAGTTAGGATAATGTGCGCGCCTTTTTCATCAAGCGCCTTGGCTATTGCTTTACCAATACCGCCAGTAGCACCTGTAAGAAGCACCACTTGATTACGCCACTCAATATTCATTGTATTTACCTTAACGTGTTAGCCGTTTACCTCAGGAGATAAGCACCAGAGGTAAACCCTTGAATTTAAGCAACCTGTTCCAAGCCGTGTTCGGGTGTTAATTCGCGAAAGATATCTCCGTATAAGCGATAAAACATGTTCGCGCTGTGAATGATCATTTGTTGCTCTTTGGGGGCGGTAATTTTGTTCATAAGCCCTTCAAAGAAAACAATGTGCTCTTGGTCTAGCGCACCGTGAGAGGTAAGGTATTTAAACGCTGATTTAGGCAGTGATAACTTGTCTTTGATTTGTTTTGCAGCGGCGTCGGCAAGCGCGATACTTGTGCCCTCTAAAACGAATACCATGCCGAAGAAATACAGTGGACTTTTGCGAGCTATTGCATCAAAAGCATAGGCAACCATTAATTCGGTGGCGGGTGCAGGCTGACTATTCCTCGCCTTTTCTTTATCAACGCCACAGGCTGCAAGGTCGTTAAGGATCCACTCCTGGTGACCCATTTCTTCTTCAATGTATTCACCAATTGCTTCTCTTAGCCATTCCTTATCTTCGTTGAGTTTGGCACCTGTAGCCATAAGCAGTGGAACAGTAAACTTAACGTGATGATAGGCCTGTTGAAGAAAGGCAATATAGTCGTTTAGGTTAAAATCACCGTTAAAGCAGCGTTGTATAATCGGCGCCTGTAAGAATGACTGTCTGGCATGTTCGGTGTTGCTTTGAAGTTGCTGATAGAAATTCATAAATTATTCCTTGATAACAAATTGAGAAGAAAATGCTGTTGTGCTTTGAACGCTGTACTGGTGTTGATCTTGGCTCTGGTAGAGCATGTCTAAGTCAGTCGCGTAGCGGGTAATTATTGCGTCACGTTTCAGTTTTCCCGTTGGGGTAAGCAGTTGGTTTTCTGGCGTGCAAAGACCGATGGTGGCGAAACTAACAACTTGCGCATAGTCAGGTAACTGCTTATTGATAAGCGCCACGGTGCTTTGAATCTGTGAATTAGAAATAGTATTGGAAGCGGGTACGAGGAGCGCGACACAGTAGGGTTTAGCTTCGCAATACACCAAAGCCTGCCTAAACAGTCCCGTTCCCAGCAATAAAGATTCAATCCACTCTGGTGATACATTTCTGCCAAAGCTGTTCACCATTATGTTTTTTATACGCCCATTCAGCGTAAGTGTGTTGTCAGAAAAAAAGCCTAAATCGCCGGTTCTGACTTGGGTTGGATAAAATGAGGAAGGTTGATTCAGATAGCCCAGAAAGTGGTTGCCTGTAACTACAATTTCACCCTCTTCGATGTGCAGTTGATTATGACCAAGCGTTTTTCCGGCACTGCCCATCGTATTGCAATTGGGCGTGTTCAATGTTGATACTGATACCGCTTCAGATAAGCCATAACCTTCAAATACTGGTAGTCCTTTCGCTTGAGCTTGCGCCAGCAAAGTGGGCGCTACATGCGCACCGCCAACAGCAATGAACACTAGTGATGAAGGTGGTGTCCAGCCCTGATTACATGCCTGTACTAGCACCATTAGCAAGTCGGGAACCAAGATCACCGACGATGGTTGAACGCGGTCTATCAGTGACAGCAGTGCGTTTGGATTGACGAGTTTGCTTCCTCGAAATCCGCGCTCAGATGCCGTGGCTAAATAAACGGTGCCGCCGTGGTACAGAGGGGTGTAAACACCTGCAATATTTTCAAGCAGGGTAGACAATGGCAGTAAACACAGGTGGTTCACTATTTCTGGTTGAACAGCACGCTCAATAGAATGGGCAACTTTCCATTGCGATTCAGTTGACAGGCACACGCCTTTCGGTGAGCCCGTAGAGCCAGAAGTAAAGGTTATTTTGTTAGTACCTACAGGTGTGTATACACGAGAGTCATGTTTGAGTGAATGAGCGACAATGTCGTTTTCGCAATCAATAACAGTCGGTGACTCACTCCACTCACTTAGTTCACCACCGCGATTGGTCAATAAAAAGTGACACTGGCTCTCATTTAATACATGTTCTTGTTGGGAAGTGCTAAAAAATAACGGAACTGGGACACAGCAGACGTCAGCCTGTTGGCAGGCTAAATCAGCAATCACCCATGCAAAGCTATTGTCAAAGGCAATGCCCACCCTCTCGGCATTGTGGTTTGTTATCCAGCTTGCGAGGTTCTCGACGGCGCTCAAAAGGGCGCGGTAAGTTATTGAACCGTGTGTGCATTTAAGCGCAACGTCATTATCGTGCCCATTTATATACTGATTAAGCAACATACGCTGTTTCCTTTTTTGTGCAGGTATTTTGCGTTAACGCATCCACATTTGCGGAAATAAGCTCAATTGCACGTTGGTAATGAGCATTAAGTTCAGGGCAGCCAATAATGTGTTGGGTTACGTGATTTAGCGACAGGGCAGTAACCTGAGGAGCGGTGTCATAATAGGTGCCCCAATCATCGCCATTCCCTTTAAGTTTTGACACATCTGCTTTAACAAGGGGGAGGAGTTGAATACCCGTGCCCATGAGTAAAGAGGTGAGCTGTGAGGTCGCACTGAAAACCAGATATTTGCTACCACATCGTTTTAAAACGAAGAACAGGGCAAATAACAAGGGGAGGGTATAGCGCGATGCACTGCTAAAAAGGTTACCAACTTCAGCAATATGCGCTCTGTTTACGGTTATCCCTTGTAAGGTGAGGGCAGTTTCTACCGAAGTGTTAAGGTATTGCTCTATAAAAAGAGAATTATACTGACCATCATAGGCGGCAAATCTTGCGCCTGCGGCGGCTTTAACTCCCTTAGCGTCAAGAGCAAACAGCATAGGCATAAAGGAAGTCACTCGTGCGTTGTAGCGAGCTTTAAAACCACTCGCTATAAACGCTTCAATACGGCGGCGGGCATTATGTCCATGTTTTGCCGCGATAAAGGTTATAGCGGGCTTTTCCTTTGAGACAATCGCAGGTTGCTGACTAGCAACCTGGGTTGGAACTGAAGCTAAAACGTGACTCATAAACATGCTCATTGGTTTTGCGATGTTATGAGTATTTACGCGAGACCTTAAGAGAACCTTAAGTGGGAAAAACTTTTATAAATGTCAGTCCAAAATGTTAAGAACGCCCAAGCTAATTAATCGCTTGAGCCGTCATAGCTATTAAAAACTGGGCCGTTAGCCGGTAAATCACAGGTAGCGCTCGCAGCAGTGGCAGGAAGCAATAACCATTCGTCACGGTGGACTACGCCCAGTGAAGTGGCTTGTGATAAGTCTGCACATTGAAATTTGTAGTCACTTGGAACTAACAAAAAGCGTTGACGCATTGGCGGTCTAACCCGCTGGCCTGAAACCTTTGTCTGCTCGCGGGAAGGCTCGGAAGTATTAGCCAGCCAAGCCCACGCTGTACCGTTTTCTACTTCTTTCGGGGTATGGTAACCAAAATGAGCCATTTCAAAGGGTGAATAAAGCAAATACTGTTCTTTAAAGCTGACTATCCCTACCTCGAAGGCAGTTGAATCCTTCGTCAACATATTACTTATTTGGCTTTCTGCATTTTGAAGGACTATACGGGGAGTACGGTAGTCATTTAGCAGCCATGCACCGAATGTTGAAGGAATTACAGTTAAAATGAAAAGCCATGCCAGTAATTGGCGGGCGAGTAATTCTCCATCCCCTGCGTTGCGCTTTTTATTGTAAACATAGTAGACAATATGAGTACAAAGCCCAGCGAAACCGAGTACAAGTAATACTATGCTTAAACGAACAAGGGTTTCGCTGTCGCTGTCAAAGCGCGTCATCAGCTTAACAGCGGTGGGCTCGTGAAATAGCAGTGCTAAGCCAGCAATCAATAAAACGGCAGAGATTAACGAAGTAACTGCGCGCGCAAAAAGCACCAACCCTCTTGATACAGTTGAATTCGCAAGTACCAGGCCTGCAACCATACTCAACGCAGGCAGTGCCGGTAGAACATAAACACCACGTTTACCTGGGCTGATACTAAAGAAAATGACAACCAATATTACCCATATCAACAAGGATGAGTAAGCGTGGTTGTGAGTAAGTGCATCTTTTAACGACTTAGCTTTTGATACAAGTATGGCAATTGGAGTTATCCAAAATACAGGAATAACTTCAACAATATAGTAATACCAGGGCTCTATGTGGTGCCAGGCATTGGCATATCGCTCAGCCGTTTGTTTAAACAAAATGTTCGACAAGTATTGTTGTATTTGAGGATCTTGTTTTATCAAACCAAGATAAAGTAGAGGTGCAAGCCACATCGCCACAACTGATAGCATGACTAAGGGGCCAAACAACATGCGCAATGACCACTTGCCGCGATGTGAGCCGCTGGTAAATGCGAAAAATGCAATGGGGATAAATAAAAGAACAGGTAAAAAGCCAACGCCTTTGGTTATGATCCCAAGCCCCATAAAGAACCATGCTGCAAAGTACCACCGCCAATTAACATGCACATAAAAGTGCTGAATGAGTCCGTAGACGCTAATCCAGATAAAGCAGGCGACAAGGGCATCTATTTGAGCAAATTTGGCTTGAATAAGAAACTGAGGGCTCAGTAGAAGTACGAGCATACTCAACATTGCCGCTTTTTCACTGGCAAGTCTTAGCGATAGCTTGTAGGTTAACCCCAAAGTGACAAGGCTTGCGATAGCGTTAGGCAGGAGCATAGCCACCTTCAGGCTACCCGTTATAAGGTAAAAGAAGGCAATACACCACATAAACACAGGAGGCTTGTCTGGATAAATTTCGCCACCGCGCATGGGCACAAGCCACTGTCCGCTGTTCACCATCTCTTTTGCGACCAAGGCAAATCGAGGCTCATCGGGGGGCCAAGCATCTCTGAAACCCAGACCAACAAATATCAGAGCACAGGCAAAAAAGAACAGGGTAGATGCATGGCTATTTGAATTAAGCACAAGCCTCACGACGGCTCACTCCTACGAGAAATGCCTGATAAGGATAGAAGTAGAAGAAGGCTAATGATTAAGCCACCAATTTGTAAAGGCTGTTCAAGGGAACTGACAAATCGAGAACCGCTTCCAAGCAAGGTAAACAAAAAAGTTTGAGGCGCAAAGCCGATTGCACTTGCCAGAATAAACGGGACAAACGGAACGCTTAGCACACCCGCGACGGCGTTTGTGATTAAGTTTGAGCCTACAGGGAATAAACGAACAATTAACACATTGCGAAAACTTCGCTTGGCCAGTTTGTTTTCAACAGGTTTTAATTTTGAACCTAAAAGACGGACGGCGAGTGAGCGCAGAGGGCCATTTGCTAATGCGTAGGCTACACATGCAGACAATACCGTTAGCAACAAGGCAATTAATCCTCCCTGCAATGCGCCAAAGCCCACTCCGCAAAAAAAACTGACAGCCTGACGGGGAAAACCCATGGTTAAAAGTACAACACAACCACCCAGTATCATGCACAGCGATTGCCAATTTAAATTTGAAATATAGGCATTCAACCAATCTGTATCATCACCGTGCTTCCATACTTCACCAGTGACCTCTAGCGACACATAGCAGATAAGCGCGATGCTAGCTGCCCCGATGAAAAACTGTATGAAGCTTTTGAGGCGGCGAACATTAGTCTTCATGACCCATTCCGCTGACAATGTGATTAAGCTTGTTTCTGTACATTAGCCATCTGACGCCAAGCATATCGATGATCCCTGCCCAGCCACGATTCCACGCTGTGTAATTTGATTTACCTTCTAAACGCGCGCGATGATTGACCGATACACATACCACCTTTCCCCCAAGCCTTTTAGTTAAAGCGGGAATATATCGGTGCATATGGTCAAAGTAGGGTAAAAGTAAAAAGGTGCTTCTTGGGAGTAGCTTCAAGCCACAGCCCGTGTCTGGTGTGTCGTCCTGTAGGATCCACTGGCGAACACGATTGGCAACTTTAGACTGAAATCGCTTCCACGGGGTATCTTTTCGCTTCTTACGATGTCCGATAACGCAGAAGTGCGCTGCGTTAGTTTCTTTAGCTGCGCGAATAAGTCGCGGTATATCAGCAGGATCGTTTTGCCCATCAGCATCAAGGGTGATGATCCACTTTCCTTTTGCCTGCAAAACACCGTGAAAAACCGAAGTGCTTTGACCGCAGCTCATAGGATGGACGATGACCCGACAACTTACCGGCAAGGTGCTTGAAAGGTTACGCAGTAAGGATAGAGATTCGTCGCTGCTACCATCATCTACAACAATAATTTCTGTTGTTGCATTAGGGACCACCTCTGAAATTTCTAGCAACAAAGCAGAAAGGTTTTTGGCTTCATTTTTAGCAGGTAAAACAACACTGACGTCAAACTGGCGCATAAGAATATTTGGTAAATCATCGAATGACGTGCACTTTATAAGTCGAACCTTAAGGGAAGCTTAAGTTGGGCGCTAAAGTACAAACTTACACTAGAATTCGTATTCCAACGACATGCGAAGTGTGTGATCTTTACTGTCGCCGTTTAGTCCAGCTATAAAGCCCAGTTCCCACTTTAGCTGCTTCTGTCTGTCATAACGCTTTATGCCCATGAAAGCTGGACCTACGCCAATAAAATCCTCAGCAACATAAACTTCAACGCCAGGCTGTATTTCGGGAAGCCAGCGGTATCTAAACTTGGCTTTAAATTCGCTTTCCCATTCGTTAGCAACCGTTTCGCCCCATTCATAAACGACGGTAATGTTGGTGGTAAGGCTAAATTGACCAAACTCTTTTTCAGTCAGCAAGCCAGCCTTTACTTCCCAGTCATCAGTATTGTGTTGTTTTTCAAGCTCAAACAATGTGCCCCAGTCAGCCCAATACTGTCCCTGTTCGGTCATCATCCAACGTAGTTCTAATTCGTAACCCTCTACGCGAAAATCTTCATTCTCATCACGCGCTCCTACCACATAGGCCTCTAAAATTAAAAATTCGGAAAGTGCGTGCCCGAATGAAAAACGTTGCATTAGTACATTTCCATCGTCGTTTTGTCTCGATGTTAGGCGCCATTCGAATTCTCGCTCAAACGGCAGAACGTAAGGATGATATACCTTATCGACGGTAAAGTTATCTGCGCGTGCCTGACTGGCAAACAGTAACAAAAACGTGATTAAGGAGAAAAAAGCACGTTTTAACATGCGGCCTCCTTGAGAGGGGTAGACCTTTGTCTTATACACAAAAAGGTGATGAGATTAGGGACAATCAAAGCAATCAAAAAGACAACGATATAACTTAAAGAGGGCGTGGCTTCATAGCCAACAAGCGCGTTAAGCAAGTGCCCGTATTCGCTGTTATCGCTCACAATTTCGCTGCTATCCCAAAGTTGGTTTGGCGAGGGAAACGTATCGGTTTGCTCCAATAATAAAGCGATATTGGCTGCCTGCGCTGCAACAAAAACAGAAACAAAGAAATGCGTTGTTTTTAAACTAACAAATTGAGTGAGAAAAATATTGAGCAAGATAGCAATACTGATGCTTATACCAAGCCCAATAGTGGTTCCCAGAAATAGCAAGGTGCTATCGCTGTTTCTCGTCAGTTCAGAGATGAAGTAAACTAAAAAGTGCAGCGAATTGGGTAATCCAATGCCCAATACGAGCAGCGAGATTCCAATGCTAAGCAATGATGAACTCGATGTGCCGGATGACGCGAGAAAGCACATGCCAATCCACGCAATAAAAAATAATAACGTCTTAAGAAGTTCAAATCCTGCGCCTTCGTAAAATTCTGACACCACGCCCAGCTTTGGATAGGTCAATAATGCGATAAATATAAGCGCAAACAAACGCCATAAGAGAGTGACCGCGGAAACGCGAGGTAGGGCCAACAGCACGCTAATAAGTAAGAAAATAGGTAACGTATCACGCAGAAAAAGCACAACAGTATTAATGAGCATATTGATTGTCCTCTGCGCTTTTCACTACCACTTTACCCACTGCGGTGTTGGGATGAAATTCTCCGAAGAAGGGGTATTCTCCTGGTGTGAGCGGTCCGATAAATATGGTGCCTCTGCTATTTGCAAATATCACTTTCTCTCTGTTTAAAGAGAAGCTATCGATTTCCTCTGGTGTATTGTCAAAGTTGATAAAAGTAAGTTTTACCTTTTGCCCAGCTGGAACAGTGACTTCTTGGGGGTAAAACAAATGTGATTTAATTTCAACTACAACCTCAGGTAGCGCCCAGGCACTTGGTACGTGGCAGGCAAAAAAGGCAAAGGCAAGGGATGACTTAAAGTACGAAGTCATTTGAAAAATTCACCCTTACTTCTAAACCGCCCATCGAGCTTTCGTGCAGTGTCAGTTCTGCATTATGTAAAGCAACAACTTGCGCAACAATTGCGAGACCTAGTCCACTCCCCGAAGTGGGTTTACTCGTAGGCCCCCTTTGAAACCGTTTTATAACCTCAGGTCGTTGATCAGCGGGAATGCCAGGGCCAGAATCGCATACACTTAATGAGACACCACGGTGATGACATTCTACTTTAATTAAAATTTGCGCATTTTTAGGCGAATAGTTACTCGCATTACTTACCAAATTCTGAAGCAGCGTATATAGCATAAACTGCGAGCTTTGAAGCCAAACCTCATCTCCTTCCAGCGCAATTTCCTGTGCTTTATTTTCTATTTTTCCATAAAGGTCACTAATAACCTCTTGAGCGACATGGTGCACATTAATAGGCTCTCGTTGTTCAACAAAGGTCTCTGGGCTTGTTCGCGTTAGCAAGAGAAACTGGTTTACTGCGTGGATCATTCTGTCAGTATCAGCCTTAAGTGTTTTAAGTGCTTCACCCTTTTCGCCCAATTCGTTTGCGATGTTGTGAATATTGATTTTCATAACACTTAAAGGCGTTCTAAGTTCGTGCGCCGCATTGGAAGCAAACTGTTGTTCACGCTCAAATGCAGCGTTAAGACGATTGAACATGGTATTCAGTGTGGAAACCACAGGTGTAAGTTCACTTGGTTCTCTATGCATTGCAATGACAGAAAAGTCGTTTCCTTTTCGCTTTGCTAGCAATCTAGATAAATGTTTTAAAGGTGACAAGCCCCATGTTATGCCAAAGAACAGAATAAGAGCGAGTAAAGGCACACTCAATATGAAAGGGGTAATGGCCGCTACGGTGAGTGAATCGGTAAGCATAAAGCGGTTGCTTACCGGCTGGGCGACCATGTACCAAGTGGCAGTTTGTTCCTGGTACTTAGCAAACACACGCCAACGAGTGCCTAACGCGTTGACTTCAGAAAAACCGGGTGTGAAGGCGGCTATTGGGGTAGTGAGTTCAGCCGAAGAGGTGCTTATTAGTTCGCCCCTCTTCCAAATCTGAAACAACAGTTCATGCTCTTCTTCCTGTTGATTACTATCGAAGTAAGCAATGGCGTGGGAGAGTTCAATCAATTCGTCGTCTAAAAGTGCACTTGAGATATTTAGAGTCGCGCGATAGCCATGAAGGGCTGCGCTAAAAATCACCAATACGAGAGCACTGATTAGTGTAAGGATTAGAAAACGGCGAATAGACGACAACTCATTCTCCCGATTTAGATATACAGTAACCCACGCCGCGAATGGTTTTGATAAAATTATCAGGCATTTTTTTTCGCAAATGACTCACATGAACCTCTATTGTGTTACTTGCTACTTCTTCGCCCCATTCATAAAGTTTGTTTTCGAGTTGATTTTTGCTCAATACGCGCCCGGCATTTTCTACAAGCGCTTTAAGTACCATAAGCTCGCGTCTCGGTAAGTGGATGGTCTCATTATCGATTGTCAACGTGTGGTGTGCGGTATCAAGACTCACATTTTTAATCGTAATAATTGTTTGAGAAGCCGTACCTAGGCGGCGTTCAAGAACGCGTAATCTGGCGAGTAGTTCATCAATTTCAAACGGTTTTGGTAAATAATCATCAGCACCTGCGTCTAACCCAGAGATTTTATCGGATACTTTATCTCGTGCAGTAAGAATTAATACCGGGAGTGTCGCATTCTTTTTGCGTATCGATTTAAGCACATTCAAACCATCTGTATCGGGTAAGCCTAAATCAAGAACAACGATATCGGTTTGCCCGATACTAAGGGTTGTCATTGCGTCTGCACCTGTATAAACGCAGTCAACAGCATAGTTTGCATTTTTAAGGGACAAGGCTAACGCATCAGATAAAGGCCTGTCATCTTCAACCAATAATATTCGCATTCAAACACTCGACGATATGAGATCCGTAAAAGTGTATACCAGAAAACTTAAGAAAACCTTAAGAACTCTATTGTGCGGGCAGACAAGTTACTGTTTTAGTGAAAGTTACGAAAGCTTATTTGTTAGTTAGCCAGCTTTCTTTACTTACTTCCCGTTTCTGCGAACGTTAAACACTGATTAGTGCTCAACTGTTGTCTCGTCAACGCTAAGTAGAATGGTTAAAGTGGTCATAGATTTTTATGTGATTTTTCCATGACCAAATTTTATCCATATTTTTTATTCTTAGGGGTTCGCATTTATGTCAATTCCTGTATAATTCGCGCCCTGCCCAGTTACGCCCACCTTTGGGAAGGTGGAAGAATCAGCCGGCTCGAAGGGGTCTTTGTGTTGATTTTAAGGTGATTTCTGGTGTTCAGAAATCAGTAACGACGATATTATTCGGGTGAATTTGAAAATGAAAACTTTTGTTGCTAAGCCAGAAACGGTACAACGTGACTGGTATGTGGTAGACGCCACAGACAAAACTCTAGGCCGTTTGGCTTCTGAAATCGCACTACGCCTTCGTGGTAAGCACAAGCCAGAGTACACGCCTCACGTGGACACTGGTGATTACATCATCGTAATCAATGCTGAAAAAGTTGCGGTAACAGGCCGTAAAGCGCAAGACAAAATGTACTATGCGCACTCTGGTTACCCAGGTGGTCTTAAAGAGACAAACTTCGAAAAACTAATTGCTCACAAGCCAGAAATGGTTCTTGAAAAAGCAGTTAAAGGCATGTTGCCAAAAGGCCCTCTAGGTCGCGCAATGTTCCGTAAAATGAAAGTTTACGCTGGTGCAGAACACTCTCACGCAGCACAGCAACCACAAGTTTTGGACATTTAAGGAGCTATTAACATGGCAGATACTCAATACTACGGCACAGGCCGCCGCAAAAGTTCTACTGCTCGTGTGTTCCTACGTCCAGGCACAGGTAGCATTAAAGTAAACCAACGCGCTCTTGACGAGTACTTTGGTCGTGAAACAGAGTGCATGGTTGTTCGTCAGCCACTTGAACTTGTTGNAATGGCTGAAAAGTTTGACGTTTACGTCACTGTAAAANGTGGTGGTTCTAACGGTCAAGCGGGCGCAATCCGTCACGGTCTTACTCGTGCTCTTATGGAGTATGATGAAGCACTACGTCCAGCACTTCGTAAAGCTGGCTTCGTTACTCGTGACGCACGTCGCGTTGAACGTAAGAAAGTGGGTCTTCACAAAGCGCGTAAGCGTCCACAATTCTCAAAACGTTAATTTTTGCGTTTTTTGTATTGCNAAAACCCGGCTTATGCCGGGTTTTTTATTGCCTGCGTTTTACTGGTCATTGTTGGTTTTTTAGTGTACAGCAAAGTGCGAAGGCCCCTTCATTTCATAACAAAGGTTTAATTTCTACCCCTTATCCTAGTAAATATTCTTCAAAACCTTGATTTTAGGTCTTTCCCTCACTAAACCTAAACACACCTTTTGAATTAAATTATCGCTTAAATATCAGTAAAACCTTGTGTTTATAAGGGCTTTTCTTTTATCATTTGCGGTCGAAAATTTTGAAAACTTTCGTGACCTCGTAAACCAGTAAATTTTTGCTGTTACGTCGCTGTCATGACAAGCCATATGATGTATGACGCAAGCGTGATAAAACCAGTATAAGCTTGGGTTACACATCATAATTATCCAAACCTGGAGAAATGTGGATGAGCAATGTATCTGTAGATGCAACAGAGTCTGCACACAATGAAAACCAGCCAGAAAACAACACCCGTCGTCGGTTCTTGACCGTTGCCACGTCGGTAGTTGGTGGTGTAGGTGTCGTTGGTGCTGCTGTGCCTTTTATTGCGTCCTGGAATCCGAGCGCCAAAGCGAAAGCCGCCGGTGCTGACGTTGAAGTAGATATCAGCGGGATTGAGCCTGGACAGTTAGTACGTGTAATGTGGCGAAGCAAGCCTGTATGGATTGTACGTCGTACGCCAGAAATTCTTGAAGAATTAGGCACTCACGAAGATAAGCTGAAAGATCCTAACTCTGAAGCTGAGCAGCAACCTACTTTTGCTCAAAACCGTTTTCGCTCAATGAAAGAAGAATACCTGATTCTAGTGGGTATTTGTACGCACCTTGGTTGCTCTCCACAGCACCTTAAAGATGGCGCTTTCGAAGAAGTGGTTGAAGGCGTACCAGATGGTTTCTTCTGCCCGTGTCACGGGTCTAAGTTTGATATGGCAGGACGTGTATTCCAAAACGTACCGGCACCATTAAACCTAGTTGTGCCGCCTTATCAGTTCGTTGATGACAACACCGTTATCATCGGCTCAGAAGCGGAGGTTGCTTAACATGAATGCTTTCCTAGGTTGGATTGAAGAACGCATCCCATTGATGCGCGTTGCGAACATGCACGCCCTTCAATATCCTGCTCCAAAGAACATGAACTTTTGGTACGTGTTCGGTTTCCTAGCTACTATCGTTTTGGTAAACCAAATTGTTACTGGTATTTGGTTGACTATGAACTTCGTTCCATCTTCAGAAGGCGCGTTCGCTTCTGTTGAATACATCATGCGTGAGATCGACTACGGTTGGATCATCCGTTACATGCACAGTACTGGCGCATCGGCGTTCTTTATTGTGGTATATCTACACATGTTCCGCGGCATGATTTATGGTTCTTACCAAAAGCCTCGTGAGCTTCTATGGGTGTTTGGTATGTTTATCTACCTAGCGCTTATGGCAGAAGCATTCATGGGTTATGTACTGCCTTGGGGACAAATGTCTTACTGGGGTGCGCAGGTAATCGTATCACTGTTTGGTGCTATTCCTGTTGTAGGTCCTGACCTTGTTATCTGGCTTCAGGGTGACTACGTTATCTCTGGCGCTACGCTTAACCGTTTCTTCGCACTTCACGTAATTGCGCTGCCTCTGGTTATCGTTATTCTTGTGTTCCTTCACATCATCGCTCTTCACGAAGTGGGCTCTAACAACCCAGACGGTATTGCGATTAAGCACAAGAAAGGCTCACTGCCTGAGTCTGAGAAGACTAAATATGAAATTCACGAGTACTACACAAGCAAGTACGACATTGCTGATGACGTGTTACCGTTCTTCCCGCACATTGTTCTTAAAGACCTTGTGGCGTTCTGCGTGTTCTTAGCACTATTCACTTATGTGCTGTTCTTTGCCCCTGAAATGGGTGGTAAGTTCCTGGAACACCCTAACTTTGAAATTGCTAACCCGCTGAAGACTCCTGCGCACATTTTCCCTGTTTGGTACTTCACGCCGTTCTACGCCATTTTGAAAGCGGTACCTGATAAGCTGTTCGGTGTACTTGCCATGTTTGGTGCTATTGCTGCGCTATTTGCTCTGCCTTGGGTTGACCGTGGTCGCGTTAAATCATGGCGCTATCGCTGTGGCCTACACAAAGTAAACCTAATTGTGTTCGCTATCGTGTTTGTTTTCCTTGGTTACCTAGGTGGTACGCCGCAAGAAAACTGGAAAATCATTGCCTCGCAAATCGCAACAGTAATGTACTTCGGTTTCTTCATTGCACTGTTCCTATACAGCAAAAACGAAAATACTAAACCAGTGCCAGAGAGGATTTCTAAATGNAAAAAATGATGTGCTTTTTAGCCTTCTTCCTACCTGGCGTAGCGCTTGCGGCANGCGGGAACGTACACCTAGATAAAGCCCCTATCGATTTAACCGATAANGCGTCTTTACAACGCGGTGCACNATTATTCATGAACTACTGCTTANGCTGTCACTCNATGAAGTATCAGCGCTATCAGCGTTCANTCCAAGACTTGGGTATTCCTGACGAACTAGGTCAAGAATACCTGCAGTTCACGGGTGAAAAAGTGTCTGACTACATCACTCGTGCAATGCCTGAAGAGGCGGCTGCTGGCTGGTTTGGTGCTGCTCCACCAGACCTAACGCTAGTGGCTCGTGTTCGTGGCGAAGACTGGATTTACACTTACCTGCGCTCTTTCTATGTTGACGAAAGCCGCCCATTTGGTGTGAACAACACAGTATTCCCAGAAGTAGGTATGCCACACGTACTTCAACCACTTCAAGGTACGCCAACACGTACTTATGAAGAGCAAATGGTTGATGGAGAGATGGTTAAGCGTTATGTAGGCATTAAGTCAGATGGTACTGGTGCAATGTCTCCTGATGAGTACGACCAAGCTGTTGCCGATATCGTGAACTTCCTTGAGTACACGGGTGAGCCTGCTAAGCTTGAATCTCACAAAATCGGTAAGTGGGTACTTATCTTTATCGCAGTATTGTTCGTATTTGTTTACTTACTGAAGAAAGAATACTGGCGAGAAGTGCACTAATCGCACAGATTTATGTATAATATGAAAAGGGGGCTTCTCGCCCCCTTTTTTGGTATTTACTCGTGCTACCTGAAAACCCTAGTAAATAGGGTCTTCAGGTAGCACGAGTTAACGTAATAAGCTTACTGTTTGTAAGCGTAAACTTGTTTCTCGACGGAGGAAATTGAATGGCCGTAGCCGCGAATAAACGTTCTATTATGACGTTGTTCTCTGACACAATTGATATTTATAGCCACCAGGTGCGTATTGTGTTGGCAGAAAAAGGTGTGGGTGTTGAAATCAGCTACACAGATCCTAGCAATTTGTCTGAAGATCTGTTGGAGCTTAACCCTTACGGTACTGTTCCAACTCTAGTTGATCGCGAGCTTGTACTTTACAAGTCGCACATCATCATGGAATACCTTGATGAGCGTTTCCCTCATCCACCACTTATGCCGGTTTACCCAGTATCACGTGGTCAGAGCCGCCTTATGATGCACCGCATCGAGCAAGACTGGTACTCGCTTGCTGCCCGTATTTTCCGTGGCGAAGGTGATGTAGAAGCAGCACGTAATGAGCTGCGTGAAGCTTTGCTATCTCTTGCGCCTGTATTTGGTGAAATGCCTTACTTTATGAGCGAAGAGTTCAGCTTAGTTGATTGCTACCTTGCTCCGCTATTATGGCGTTTACCTGCACTAGGTATTGAACTAAATGGTGCTGGCAGCAAAGAAATTAACGCTTACATGAACCGTATTTTCTCTCGTAGTTCATTTAAAGCGTCTTTGACTGACCAAGAGCGTGAGATTCACAACCCGCTATGACATCTATGACGTCAAACCAGCCCTATTTGCTTAGGGCTTTTTATGAGTGGATTGTTGATAACGACTTAACGCCGTACATTGTGGTAGATGCAACCAACGAGTTGGTTGAAGTGCCGCAGGAATTCGTTAAAGACGGTCAGATCGTTTTAAACGTATCGCCTAGTGCGTGTGTTAACTTTTCTCTTGATTTAGATGGCTTATCGTTTCAGGCACGCTTTTCTGGGCAACCTAGAAGATTAAGCATGCCATGTGAGGCGGTAATGGCCATTTACGCGCGAGAAAACGGCGCGGGTACTGTGTTCGCGACAGAAGAAGATGTAGCGCGTGCTCAGCAAGAGCGCAGTGAAGAGCCTGAAGACTTATCACAACCAAGCGGTCCAACCTCTTTAGAAGACGCTGACGCAAGTGACGTGCAAGACGCGCCTGTACCACCTAAAAAGGGTAAGCCTACCCTTAAAGTTATTAAATAGCGGATTGAGCCGCTCGTATGGCCGCGATTTAAAAACTTTGTGAGTATTGAATTAGCCTGGCTTTGTGAAGCTTTTCGCGTAAGCAGAGCCAGCTATTATCCCTTCCATTATCCCTAACAGATACTTCACTTTAAACTCAAAGCACCTGTTCTACGCGTCGCTAATTGTTGTTGAACTATAAAATCTAAGAGTTGATAAAGTAAACACTATTGAAAACGGTGGGCAGCTGGTACAAACCGTATAGGGAGTAGATTACAGGCTCAATATCAACGGGCATACTGCCGAATCGCTTAGTGGCTAAGCAAGTATTTAACACCAGCTATTCTTCAAGCCTAGACTCAAATTAAAAATAAAGTTGCCGTACCTAGGAAGGCGAAAATACCGACTACATCGGTAATAGTGGTTAAGATAACGCTACCTGCTAGTGCCGGGTCTATTTTAAGACGCTTCATGATCATCGGTAATGTTGCGCCCGCTAACGCCGCAGCAATCATGTTTATCATCATGGCAAACGCAATGATAATGCCCAGCATGTAATCTTGTTTCCAGAGCGCAATGACAGAGGCAATTAAAATAGCCCATATAGCGCCATTTAAAAAGCCTATCGCGATTTCTTTACTGATCAGCCAGCGCGAGTTACTGGCATTAACGTGACCTAACGCCATACCGCGAATAACAAGGGTTAGGGTCTGGTTTCCTGCTACGCCGCCCATGCTTGGCACAATAGTGTTCAAAATAGCTAATACCGCTAATTGACTTAGCGCCGCTTCAAATAAGTCACTTACCATTGCAGCCATTAGCGCAGTAACAAGGTTTACTGCCAACCATACCGATCTGCGCTTAGTACTTTGCATGACGGGGGCAAAAGTATCTTCGTCGTCATCTAGACCCGCCATACTCATCATCGAGTGTTCGGCGTCTTCGCGAATGATATCTACCACGTCATCAATGGTAATTCGGCCCACCAGCCGGTTGTTTTCATCAACCACTGGCGCTGATAGCCAGTTATAGCGCTCGAACAGACTGGCGACTTCGTCATCAGGCATATTTACCGGAATGGCTTCCGACTCTTCATCCATGACTTCTGATACCTTATTATCGGTTTCAGCGGTCAGTAAACGCGCTACAGGAACAATACCAACCAAGTTATCGGTTCGGTTAACTACGTAAAAGGTATCGGTGTTTTCCGGAAGCTCCCCTTTCAATCGAATATAGCGCAGTACCACATCAACCGTGACGTCAGGTCGTAAGGTGATGGTATCTGTGTTCATGATGAAACCAGCGGTCTCTTCACCATAAGATAGGGCTTGTTCTGCACGTAAACGGTCTTGCGCATCCATTGAGTCGAGAATGTCGGCAAGAACGGGCTCTGGCAGGCTGCTTAGCGTTTCGGCTAAGTCGTCGGTGTCCATCTCTTCAAGTGCATCAACCACATTGGCCGGAAGCATCTTGGTAATAATACCGTTTCGTACATCATCAGACAGTTCCTCTAAGATGTCGCCGTGAAAGTCGCTATCAATGAGTTCCCATAATTCGTCACGGGTTCTACTCGGGCTCGATTCCAGTATGTGGGCGACATCAGAAGGGGGAAGTTCAAGCAGAAGCTTACGTACTGAGACAAACTGACCGTTAGTCAACGCGGCATTAAGGGCGCGTAACTGGGTTTGTACGTATTTAGAAACAAGCGCTTCTGCCATAAGGCGTTATTCCTACCTGCTATTAAGATGAACGGTGAAGGCTTTAAAGCCTAAGTGGGCGTAGAATATCGCAATTACGATGAGTCTGTCATGAAAATTGCGTGGCTTTTGCGCAGTATAACTATAAAACGGCGCTAAACGTTTAATAAGTAATCAGGTGACGGATTTAAACTATTCGTCTTCGTTAAACTTACCTTCTATGAGCTCTTCAATGGCAGCAAGGGCGTCAACATCATCGTTTCCATCTACAATAACATCTACTTGTTCACCTTGATGGCTTTCCAGCATCATTAAACCAAGAACGCTGCTGGCGTCAGCCTCTTTATCGCCTTTCTTTAAAATAATTTTGGCGTCGAACTGATTGGCAAGCTTCACTAATTGGGTCGCTGCTCTTGCATGTAATCCCAGCTTATTTACGATGGTTAGCGTTTTTTTAATTGTCATTACTGGTTTAGCTCTCGATGGCGAATTTGTACATCTGGGTGTATTTCGCTGAAGGTTTTCGACAGAGTTTGGGCAATATACACAGAGCGGTGTTGCCCGCCTGTACAGCCAATAGCGACTGTTACGTAACTTCTGTTGTTGCGCTCTAAATGAGGTAGCCAGGTGGTAATTAAATTCTGAATTTGCCAGATGAACTTGGTAACAACGGGTTGAGAGCCTAAGAAAACCTCAACGGGCGCATCAAGCCCTGTTAGGTGCTTCAGGTCAGGCTCCCAGTGAGGATTAGGTAAAAAGCGCGCATCAAAAACATAATCGGCATCTTTCGGAATACCGTGTTTGAAGCCAAAAGATTCAAACACCAGCACTAAGCGGGAGCTTTTCTTACCGAGTATTCGCTCGCGTATCAACTCAGCAAGTTGGTGAATAGTCAGTTTGTCTGTATCTAAATACAAGTCTGCCCGTTCAGCGATAGGGGCTAGCAAGGCTGACTCTGCCCTTATGGCTTCAGATAGAGACTTATTGAGCTTCGCAAGGGGATGCAGACGTCGGGTTTCGCTGAAGCGTTTTACCAGCACATCATCGCTGGCATCGATATAGACAATGGTCATTGACCACGACGACGGAAGATAATCTAAAATTTCTACCAGATCATCAGGGTTTTTCGGCAAGTTACGCACATCAATGCTCACCGCCACTTGGTCGTATTCATCAACAACAGTGTGGGTTAGGGTAGGAAGTAGGTTTACAGGAATGTTGTCAACGCAGTAGTACCCTAAATCTTCCAATGCGCGAAGTGCGACAGACTTACCAGACCCCGAACGACCACTGATTATAATCAGCTTCACCTAATTTCTCCCAAATCTTCTGGTTTTATCGCATACGCTTTATTGTCTTAAGCGCCTTGGTCACGACCTCGCTAAGGCGCTTAAATCTTTAACTTAGTGCAGAAAGAATATCATCGCTTGTACTGGCACGACGTATCGCTTTAATCGTTTCTTTATCGCTTAGTTTACCGGCTACCGTGGCTAATGTTTGTAGATGGCCTTCGGTTTGCTCTTCAGGAACAAGTAACGCGAAAAATATATCTACCGGCTTTTCATCGAGCGCGTCAAAATTAATGGCTGGCGTACTGGTGACAACAATGGCGATCACCTTTTCTAAACCTGGCAAGCGCCCATGTGGTAACGCAATGCCATTGCCGATTCCGGTACTACCCATACGCTCTCGAGACATCAAACTATTAAGTACCGTTGCCTGATCGATGTTATCGTTATTTTTGGCAGCGATATCTGCGATGATCTCAAGAATTCGCTTTTTACTATTACACTGAACCGCACACTCGGTGCGGTCCAGACTTACGATGGCTTGTATATCCATACTTATTTAGCTACTAATGTTTTTTCAGTTTTTCCTTATGCTTGATTACCTGCCGGTCGAGTTTATCAACCATGCTGTCAATCGCCGCATACATGTCGGTATTTTCTGAGGATGCGAATACTTCAGCGCCACTTAAATGAACGGTCGCTTCGGCTTTTTGATTTAATTTTTCAACGTTCAGGATGACATGCACATTAGAAATGTGATCAAAGTGACGTTCAAGTTTGCTGAACTTCGTATCGACATAATTACGCAAAGAGTCGGTGATTTCGACATGATGACCAGTTAGGTTGATTTGCATATTTCGTCTTCCTTATATTATTAAGCCCGTTTAAATTAGGCTCTTGCGTTGGTTCGACGGCGGGATCGACAATGATTCCCGGTATTTTGCTATTGTTCGCCGGGCAACTTTAATGCCTTGTTCGGCCAACAATGAAGCAATCTTGCTATCACTTAGTGGCTTGCTCGGCTTTTCAGCCGCCACTAGCTTTTTGATCAATGCACGAATCGCGGTAGATGAACACTCACCACCAGAGTCTGTTGCTACGTGGCTAGAGAAGAAGTACTTCAATTCGAAGATACCACGTGGTGTATGCATATACTTTTGCGTTGTGACGCGTGAAATCGTTGATTCGTGCATATCTACCATTTCTGCGACATCGTTAAGCACCATAGGTTTCATCATTTCCGGGCCATGTTCAAAAAAGCCCATCTGCTGCTGCACAATACAGTTTGCCACCTTCATTAAGGTTTCGTTGCGAGATTCAAGGCTCTTAATGAACCACTTAGCCTCTTGCATGTGTGAGCGGATGAATTGTGAGTCGCTACTATTTTTGGCACGACGACTCATTGCAGCGTATTGTTGATTTACACTCAACTTAGGCAGGCTGTCGGGGTTTAGCTCAACCACCCAACGGCCATTCTTTTTGGCGACCGAGACATCAGGAATAACGTACTCAGGCTCTTTAGTAACTAAAGCACTACCTGGGCGAGGATTCAAGGTTTGTAATAAACGCATTGCCTCGCGCAGCTGATCTTCCTTCAAGCGGCTCTTACGCATTAACGTGCGATAATCTTTACTGCTTAATAGGTCTGAATATTCTTCTATAAGCTGTTTGGCTTCGTTAAGCCATGGTGTGTCTTCTGAGAACTGGCGCAGTTGCACCATTAGACATTCCTGCGGCGAGCGGGAGCCCGAACCAATGGGGTCGAACATCTGAATACGCTTAAGTACGCATTCTATTTCGTCCATTTCTATAGGCTCTTCCATATCCTCAGAGTTTACCGCGTCAAGAATGTCTTCAAGGGTCACGGTTAAATAGCCAGACTCGTCAATAGAGTCGATAATTGCCGTAGCAATGGCGCGGTCGGTATCTGAGAAATGGGTCAATCGCATCTGCCACGACAAATGTTCCTGAATATCCTCGGTGGTTTCGCCTTGAAATATTTGTTCATCGTCATTTGAAGGACCTGGCGCTGGGGCCGATGACGCTGAATAGTATTCATCCCATGTGCTGTCGATAGGAAATTCATCGGGAAGGTCGTTTTTTTCTAACGCGTCACCCGCTTCCAATGTATCGCTAGACGCTGTCGCAGACGCTTCTGTCACGCTATCGTCGCTATCGATATTATTTTTTTCTACTTGCGGCTCGTCGTTACCTTCTTCAACTTCCAATAAAGGGTTTGAATCGAGGGCTTCTTGAATCTCCTGCTGAAGATCAAGCGTAGATAGCTGCAGCAGTTTTATCGCCTGCTGAAGCTGGGGTGTCATGGTAAGTTGTTGGCTAAATTTTAGCTGTAAAGATGGTTTCATCTACGTCTTATTTAAATGCTCTAAATTGAATACACCAGAGCGAAATTGAAAAATGACAATTCAGTTACACTAACTATAGCCTGAATTGTTCGCCTAGGTATACATCCCTTACTTTTTGATTACTTAAAACCTGTTCCGCTGTTCCTTGCGCGATAAGCTCGCCATGACTCACAATGTACGCTTTCTCACAAACATCCAATGTTTCTCGCACGTTATGGTCGGTGATAAGGATTCCAATACCCCTATCTCGAAGATGCTGTATTATCTTCTTTATATCATTAACTGATATTGGATCAACACCAGCAAACGGTTCGTCTAATAAAATAAATTGCGGATTAGCTGCTAGTGCGCGTGCTATTTCAACACGTCGTCGTTCACCACCGGACAAACTCATCCCTGTACTATTACGTATATGGTTAATATTAAATTCATCAAGTAGCGCGTCAGCTTCTTCTTCTTGCTGCTGTGAATTTAAATCCTTACGGGTTTGCAAAATGGCCATGATATTTTCATGTACCGTAAGCTTTCTGAAAATTGATGCCTCTTGCGGAAGGTAGCCAATTCCGCGGCGTGCACGCTCGTGCATGGGCTGATGAGTAAGCTCATTATCATCGATTTCAATCTTGCCTTTATCCAGGTTAACCAATCCCACAATCATATAAAATGTAGTGGTCTTACCAGCGCCATTGGGGCCAAGTAGGCCAACAATTTGACCCGTCGAGACAGAAAGGCTGACGTCGCGTACTACCTGACGCGATTTATATGCCTTAGCAAGGTTGGTTGCGCTCAAAGTTGCCATTGCTATTGATTGTCCTCACTGTCTTTATCTTCTTTCTTCGATGATGTCTTGCGAATGGATTCAGGAGTAAATACCGTAGTCACTCGACCTTCTCCATTTTCGCCCGCCCCACCAGTAGCAAGTAACTGCTCGGTAATCATGTCGAAAGTAATGTTGTCACCTTGCACTTTACTGGTGTCTTGTTGAAGTTCCGCGTTTCCTGAAAGAGAAATTGTGCGATTGATCACCTCATAACGAATTTCGTTTGCCTTAGCAGACACCGGAGTACCGTCTTCTAGTGTTTGAGAATAACTGGCTGGCTTTCCTCTGGCGATAAAAATTTCGCGGCCACTACCTTCACTCGCGATAACTTCCACTTCATCGGCTTCAATCACCAGCGAACCCTGGGTAATCAGTACATCTTCTTTATACAACGCCGTTTTATTTTTACCGTCGATAAATTGAGTATTTGAGCCTATTTTAATGGGCTGCGAAAAATCATCTTCGCTTGCGCTTACCGCACCGCTAGCGATGACAAGTAATAGGCTAGTTGCTAGGGGAATAAGTGGTTTGTACATGATCTAAAAGCTCGTATTCTTGTGTGCGTAAATTCGCGTTAAACCCATTGCTCAAAATGACATATTGGGTACCCTGTATTTCAACGACTTGATCAGATGTCATTTGTTTGGTGTCTAAATTAATCTGAATGTATTCGGTTGAGAGGCTTTTGACAAAGTCATCGCTGGTTTGGTTCTCGATAACAACCTGGTTTTCTAACTGGATCAGATCGTTGTTGTAGAGCGTACCTTCTTGCGCCGTCACCACCCAAGGAGACGTAGCGTTCTCAGTATACAGTGTATATTTGGGCTGTTGGAACAATACAAAACCTAGCTGGTCGTAGTGCTCCATTGATTCGGCAAATACCTTGTGATTTAACTCGCCTTCTTGGTTGTAAAGGGTAGTGGTCAAGTTCTTCGCTTTATAGGCAGGTTTTAAGGCGCCATTCTCGCTGCTGCCTTGTGATTCTGGCTGCTCTTCCATCCACGTAGGTACATACATCAGCAACGCTAAGATAAACAGCGCCGATATACTTAAGCCTAAGCGATTAAAGCCAAATTGGCTCATACACTTGCTCCAAAAATCTCATTCGCTACGCCTTTGGCGTGTAAAATAGTATCTGATATCTCGCGCACCGCGCCAAATCCGCCTGGCAAGGTGGTTATCCAGTTCGCTTGTTTTGCCACGAAAGGGTGTGCGTCGGCAACCGCTATTTTAATCGCCACATGCTTATACATGCCGGTATCAGGCATGTCGTCGCCCACCGCGGCAACCTCGTCAGCGCTTAAACCAAGATTTTCTATCAATGTGCTCAATGCGTCAGCTTTGTTTTCTTCACCTTGAATAATGTGGGCTACGTTGAGCGCACTCATTCTGTTTTCTACAATTGCGGAACGACGCCCGGTAATAACCGCTACGTTAACACCGTTACTGACTAGGGCTTTCACCCCATAACCATCACGAGTATGGAAAGCTTTCAGTTCTTCACCGTCGTTGCCTAAATAAATTCGACCGTCTGAAAACACGCCGTCCACATCACATACCAATAACTTAACGTTAGCCAGCGCATCGAAAAGCCCGTCATCCATTTCTGTGTACAAGGTTGTTGTCATTTATAGCACTCCAGCTTTAAGTAGCATATGCATGTTAAACGCGCCCACTGGTTTGTGCTCGTTATCCGTGACCATTAATGCACTAATCTTATGAGTTTCCATTAAGTTTAATGCTTCGACAGCAAGTTGTTCGGCTGTGGTTGTTTTACCGCCTTTGGTCATAACACTTTCGACGGTTGCGCTATGTACGTCAATGCGAGCATCTAAAATGCGCCGTAGATCACCGTCAGTAAATACGCCTGTTAGGGTACCATCAGTGTCAAGCACCCCAGTCATTCCTAGCCCTTTTTTAGAAATTTCGAGCAAAGCATCAGCCACCGATGCGTTTAACTCGATAAGCGGAATATCACTGCCAGTTAGCATGATGTCTCGCACCTTAAGCAACAGTTTACGCCCTAAGCTTCCCCCAGGGTGTGATAACGCAAAATCATCAGACGTGAACCCTTTCTGGTCAAGTAACGCAACGGCAAGCGCATCCCCCATTACTAATGTAGCCGTGGTGCTAGTAGTTGGAGCTAGACCAAGTGAACAGGCTTCTTTCTCAACGCTAATATCAAGGATGACATCAGCATGCTGCCCTAGCGAGCTTGAAGCACTGTTGGTCATGGCTACCACTGGAATACCTAAGCGTTTGACTACAGGCAATAAGTTTACAAGCTCATTGGTTTCACCAGAGTTGGATATGGCTAATAAAACATCGCCTTTGCCCAACATTCCTAGGTCGCCGTGATTGGCTTCACCAGGGTGCATAAAAAAAGCAGGTGTACCTGTGCTAGCCAGCGTGGCGGCAATTTTATTACCTATATGCCCAGATTTCCCCATACCGCAAACCACAACCTTTCCCTGACAGGCAAAAAGAATATCGCAGGCTGTAATAAAGTCGTCGTTTAAGCGCTCACTTAAATTGGCAATGGCCTGCGTTTCAATTTCAATAACGCGCTTCGCCGAGTCGATATAGTTCATCTGAGTTTGTGTATTCATGGTTATCCGAAAAGCCAAAATTGGTAGCCGATAAAGCAGGCCAGAAATAAGCATCCGTTTGTTCTTGATATTGTACGCTTTCCTATTAAATCGAAACTGAACAGGAACAGTAATAGCGTTAAACCTAACATAACGTACATATCGCGATTATAAACGTCGGGGTCTAATAAACCGGGAGCAATGAGGCCAGGCATACCTAGCACAGCCAGCAAGTTGAAAATATTAGAGCCTATTATGTTGCCCAGCGCTAGGTCGTCTTCACCCTTTAATACGCCGGCAATACTCGCAGCAAGTTCAGGAAGACTTGTGCCCAATGCGATTATTGTTAAGCCTATGACTAGGTCTGATATTCCCATATATCGCGCAATTTCTACCGCAGAGTTCACTAAAAAGTGTGCACTTAAAGGTAATATAACAAGACCAACGCCTATCCAAATCAGCGCAGAGGTATTAGATACGCCTTTTGGAATCTCATCAGCGGTCTCTGCAACAAGGGGGTCTTCTTTATCAACCTGTAGTGACAACCATGCCATCATTGCCAGCACGAAAATGAATAGACCCAGCAAGATAATTCCTTCATAAGACTTGAGTTCGCCGTCGAACATAAAGCCAATAGCAATTAATGAGATGATAAGAAGAGCAGGGAGTTCACGCTTTAACGTTGTAGATGACACTAGTAGCGGTTTAACTAGCGCGGTAATGCCTAGCACCAGAGCGATATTCGTTATATTGGAGCCTAATGCATTACCTACGGCGGTATTCATATTGCCATTCGCAGAGGCAATGGCAGAAACCACAATTTCAGGTGCCGAAGATCCCATAGCGACAATCGTTAACCCAATCATCATTGGAGATATGCCAATGTTTTTTGCTAATGCCGAAGCACCGTATACAAAACGGTCAGCGCTCCAACTCAGTATAACCAGCCCTACAATAAAAATGACGATGTTTAAAAGCACAACAACCTGTAATAAAAAGTATTTCGCTTGATTGTCGCAAAAAGAGTGCCATTTGCCTATGCTCGCAATGCTTTATTTTTAGCAAATAGGGTTAAATGCCGTAAATTCCCGCTGAAGAGGACATTAGACGCGGGGGCAGGCAGTAGAAATACCACATTCAGTTTCAGTTAATAAACAGGGAAATAGGATAGGAGTTGCGTGTGGGGATTTGCTTCGCTTGTTTCGCAGGGCTTAGGCAGGCCGCACTTAAACTCGAAAGACCTTACATTCGTCTTAATCGAACATAACTTGTAACTTTTTGACTTTGGCGAGGGTCTTGAAAACGCGTACAATGCCACAAAATTACACCGCCTAGTAAATAGAATTAGCCGGTTGGGTTAATAAACTACACTGCAGAGTAAACTTTCTCGGTATTTTGTGTTCTTAAAGTACACTATTGAGTATACTTTAAGGGCAATAGGTGCCGCAGGCATAGAAATTGAATACTCAGGTTGCTTGTATTCACTTAATAAATTTTAAAGTAGGCCGTGAGTATGATTCTTACAGCCATAATCTTACGTCAGGGGTCGACATTTAAGTAACTATGGATCATTTAGTTGAAGTAGATAACCTAACCTTTAAGCGTGGCGATCGCATCATTTACGATGAGATTTCGCTTAAGGTACCCAAAGGTAAAATTACCGCGGTAATGGGGCCAAGTGGAATAGGTAAAACCACCTTGTTGCGCCTTATCGGCGGGCAGTTAACGCCAGATCAAGGCGACGTTAAGTTCGATGGCGACTCTATTGTTTCCATGTCGAGAAAATCGCTGTATGAAACCCGACGTAGAATGAGCATGTTATTTCAAAGCGGCGCGCTTTTTACCGATATGAGCGTATTTGATAATGTGGCATTTCCTCTTCGAGAGCACACCAAACTAAGCGAAGATATTATTGCAACGATTGTCGCATTAAAGCTACAGGCTGTAGGTTTACGCGGTGCCGCTCAATTAATGCCAAGTGAACTTTCAGGCGGTATGGCAAGACGTGCAGCACTCGCTCGCGCAATCGCGCTTGACCCTGACTTAATTATGTACGATGAGCCTTTCGCCGGGCAAGATCCTATTTCGATGGGAGTACTGGTGAAGCTTATTCGCGAGCTCAATGATGCGCTTAACTTAACAAGCATTGTCGTAACTCATGATGTAACAGAAGTGCTCACCATTGCTGACTACATTTATATTCTGGCCGACAAACGCGTCATTGGTGAAGGCACGGCCCAAGAAATTAAAGAAAGTGACTCTGAACTGGTTCAACAGTTTTTGAAAGGGAAAGCGGATGGCCCCGTGCCTTTTCATTATCCTGCGCCTGATTTAAAAACGAGTTTTTTGGGAGCAGATAAATGAAGTTCTTTCAATCAACTGGGGCCAAGACCATAGGCAAGATAACGGCGATTGGCCGTGCGGCGCTTATGTTATTCGGCGCACTAATCGCTATTCCTAGAGCTAAAAATATTCCACTGACAATCAAACAGCTTTATGTGGTCGGTGTGCAGTCGCTACTTATTATCATGGTGTCGGGACTATTCATCGGTATGGTTATGGCCTTACAAGGCTACACCATTTTGGTTGATTATGGCGCTGAAGGAAGTTTGGGCCCCATGGTGGCTCTGTCTCTTTTACGGGAACTCGGGCCGGTGGTTACCGCGTTGCTGTTTGCAGGTCGAGCAGGCTCTGCATTGACCGCAGAAATAGGCTTAATGAAAGCCACTGAACAGCTGAGTAGCTTAGAAATGATGGCGGTAGACCCACTAAGGCGTATCGTTGCCCCACGTTTTTGGGCCGGCATGCTCGCTATGCCAATGCTTGCCATTATTTTCAGTGCGATTGGTATTTTAGGCGGTCATTTAGTAGGTGTCGACTGGCTTGGCGTTGATGCCGGCAGCTACTGGTCAATCATGCAGTCAACGGTGGATTGGAACCAAGATGTCATTAACGGCGTAATAAAAAGCCTCGTGTTTGCCTTGGTTGTGACGTGGATTGCCATATTTAAAGGTTACGATTCTATTCCCACGTCGGAAGGGATCAGCAAAGCGACTACTGAAACGGTAGTCTATTCATCATTAGCAGTATTAGGGCTGGACTTCGTGCTAACCGCCCTTATGTTTGGTATCGAGTAGGGGATTGGAATGAGTAAGTATAAAACGGAAGTAATGGTTGGTGTGTTTGTCATGCTTACTATAGGTGCATTGTTATTATTGGCACTTAAAGTGGCAAACCAAACGGTGGCTACCGAAGGCGATACCTATACCTTATACGCGAAGTTCGACAATATTGGCGGCCTAAAACCACGTTCAGCGGTAAAAGTGGGTGGTGTAACAGTAGGGAGAGTTTCATCAATTTCACTCGACCAAGAAGATTTCACGCCGGTGGTAGAGCTGTCTATTTTAAATGAATACAACGGCTTTCCTGAAACCAGTTCGGTGTCTATTTTAACCTCTGGTTTACTCGGTGAGCAGTACGTAGGTTTCCAGCCTGGGTTTTCTTTTGATGGCGTCGCTAACCTACAAGACGGCGATTACCTTCAAGATACAAAGTCTGCATTAGTACTGGAAGACCTTATCGGGCAGTTTTTATTTAACCGCGGTAGCGACGAAGACTAGTTATTGCAACCGCGATGGATGAGCTATAAGCCGCCGCTTAAAAATTACAGAGGCTTGATGAAACAAAATCGATATTTGTCAGGTCTGCTTAAAAGAGTTTGAAGTTAGGAGAGATATTTTGAAAAAAATTATGGTAGCAATTGGCATCTTTATGATGTCTGTAGCGGGTGTAGCCAATGCACAAGACGTGAACGAGCAAAACCCTTATGAACTTGTTCAAGATGTGGCAAACCGAACCTTTGACCGCATTAAAGCTAACCAAGATGCAATTAAAGCTGACCCTGAAATGTTGCGTACTATTATGCAAGAAGAACTGGTTCCGCATATCGATTACAAATTTGCCGCTTTCATGGTGCTAGGCAAGCATTTTAAGTCTGTGCCGCAGGAAAAAATGGGTGAGTACATTAGCGTATTTCGTCAGTATCTGGTAACAACGTATGCGGTAGCAATGGGTTACTACGATAACCAAGAAGTTATTTTTGAGCCTGAATCATCGTTTGATGATAAAAAGTCGGTGACGGTACGCGCCGTGGTCCAAGATCCAAAACGCCCGGAAATTAAAATAGCGTTTAAAGTGCGCAAAGACAGCAAGACCAACGAATGGAAAGCGTATGACATGGTTGCTGAAGGTATCAGCATGCTTAACAGCAAACGCAGCGAGTTCGAGTCAATCCTGCGCCAAGAAGGCATTGATGCTGTTATTGCCCTAATGCGCGAAAAAATTGGTAAGCCTGTGGAGCTTAAGCAAGACGAGCCTATCGAAATCAAGGGAGAGGCTGAGTGAGCCTATTTGAGGTAAACGATAAAGGTGACGTGGTTGTTCACGGTCACCTTGACCGTGATACGCTGTCTAAAAACTTCTGGGAAAGCCTAGCGAGTAGTGAGCGCAATACGTTAGTTCAAAACCAACGTTGTTCAGTAGATTTGAGCGATGTAGAGCGTGCAGACAGTGCGGGTTTAGCTTGGCTTATTAATGCCGTTAGGGATGCAAAGCAAAATGGTGTTAGCATAACCCTTCATAAAATGCCGGAAAAGTTGCACAAGCTTGCAAAAATTAGCAACGCCGATGGCTTTTTACCCGTAGAATAAACACCAGTTAGCGAATAAAGAAGTAAGTTATGGAATTGTCTGAAATTGAAAAAATCTTGAAAGATGCCTTAGATCTTCACGAAGTCCACGTAAAAGGTGAAGGTTCGCATTTTAATATCATTGCAGTGAGCGATGCGTTTAATGAAATGAGTCGCGTAAAGCGCCAGCAGGCCGTGTATGCGCCTTTGGCGGATAAAATTGCAGACGGTAGTATGCATGCAATTACTATCAAGACGTTTTCAGTGAAAGACTGGGAGCGTGAGCGCCAGTTTAATATTCCTCAATAATAGGCGCTGCTCGTGGATAAACTCGTAATTAAAAAAGGCTCAGCCTTAAACGGAACTGTGCGTATCTCCGGCGCTAAAAACGCGGCGTTACCATTGTTGATGACAAGTTTGCTTACTGACTCTCCTTGTCGCTATACCAATGTTCCTCGCCTTCGCGATATTAACACTACTACCGCGCTGTTGCGTGAGCTAGGCGTTGAAGTTGCGCTTCCTGCTCCTAACGATATTGTTATTGATGCCAGTACACTTGAAAGCGTAACGGCGTCTTACGATCTTGTGCGTACTATGCGTGCGTCAATTTTAGTACTAGGCCCGCTTCTCGCGAAGCAGGGTAAAGCGAATGTATCATTACCGGGTGGCTGTGCTATTGGAGCTCGCCCTGTAAACCTTCATTTAACTGGCCTTGAAAAAATGGGCGCAAAAATTGAAGTGGACGAAGGTTATATTCGCGCTAAAGTTGATGGTCGCCTTAAAGGCGCGCGTATCTTTATGGATATGGTGAGCGTGGGCGCCACTGAAAACTTACTGATGGCAGCGGCCCTGGCTGACGGTACTACCATCCTAGAAAACGCAGCACGTGAACCGGAAATTGTTGACCTAGCAAACTGCCTTATTCAGATGGGCGCTAAAATTAGCGGTGCCGGAAGCGATAAAATTACTATCGAAGGTGTGGAAACACTCAATGGTTGTGATTATGCCGTGTTGCCTGATCGCATTGAAACAGGGACTTTCTTAGTGGCGGCTGCCGTCACAGGTGGCAAAGTTCGCTGCACAAATGCTGCGCCAGATACTCTTGATGCCGTGCTTGATAAGCTAGAACAAGCCGGAGCAAAAATTACCACAGGTGAAGACTGGATTGAACTCGACATGGAAGGGCGTAAGCCTCAAGCTGTAAGAGTTAAAACCGCACCGCACCCGGCATTTCCAACCGACATGCAGGCGCAGTTTGTTACCTTAAACTGTGTTGCCGAGGGCACGGGCGTAATTACGGAAACGATTTTCGAAAACCGCTTTATGCACGTACCTGAACTGCAGCGTATGGGGGCGGAAATTGCGCTTGAAGCTAACTCTGCGGTATCGAAAGGCAGCTCAAGCCTTAAAGGCGCACCCGTGATGGCAACAGATCTTCGCGCGTCGGCAAGCCTAGTGATAGCAGGGCTTATTGCCGAAGGTGAAACTCATGTAAACCGCATTTACCACTTAGACCGTGGTTACGAAGCAATAGAAGAAAAGCTAGGCGGGTTGGGTGCCATTATTGAGCGCGTTAAAGAGTAATACTCACAACTTATAAGAATGCTAAAAAGCGCCCGAATATCCCACGAGGCGCTTTTTTCGTACCTTATTACTATTGTCCTGCGCGAAGCTCACCCACTGTAGCGGTAAGTGTTAACGAACGCCCATCGCGGCTCAATTCAATTTCAAGCTCTGTGCCAGGTTCTGTTTCAGCAATCATATCCAGCGTTTTCGATGCACTTTCTAAGCGTACGCCATCTATTGCCACTATAATGTCCCCTGGGCGTATACCCGCCACGTCAGCAGGGCTACCTTTCGCTACTGCCGACACATCAATGCCAGGGCGGTTGCGGTTCTCTCCACCCACAAAGCCTAGCTGGCCGCGTATAACTCTGCCGTTACTAATAATTTCATCCATTACGCGCTTGGCTAACTCGTAAGGTACCGCAAAGTTAATGCCGTCTACGTTGCGAACACGGTTATTTGAATCAAGTACCTGGAAGTTGGCGTTGGTAATGCCTAGCAAAATACCGTTACTGTCTACTAATGCACCGCCGGAATTTCCTTGGTTCAACACCGCATCGGTTTGGATAAAGTCTACGTAGTTTGAAAGCCCGTTACGACCAGCTCTACTTACAATACCTTGAGTAATGGTTTGGCCTAAATCAAACGGGTTACCAATCGCCATGACGACGTCACCGACGTGGGTATCAGGTTCAGCGACTTGTGGAATAATATGTAGGTTATCAGCGGTAACTTTTAGCACAGCAAGGTCGGTTAGTGGGTCGGTACCCACAATTTGCGCTTCTAATATACGCCCGTCTTGCACTGCTACATAGATACTGTCGGCATCCGCTACTACGTGATGACAGGTAAGCAAATAGCCGTTTTCTGTCATGATAACCCCGGAGCCCAGATTGGTGCGCCCGCGGGATTGATTGCGAAATAGCCCCGAGCCATTTTCGATGCTAACACTGTAGATATTGACCACGGCAGGTGCTGAGCGGCTTAACGCTGAAAAGTAGCTTTCGCGACTAGCGCTAACGGATGACTCGTTAAAAAAGCCTTGTGCCAAACCTTTACCTTGACGAAGCTCAGGTAAAAAAATCAATAGCAAAGCAGCAACGGCAACACCGAGGATCACAGATTTTAGTAAGAAGTTTATTATTGAGCGGCCAGTCACAAGTCACACTTATTGTTGTCTGTCGCACTTACTCCATACGTACCGTTATTGGGGTACTACTTCACAAATTAAAAGCGCAACGTTCTTGNATTATCTTTATTAGTGTAAAGGATATCACTTTATTCACTAAACTACCGTAACGAAACGCAAATTTTGTGTAACTCAAAGAGTCTGGTTATTTCTGTAGAAAGAGGTTTTGCGAACCGTTTCAGTAAACCTTGAATTGCTAAGGTAAAAATAAAAACGGCGCTTTAATAGCGCCGTTTGATCAATAAGTTAAACGTTACCTAAATGAAAACTACTGCCTAATAACTAAGTATAAAGTAGAGTTTCCGCGTTTCACGTTAAGCGCGATAACGCCTTTAGCTTCATCAAGGGCATTTCTAAACTCGGCCACTGTAGACGTACGCACTCGGTTAACACCAATGATAACGTCATCAGACTGTAGCCCAATTCTTGCCGCTGGCGCACCGCGTTCAATATCAGACACTACAACACCTGCATTACCTGCATCATCGGCTCCGTTAGAAAGGGTTGCACCTTCAAGGGCCGGGTGGATTTGCGCTGCCGTAACCGTAGTATCGGTAGCATCGTCAAGCACCACATCAACATTCATTTTCTTACCTTTACGCATTACGGTAAGTTCAACTTCAGCACCTGCTCCCATGCTTGCGATTTTCGCGCGTAGCTCTTGGAAACTGTGAAGTTGACGGCCATTGATGGCAGTAATGATGTCACCCGCTTGTAGGCCTGCTTTCTCTGCTGCTGATTCTGGCTGAACTTCGCTAACGAATGCGCCAATATTCACTTCGGCATTCATTGCTTCAGCTAGGCCTGCGTCAATATCGCTACCCAGAATGCCGAGCAGGCCGCGACGCACTTCACCAAACTCAGCTATTTGGTCAACAAGACTCTTCATCATATTGGCAGGGATGGCAAAACCGATCCCTACGTTTCCGCCGTTAGGGCCGAAAATAGCGGTGTTGATACCAACCAATTCGCCGTGAAGGTTAACCAGTGCGCCACCTGAATTTCCGCGGTTAATGGCGGCATCTGTTTGAATGAAATCTTCGTAACCGCCAATGTTAAGACCTGAACGGCCCAAGGCGCTTACAATGCCCGACGTTACGGTTTGAGAAAGACCAAAGGGGTTGCCGATGGCCACTACAAAGTCACCTACGCGCAGGCCATCAGAATCGGCAAGGGGGAGGGCTTTTAAGTCATCGGGTTCAATTTTTAGAAGCGCAATGTCACTTTGTTCATCAGAACCCAGCTTTTTCGCTTTAAATTCGCGACCGTCGGTTAGCTTAACGGTAATTTCATCGGCGTTATCGACTACGTGGTTGTTGGTAACGACATAGCCCTTGTCGGCATCGATGATAACGCCAGAGCCAAGGCCTCTAAAGGGGCGCTCTTGAACTTGCTCTTGGGGAGCGCCGAAGAAGTAGCGAAACATTTCAGGTACGCGTTGACGTGAGGTCTGCGTACCCTCAACTGCAATACTGACTACCGCAGGGGTAGCTTCTTCGAGCATGGGCGCTAAAGACGGCACTTCATCTTTTGAATCAGAAAAGAACGGTAACGCCGCCTGCGTGCTAGCAGTAAAGCCCAGTGAACTTACAACAACGGCAGACGCCAATAGACAATGGCGGAAAGACATTTTCATGTTCGCTTACACTCCTTCATGTTATATGCGACATAGCATGGTTTCAGTAAAAGAGTCCGACGTCGTAATAAAGTTCCCGATGTTACTGTTTTTCTGCGTTATTCTGCTCAGAACCGCCGACGAACAACCCCGAACCTGAGTTTGCGAAGTCTTTCGGCTGGGTATCAGAAACACGATTAACTTTAGACTTATCTGACCCTTTCAGATTATTACGTAAATAGGTAGTAGCCTGTTCCCCGTAAAAAGGAACTTTGCTGTCTTCTTCATCACCGCCTTGTTCTAGCAGTGTTTCGTACTCTTCAATTTGTTGCTTTAGCGTTTCGCACTGGCTTTCAATGCTTTCTAAGCTTTGACGCGTTTGATGAATGTGATGCTGTGCCTGCTGTGCGAGGATCTCTTTCACTTGCTTCTCAGTTTGCGCAGCATTACCTGCGCCCTGCTTTTGTTGAAAAAAGCGACCTGCGAAAAAGCCAATAATTAAGCCAACAACTAACAAAGCAAGAGATACTAACAATTCCATTATATTCTCCGAATAAATCTACATCGTGCAGCCGACCTTTACTTCTACGATCTAAAAGCTGCTTTCGACCATATGCTGAATATAGCAAGGTCGAACCCGAAAAGCGCATACATAGTGACATTTATTCAGTGTATGTCGAATTTCAATGTGAGATTCTACCGTGATTTCCATTAAAATTAAGGTCATAATTGAGAAATTCAAGCAGGTCGGTGCAGCGTGCGCCGCTATTGACTTTTGTACGGAGTGGTTTCGGCGATGACGCCATGGGAAAAATATCAGCTAGATCTTAAGTCGTCTGATTTTCATTACGACGCGGCACAAGAAAATGCAGTAAAAGAACTTCAACGTTTGTTTGATGAACTAACCCAGCCTGAAAAGAAAATGACGTGGCGGGTAAAGTTAAAAGCAGCATTTGGTAAAGGCCATGCAAAACAGGGCATACAAGGTATTTACTTTTATGGTGGTGTAGGGCGAGGCAAAACCTATTTGGTGGATACCTTCTACGACTGCTTACCGTTTGAAAAGAAAATGCGTGTGCATTTTCACCGCTTTATGTACCGCGTTCATGACGAGCTCAAACAGCTTAAAAACGCCCAAGACCCGCTGAAGCTAGTAGCTGAAAAATTAGCAAAAGAAGCGCGAGTGATATGCTTTGACGAGTTTTTCGTGTCAGACATTACCGATGCCATGATTTTAGGCACGCTAATGGAAGAGTTGTTTGGCCATGGTATCGTGCTGGTGGCAACGTCGAACATAGTACCCGATGACTTGTATAAAAACGGGCTACAACGTGCGCGATTCTTACCAGCAATTGACCTGCTCAACCAAAACACTCGGGTGGTGAACGTAGACAGCGGTATTGATTATCGTCTAAGAACCTTAGAACAAGCTGAAATTTATCATTACCCACTTGATGAAGAAGCCACCGAGAACCTGCATAGCTATTTTGCACAGCTAGCGCCAGAGGAAGGGTCGAAGGACGAAGATATTGAAGTAAATAACCGCAAAATTAGTACCCTGAGAAATGCTGACGGCGTGCTTATGATTGATTTTAATGCGCTATGCGGTGGGCCTCGAAGCCAAAGTGACTATATTGAACTAAGCCGTTGCTATCACTCGGTATTGCTCGCCAATGTAAAAGAGATGGGGCAACACAATGACGATGTAGCAAGACGCTTTATCGCCATGGTAGATGAATTCTACGAACGCAATGTAAAACTGATAATATCCGCAGAAGTTGCACTTGAAAGCCTTTATACAGAGGGCTTGCTCAACTTTGAATTCAGGCGATGCTTGAGCCGATTAAAAGAAATGCAGTCCCACGATTACCTAGCCACAGAGCACTTGCCATAGGCACAAGTGTGTGGGGTCAGAGTACATTTGCACCAAATGAAGACGTAAAGGCAACATGCCAGCTTCCTTTCTAAGGGCATTCACATTGGTATTAAACGAAAATTAAGGTAGAATTTCGCACAATTTTTCTGTGTCGCTAGGCAAAACTCCAAGGCTTGCCATTGCGCGGCACGGTAGCCCGATAAAACCCAACGCAGCGTTCTAATTGCGAGAAAGAGAATTTTAAGATGGGAAGAGCATTCGAAGTACGTAAAGCCGCCATGGCGAAAACCGCTGGCGCAAAAACTAAGGTTTATTCTAAATACGGTAAAGAAATTTACGTGTGCGCGAAAAACGGTGGTGCCGACCCAGACACCAACCTTTCACTTCGCCGCCTTATGGAAAAAGCGAAAAAAGATCAGGTTCCAAGCCACGTTATCGAAAAAGCAATCGATAAAGCGGCAGGTGGTGCTGGTGAAGACTTCCAGCCTATGCGCTATGAAGGTTTCGGCCCGGGCAACTGCATGGTAATTGTTGACTGCTTATCTGACAACGCAAACCGCACTATCACCGAAGTACGTAACTGCTTTACAAAAACTAACGCCAAGTTAGGTGCGCAAGGCGCGGTATCGCACATGTTCGACCACCAAGCTGTGTTCCAGTTTGAAGGTGACGATGAAGACGCTATCTTAGAAGTGTTAATGGAAGCAGACGTAGACGTAACTGACGTTGAAGTTGAAGACGGTAAAGTAACGGTTTATGCACCGCATACTGAATTTTACCAAGTGAGAACTGCGCTAACTGAAGCGTACCCAGACCTTAGCTTTATCGCAGATGAGATAAGCTGGATGCCGCAAACTGAAACTGAAATCAGTGAAGAAGACATGCCTATGTTCGAAAAATTCATGGACATGCTTAACGATTGTGACGACGTTCAAGACGTTTACCACAATGCGGTAACGCCTAGCTAAAAAGCGCACTATGTAGATGCTCAAAACCCTCGTTTATACGAGGGTTTTTTAATACACGTACGAAGAAAAAAGTGCTTTGCAACAATTAGGATTTTTCGGAAAAGCTTAATCTTGTGTTAAGGGCTCATATCTTAGAGATAAACGGTTTCGTATTTAATAGGCGCTAACTTTTTAAGAATGCGATTTTCTTGTTGATAAGTCAGACCCACATCGCGCATGGCGCCCTGCACGTATTCCACTAAAATATAGAACTCCCGCTCTTTGATATTTAGGTCTTTATGAGACTCTTCCATGGACTTACCGTCATACTCGCAAGGCCCCCCAATAAGCTCGCACGTTTGCAAAACAAGCTGGTCACGCAAATGCTTTTTGGGAACCCCTTTAAAATAGTGACCAATTACAGGGTCTGTATAAATTCGCGTAATAGCTACGCCGTATATAGTATTAAGCGTTTTATGGCCGCCAATTTCATCATAAAGGCTTTGTTCAGGAGAAGTCGCGCACGCGCTGATTAAAGCGCTTAGAATCGCGGATACTGTTAACCGAATGCAATGTTTGCTCATTGTATTCCCCTATCAAAAGTTGCCGTTAACCGAAAGGTAAAAGCCACTGGAGCTTTCTTGTAACGGTAAGTTACCTAAATCGACGTAAGCTGCCGTAATTGAAATAGATTTATTGGGGAAGTAAGCAATAAAGGCATCAACAACCGTATCTTCTTCGGCCAGCCCACCAAGTCGGTTAGTCTGCGTTCTAAACTCTGTTCCTATTGCGGTAGTTGGGCTAATTAACAGGGCCAATGAGCCTTCCCATTCAAGCTTTGCATTGTCGTTTTCTTCGGTACCGAACCCCAACAGACCAAACACATTGGCTTTTGTGTATCGAGCGGTAAGATTGGTAAGTAAATTGTAGCCTGATGGTGTACCTAACCATAATTTAGTAGCCGAAACGTAAACATCAGTGCCGCTATCGTCTTTTGCGCCTAACAGCAAAGGTACGCCGATCTCTGGAAGTGGAACGGTGCCATCTGGCAATGAAAGCGAACTGTCGAAATCTCTATTTTTCTTATACTGGGCACCTATCGCAACTTGTGGACCCCATGAGTTTTGCGTAAATACACCATCCCCAAATAATTTCACTTTCGCGCCCACGATATCTTGTTCGATAGTCGCACTGTTAGCGTTGGTCACCGCACCTTCTGTAAGTAGCGCAAAAACATTGCTGGTTAACCCTGCTGAAATATCTAAACGCTGGCGCTGTACGCTAATTTCAACGCGGTCAAACAGACTTATGCTTGCACCAGCAGTAGTGAGCGAGTAATCGTTCAGGCTTAAGTACTGAACATTGGCAGAATAACTTATCTCTTCTTTACTGGTGTACCCACCAATGAACGCCCATGGGGTTATACCGCCCCCCGCGGTGCCCTCGAACCCGGTAATTCCCCCTGAGGCTATTAAGCGAGAACCGCTTTGTGCAAATACTAGCGGCGAAATAAAAAATAGGGATAACAGCAAACGCTTTATCATAAGGTAAACCTAATTTATTCATGGAGTTATTTGAATTATCGTAATTCAGCATAGCGGTTAGCCCTCCCCTTGTGAAGTTAATCACAAAAAGGTTTTAATAACGCATTCCACGGTATTGGTTTAGAAAGATAATCCTCCGATGACGATAAAGCAGCTTTAAGAGGTTTTCCGTTTGTACTTAAACTTATTTTCAAATTTACTTTGAAACTGATTCATTTTTTATAGGGCTTATCAGTGAAAATCTGAATCTATACCATACGCACAACTTTTAGATTATTCCCATTTATGTATTGAGGAGTTAGTTGTGTCTCACCCAATTATTGAAGATTTAAATAAGCGTTATACGGTTAAGAAGTACGATGCAAACAAACGTTGAAAATAATCTGTCCGCCCCCATCTCACCTGCTTGTCTAAAATCGTATTTTTAGTAAAACCAGCCTAAATATCGTGCGCGCTTTTATAAAACGCTATTGCCCTTCTTCATTTACGCCGCTTCTCGTCGCGTGGGTATTGTCGTATCTAATTGTTAGTACGGGTTTTCAGACACCTGATGTAGCGAATAATGCTGAAGTTACGTCGCAATCTCCGCTGGCTAAGTTTGTTCACAGCACGCAAAACTACTCTCTTAGGTTTAGCGCCACTAAGCTGACCGGTGATAAAGGCGATAAGGCCTTTGACGCAGAGCCGCACGGCTTAATATCGGCATCGCCAAACTTTGCCTTTTACAAAGCTTCATCCACCAAGGTGCCATCAGCAGGGCCTTTCTTTAACCGTAAAACGTGGGTAAAAGCGAGCCCGCGAGGCCCACCTTCCATCCTGAGTTAACCCCTTTACATGCGCTAACGTGAAAGCAAAGCTCCTTTGTTTCTCGTTATAGCGCCTTAAAACTTAATTACTCAGGATTTTAAAATGGCACGATTTTCATTTCGTGGCGTTGTGTATGTGCTCATCGTTATGCTCGGTTTACTGAGCGCTGCGCCCAACATATTGCCACAATCAGTTAAACAACAGTTACCCACGTGGTATACCACTAGCACACTTTCTTTAGGCTTAGATTTACAGGGCGGCTCGCATCTGCTCTTAGCCGCAGACACCAACGCGCTGTTTGCGAAGCAACTCAACAGTTTTTCCAGCGATGTACTTAGCGAATTACGTAGCCAAAACGTACGCTATACCAGAACACCTCACTCGCTTTCTTCTAAGGCGAGTAGTGAAGATAGTGCTGGACGCGTTGTATTTACCTTGCGCAGTGCAGATGATGCTAGAAAGGTCAAAGACATTGCCTATCAAATTTCCGCGCAACCGAACACAGCAAGTGCACTTGATGTTGCGATAAAGCAAAACACCGTCACCCTTACGCTTGATGAGTTGTACACCGAAGAGCTGGTTAAAGACACATTAAACCGAAGTGTAGAGGTAGTTCGAAAGCGTTTGAACGAAACAGGACTTACTGAGCCAAGTGTTACCTTACAGGGTAAAGACGCGATTTTAGTCCAGATGCCGGGCATGTCTGATCCTACCCAAGTTAAAAAACTATTGGGTACTACCGCACAAATGACCTTTCATTGGGCTGCAAACAGCCAGTCTGAGCAAGTAATGAATAAACAGGATGTCGCAGGCAATACCTATCAATTAGAGCAAAAGGTGGCGCTAGAGGGTGAGCATATCACTGATGCGGCAGGTGTCTTAAGTAGCGAAACCGGTCAGCCCGTAGTGACGTTTCGATTAGACAGTGCCGGTGCTAAGCAGTTTGCCACTATGACCCGTGACAATATTGGCCGTGTACTTGCTATCGTACTTGACGACAAAGTGGTGACCGCCCCGGTTATTAATAGCGTGATCCCAGGTGGCCGCGGTGAAATTACCGGTAATTTTACCTTGCCCGAGGCAGGTAATACCGCGCTAATGCTTCGCACTGGGGCGCTACCTGTGCCTCTTACCATTATAGAAGAACGTACGGTAGGACCTGATTTAGGCAGCGATGCTATTCAAACCGGTGTGCAAAGCGGCGTAGCTGGCGCTTTGTTAGTTTTAGCATTTATGGTGGCTATTTACGGCAGGTGGGGGGCTATTGCAAGCTTTGCTCTGTGTATCAACATGGTACTGGTGTTTGGCGCGTTAACCCTATTTGGCGCAACGCTGACGTTACCGGGCATTGCTGGTTTGATTCTGACTATGGGCATGGCGGTAGACGCGAATATCTTGATTAATGAACGTATTCGCGAAGAAAGTAAAAAAGGGCGTCCTGCAGCGCGTGCAATAGACGTGGGCTTTGATAAAGCATTCGCAACAATCGTCGATTCAAACTTCACTACGCTTATCGCAGTCAGCTTATTGTTTATGTTCGGTAGTGGGCCTATCAAAGGTTTTGCTATCACCATTGCCCTCGGTCTTGTGTCCTCTGTTTTTACTGCGGTTGCCTTAACTAAAGTGCTAATGCTAAAAGTGGTTAAGTCGAAGCACAGAAATACGCGAGACCGCACTCAGCAGCGCCTTTATTTGCGCTTCTCATCACCGCTACTGCGGTTGAGCGATAAGCTTAGCGGTATTGATTTTCTGGCTAAACGTAAAATCGCATTAGCTATTTCGGTAGTGCTAACAGTGCTCTCAATCGGATTATTTGCCAAACCAGGTTTACATTATGGCGTCGATTTTACCGGTGGCACCATGATTGAGCTGACTGCGCCAGCGCTCTCGACTGACGAGTTACGAAATGTCATTGAAAGTAATGGTTTTGATCAGGTAGCCATTCAAGAGTATGGCAATGAGCATCACTATTTGTTGCGAGCACCTGTTCTCGACAGCAATGGCGAGCTTGAAAATAGCAATGCAAAGCAGACTGACGCGCTGAAACGTGCGATTTCACAGGCTGACGACACGGTAAGCTTTGATAAAATTGATATGGTTGGTCCCAAAGTTAGCGGAGGTTTCGCGGAGCTATCTATTCTTGCGCTGCTTATCGCCGGTGGTGGCATGTTGGTGTACCTGTGGGCGCGTTTTGAAGCGCATTTCGCGACAGCAGCATTACTTACTGTGTTACTCGATTTAACCAAAACCGTAGGCTTTTTCGCGTTAACCGGTATCGAGTTTAACTTAACCGCTGTCGCGGCGTTATTAGCGCTTATTGGTTATTCGATAAACGATAAAGTGGTGGTGCTTGATCGCATCCGTGAACTATTACGTTTAGACCCAGCTAAACCTTTAGCGAACACTATCAATGAAGCGGTGAACAGCACATTAAGTCGAACGGTATTTACGTCCGTTACCACGCTATTAGCGCTGCTCCCAATGGCTATATTTGGTGGTGACGCAGTAGAAAGTTTTGCAGTGCCTATGGTCTTTGCTGTCGTAGTTGGCACGTCTTCAACTTTGTTTATTACCTCTACATTACTGTATCTATTGGGAAGTAGAAGAGAGAGGCAAGGAAAAGCACAGTTAAAGCCCACTGCAGAAGAAATTAAGGCGTCGTTGTCGCATATTCCTTAAGCGACACACGCTCTTTAATTCATCCCCGTACCGCGTTTTTGGTGCCTCAATACATTTGCGTAGAAACGCGGTAAGGTAACAGTATTAACAGGAACCTTTGATGTGTACCTACTTAGTTTGTGAGTATGTATATTGACATTAAAGGCAATAAGGAACGCATAATGTTTGCAGTTGATCACATTATTTTACTTAGTGCAGTGCTGGCCATTCTAGGCGTGCTGGCCAGTAAATTGTCTCCGCGCTTTGGTGTACCTGTTTTGGTGTTATTCCTTGGTGTAGGTATGCTGGCTGGTGAAGATGGGATTGGGCGTATCTTCTTTGATAATGCCGATGCTGCGCACGCTATAGGTACGTTCGCGCTTATTCTTATCCTTTTTGACGGCGGCCTGCAAACCTCAAAAAGATCGATTGTTCAGGCGTGGAAACCGGCTGCGCTACTGGCAACTTTTGGTGTTATCGGTACCGCTACATTAACCGGTCTGTCCGCTATGATTATACTCGATTTACCGTTATACAAAGGCTTGTTGCTGGGGGCTATTGTAGGCTCTACCGATGCCGCCGCCGTATTTTCAGTATTGCGAAATGCAGGTATTCGCATACCGACTAAAATAAAATCTACCTTAGAATTAGAAAGTGCCTCAAACGATCCCATGGCTATCTTTCTTACCATAGGTCTTATTACCCTCATTCAAGATAGCACCACCAACCCTCTGGATTTGGCCTCTTTATTTGCCAGTCAAATGGGGGTGGGTGCTTTCGTGGGTATTGCTATCGGCGGTATTGCCGTGTGGCTCTTTAGACGAGTTACACTCATGGCGATAGGGTTGTACCCGGTGTTTGTGATGCTGTTTGGTGTGTTGTCTTTTGGCCTAGCTGCAAACCTAAACGGAAGTGGCTTCCTCGCCACGTTCATTACGGGAGTTATTGTGGGCAACAGCCGCTTTGCCTATCAGCGCAATACCTTTGTGTTTCTCGACGGGCTGGCCTGGCTAGGCCAAATTGCTATGTTTGTTATCTTAGGTCTTCTGGTTACCCCAACAGAGCTGTTTGTTAGTTGGAAAGAAGGTTTATTGATTGCCTGTGTGCTGATATTTATAGCGCGCCCGCTGGTGGTAATGCCCATTTTGTTGCTTTCTAAGTTCTCGTTTAAAGCGTCTCTGCTTATTTCGTGGGTGGGGTTACGCGGCTCAGTGCCCATTATTTTGGCTATATTCCCGCTTATATTCGGCATGCCTTACGCCGAGCTTATATTCAACGTGGTATTTTTCATCGTGCTAATTTCGGCCTTGTTGCAAGGTTCTACGCTCCCTTATGCGGCGCGCAAGTTAGGCTTAGTGCTAGATGATAACGTTAAAGCGTCGAGTACCCTAGAAATTGTCAAAGTCGCCAAGAGCAAGCGGGAACTTATCGAAATTGAAGTATCAAAGCTTTCGCCAGCGCTTGATAAAACTATTAGTGAGTTAGCGTTACCCGATAATACGGTTGTGGCGATGATTGCCCGTGGAGAAGACACCCTTATCCCTAAAGGAAGCACGAAAATAGAGAGAGGCGATCAAATTTTTATCATCACAAAACTGCTCGATAAAAACGCCGTTGAGCAGTGCTTTTACAGCGAGTAGGAATAGGGTGCTATTGTAGTGCACTTCATGTAGAATGCGCCGCGGAGTTGGCCAGGCAATCGCCGCTTTCGTAAGAAAGGGGAGGAAAGTCCGGGCTCCAAAGGGCAGGGTGCCAGATAACGTCTGGGCGGCGTGAGCCGACGACAAGTGCAGCAGAGAGAAGACCGCCTAAGCATGTTTACATGCCGGTAAGGGTGAAAGGGTGCGGTAAGAGCGCACCGCACCTCTGGTAACAGAGTGTGGCAAGGTAAACTCCACCCGGAGCAAGACCAAATAGGATCCCTCAACGTGTGGCCCGCATGGGGATCGGGTAGGTTGCTTGAATCAGTGAGCGATTGCTGATCTAGAGGAATGGTTGCCCACGACAGAACCCGGCTTACGGCCAACTCCACTCTTTTCCAAGATAGCGTTTATTGACGCTTTTGTTATTTAGCTTTCAGGTGAGCGCTTTACCTGAAGGCGCATACCTCCAGGCAAAGCGTTTATTCATCCGTAACTAGAAGAAATAACGGAAGGTTGCGCCTACAGTGCGAGGCTGGTTAGTGGTAAAGCCAAGGCGTGCACGACCACCACGTTCTCTATCAAACGACAACAGTGCGTTCTCGTCGAACAGGTTGTTAGCGTAGACTAAGATTTCATAATCATCGTACGTTAAGCCAAAGCTCATATTCAGCGTGCCGTAGTCGTCTAACAACAAATCTAATTCCGTTGTTTCGGTACCTGTAGCTCCGCCAAAGGCAAGCCCTGATGTGAAAGTGCCCGCGCCCGCAACTTGGTCGCTTGGTTGGGTTATACGATCGCCCACATATTGATACGAACCTTGGAAATAGGTCGCATTTGATGAGAATAAAGGCTGCGCTAAATCGTAAGTAAACGCGATAGCAAAGCTTTCTTCAGGTACTGACGCTAAACGATTCCCTTTTTCTACACCACCAAGTACCGCACCGTCGCCATCAACCACCGTTGAGTCGAACTCAGCTTCGATGATGCTACCGGTTAACGAGAAGAATAGTTGGTCGGTAAACTGACGGGTAAGTTCAAATTCAATACCTTGGGTGTGGGCTTCAGGTACGTTAAACGAGACCCGTGAAGAACAAGATCCCGCATCTAACGTAACTTGAAGATCTTCGATATCGTTATAGAAAGCCGAGATATTAGCCGTCCATCCACGACCTGATGATTTCATACCAATCTCATAGTTAGTAAGCTTTTCATCGTCATAGTCTTGGAATGAACCAAAGATGGCTTCATCTTGGTCGGTACACAAGCTGCGGTTTAGCGGGTCATTAACGCCGCCAAGTCTAAAGCCCTGTGAAACCTGAGCATTAAAGTTTACGTTGTCGTTCAGACTGTACTGGCCAATTACGCGAGACGTAAAGCCGTCTGATTCTGTTGCGTCGGTTTGGTTATCGCCATTAGCAAACAAACCGCCAGAGATAAATTGTCGCTCTTCTTCGTAATCGTAAAAACGCGAGCCAACGGTCATTTTGAAGTCATCATTAACCTGATAATTTACTTCACCAAATACCGCCAGCTGTTTTAAGTCGTAAGGTAGGTAAGCGTTGTATGGCGAATTTGCTTCAAAGCCGTTTGCTACAGCCGCCGAAGTACCTTCGCCTAACGTTGCATCAGTGAACGCGTCGTACCCAGGGGTTGGAAGTGATTGATCGTACACGCGCTCGGTAGACGAGTAAAATGCACCAACAAGCCAGTCTAGCGCACCATCATCGTTAGACGCAGCGCGAAGCTCAAAGGTGTCCTGTTCTACTTCTGTTCTATCCAATAAGTTCGATGGCAATAATACCGCTTCATCTGGAAAGCCTAGGTCGATACTAACCGAGCCTGATAGGGCGCTGGCGTCGCGACTAACCAGGATATCGCGGTCGGTGTAGCTGTAAACAAAGGTGAAATCGGCAATATCAGCTTGATATTCAGCGGTTACGTCAGCAATAAAGGTGTCATCGGAGAAGCCTTCATCGAGCAATAAATACTGCTCACGCTCATCAAATTCGACAGCGGGTCGTGAGGTGGTATAAGGGTTACCAAATAGGTTATACACTTCTTGACGGTTAAATCCGTTCATTTCCAATTCTTGGAAAATAAGTCGTGGAGTAATGGTTAATTTATCATTTGGCGCTATCACGAAGGCAACGCGACCGCCGGTTCTATCGCCGTCATTAACGTCTTCTTTAAACGCGCCATTTTCGCCATAAGCATCAATAAAACCCGCGTAGTCTGTGCGATACACTACAGCGCGCATAGCGATGGTATCTGAGATGGGTAGGTTAACCATCCCTTTCACGTGTCCGCCTACGCCGCCATCGGTCACTGTATTTAAGTTTGCTTCAAATTTACCTTCAAAGGTGTCTAATTCAGGCTGGTTGGTAATGTATCGAAGGGTACCGCCAATAGAACCCGAGCCAAACAATGTGCCTTGTGGGCCGCGCAGCGTTTCAATACGGTTAAGATCAAAAAGATCGAGATCTGGGGTAAACAGAGATAGCGAGATCACGCTTTCATCTAGATACACGCCTACCTGTTCTTTAACGCCGGGCTGGTCGCGAACGATTTGCCCTGCCGATACACCACGCATAGACACTTGACTCTGACCCGGTCCAAGGTTTTGAATGGATACGCTTGCTACGTTTCTTGCTACATCTTCAAGATTTCCAGCACCACTGCGCTCGAAGTCACGCTGTGTTTGAGCGTTGATGGAAAACGGAATGTCTTCAATGGATTCTGCACGCTTCGTTGCTGTAACAATAATTTGCTCGAAGTCGTCATCGTCTGCTTGCTGTGTGTCCTGAGCTATTGCGCCAGAGCTAAGTAAACTCATTACCGCAATGCTTAACGTGCTTCGTCGAAACGACGAATTTTCTAGTTTAAACATAAGTCCATCCAGATTGGTTGTTTCTATTTTGTTATTAGGCAAGGGCGTAATGTGGCAAAAAAGCGGGGGATTTTCCATAGATACTAGAATAAATATTTCAACTTTAGTGGAATATCTTGAGGTGTATTTTAATTGTAATTGCAATGTTAATTTTGGTGTGGGTTGGGCACAGTAGTGAACTTGCGTCTAAAAGGTCAAAAAAAGCGTCTATCAAGCTAAATACAACGGAAACAATCCACGTATGATCATTTTTAAGTAAGTTGTCACGCTAAATAGACTTGGCGTAGCGATGAATAGAACTTTGCACTCGCTTGGCTATTACACAGTTAGTAAGCAGGGCTATAAAGCAAGTGGTATCTATCAGGAATATCTGTCAGGAGCATCAGAAGTGGAGAAAGTTTCAAGCGTGGACGACGGGTTAAAGGGCGTTATTGCTATCGTTATCGCCAGTTTTTTATGGGGGACAACCGGAACTGCGGCGCAATTCGCCCCCGAGATAAGCCCCCTCGCTATTGGTGCGTTTGCTATGGGAGTAGGGGGCATTTTGTTGTGTGTGAGTGCCCACAGGGCCTTGGTTCGCGATGCACATATTCTATTTTCTAGGCCTTGGGTGCTGTTGTTTGGAAGCGTATGCGTGGCTGTATATCCGCTTGCGTTTTATAGCGCGATGCGATTATCTGGCGTTGCTATAGGTACCGTAGTCTCAATTGCCAGTGCGCCGCTATTTGCTGCTGTTATGGAACGCGTTATTAGCAAAAAGCCGGTATCTTTTAAGTGGGTTGTTAGCTTCGTGATAGGCGCCATCGGTATTGCACTATTAGCGGCAGGGAAGTCTACTGAAACCCTCGGGCTGTTAGAAGCACAGCGTCATCAAACATTAGGCGTTGTATTAGGCCTAGTTGCAGGTTTAACCTATGCAGGCTACTCGTGGGCTGCTAAGCAGTTAATTGAGACAGGCGCAAATTCGACTTCCTCAATGGCCGGGCTTTTCGGGTGCGCTGCATTGGTATTATTACCGTCGCTTTATTTTACCGGCCAGAATGTGTTTGAAAGTACTATCAACACGAGCGTTTCGCTATATATGGCTGTGGTGCCTATGTTTTTAGGGTACCTTCTTTTCGGGTATGGTCTGCGTACCACACAAGCAAGTAAGGCCACCCTTATTACCCTCATTGAGCCTCTTGTTGCAACGCTATTTACCATATTTCTTATTGGCGAAGCGTTCAAGCCGGTAGGGTGGGTTGGCATGGGGCTAGTTTGCCTCTGTTTACTTATTCAAACCGTGAAACTTCCGGTCTTTTTACAACTTTCAAGTCGAAAGGCCATTACCTAAAGGTTTGTCATATTCTATTTTTAATCCCGCCCTATCCATAATAAGCGGCAGGTTTTCAACTAAAATGCCTGCTCGATTTTCGTTAATAGCATTTTCATAGGGGGTGGAGCTGCCAGAAGTACCTATATTATAACGCAGTACTTCTTCCGCTAAGGCGAAATTGCAATACATCATGGCAGCCACGAACAAGCGCAATGAACAAATCTGTTTGAGGGAAGTTGGCACACTTGCAAAGGCATTTAACGGCCTAAATTTATTACCACGGCACTAATGTACGGCGTTCGCTTCTTGGTCTTTCTCAATACTTGCCCAAAGTTCCACTTTGTCGGTAAGGTCTTCGGCGTCAAAAGGCTTACTTAAATAATCGTCCATCCCAGCGCTTACGCAGCGCTCTTTATCACCTTTCATGGCATTAGCCGTAAGGGCTATGATGGGGACATTCAAATATCGAGAGCCGGCTTCGCCATTTCTAATGCGCTTGGTGGCTTCAAACCCATCCATTTCGGGCATTTGGCAATCCATCAAGATAACGTCGAAGGTAACCTTCATTTTGTTCAAAGCTTGCAGGGCCTCAACACCCGACTTTGCACTTAACGTGGTGTGATTGCTAAGGTGCTGCTTTGCAATTACCTGGTTAATATCATTGTCTTCTACAATGAGCACTTTACGCTTCTTGCCTTTCACGGTTTTCGACGCGTTGTTGTAATGTATCGGTTTTATCAGGCTTTCATCGGCCTCTTCTAATTGAATAGTGAACGAGAAAGTGCTGCCGTTACCTTTAACACTTTCAAGTTTGATGTCGCCGCCCATAAGCCCGCACAGCTGTTTACTTATAGAAAGGCCAAGGCCGGTTCCACCAAACTTGCGAGTAGTAGAAAGGTCTTCTTGCGTAAATACATCGAAGATAGTGCTCTGCTTATCTTGCGCTATTCCGATACCTGTATCTTTTACGCTGCATAATAAACGAAGGGTATTGTCGGGGTTTTTCTCGATACAGGTAGTTACTTCAATGTAGCCTGTATCGGTGAATTTGACGGCGTTACCTAATAAGTTTGAAAGAATTTGTCTAAATCGAACATCATCACCTTGAACGACATGGTAGCCTTGTAAGTCAAAGTGGAAGTGTAGTTCTAGCCCTTTTTCTTGGCAGAGTATGGCGTACTGGCTTTGTAAATTTTCCAGAGACTCCAAGATATCAAACGGGCTCTCTTCTATTTGAAGCTGACCGGCTTCAATTTTAGAGAAGTCCAAAATATCGTTTACGATGTGCAACAATCCCTGAATACTAAATTTAGCCAAAGACAAGTAATGTTTTTGTTCCCCGGTAAGTTCTGAGCCCCCTAACAGTTGTAGTACGCCAGAAATGCCGTGGATAGGTGTACGGATTTCATGGCTCATACTTGCCAAAAAGCTAGACTTGAGGCGCGCAGACTCTTCCGCTTTCTCTCTTGCTTCCTGAAGGTATTGTTCGGTTTGACGCTGCTGGGTTACATCTTGCTGAAACCCGATGTAGTGAGTTATTTCACCGTTAGTTTTAACGGGAGTCAGGTTTAGGCGATTAAAGAACTTGGTGCCGTCTTTTTTATAGTTCAATAACGTGGTTTCTATGGGCTCTCGGGTAGCGATAGCTTTGCGAATGCAGTCAATGGTCTTTTCTTTGGTTTCCTCTCCCTGCATAGAACGGCAATTATGCCCGATGATTTCTTCGCGGGTATAGCCAGTTAGCTCTTCAAATGCACTATTTGCATAGATAATAGGCTGACCAACGCGTTTGATATCAGAAATGATAATGGATACGGTGGCTTCATCCATCGCGTGGGTAAGCACTTTTACGTGGCTTTCTAACGAACGCTGCTCGGTTTCATCACTACCTACAAAAATATCGCCGCGAATGTTGCCATTCGCATCAGCAAGAGAGGTTTTTGTCCAACGAACAAACCGCTCTTGTCCTGTGCTAACCGAAAAGTGTTTTAGTTCATTGCTTTGAGTCGCCCCCAACTTTTGCATGATAAATTTAAGGATACCTTGCTTTTCGCCATATTGGTCATCGCAAAAATCATCAAACCGTTTGTTCGAAAGCAAGACTTCTTGATTTTGATCGACAACAACTAACATGTCGCCCATTGACTCAAGAACGTTAGAAAATTGTTCATTTGAAAGAGAGACTTCGGTGAGGTCCCAAATTAGCTTGTCAAACGCTTTACGAATGTCGGATAGCTCTTGCGCTTCAAGCTGTTGGTCATCGCGCAAAGGTGCATTGCTATTGCTGTTAAGGCTGTTTTTGATATCTTCGTAAAGCTTAGAGAGCGTCCGTTCTGCTAATGTACCTGTCATGCTAACCATGTGCAGAATAATAAATATGAAGCCTGCAATCATGGCTAACAAAACAATGCCAGTCCACGCCATTTCCCGGTACGCTGTTATTGTGGGCTTAACGCTGTATAGCGTTAGATTTTTCCAGTTTGCCTGCGTTATAGCGTACCCGCTATTGTTGAAATTAGAAAAATTTGAGCCGGGTGCAATGAGGGCTGGTTCGCTGCTAAACAGCACATGGCCAGTTGAATCTGTGACAAGCTGATTTGTTAAACGAGGGTAAGGCGCTAATAATGATTGTAAGCTATCAACGTACATGACCAGTGCACCTTCGGCAACCCCTTTGAGTAGCACTGGAACACTAATAAGTACACCATACTGTGATACAGAAGAGAACGTATTCGATGAGCCTAACGTCTGTTGTCGCCATGCACTGCTTAACGATTCAGGAATAGTTGCATTCCAGTTTTTATCGATGACTCGGTTTCCCGCAAAATCAAATAGTGCAAACTCTACGCTTTTCGCCTGCGTTAAATTTAACGAGCGAAAGAACATTGGCAGATAACTATCACGGCGCTCTATATCGACAAGCGCGTTGATAATGATGTCGTTTGCAGCAAGGTCAGCAAGTTGTCGAGTGGTATCACTAACAATGTAGTTAATGTCCTGCTCTAATCCACTTATCGACTGACGCTGAAGTTCATCTGTTTGCTTAATGATAAAGTGAAAAGAAAGCCCAAATAGCATTATAGACAGCACTGCTATTAACAATGCTAGTCGAGGTATCATGCTTGAAAGTAGTAAAGAGCGTAACCTTGTTGGCTTGTGTTGCATTATTTTTGGCCTATTGTTACCAAGTGGCCTTTATCATTATACTTCGTCATAAAATAATCCTTTGACCAAAGTGCATCATGCCTTTCTTTTGTAAATGGGGCGTCATAGTGCTTAACGGCGCCTGAAACGTCCTGCAAAGATTCAAGGGCACTGCGCAATTTATCAATTTCTATACTACCAGCTTTATCGGCAGCCGCAGCGATCAAATGAATTAAATCATAAGCATGAGCTAGCCCTGTAACACCGCCAATAGCCTGACTATCTACCAAGCCATATTTATTGTGGTAGGCTTCTAACAGTTGTTTCGATTGGCTATTTTTTTGATGGCTGAAGTGAAAAGTTTGGAGCACAGAGATATCATACATGCCTATCGGGTTAGCTAGCGCTGACGCAAATTGTCCAGAGGCGATACCCCAATGTGAAATTATGGGGAGTTTGGTTAACTCTTGCTTTGCTATTTCATCCAGAGCTACAACCCCTTCAGGAACATTCGTCACTAAAATTATGCCCTCAGCCTTGTTGTTTCTAATGGCAGAAATATCTTCAGAAAAATCCTTTTGTTGCCAGTTAATCCAGTGGGTTGACGTGAACGCAATGCCTTTTTCACTTGCGGCTTTGGTGAGCGACGCGAGATTAGAACGACCCCAGCCAGTGCGCTCTAAGACAAGGGCTACGTTAGAGAGGCCAATGTTTTTAACATAGTCAATGAGCACCCTTGCGGCTTCTGCATCGCGAACCGATACGCGAAATACATTGTTGGGTGTTTTATCATTATCGACAATAGGTGTGCCCGCCGCCCATGGTACTAGCATTAATATGTTTTTTTCGTGTATGACTTCTATTTCAGCAAGAACAACAGGTGTGTGAACACCCCCTACCACGGCAAGTAAGTGTGGCATTTCAGAAAACTGGTTAATATTAAATACACCACGCGCAGGGTTACCTCGGTGATCTTTAGAAATTACCTTTAGTTTACGACCAAGAATTCCACCTGCTGCATTAATTTCATCAACGGCTAATTCAACGCCTCGTGATATAGCTACGCCCCCTTCAATGGCTACGGCAGACAAGTCCGCATCAATGCCTATAATCAAAGGCTCGGTGGTGCTATTGGCTCGAGGCGTTATGAAAAACAACAGAGCGCTTATGACGACTGATATGAGAAGCTTTACACGCATGAATAAGATACCTAAGAGTTCACTATAAAAGTGTATAGCAATGCGTGAACATTTTTCTCTTTAACGCATTATTCTTTAGTATAACTTAGGGGAGGTTATCTACAGTTTTAAATAGTGCGCATTCAGTATTACGCTCAGTGACAGGAAGCAATGTGGCATGATTCTACTATTAGTCGTACAGGAATAATGTTGGCTGTATGTTTAGTGTACTGGTGTTGGTAGGCGTTCAGCAGTTTCAATACCCTAAAGTGTTTAAGGCCAACGTACTGAATATTGTTTGCCTGTGTTGCAAGCAGTGATAAATAGCGGTTTGGAGTATGAGTGCGAAATATAAGCCTGCCTACAATAATAGATGTTGAAGCAAGTGGATTTGGGGCAGCGAGTTACCCTATTGAAATAGGCATCGTGCGCTATGATGGTGCAAAGTGGTGTAAATTGCTAAGGCCCTATGCTTCTTGGGTCCATTGGGACAAAAGCGCTGAATCGCTCCACGGTATTTCGCAACAGATGCTGGAATCGAGAGGCGAGGAGCCTTATACCGTGTGTATGGAGCTAAATAATTTCTTAGGTAATACCATTGCTTACAGCGATGGGTGGGTAGTAGATAACCCGTGGCTCATTAAGCTATATGCTGCTGCTCAAGTAGAAATGTCTTTCACATGTCGAGCGTTAGAGTATATTTTGACTGAAGCGCAAATGGATAAGTGGCATGAAGTAAAGGATCGCCTGAGCGCAAACGTTGACGTTAAACGCCACAGAGCCAGCTCAGATGCAATGATTATTCAGCAAACCTACGCGAAAACCCTTGAACTCACTAAAACCTAGGTTTTGCTTTTAAGCGAGCAGCTGTCACAAGTTACTTTTTAAAACAGGTAGTTTACGCCAAGCGATAACGCCATGTTTTCTTCTTCCCCAACCATCCTATGTTCAATTTCAACAGCCATGTTTAAACCCTCACGTCCACCAAGTAACCAACCTAAGCGGGTAAAGGTTCCCTCGTCGTGTGGCAAGTATAGCCACTCTGCATAATGTTGAAACGCCGTATTATTGGTTTTGTACGTCGCATAAACCTTTTGCGGAACCCAAGTATCAAAACGCCGACTGGCACTTATCATCCCTTGTGAACCTGCAGGGTAAGCAAAACTGCTGTCGTAATGATGGGTTTCGGTAATTGACTGTACGCGATACATGCTATTTAGCTGCCATCGAGCCAGTTTTTTGCTTTTAAATTGAATAGGGCTGAAATGCGTGTCATTTGTCCCTGCAAAAGCCTGTGTTGTCATCATGGCTGCAGTAATACAGAGAGCGAGAAAAATACTGGTAACTACATTCATGGATGAGCCCAAGTGTTGCCACTGCTTGTATAGCGTTTAGATTACAAGGGGTGAGTAGCAAATAACGAAGCGAACATTATTTAATCATAGCGTTAAATAATAAATGTTGAAAATAGAATCGTTAACTTTTTCTTCTCGCACGCTAGCATTAGATCGAAGAAAAACAAAAACGCCGCTCGGTACGACGATAATGAAAACGTCAACCGAGCGGCGTCTTGCACTATGTGCTTATTGCCTACTGAATTAAAGTGAGGCTTTTAGCGCTTGCGCTTTGTCTGTTGCTTCCCATGGGAACTCGTCACGACCAAAGTGACCATATGCGGCCGTTGGGCGATAAATAGGACGCTCAAGGTCAAGCATTTGAATAAGGCCGTAAGGGCGTAGGTCGAAGTGTTCACGCACAAGCGCTACTAACGTTTTCTCATCAACAACGCCCGTTCCAAAGGTATCAATGCTAATAGACGTAGGCTCTGCAACACCAATAGCGTAAGACACTTGAATTTCACAACGCTTTGCAAGACCTGCCGCAACAATGTTCTTAGCAACATAACGGCCTGCGTAGGCTGCGCTGCGGTCTACCTTAGATGGATCTTTTCCAGAGAACGCACCGCCGCCGTGACGAGCCATACCACCATAAGTGTCTACAATGATTTTACGACCTGTTAGGCCGCAGTCGCCCATTGGACCACCAATAACAAATCGGCCCGTGGGGTTGATGTGAAAACGTGTGTTGCCATCAATCCATTCACTTGGTAGCACTGGCTTGATGATTTCTTCCATTACCGCTTCGCGAACCGTTTCAGTGCTTACTGAATCACAGTGCTGCGTTGAAAGTACAACAGCGTCAATACCCACAGGCTTGTCGTTTTCGTACTTGAAGGTAATTTGGCTTTTTGCGTCCGGGCGTAACCAGTCTAGCTTACCAGACTTGCGTACTTCGGCTTGCTTTTGCACAAGACGGTGAGAGTACGTAATAGGTGCCGGCATCAAAACGTCTGTTTCATCGCTGGCGTAACCAAACATTAAGCCTTGGTCACCTGCACCTTGCTCTTCAAGGCTTGCTCTATCAACACCTTGATTGATGTCAGGAGACTGTTTACCAATGGCATTTAATACCGCACATGAGTCAGCATCAAAGCCCATATCTGAATGGGTATAGCCGATTTCTTTTACGGTGTTGCGGGTAAGCTCTTCAATGTCTACCCACGCTGAAGTGGTTACTTCACCACCTACTAAAACCATACCGGTTTTTACATACGTTTCGCAGGCCACCCGAGCGCGAGGATCTTGTTCTAATATAGCGTCAAGAACCGCATCTGAGATCTGATCAGCAATTTTGTCCGGATGTCCTTCAGACACTGACTCGGATGTGAATAAATGCGTGGCCATAAATGCTCCGTAAGCGTTAAATTATCAAAATAGTCGTATATTGTACTAAAACAAGTTATAAATACCAGTCTTTACTTCTAGACGTCTAAAAGTCTCTTTGTTACGAAATGTTGACATGACCCGATCAGTATTAGGGTTATTTCTATACAATAAAAAGACTTAGGCAAAGATAAGAGGGTTTTCATTACCGAGCTAATACGCATTGGTGAGCGTATAGACCATTTTTTACTATTACTTTCACTATTGGCAATGAAAACCCATTGAACTGTTAGGTGGCATAGGTAAGAATAATGCCACATTCATTCGTATAAAGAAGTGGAGCGAACGCCTTACCTCTACGCTCGTCTAGCTTGCCTAGCCCGCTAAGATACGAAACAAAAGATACAAAATAAATCAGGAGACAACATGCCCTCTCGTCGTGAACTCGCCAATGCTATCCGTGCACTAAGCATGGATGCTGTTCAACAAGCTAAATCAGGTCACCCAGGCGCCCCAATGGGGATGGCTGACATCGCGCAGGTACTATGGGGTGATTTCTTATCACACAATCCTGCTAACCCGTCTTGGGCTAACCGCGATCGCTTTGTGCTTTCAAATGGTCACGGCTCGATGCTGTTGTATTCTTTGCTTCACCTTTCAGGCTACGAACTGCCTATTGAAGAGTTAAAGAACTTCCGTCAGCTTCACTCTAAAACCCCAGGCCACCCAGAGTATGGCTATGCGCCAGGTGTTGAAACTACTACTGGCCCGCTAGGTCAGGGTATTAGCAATGCAGTGGGTATGGCGCTTGCTGAAAAAGTGCTAGCAGCACAATTCAACAAAGACGGTCACACTATTGTTGATCATCACACCTATGCATTCTTAGGCGACGGCTGCTTGATGGAAGGTATCTCACACGAGACGTGTTCACTAGCCGGTACGCTTGGTCTTGGTAAGCTCATCGCATTTTGGGACGACAACGGCATTTCAATTGACGGTGAAGTAGAAGGTTGGTTCACCGACGACACACCAGCGCGCTTCAAGAGTTACGGCTGGGAAGTGATTGAAGGTGTTGACGGTCACGATGCTGAGCAAGTGAAAGCCGCAATCGAAAAAGCGCAAGCGAATACAACGCAACCAACGCTAATTTGCTGTAAAACCACCATTGGATTTGGTTCGCCTAATAAAGAAGGTACTGAGTCTTGCCACGGTGCACCGCTTGGCGATGATGAAATTGTTGCTACGCGTGAGAAGCTTGGTTGGAGCCACGGCGCATTTGAAATTCCAGACGATATCTACGCGGGCTGGGATGGTAAAGACAAAGGCTCAAAAACGGAAAGCGCGTGGAATGACGCTTTCGCAGCATACGAAGCCGCCTACCCAGAGCTTGCAGCAGAATTCAAACGCCGTGTAAATGGCGAGTTGCCAGCAGATTTCAGCGACAAAGCAGACGCTATCATCGCTGAACTTCAAGCTAACCCACAAAATATCGCGTCACGTAAAGCGTCGCAAAATGCATTAAACGCGTTTGGTCCGTTACTTCCTGAGCTTTTAGGCGGCTCTGCCGACCTTGCTGGTTCTAACCTGACTATTTGGGAAGGTAGCAAAGGCGTTGAAGCAAACGATGCATCAGGTAACTACATTTATTACGGTGTACGTGAGTTTGGTATGTCGGCCATGATGAATGGTATTGCCCTTCACGGTGGCTTTAAGGCATACGGTGCAACCTTCCTAATGTTTATGGAATATGCACGCAACGCGGTACGTATGGCAGCGCTAATGAAGCAGCCTGCAATTTTCGTTTACACCCACGATTCAATTGGTCTAGGTGAAGACGGCCCAACTCACCAGCCGGTGGAGCAGGTGGTTGCGCTACGTGCAACGCCTAACCTTGATAACTGGCGCCCTTGTGATCAGGTTGAGTCTGCTGTGTCGTGGAAGTCTGCCATTGAGCGCACTGACGGCCCAACAACACTAATCTTCACACGTCAAGGCTTAGCGCAGCAAGAAAGAACGGCTCAACAAGTGGCTGATATCGCGAAAGGCGGTTACGTACTTAAAGACTGTGAAGGTACGCCTGAGCTTATTCTTATTGGTACCGGTTCTGAAGTGCAGCTAGCTGTTGAAGCGGCAGAAAAACTTACCGAGCAAGGTAAAGCGGTTCGCGTAGTATCTATGCCATCTACTGATGTTTTTGATCGTCAGTCTGCTGACTACCGAGAAAGCGTACTGCCGTCTAGTGTTGTTAAACGCGTAGCGGTTGAGGCCTTGTCAAAATACAGCTGGTACAAGTACGTTGGCTTTAACGGCGCTATCGTAGGTATGGATACCTTTGGTGAGTCTGCACCTGCAGGCGACCTATTTAAGCACTTCAACATTACCACTGACGCTGTAGTAGAGGCTGCACTGTCTCTGTAAGAGGTAATAGATAAGCCTATGGTAAATATTGCCATAAATGGGTTTGGTCGTATTGGTCGTAACGTATTGCGCGCGCTTTATGAAAGTGGGCGCAATAACGAATTCAACGTGGTGGCCATTAACGACATTGCTAAACCCGAAGGCATTGCACATTTACTTAAATACGACACCGCCCACGGGCGGTTCCGTTTTGATGTGGCCTTAGAAAACAATACGCTAAATGTAGCGGGTGATGATATTGCTTTGCTTGCAATAAGTGATATTAAAGAGCTTCCGTGGAGAGACTTAGGCGTTGATATTGTGCTTGAGTGTACGGGAAAGTTTGATGACAGAGCGTCGGGGCAAGCGCATTTAGATGCAGGCGCTGGCAAAGTACTTTTCTCTTCACCCGGTTCACCAGATTTAGACAATACGGTCATTTTTGGGACCAACGAAGACACGTTGACCAGTGAACAAAAATTAGTCTCTAACGGTTCGTGCACCACAAACTGCATTGTTCCTGTCATTCAAGCGCTAGATGCGGCATTCGGTGTTGAAAGTGGTACGATAACAACCATTCACGCGTCTATGCACGACCAGCAGGTTATCGATGCTTATCACGAAGATTTGCGCAGAACCCGTGCGGCCAGTCAGTCAATTATACCTGTTGATACACGTCTTGCTGCGGGTATAGAGCGCATTCTGCCTAAGTTTGCGGGTAAGTTTGAAGCCATTGCCGTTCGCGTGCCTACTATCAATGTTACTGCCATGGACTTAAGCGTTACCCTTCAATCTAAGGTAACCATTGAGCAAGTTAACCAAGCCCTTCGCAGTGCAAAAGCAGGGCGATTACAAGGCATACTCGATTACACCGAAGAGCCTTTGGTGTCGGTAGATTTCAATCACGACCCCCACTCGTGTATTGTAGATGGTACACAGACAAGAGTCAGTCATAAGCAACTAGTAAAAACGCTGGTGTGGTGTGACAACGAATGGGGTTTTGCAAACCGTATGCTCGACACAGCAAAAGTGATGTTCGACGCAAAATAACGCATTGATGCTGCCAGGGCTGGTAGCACAGCCCGCGCAGCTTTCACAGTTAATTTGAGCGTGATTTTAAACGCACGCTCTACTGAATTTAAATTAACATAGGAAAGACAATGGCAATTCCAAGCATGAGCGACATGGCCTTAAACGGTCAGCGCGTACTAATTAGACAAGACCTAAATGTGCCGGTAAAAGACGGCAAAGTTACCTCTGATGCCCGTATCAAAGCATCTATTCCTACGATTAAAGCAGCCCTAGACGCAGGTGCGGCCGTTATGGTGATGTCTCATCTTGGCCGTCCTACAGAAGGCGAGCCTGCAGACGAATTCTCTCTTCAACCTGTTGTTGATTATCTTAATGACGCCCTAGACGTGCCTGTGAAGCTAGTTAAAGACTACCTAGACGGTGTTGAGCTTGCTGACGGCGAATTGGTTATCCTTGAGAACGTCCGTTTTAATAACGGCGAAAAGAAAGACGACGAAGCGTTATCTAAACAATACGCAGCACTTTGCGATATTTTTGTGATGGATGCATTTGGCACGGCGCACCGCGCACAAGCGTCTACCCATGGCGTTGCTAAATTCGCGCCAAAAGCCTGTGCTGGCCCATTACTTGCTGCAGAATTAGATGCACTGGGTAAGGCGCTAGATAATCCGAAGCGCCCAATGGTTGCCATTGTGGGTGGTTCTAAAGTATCGACTAAGCTTACCGTGCTTAAAACGCTAGCTGAAAAAGTAGATCAGCTTATTGTTGGTGGCGGTATTGCCAATACCTTTATTGCAGCGCAAGGGCACAATGTAGGTAAGTCGCTGGTTGAAATGGACCTTACCGAGCAAGCCACGCAGCTTATGAATGAAGCGCAGGCTAATGGCGGTAATATCCCAGTGCCAACAGACGTAGTAGTAGGCAAGGCGTTTGATGAGAACACTGAAGCTACGCTTAAAGTAGTCAGTGATGTTGCTGATGACGATATGATTTTTGACATTGGCCCGGATTCGTCAAAAGCCCTTGAAGATATTATTAAAAATGCCGGTACCATAGTATGGAATGGCCCTGTAGGCGTATTTGAATTTGAACAGTTCAGTGCTGGAACAAAAGCGCTGTCTGAAGCGATTGCCGCAAGCGACGCATTCTCAATCGCAGGTGGTGGTGATACACTAGCCGCAGTTGATAAATACGGAATTGCCGATAAGGTTTCTTATATTTCAACAGGTGGTGGCGCGTTCCTAGAGTTTTTGGAAGGCAAAACGCTACCAGCGGTAGCAGTACTAGAAGAAAAAAATAAATAAGCCTGAGCACTGCACACAAACGCAGTGCCTGATAGCTCAATATAGCTAAGGCCTAGTACAAACGTTACCCCATAGGTGTCACGCTCAGTAACAGCATTTTTGAGCGTGACCTATTAATCGGAAACGATTACCCCTGCGAAACAGTGAAGTACGCAGGCATAAATACCAATTTTATTACAGATGTGTTTACTTTAGGTACCGGCACGCCGTGTCTGAGACAAACAGATCTTTAATAGAATTGGTATAACAATAAACCCTACACCTGCCTATAAAGGCAGTATAATACAAAAGGAGTGTTGCAATGGCATCACAAGCTCAGCAGGCAATGCTGGATAAACTGAAGACGCAAACCGGTTTTATTGCAGCGTTAGATCAAAGCGGCGGTAGTACCCCTAAAGCGTTACGCTTATATGGCATCGAAGAGTCTGAATACAGCTCAGACGAAGAGATGTTTAACCTTGTTCACGAAATGCGTACGCGCATTATCACCAGCACCCCTTTTAGCGGCGAGCGCGTTCTTGGCGCAATCTTGTTTGAAAACACCCTTGATAGAGAAATAGAAGGCATGTCTTCTGCACACTTTTTGTGGCAGAAAAAGCGTGTTATTCCTTTTTTGAAAGTGGATAAAGGGTTAGCTGAAGAAAGCAATGGTGTTCAAGTGATGAAGCCTATGCCAGGGCTTGATGCACTATTAGCAAAAGCCGTAGCGCAAGACGTGTTTGGCACTAAAATGCGCAGTGTTGTTAAGCTTGCTAATCACCAAGGCATTAAAGATGTTGTTGCTCAGCAATTTGAAGTAGGTAAGCAAATTCTAGGGGCTGGCCTTGTTCCTATTATCGAGCCAGAAGTAGATATTCACAGCCCGCAAAAAGCAGAAGCAGAAGCACTACTTAAGCTAGAAATTTTAACCCAGCTTAACCTTCTAAATGAAGGTCAGGAAGTGATGCTCAAGCTAACGCTACCAACTGAAGCTAACTTTTATAAAGAACTTGTTGATCACCCTCGCGTACTTAAAGTGGTTGCGCTTTCTGGCGGTTACAGCCGTGACGACGCTAATGCTAAGCTTGCTGAAAACCAAGGTATGATCGCGAGTTTCTCTCGCGCTTTAACCGAAGGCGTATCTGCACAGCAATCTCAAGAAGAGTTTGAAGCAACACTAGATAAAGCGATTGAAGGTATTTACCAAGCTTCTAAGGCGTAATCATAAGCTCTGGCTATCTTCATTGACACCTTATAAGAGCGCCGTTGGCGCTCTTTTTATTTAGTCACTTTTCGCTGTTTTCTTAACGAGTAAAGTTGAAACGGCTAAAAAAGCGTTCAGCTTCTTCACTATCAAAGTTGTAGCCCATATTTGTCATCGCTTGTAAGGCATTTTCTACAGTATCGTAGAAGCCATAAAGAACCTCGGCAGTGTCGTAGCACTGAGAAATTTGATGCTTTGTTGTAAGCATAATATCGGTATCTAATATCACCACGGCAAGAAATGAGAGGCCGCGGGTTTTTCGCACTCGAGTATGCTTTACAAATATATCAAATGTTGAAGGGGGCATGAGGCTCTCACCGTAAAGACAGCTTACTTGTGCCCACTCGGTGCCTTGTTCAAATTTAGAAATGTCGGAAGACAGTTTAACCACGCCATTTCGCATGGTTTCATCATTCCACGGGCCCCTTGCTGATAAAAGCAGCAGTTGACCGCTTACGCTACATTCAAATTCGCCGTGCGGATTATTCATGGGGAATACCTTCAAGTCTTACTTAAAACTTAACACCTAACTGTCAGCACGCAACTAACCATTCGGCTAAATTCAAAGGCAGGCTTATGCGCTTAATCTCCTAGATGATGTCGCTCAACGTTTAATCTTTATTGCCTGAATTAATTCAGTAGTATGGGAAAGTTAAATGCATCACGGCAAAGTGATCACCCCATAAAAATGATCGGATAAAAACAAATAATTAAGGTGAGATATGTCTTTTACTAGAAATCACAGGTACCCGTCAGTCAAAAAACGGTATGCGATGTGGGCTGTGCTATTTAGCGTAGGCACGCTAGCTATGCCAGCCACAGTGCTTGCGAGCAATGAAACAGAATCTTTTACTACCGACTCTGAACGCTATTTTAAATCAGAAGATATCTTCAACCTTGAATACGTCAGTGAAGTCCAGGTATCTCCAAACGGTAAAAATATCGCGTACGTGCGCCGTTCAAACGACATCATGTCAGACAGTAGCCGCGCCAATGTTTGGCTAGCCTCGGTAGATGGTAAATCACACCGTCCCTTACTTTCTTCGAAAAAAAATTATTACTCTATTCGCTGGTCACCAGATGGCAGCCGATTAGCTTACCTTTCCAATGAAGAGGGTAAACCGCAACTGTATGTGCGCTGGATGGATACGGGGCAAACGGCGTTAGTCACCAACGTTACTTCAAGCCCAAGTAATATCACGTGGTCACCCGACGGAAAATACATTGCATTCACTATGAGTGTGGATGCCAAGGAAAAGCCGCTAGACGTTAAAATGCCTAAAAAGCCGGAAGGCGCAAAGTGGTCGCCTAAATTCCAATATATCACTAAGGCGCGTTATCAAGCCGATGGCAAAGGCGTGCTTGACCCTGCCTATACCCATATCTTTATTGTGCCCTCTGACGGAGGTACAGCAAGACAGTTAACCTCGGGCAACTACCATCACAACGGTCGGTTAAGTTTTGCGCCGAACGGTGAGAAGATTTATTTCTCTGCTAACCGAAGTGATAACTGGGAATATGAACCCGTTGAGGCCGATATATTTTCTGTTGATATGACGGGGAATATTGAACAATTGACGCAGGACAAAGGGCGAGAGTCGTCACCAGTAGTATCGCCTGACGGAAAGTATATTGCTTATGCGTACCGCGACGACGAAAAAGTGATGTACAAAAATAGCTATTTGTATGTAATGAATAGCGACGGCTCTGAACAAAGAAACATAACAAAAGATATTGATAATTCGGTGTCTAATTTTCACTGGAAAGACAATAAACGCATCTATTTTCAGCAATCAGTTCGCGGTCTGGCCCAGGTGGATGTGGTTTCGCTATCGGGTAGTGTAAAAGCCGTAGCAAAAGGGCTTGGTGGCACCACGTTAGGCCGACCTTATGTATTTGGTACTTACCATGCGGTTGGCGATGTTGTGGCCTACACCAAAGGTCGTACCGACCGGCCTGCAGATTTGTTCGTTACCACCAGAAAAGAGCGCCAGCTTACAGCACTTAATGAAGATGTTTTAGGCCACAAGCAGCTCGGTGAAGTGAAAGAAGTTGTTTACCCATCGTCTATCGACGGTGAGGAAATTCAGGGCTGGTACATTCTGCCGCCAAACTATGACAGCTCAAAAACCTACCCTCTCATTCTGGAAATCCACGGTGGGCCTAACCTAGCCTATGGGCCTGTATTTACTGCTGAATTGCAGCGCATGGCCGCAGAAGGTTACGTGGTGTTTTATGATAATCACCGAGGAAGTACGGGATACGGCGAACGCTTTGCGTTATTACTTCAAGGCAAATATAGCTCTGAGTACGACTTTGCTGACCATATGTCTGGGGTAGACGCGCTGATTGAAAAAGGCATTGCCGACCCTGAACGTCTATTCATTACGGGGGGCTCTGCAGGTGGTATTGCATCTGCTTATGCCATTGGTCTTACTAACCGTTTCAAAGCGGCAGTGGTTGCAAAGCCCGTTATTAACTGGCTGTCGAAAGTGCTTAGCGCCGATTCGGGCCTTTATCAAATTCCTTTTCAGTTCCCGGGAAAACCGTGGGACAACGTTGAGCACTACTGGAAGCGCTCGCCGTTATCGCTAGTGGGCAACGTTACTACGCCTACTATGCTAATTACCGGTGTAGAAGATAAGCGCACGCCAATGTCTGAAACCGAGCAATTTTATCAGGCACTTAAGCTACAAAAGGTTGACAGTGTATTAGTTAAAGTTCCCGGTTCGCCTCACGGTATTGCCGCTAAACCTTCACGAATGATTGGCAAAATAGAAAATATTCTGGCGTGGTTCAAGAAGTATGACAGCGACGCTGTCAAAAAGTAGGGCATTGCAAGAAAGGGCAAATACAGTCTGTATTTGCCCTAAACCTGGTGAGCTTTCTATTACAGAATAAGGCCTTAACTTTTACCTATCCAGCCGATGGGTGAATCTCACTAATATCGGGAAGCACGGTTAGCTTCAAACCCAATGCCTTCCAGTAGTGGCTTTCTCTTAAAAGGTCAGCAGAGATAATCGGCTTCTCGTCAAGCCAACCATCTGGAAACGTAATAGTGAGTTCGCTTTTGTCTACGTTGACCTTAAGTTCAGGTAAGAAACCTTCCTGACGCTTTATATTTAGCAGTACACCAAGGCGTAGTAGTGCAATTAAGCGCTTTATCGAATGCTCATCGAACAGATTAAACGAGGGGAGCTCATTGGTGCGGATCTTCTTTCTGTGGAAACGCACTAGTGTGGCTAACAATAGTTGCTGTTCTTGAGTGAAGCCCGGCATATCCACATTACCCAGTATATAGGCGCTGTGTTTTTGAATACCGCGGGAGTTAATTTGCATGCCTACTTCGTGCAGCAGGGCTGCCCAACCTAGCATGCTCTTAAAGTCTTTTCCCTTCAGTTTCCATGCTTTTTCAACCTCGCCGAAAAGTGCCAGCGTGGTATTTAGAACCATGGTCGCCTGCGTTGTATCAACGTCATAGCGTCTGGCCAAGCTACTCGCCGTGCGCCCGCGAATATCTGCATGATGAAGTTCATCTTCCATTTGGTACAACACGCCTTCGCGCAGCGCGGCGGGTGAATACACTAAACCATCAATTTCTAGCGCCTTGAAGACCGCAATCAATATGGCTAAGCCGCCAGCGATAACCACACGACGATCTTCACTTAAATCTGGGTAAGCTAATTTATCGACGTGACCGGCGCTAACGAATTGCTTCATTAGGTTGCGTAGGCTTTTTAAGGTTACTGGAATATCATGCCCATTTGGACGGTCTTGCTGACATAACGTGAACAACGATCGGATAGTACCTGAGGTACCTACACACTGTACCCAGCCTAATCTGCGATACTTGTTATCTATCATTTCAAGCTCTTGTTGAGCTGCGGTAATCGCGCGCTCAAAAGCTTTAGACTTTAATTCGCCGTCGGGGAAAAAGCGTTGAGTATAGCTTACGCAACCCATTTGAAGGCTGCGGCAAAGTAAGGGGGTGAAGCCTTCACCAATAACGAACTCGGTGGAGCCGCCGCCTATATCGATAACAAGTTGCTGGCCATCAGCATGATTGGTATGGGCCACGCCAGAGTAAATCAGGCGGGCTTCTTCTACACCAGAGATAACTTCAATGGGGTAGGGAAGAATGTCTTTTGCTGCACTGATAAAGTCTCTGGCATTGCGGGCTTTACGCAGTGTATGGGTGGCAACAATGCGCACAGAGTCAGGCTCGAACCCCTTGAGGCTTTCTGCTACCACTTTAAGCATAGCAAGCCCACGCTCCATCGCTTCTTCAGACAGAATATCGTCCTCATTGAGGCCTTCGGCCAAGCGAACTTTTTGCTTAACTCTATGCAGTATCTGAACAGACCCAGCAACAATACGCGCCACTACTAAATGAAAGCTGTTAGAGCCAATATCTAACGCCGCGACTTTACTTACCTCGCGGGTTTCCACATCATTAAAAACGGTTTCATGCTGGGTCATGGACTAATTTTTTATCCTACAAAGTGTCTTCTAGCTTCTTTAAATAGTCGTAAATTTCTATTTGCGAGCGAAGTTTTTTACGATTACCCCTCGCAACGTACTTGTTGCTCTGATCCTTGTCAATCACTCGAGCCTTCAGGGTATCTTTAAATTGCAGTTCCATTATATCGACAATACGCTGTTGAAGACCTTTATCGTAAACGGGGCAGCCTACTTCTATGCGGTTATCCATGTTTCGGGTCATCCAGTCAGCAGATGAAATATACACTTTTCTTTCGCCACCGCCTTCAAAAATCATCACGCGAGGGTGTTCAAGGAACCTATCAACAATAGAGATGATCTCGATGTTTTCGCTAATCCCTTTTATGCCTGGATTAAGTGAGCACATGCCGCGCACGATACCGCGGATCTTAACGCCAGCCTGGCTCGCGCGATATAAATCATCAATAAGTTCTTTATCAACAAGGTTGTTAATCTTAAAGGTGATTTGCGCATCTTGGCCCTGGTTCAGGTGCTGAATCTCTTGGCGAATTAACGACTGAATTTTGGTTCTGGCGTTTAACGGCGAAATTTGTAAATGCTGAAACTTATAACGTCGGTAAGGGTATTGAATAAGATCGAATACTGCGACGCCTTCATTGGCAAGCTCCTGATTGCGGGTGAATAAGCTGTAATCGGTATAAATTTTCGCGGTTTTCTCGTTGAAGTTACCCGTACCGAAATGCGCATAATTCACCAAACTGCCCCGTTCTTCCCGGGTCACAATACATAATTTAGAGTGGATTTTCAGGGTTGGCACACCAAGTACTACGCGTATGCCTGCATCGGTCATGCGCTTAGACCATTCGATGTTTGCTTCTTCATCAAAACGCGCGCGAAGCTCTACGACTACGGTGACTTTTTTGCCGTTATCTACCGCGTCAATCAACGAATTTATTATGCGAGAATTACTCGCCACCCGATAGATATTAATGCGTATGGTTTTCACGTTCGGGTCGAAAGCGGCCTGACGCACGAACTCTGTGAAGTGAAGGAAGCGATGATAAGGGTAATATAGCAAGATATCACGAGCAGTTATGGCATCGAATACGGTGTTGTATTTCGAAAATGCCTTGCTGTCGATAGCAGGAAGCGGTGCATGTTCTAAATAATCTCGGCCCACATTGGGGAAGCCGATGAAATCTTTAAAGTTGCGATAGTGCCCTGCAGCATGCATGGTATCAAGCTTGGTTATTTTAAGGCGCTTGCGTAGGTCCGACTGCATGTCTTCAGGCATGTCGGTGTCATAAATAACGCGAACAGGCTCGGCAATAAGACGCTGCTTCATGCTTTCTGACATTTTTTCTACGAAACTTTCGTCAATTTCTTCGTTGATAGAGTATTCCGCATCTCGTGTCATTTTAAAGGAGAAAGCTTCAATTTCGTCGAATTTAACGAACCCGCGGAAAATATCTTCAATGCACAGCTGAATCATGTCATCGAGCATAACAATGCTCTTTTTCTTACGGCTCTTTTGCGGAGGGATCAGCATAAAGCGCGACATCTCAGAAGTGGGAACTTGAATAACGGCGAATTTAGGGTTGCGCTCTTTTCTTCGTAGTGCGACATATAAATACACAGAGTTGCCGTTTAAGCGGCTGAGCAGGTCTGTCTTTTTATCAATTAATATGGGAGCGATGTGTCGCAGTGCTTTATTGATAAAAAAGTTACGCACCCACTGCTTTTGATAATCATCTAAGTCGTCTTTACGCAGGATATGAATATTGTAGCGGGCAAGGCTTTTGACAACGTCTTTATGGATTTGGTCAAATTTTTCAGAAAGCTGTACCACTTTCTTTTGTATCTGCGCCATAAGTTCGGTGAGGCGCTCTGCTTCTTCTTCGTTCCCGTCGTTTTGCGCAATCGTGATAAGGCGTTTAACATCTGCCGCGCGTACCCGATAAAATTCATCAAGGTTATTAGAGTAAATACCCAGAAAGCGAATGCGTTCTATCGCAGGGTTATTCTTATCCGCAGCTTCTTGCAATACGCGTTCGTTAAACGATAGCCAGCTCAATTCTTTGGGATAATATAAAACGTCGTTATCCATAATGTCTCAATTCACGTTCATAAAAATGGTCAAAGACTGCCACCAGTCAGTGACATTACTGTGACAACGCGTATTTCGTGCTATACGCACGCTTACGTTGCGATGATTCCGTTACCTATATACCTTTAGCGAAACTAAACACTTAACGCTTAGCGGTAATATCTACGACTAGGTCGTTAGCAAGTGATTCAAGGGCTTCTTGCAAAGCGCCATCGTCAAAACCGGCAGGTACAGCAATTTCGGCTTTAGCTTTAAAAATGAGGCTGCCCCAATTTGGCGCGCTTTCACAATGAGAGGCAAAAGTAAGAATATTTAAATTAAACTGGTTGAGAACAGAGGTTAGTTCCTGAACAATACCCGTCTTATCGTTACCCATCACATCAACAGTCAGCTTGGTGTTGTTGCTTTTTTCACTGCTGCCAACGGCTACCGATTGCACCGACATATCTTTTATCGCGTCAAGCGCATCGATTAGGCTTTGCTTATTGTCATTTGATACGTGAACTTCTACAAAGCCGGTGAACATCCCTGCCATATGCGCAAAACTTGAGCCCTGCCAATTGCCTTCGTGTTTGTATACGCACTTGGCTAATGCGTCTACCAAACCAGGCTTATCTTTACCCATGATGCTTATTACCAATGACTGCATGCGATGCTCCTTATTGGGCGTGTAGAGAAAAACTTTGATCGTCTTCCTGTTGGGTAATACCATAGGCGCACAGTAGTTTGCGCGAAGGTAATGCTATAAATTTTTACTTGCTATTAGCATAACAAAACTTACACTGCTCACCAGTGCAATTTAGGGTTATTCTTCTTAAAAATGAAGAATTTCGAAAATAAGAATGACTAAACAACCGCATGACTTTCGACAGCAACAGCTCAAATAAAAAACGCCAGCGCAACGATAAGTTGTCACGCTATGTGGTAACGGGGTTTGGCGGCCTTGTTTTATTGACGTTAGTCATTCTTATTACTCACCTTATTAGCCAAGCGCTGCCTTTAACGTATATTCCCAGCTTAAAACACCTTAATACCTTTACAACCTCAAAAAGCGAAGCGCTTGTCAGCGCAGGTGACATTGTTAATGGTCAGCCTCTGCTCGTTAGGAATTCTGACTGCCGTTTAGGTTTAAAGTTGCTTCAAGATAATACGTTAGTCAGTAACCACGAATACATTCGCCCTTGTGAGCATGTGCTGTCGGCCGATAGCGTTATGGGGGAAAACTACATTGTCGATATTTCCCCCAACGCGTTAGTCAGAGTGTTACCGGTAAGGTCGTTCAACGTAAGTAATAATAACCTAGCGGATATGGCGGCGCCCCCTCAAACTGCCCAGTCAGTATTAACCAACAACATCACTTTCTCGCTTCCTAAAGAAGTATGGAAGGAGCGCGAAAGCTGGGATATGGCGTTATCTTCAAAGTGGGCGGTGGTGTCTATCACCCATGGTGATAGCGTTTTCGTTAGATGGGTTAACCGCAAACGACCCACGCATATAGTAGACAAACGTTTTTATAATATTGATCGTTTAACGTTATTACCGGGCAGCGAAAGCGTACTTCTTCAAGTTGACCAAACGCTCTACCTTAACAGGTTACGAGATGAAGGTGTGGCGCTACTTCCCGTGGTGGGCAATGTTTCCGCCTCTTTAGATGAAAAAATAGTGTTCCCCCTTGCTAAAGATCGCACGTTCTTTTTGATGAATAGCAAAACGGAAACATTAACGCGTTGGGTCTTAAGCAAAACGGATAAAGGCCTTTCCTTCGAGCAAACCTATCAAATTCCCTTACGCAATGAAAAAGTAAAAGATGTCGCTGAACATGCGAGTATGAATTTAGTGGCAGTACTGACGAGTAACGCTAGGGTACTGTTAGTCAATCGCGTATCAGGGGATGTGGTGTCTTCTCAAAAGATAGACGACTCAGCTGAACAGATTATTTGGTACGGAAACAAGCTGTATGGTTTTTCTGATAGCACATTGTCGGTGTGGGAAGGACAGCATTTAAGCGGTATCACGACATGGTCTTCCCTTTTCGACCCCCAACACTATGAAGGCTATGAAACCGAAGAAACTGTTTGGCAAACAACCAGCGCATCTGATTTTCAAGAAGCTAAGTTTAGTTTAACCCCGCTTTTAATTGGCAGTATAAAAGCGTCTTTGTTGGCATTGCTTATTGCCATTCCCGTTGCCATTGGCGCTGCTATTTACACCGCTTTTTTTGCTAAAAGCCGCATGCGGAATATCGTTAAGCCTGCCATAGAATTACTTGAAGCGATACCTAGCGTACTTATTGGTTTTATAGCCGCTATTTGGCTTTCGCCTAAAGCTGAGCAATTTCTTTTCTCCTTTGCTTTTTTTCTTATAGTTATCCCCTTTGTGTTAATTGCTGTAGCGGTAGTGCAGCGCCCCGTTGCCGAATACCTACCTAAGCACCTAAGGCATGGGGCGGAGCTTATTTTCGCAATAGGCGGCGTATTTTTGTTGGGATTTATAAGCGTAGAGTTTGCGCCATCCATCGTCTTGTCATTGATGGGAGTAGAGGGCTTCACCTTATTAGCGGCAGAGTCTGATAGCCCTATTGGTAAAACAACCATTGTGGTTGCATTGGCGTTAGGCGTAGCTATTTCTCCCAGTATTTATTCGCTTGCAGAAGACGCCATCAATGGCGTACCAACTGATTTAAAACATGCCTCTTTTGCATTAGGGGCAACGCGTTTACAAACCCTGCTCCACATCGTTTTACACGTAGCCCTGCCCGGTATTGTAGCGGCTATTATGCTGGGTTTTGGTCGGGCGTTTGGTGAGACAATGATCGTGCTTATGGTAACTGGGAACACACCCATATCAAGTTGGGGTCTTATAGAAGGTTTGCGAGCACTGACTGCTAACTTGGCTATTGAGCTTCCCGAAGCGGATGTGTCATCCGCGCATTATCAAATTTTGTTTTTCACCGCGTGTATATTGTTTTTATTTACGTTTTTAGTTAACACAGTAGCAGAGCTTATACGCCAGCGAATTAGGGGCAGGGCTTACTATGGTTAACCGAGACATATTCGGGCTTAATGCGGTTCAGCGCCAGTCGTTGGTGATTAGCTTAACGGCTTTTTTCACTAGCTTGCTGCTCATTGCGCTAGTTAGCGTACTAATACTAATTAGCTTTCGCGGTACCGCTTATTTTTGGCCTGAACCTATTTATAAGGTAACTGGCACGCTACCAGATGGCTCTCGCTTCTCTGTACTTGCGAACATCTTTGAGGATGCGTCAGAAGAAGACATCACCCTCAAATATTCAGATGTGAATCACCCCTTTGGCTTTCAAAAACAATTTGACCGTGAACAATTGCTCAGTGCTAACCTCGCCTTGGACAGTGCAGAGATTAAACTGTTGGATGGCAGGCGGGTAATGGCTATTCCAGAGCACATCGTTGTTCCATCAAAACCGCCACAGCCTCTAGATAACATTGGTGCAGTATTACAAGATGTTGCCTTGATTACGGCACAAATTGAAGACCTAAACACCGAGCATCTTGCGCCTATTCATGAGGCCTTGTCTCAATTTGATAAAAGAGATGTGGTGGAAGATGCGCCGGCTAGAGAAAAGCTGGTTGCTGCTTTTAACGAGTATCAAAAGCGTGTTGAGGCTTTAGAGAGCACGCGTGCCCAGTATAGGTTGCTTGTTAGTTTCGCTGACGGTTCGCCTTTCATTATTCCCATTTCAAGTATTCAGGATGTAGACTTTGTAAGCCGTCTAACTACGTTTGAAAAGTGGCAGGTGGTGTTTTCTGAAATTAGTGTTTTTCTTTCTGACTCCCCTAAGCAAGCGAACACATCAGGGGGCGTTTTCCCCGCGCTATTTGGCACAATACTGATGGTATTTTTAATGACCATTATAGTGACACCTTTTGGGGTGCTAGCCGCCATATATTTAAGCGAGTATGCGCCGAACACCGCGTTAACAACCATTATTCGCGTTAGCGTGAGTAACATGGCAGGCGTACCGTCCATTGTTTACGGTGTATTTGGGCTTGGCTTTTTCGTATACACCTTAGGTGGCAGCATTGATGAGTTGTTGTTTAGCGATACGCTGCCTGCGCCAACGATGGGGAGTCCAGGCGTATTCTGGGCAGCCCTAACGATGGCAGTTTTAACACTTCCCGTGGTTATAGTGGCAACCGAAGAAGGCCTGCGTCGTGTACCTGATGGGTTAAAAGCCGGCAGTTATGCCTTAGGCGCCACTAAAATTGAAACCATATTACGTACGGTTTTGCCTATCGCTTCACCAGGGATCATGACTGGCGTCATTTTAGCGATCGCCAGAGCGGCAGGTGAAGTGGCCCCTCTTATGCTTGTGGGCGCTGTTAAGTTTGCGCCAACTCTGCCCATAGACGGCGAGTTTCCTTATCTACACCTAGATAGACAGTTTATGCATTTAGGCGTGCTTATTTACGACGGTGCTTTTCATAGCCAAACTGATGGGAAAAGTGCCAGTATGATGTTTGCGGCCTGTTTATTATTGTTAATCGTGGTTTTCGTACTCAATATTTTGGCCGTTTTGCTTAGGGCGCGTTTGCGTAAGCGCTATCTCAAAGGTTAATTACAGGTTTTTAGTACATGTTGAAGTTGTTTGAACACAATACGCTAAACGTTAAAGACATTAGTGAAGAGCAAACTGCCGTTGAGGTTAAAAATCTCAACTTATGGTTTGGTAGTAAGCATGTTTTAAACGACATCAGCATGCGTATTCCTAAAAATAAGATCACGGCCTTAATAGGTCAAAGTGGGTGTGGTAAATCTACCCTTATAAGCTGTTTTAATCGACTTAATGACTTGTATGACGGCTGTAAATACAACGGTGAAATCATTATTGACGGACGTAACATCAATAGCCGTAAAGTCAATGTGTCGCGGCTGAGAACCAACGTTGGTATGGTGTTTCAGCGTCCCAATCCGTTTCCTATGAGCATTTATGAAAACGTGTGTTACGGGCTTAGACTTCAGGGTGTGAAGGTACGAAGGCATCTAGATGATGCGGTGGAAGGCGCACTTAAACAAGCGGCGCTGTGGGACGAGGTAAAAGATCGTCTTTTCGAATCGGCTCAAGTGTTATCCGGTGGTCAGCAGCAGCGTTTGGTTATAGCGAGAGCGTTGGCATTAAAGCCGGATATTTTGCTACTTGATGAGCCTACATCGGCACTTGATCCGCTGACTACACTGTTTATAGAGGAACTTATGGACGTGCTGAAAAAGCAGTGCACCATTGTTATTGTTACTCATAATATGCAGCAAGCGGCACGTGTAAGTGACTATACCGCCTTTTTCCATCAGGGCCGGCTAATAGAATACGCTGACAGTGACACACTGTTTACCATGCCTGAGAAAAAGCAAACCGAAGATTATATTACGGGTCGCTATGGATAACGTGGCGCGTGTAAAGAGCAGAGCCCAGATACAATTAACGTTTGCTACAACACAACAAGTGTGGGCACGCGAGGAGAAATAAGCATGCGACAGGTGGCCTTAAATACGCACATCTCTGGCACCTTTAATATTGAGTTGGAAAACTTACGGAACTCGGTATTAACCATGGGCGGAGAGGTTGAGCAGCAGTTAGTTAATACCTTAAAAGCGGTGAAGCATAACCATGCCTCATTAGCTGAAAAAGTGGTATTAAACGATTTGAAGATTAACTCGATGGAAATCCAAATCGATGAAGAGTGCCTTCGTATTATTGCCAAACGTCATCCCACGGCAAGCGACTTGCGTCTCATCATGACGGTTTCCAAAGCCATTACCGACATTGAGCGAATGGGCGATGAAATAGAGCGTATCGCCAAATTAGTTACACGCAATAAGCTTCCAAGCTCGGATACGATTAAAAGCAGCATGTTACTTATCGGCGAGCGTGTAGCGGCGATGATGCGCGGTACGTTCGATGCCTTTGCACGTCAGGATGAAGCGGCGGCGCTTGAGGTATACGATCAAGACAATCGCATTGATAGTGAGTACAAGCGGTTATTGTCCTACACCACGTCAGAAATGCAAAAAAGCACAGACGATATGCAGGATTGGCTGGATGTGTTGTGGGCAATGCGTTCATTAGAGCGGATTGGGGACAGGTGCAAAAACGTATGCGAATATGTGGTTTATCTCACTCGTGGTACCGATGTTAGGCATACGCCGCTCGAAAATATGCAGCAAAAGTTGGAAGACTTGACGTAAAACTGTCCATTTGGTCAATTTGATTTTGCGCAAAGCGCACTAAATTGAAGGAAGTAGGAAACTTATGCGTCATAAAACTGTAATATTTGGTGAATTTATCATCGCAATCAAATAATTCCGCATACTTTTATCGTTTTTCGATGATTTTTGCTATGGCTTCTATGACGATTACGTTATCATGCGCCGCAGCCAAGAACAGATCGTGCAAAATTTAATCGAACATTATGATAGAACACAATTTGTCTTTAACTTCTTTCTCTAGCCTTAATGGCGAAGAGATCATGCTACTTACTCAAGTAGCGTCCAGCCTAAATCGCGTTTAGATCGGGAGCGATTATCCGTGGAATTTTTTGAAAGTTATGGCCTAATTCTTATTATCCTTGCCGCCGGCGTTGGTTTCGTCATGGCATGGGGTATTGGAGCAAATGACGTTGCCAACGCAATGGGTACGTCGGTAGGTTCTAAAGCTTTAACTATTAAACAAGCTATTATCATTGCAATGATATTTGAGTTTGCTGGCGCCTACCTAGCCGGTGGCGAAGTAACGTCTACTATTCGAAAAGGAATTATCGACTCAACCTTCTTTATAGACATCCCTGAATACCTTGTATTGGGCATGATATCATCGCTACTAGCTGCCGGGATTTGGCTTGCTGTGGCGTCATGGTTGGGGTGGCCCGTTTCTACTACGCATTCAATTATCGGCGCTATTATTGGTTTCACTGCCACTGGCGTGAGTATGGATGCGGTAGCGTGGGGTAAAGTAGGCGGCATTGTAGGTAGTTGGGTGGTAACGCCAGCCATATCAGGCATTATCGCGTACCTTATCTTTATGAGCGCTCACAAGCTCATTTTCCAAACCGACTCACCGTTTGTTTACGCCAAGCGCTATGTGCCATTTTACATGGCGTTAGCGGGCTTCGTTATGTCATTGGTTACCATTAAGAAAGGCTTGAAGCACGTAGGTTTAGAACTGAGTGCTGTTAACGGTTATCTTTTGGCGATTGCTATTGCCGTGGCATTGGGCTTCGTGGGTAAATGGTTTATCGGCCGTATGAAGTTTAGCGGCTCTGAAGATGCCGATTTACAGGCGGCAAACGTAGAGAAAGTCTTCGCGCTGCTTATGGTTGTTACTGCATGCAGTATGGCCTTCGCCCATGGCTCGAACGACGTGGCTAATGCTATTGGTCCTCTCGCGGCAGTGGTAAGCGTGGTGACCAGCGGTGGTGAGATTAATTCAAGTGCCACTTTGGCCTGGTGGATCCTGCCGTTAGGTGGTTTAGGTATCGTAGCTGGCCTGGCTCTATTTGGTCATCGTGTTATTAAAACGATTGGTCAGGGTATTACTCACTTAACGCCAAGCCGTGGCTTTGCTGCAGAACTTGCTGCAGCCTGTACGGTGGTTATTGCATCGGGTACAGGTCTGCCAATTTCAACAACGCAAACATTGGTGGGTGCCGTGTTAGGTGTAGGTTTAGCGCGAGGCGTTTCAGCACTGAACTTGGGCATTGTGAGAAATATCGTTGTATCCTGGATTGTAACTTTGCCGGCAGGTGCACTACTTTCAATTATTTTCTTCTTCATCTTAAAAGCAGCATTCGGCGTAGCGTAACGCCAATAACGCTTACATGTATGTAGATATAAAAAAAGGCCGCGCTTCTTGAAGCGCGGCCTTTTTGTTTGTGTTCGTATAAAGTGTGAACTGCAAAGCGCTCAGTCTAGCGATATAGGCGTTTCAAACCCTCTTGGCTTAACGCCCACGACAGCGCACTTCAATTGGTGGATGGTCTCTTCGGCGGTATCACCCATAATATAGCCAGGCACGCCTAAGCGAGATACTGTGCCCATTACGATAATGTCAGTATCAAGGGACGTGGTTGTGGCTGCAATTTCTCTGCGAGGGTAACCGTGGACAATGTGATTTTTAGGCTGTAAGTACTCCCACACATTGTCGTCAAGCTCTTCAGCTAGTTCATTAAGTAGCTTCTCTAATTCTTTCTCACGCTCGGCGTGAATTTTCGCAAGGTCCGTTTCCATTCGGTCGTTGTCTACGGTAATAAAGCCATCTCTTGCGATATTTTCCGGTACAGCATCAAATACGTGAACAATATGCAGTTGAGCAAACTCTAGCAGCGCTATCTGGCTTGCATGTCGCAATATATCGCGGTTAAGGTCACGCCTTATTGACACTTCGTGACTTGGATAATGGTAATTAAGGTCCAGTGCGGCTACCACGTTCTTGTATTGGCTACGCGGTTTATGGTTAATTATCCACAAAGGGCAGGGGCATTTGCGAAACAGCTGCATATCTAAGCTACCAAATAGCTTATCTAAAAAGCTTTCCTCAGCCCGCTTTATGACTAAATCTATATTGTTTTTTACCACATAGCGCACCACGTCAATTAGTGGATGCCCCACGGTTACAGCGGTAGAAACCTTGTAGTTTTCACTCCAGCTTTCAGCCTGTTCTTTAAGCCAAAGTTCAGCCTGCTTTTCCATAGTTTGCTGAGAATCAACATATGAAAATGACTCCATCACCATGCTGGCGTTAGGCGGCAATGCTTCTAAAGAGAGCATAATGGTAAGCGAGGCTTGATGGGCTTTAGCGATATGCAGTGCTTGGGCAACGGTGTCATCCTGCCGATGAGAATCGCTCAACACACATAAAATGTTTTTATAATGTCCTTTCATACTGCCCTCGGTATTTATTCGTTCTATGCGTTAATGATACAAGAGTGGGTTCCACTTCGCTGTATAAATATGCCGTGAAGGTCATAGTTTTGACTTCGATGGCAACTAAAAAGCTTTATTTAATTGAATCCTAACGCTACTTCTAATGGCTTTCCAGCGGGCGGCGATAGAATTCTTAAAACCTTCTCATACAAGCGGTATGAAAGTGAATGTAATTCGCAAACTATGGCCTTTACAAGAATAGTCTCGGTGAGCGGCTAGGCTGTATATAATCTTTATGTTAGATTAAACCATTATCTTTTAATCCCTTTAAATAATAGAGAGATGCCTATGAAATGGCCAAATCTTAAGCACCTACACTATTTGGTGACGCTTCACCAAGAGCAACACTTCCACCGCGCTGCTCAGCGTTGTAATGTAAGTCAGTCAACATTAAGTACGGCCATTCAAAATTTAGAAGAGCATTTTGGTAGTCAATTACTTGAGCGTGAACACAAGACCTTTGTTTTTACTTCATTAGGCTTAGATATTGTTGAGCGCAGTAAAGTGCTGCTGCAAGAAGCGGGGGAATTGGTCGAGTATGCTCAAAATGCGGGCAACTGGCAGCGTGGAACGCTTAAGCTTGGTGTTATACCAACAATAGCGCCGTTTCTTTTTGAAGGAATGATGGGGGCCTTCTCAGCCTTCCTTCCTGAAATTAATTTAGAAATGCAGGAAGATACCACTGAAAAGCTCTTACAACAGTTAACAGACGGTAGGTTAGATTTACTAATTTTAGCGCTTCCAATGGAAACCCCAGGGTGTAAGCAGATGGTATTGGGCCACGACCCCTTCCATCTTATAGCGCACAAAGATATGGCGGAACAACTGCCTAGTCCCGTAGATATTTCAGGTTTACCGAAAAAGAGTATTTTTCTGCTTCAGCAAGAACATTGTATGACGGGGCATGCGGTGAGCGCGTGTAATCTTCAGCATAGTGATCAAATTAGCAGTGTTGCAGCAAGTAGCCTATATACCTTGGTGCAGCTGGCAAATAGTAAAATGGGCTATACCTTCTTACCGGAACTTGCGATAAACCAGTCTATTCTTGAGCACACTGGTCTAAAAAGTTTTCCAGCAGAAGAGCAGGGCTTTCGAGAAATTGGTTTGGTATGGCGCTCAGGCACAACCCGTATGCAGCTATTCCGTCGAATTGGTGAAATTATCTCGCCACTACTGCCTATACCCACGCTGAAATAGCGTTACTGCTGAGTGCACTTTCTTTAGTCTTTATTCAAAGCGGCTGAACCCTTGCGTGTAGCCGCTTTTTTATAGACTACATTTTAGGTGCAATATGCCCCAATTCTGCCGCCCATGTTAGTTCGGATCTAAGCAGATTATTTGCCGCGTTTGCGCCAAAACTATGCAGCGCATTGTAGGCACTGCTAGATGGTATACGGCAATAGTGACAAAGTGCGTAGAATAACAAGCTACAGCGGTGCTGTGAGCCATCGCAGTGCAAATATATCTTCGCTCCCTCTGTCAACATTTGAGACAGTTCATGAAGATATTGGTGGAGGTGCACATCCTCAGTAGGCGATTCTGACGACGGGTGCATAAAGGGAACCCATAGCCACTCTAACCCAGCAGCTAATGAACGGTCGCGAATAATTGGCGCGTGTTCTTCACTGGTTTGTACCGTGGCAATGTGGGTTACGCCTAGTGATTTAAGTCGTTCAAAGTCACTTTCTACAGGCTTTTTTCCCAAACATATCTGACCTGCGCGCAGTGAAAACCATGCGATATTGGGTGTTGCTGTTGTGCTATCTTCCTTTTTCTCAGTTTTTTGCATGGTGTTTAGTATTGCGCTTGCATGAATTTTTAAATAGGGCCTTAAATGGCTTTTTAATTGGGGTTGCCATAGTAGCGGTATCAGAGCCTCTTGTTACACGACAAAATAATAAATAGAAAAGTAATGGCAGCTACATCCGCCAATAACGAACATGTGCCAAATAGCATGGGTATACTTTACCTTTTTCGCCACATAAAAGCACACACCTACGCTGAAACACAGGCCGCCTGCTACCAATAACCAAAGACCAGCACCTGGAAGGGCGACATAAAGTGGGTAGATAAGTCCCAGTGCAATCCAGCCCATTAGCAAATAGGTCATGACCGATACTTTTGGGAAGCGGTGTTGCGCAATTAATTTAAATGCCACTCCACCAATCGCAAGACTCCAAATAATTGCAGTCATGGTAATACCTAGTACGCCACCTATTGCCACTAATAAAAGCGGTGTGTAAGTACCTGCTATCAATAAGTATATTGCACTGTGGTCAAATAGTTTAAGCCATCCCTTCGCTTTTTGATGAGAAATTGCGTGATAAAGGGTTGAACTCAGAAACACCAAAATAAGTGTAGAGCCATAAATAGCAGCGGTAGTTAAGGCAAGCGTGTCTTCTGCGCGGTACAGCATGAAGACTAAACCTACAATCGCCGCAACAAAGCCAATGCCGTGAGTAATGCTGTTAAGCCATTCTTCTAAAACGGAGTAAGCTTTGGCAGAAATAACTTTTGTTTGTTCCTTTACGTCTGTCATTACGGCCTCTGTATCCTTATCAGTAGAAATATGTGTACCTCTTGTTTGTAGATAGCTACCAGCATAAAAACGAGTTTACTAAGCTATTCGCATACCTTTGACAATTATAGCGCACACTTGTTCGCTCAATGTGTAAATAATAACAGATAACGCGGCCGGTATGATGACGCAGAGATTACAAAGTGGCGTTACAACTCAGCGTTCTGAAAACAGCCGCCTAATTTGTCGAGTAGTTTAACCAATTCGCGGCTTTCTTCTGCACTCATACCTTTGAGTTTGCACAACATTTGCGCCGGTACTTCTTCTGCTATGGTTTTCTTTTCTTTTCCCATTTTAGTGAGCTGTACGCGTTTAACACGTTTGTCGGTTTCATCTTTATTAACCATTAAGAAGTCCTTGTCCTCAAGTTTTTTAAGTATTAGGGACATTGCTCCTCCGTCAATGGCGGTTCTCTCTAGAAGTTCAGCAATAGTAATGTGATCAGTTTCCCAAAGCGCCATTAAGGTTACGTATTGAGGGTAGGTAATATCTAGCGCTTTTAGAAGAGGCCTGTAGGCGCGAGTAAACGCGTTTGACAGCGTATAAAACCGATGACAAAGCTGATTTTCTAACTTTAACAATTCTGACACGGCGCTTTCCTAAGTTTGTTCGACGATAAACGATAAATGTATTTTGCATACAAAGTACTTGAACTGCAAGTCACCTTAGTGTTAAGTTGTTTTGTATGCAAAGTATTAAATTGAATTTGCCAAATAGGAGAGCAACTATGCATAAGCTTCAACAAGTGGTTTATACCGGTACTGCAACCGCAACGGGTGGCCGTGAAGGAACGGCCAAATCAAGCGATGGTAAGCTAGACCTTGACCTGTCTACACCCAAAGAGCTGGGAGGCGCAGGTGGTGAAGGTACTAACCCCGAACAGATGTTTGCAGCAGGTTATTCAGCGTGTTTTATTGGCGCGCTTAAACACGTGGCTGCATCGCAAAAAATAAAGTTAGCTGACGACATAAGTGTTACCGGTGATGTATCAATTGGCCCCATTGATCAAGGCTTCGCCATTGCGGTAAAGCTGACGGTAGATTTAGGGGATATGGATAAAACCCAAGCGCAAAGTTTGGTAGATACTGCGCATCAGGTATGCCCATATTCAAACGCAACCCGCGGTAATATTGAAGTAGATATCAATCTAGCCTAATTATGCCGCTACGGGTTCAGTAATCACGCCCGTTACAGCGGGCGTATTCATTTACGTAGATTGCTTACACCCTTTGAAATCGCCACGCCAGTTCTTATAGCTACGTTTGTAATTGATTTAGTTCGAACGCCAGTATCCACGCTACTGTGTTCTAAATTCAGCGCATTGAAAAGGCAGCGCTTCGAATTAGAGTCGCCAGTCATATTACAGCTTGATACACTGAAACGGTATCAACCATTCTTTAGGAAGTTATATGAAAAAATACGGAGTACTGGCTACATTCGTATGCGCGCCTGTGTTGTTCGCGTGCAGTGATAACAGCAGTGTAGACACAGCGAAAACAGATAAAGAGCAGGCCGTCAATGAAAGCGCGGTCTTGAATGTCGAAGCAGAAAAACGCGACGATGCTACCATTGCGTCTGGCGTAGACTATCATTCGTTTGCGAACCCTAATGAAGTTCGGGTTACGCACTTAAGCCTAGACCTCACCGCAAATTTCGAGACCAAACAGCTCGTTGGCGATGTAACACTTGATGTAAAGCGCGCAAAGCCTGAAAACAATACGTTGGTATTGGATACACGCGCTCTAGACATCGACAGTGTCACTGTTAATGGTGAAAGCGTTCCCTTTGAAATAGGCAAGACCGATCCTGATTTAGGTACGCCTCTTACCATTACGTTACCTAGCGCTGCGAATTCAGTAACCGTAGCCTATTCCACATCACCTGACGCCTCTGGCGTGCAGTGGTTAACGCCAGCACAAACGGCAGGTAAACAGCATCCGTTTCTATTTACACAAGCCCAAGCGGTTCACGCACGAAGCTTTATTCCCCTTCAAGATTCACCACAGGTGCGCGTGACCTATGACGCGATCATAAAAACACCTGAAGCTCTGTTGGCGGTAATGAGCGCGTCGAACGACCCTACAACAAAGCGCGACGGCGAATATGAGTTCACCATGCCACAGCCTATTCCGTCGTATCTTATTGCGTTGGCAATCGGTGATCTGAAGTTTAAAGCCATGGGTGAACGTACTGGTGTGTATGCAGAGCCAGCACTTCTTGAAAGCGCAGCGAAAGAGTTTGAAGACACTGAAGCGATGCTTGAAGTAACAGAAGAAACCTATGGTCCCTACCAGTGGGATCGTTATGACCTGCTTATTCTACCGCCGTCGTTCCCGTTTGGTGGCATGGAAAACCCTCGCTTGTCGTTTATCACACCAACGGTTATTGCCGGTGATAAGAGCTTGGTTTCATTGATTGCCCACGAACTTGCACACAGCTGGTCGGGCAACACCGTAACTAACGCAACGTGGCGCGATCTGTGGTTAAACGAGGGGTTCACCACTTATTTAACTTACAGAATTATGGAAATGATCTATGGTCATGATCGTTTTAAAAAAGAAGCAGTGCTAGGTTATCAAGACTTAGAGAACGATATTGCAGCGTTAGATGAAAACGACGAGATCTTAGCTATCGACCTTCGTGGCCGCAACCCAGACGATGTTTTCTCGAATATTCCCTATGAAAAAGGCGCACTATTTTTACGTGAAATTGAGCAAAAAATAGGTCGCGAAAACTTTGACGCGTTTTTAATGCAGTACTTTAAAGACTTTGCTTTTAAGAGCATAACCACCGACACATTTATCGCTTATTTAGATGAAACTCTATTGAAGCAATACCCAGATAAACTCGATGCTAAGCGCATAAATACTTGGATTTTCGAACCGGGTCTTCCGGAAGATGCACCTCAGCCAGAATCTGATGCTTTCACCAAAATCGATGATACACGCACGGCATGGCTTTCAGGTGATGTAAACGCGGCGGATATAGAAACGGCACAATGGACGGTACACGAGTGGTTATACTTCCTGAACAATATGCCTGAAACATTGACTGAGCCACAGCTTGCTGAATTGGACAAGGCATTTTCGTTAACGTCAACAAAGAACAACGAAATTGCTCATAGCTGGCTGATGATCGCGGTAGAAAATAACTACCAACCTGCTTTTGATCGTTTGTACACCTATCTAGTGTCGATAGGACGCAATAAACTGGTTAAGCCGCTGTATCGTGAGCTATCAAAAACGCCCGACGGCAAGGCGTTTGCGAAGCGCGCCTTTGAAGAAGCGAAACCGGGCTATCACCCGCTCACCGTTAGAGCCAATGAGGGATACGTAAACTAATCCTCAGCGCTTGAATATATCGATGGCTTTGCCACACAAAAAAGCAGCGCATTCGGCGCTGCTTTTTTTATCTCTCGTTTTTTTAATTCCCTATAACACGTTGGTGACCTTTAAGCCTTTACATCGAAAAAATTTGAACGATTGTTCAAAAAGGCGATCTGAACGTTAGGTTTAACGTATTAAGTTTACCTAGTGTAGTTCTAGTACGGCAAAACAAGCGACCTGCTTGCCGTGCGTTGAAGGATTCAGATTAATTGTTAAGGAGTCTCTATGTATACACAAAAAATGCACCCAGCCGCCACTTTTCCTGAAGTTAGCGTTACATTATCAACTGGTGAAACGGTATCGTTGACTAACAAAGAAGAGGGATGCGACTGGAAAATGGTCGTCGTTTTTCGCGGCAAGCATTGCCCGATCTGTACTAAATACTTAAATAAACTCGAAGACTTCACTGGCCGCCTTCGTGAAATGAATATTGATGTAGTTGCAGTAAGCGGCGATAGCAAAGCACAGCTTGACGAACATCTTGATGAGCTATCCATAAACTTCCCTATTGCATGTGGTTTATCACAAAGTGATATGGAAAAGCTTGGCTTATACATTTCTGAACCACGCTCAGAAAAAGAAACCGATCATAACTTCGCTGAACCCGCGTTATTTGTGCTTAACAGTGACAACGAAATTCATATTGCTGAAATTGCCAACGCGCCTTTTGTTCGTCCGGATTTGGAACAGTTGGTGTCGGGCTTAGAGTTTATTCGTAACCCCGATAACAATTATCCTATTCGCGGCACGCTTAAAAGCTAATTTTTGATGTTTTAACAGCGGTAGGTGGGATTCACCTGGCGCTGTTTCCAGTGCCTGTGGTTTTACCGAGGTCTTTCTCAGGCTTTTAGTGAGTGCCCCTATGGACAAAGAAGTAAACTGAACTATATCTCGCACTCATTAATGGAAAATGCAATTGCAGCCAGTTGCTGTTTGAAATTATCTACTGCGTTTTCGGGAAGTTTAACCGCCATCAACACACTGCTAGTGTAATCGCACGAACCAATTTCTCCCTGTGCTTGCTCAGCTAAATGTCGTACAAACTGCTCGTGTTTGAAATCAATATCAACGTTGAGCGTTTCTAAACGAACTTCTTGTCTTACTTCTAGTGCGTCAATTGCTTGCTGAGCTGCTGCCGAATAGGCACGAACCAATCCTCCTGCGCCAAGCTTAATTCCGCCAAAGTAGCGCGTAACAATTACCATGATATCGCCAATATCTTTGTGCTGAAGCACATTTAGAATAGGCTTGCCTGCTGTACCGCTAGGCTCACCGTCATCTGCCATGGCTGCACTCGTTGGCGAGCTAGGATTTCCAAAAACATAAGCCCAGCAGTGGTGGCGAGCATCAGGGTATTGTTGTTTAACGCTGTCTAAAAGCGCCATTGCACTTTCACGAGAGTTGGCAAAGCCGGCACAAGCAATGAATTTGCTTTTTTTAATTTCGTACAGGGTTTCAACCTGTTTGGCGGGAACGGGATAAGTCATTAGCGCATTGTAAGCCAAGACAATAATAAGGTAAACGCGCTACGTGTTAACTAACAGAGGGCCGGTGATTATCAACAGCCCCTCGTTCGCTGTTTGCTTAACGGAGAGTACCTGAAATCGTTTCCGATACATTAAGCATTATCCATTGGGCTTAATTCTGTGAAGAGTAGTTGTTTTTTACTTGTACTACGGTAACTATTTACACCGTACAGAATGCAAAAAAACTTATAAGACTACTTCATGCCACTAGAACGATTTATTCCTTTTCGCAAGCGCGACGTCGCCACTTTGTGTGAAAATTTGCTTGCACGTGACACTACAAACTTTCGTATTTTCTCAACCTTGCTGGTGAATCGTATTCACTACCAGTACCACGAGCAACTAGAAGCGTTAAAAAATAGCTACAGTTATTTTGACCCAAATAAGGACACACGAGAATTGCAGCCTGCGGATGAAAGGTTGCGAAAGCAGAACCAAAAAGCGTTTTCTAAGGGATTTGCTAGTCTCCTTGATGCGGCCAATTTCGAGAAAGTCACAGACGAAGATTTAGCCGCTGCGCTTAGTGAAGAATCGCTATTTAAAGTGCGTCTTGCGGTTTGCTTTGACGATTTTGACGACGTGGTTTTTTATCGACGGGGCGAGTCGGTGAAAACTGAAACCGTGCGTACTTTTTTCGGTTTGAGGAAAAAAGAGGTGTCGTTCACTAACTACGACAAAGTAGCCGTGTATATTACCTTTAAAGATGAAGCCTATTTTAAAGAAAAAGGGCAGAAGGTGTTAACGTTTAAACCTGGCTCAACCATAGTTAAGCTTTTTCAAAACGTACCTAAAGCCGATCTCGAAATGCTGTTTCCCAATAGCGAAGTGAAGATGCGGCCGCTAGATAAGTTAATCATTAGCGCATCGGCTGCAATAGGCGGCACGGTTGTCTTAGTGACTAAGTTAGGTGCTTCATTACTACTTGTGGCGTCGTTTATCGCATTTTGGCTAGGCTTTAAAGATGACGAAGTGGAGTTAACGAAGCAAAGTTTAATTACTTTTGGTATTGGCATGGGGGTATTTGGTAGCTTTATCTTCAAGGAATGGACAAAGTTTAAAAACAGAAAAATTCGGTTTATGAAGGCCCTTTCCGACAACCTGTATTTCAAAAATTTAGACAATAACGCAGGTGTGTTTCACACGTTAATCGATGCAGCAGAGGAAGAGGATTGCAAAGAAGCCTTGTTGGCTTATACATTTTTGCTTAAATGTAGAGAAGTGTCTGTAGAAGGTGGTGCTGCATTCTGCGCGGTGCGTGCAGAGCGGGAGATTGCCGCAGGTGGAATGACATTAGCAACGCTAGATAGTGCAATAGAAACCTACTTTTTAGAAGAACACAACTGTGCGCTCGATTTCGACGTTACCGATGCCATTGATAAACTGGTGGCTATGGATCTGGTTGAGCAAAACGGTGATATTTTTGCAGCACGAGCGCTCAACGATGCCGTGAAGATACTCGATGATTACTGGGACAATATTTATCAACCGGTGTGAACGGTTTTATTTGGCTACTGCGATAAATTAGATGTCAGTCACCTACGCTTTTAGACACCACACGTTTAATAAAGCCAGCGGTGCCCTTTGCTTTCTATCCGTACTCCTAGTCATGTGCCCTTAATACAAACCATTGTCATAAAACCACAAAATCTCTATAGTTGCTGTACGGTGCGTTGACCAACATCGACACACCATGGCAAAAGCCGCATTGCGCCGAATGCGTTTCTCTATCTCCAATGCAACAAGCCTGGTTCACTTCTACATGAAAATATTGCATACATCTGACTGGCATTTAGGTCAGAGTTTTTTTACGAAAAGTCGCAAAAAAGAACATGCCGCTTTCCTTAAATGGCTTCTCCAACAAGTAGAAGCGCATCAAATAGATGCGATTATTGTCGCGGGCGATGTGTTTGACACTGGCACGCCGCCAAGCTATGCCCGAGAGCTATACCATGCGTTTATCGGTGAATTACAAGGCATGCAGTGTACGCTAGTGGTGCTGGGGGGAAATCACGACTCGGTGTCGGTACTAAATGAAAGCAAGGCGCTACTGAAATATTTAAATAGTCATGTGATAGCCAGTACATATGGAGAAATAAGTGAACAGGTGATTGCGCTTAAAAACCGCAAGGGTCAGCCCAGTGCCGTGCTTTGTGCTGTGCCATTTATTCGCCCTCGTGATGTATTGGTAAGTGAGTCAGGGCAAAGCGCAACTGACAAGCGCCAAGCGCTGGGCAATGCAATAAAACAGCACTATGCGTCGCTTTATAGTGAAGCCCTAACACTACGCAATACATTGGGGAATAATCGATTAGAAGAGGGCATTGATCATAGCGCTGCTATTCCCATTATCGCCACGGGGCATTTAACCGCCTTGGGTGTAAGTCAGTCTGAAAGTGTGCGTGATATCTACATTGGCACCCTTGAAGGCTTTGACGCCAAAGGTTTTCCGCCAGCCGACTATATCGCATTAGGCCACATCCATAGACCCCAAAAGGTAGCGAAAGCCGAACACATTCGCTATTCAGGCTCGCCTATACCGCTAAGCTTTGATGAATTAACTTCTCAAAAACAAATCGTGCTGGTGGAGTTTGATGGGGTAAGTACGACACCCAATATCTCAACCCTTCCAGTACCTCGTTTTCAAGCCATGGAAGTAATAAAAGGGGACTTAAAAGCGATTGAGGCGATGATTAATGAAAGCGAAGCCATAGCCTATGCTTCCCTAGCAAACGAAGACCAAAACGCCAGTTCAGAACCTCTCGCTAGCCATGAAGCTTCTAGTTCTAACGAAAAACCTTTTGGCTCAAAAGACCCCGTGTGGTTGTGTATTGAGGTTGAAACCGAAGACTATCTGACTGATTTACAGCAGCGAATTCAGGGCTTATTAGAAGGTAAAAACGCTGAAATTCTTCAGCTAAAACGCATGCGTAAGCGCACGGTGAAAAGCCTGAGCGAAAAGCAAAATATTCAGCTTAGCGAGCTGTCAGTGAACGAGGTTTTTGAAGCGCGCTTAGCGCTAGAGTCGTTGGATGAGGAACCTAATGAAACGTCCAACGAGGCTTCAGAACTGCCGCAGAAAAATACTGAGCCGTCACGTATTAAGCGTATTAAACATTTGTTTGCCGAAGCCGTAGCGCTAGTGCATACCAATAAAGAAGACTTAGAAAACAGCGAAGGGCTAGTACAATCAAAGCCTGCAAGCGAATCTGAACCAAACAAAGAAACGCGGGGCGATTGAAAATGAGAATATTGACCTTACGCCTTAAAAATTTAAATGCCCTTAAAGGGGAGTGGAAGATAGATTTCACTCAGTCACCCTTTATCGACAACGGCTTGTTTGCCATTACTGGCCCAACCGGTGCGGGTAAAACCACCCTGCTCGATGCAATATGTTTAGCTTTATATCACCAAACGCCTCGACTTGGGCCTATATCAACGTCGAACAACGACATTATGACTCGCGGTACAGCGGAGTGTTTGGCGGAAGTTGAGTTTGATATTAAGGGTAAAGCGTACCGTGCGTTTTGGAGCATGCGCCGCGCCAGAGGAAAAGTTGACGGTAATCTGCAAAGTGCCGATGTTGAGCTGGCTGAAGTTGAAAGTGGCGATGTGCTAGCAACCCAAGTTCGCCCTAAAAATGAAGAGATAGAAAAGCTCACTGGTCTGAACTTTGCGCGCTTCACAAAATCTATGATGTTGTCGCAGGGCGACTTTGCTGCCTTTCTAAATGCCAATGAAGGCGACAGGGCTGAGTTACTTGAAGAACTAACTGGTACTGAAATCTATGGGCAAATATCACAAGCAGTACATCAGCAATTTAGCGAGGCTAAACAAAAGAAAAAAGAATTCGCGATAAAGCTTGAAGGGGTAACGTTACTTAGCAATGAGCAAATTACCCAGTTGGAAGAAGATCAAGACGGTATTAATGGTCAAGTTGCGGCGTTTAACCAAACACTTACTGAACTACAACAGCAACAGCAATGGCAACAATCATTCAACACCAATGCACTCGCGCTTAAAGAGGCGAAAGAAGCACAGCTTGCTGCGAATAATGCGATCGATGAGGCGAAACAAGAACTTAATGTGCTAACTCACAGTGAGCCCGCCGAAAAGCTTCGCCTCCCTTTTTTGCAGCGAAACGGGCTTCAGCAAGACCTATCAGGCTACAAAGAAAAGCTCAATGAAAAAGCGGCTCAGCTTCCCGAATTAAAAACGCAAAAAGAACAGCTTAGCTCGGAAGTGACCAATGCTGAACGAGCGCTACTTCAAACTAAGCAACAAAGCAGTGAACTTGAAAAGCGCATAAACGAGCAGGTCGTTCCGTTAGATAATAATATAGCGCAGAGTACAGCCGCCCAACAAAAAGCAAATGACAGCGCTGCGCAGTTTACGCGCTCCATAAATGCGCTAACTAAAAAGCGTACAGAAATAGAAAATGCGTCAGCCGATAACAAGAAAAAATTGGGTGAATTAGAAGCCTACCTAAATGAAAACCACTCACTCAGCAGTATGGCCGAGTTTATCAGCGGTTGGAGTGAAACTGCGCGGCATATTGAGAGCGAACAGAAGCAAATAGCGACACTTAAACAAAGCGCCCAAGAGCACCGCCACGCGCTTTCCTCAATTGATGAAGCTATTACACAAACGAATCAGGCGCTGAAAACATTAACGCAAACTTTTGATAATGCAACCGCCAACGTCGCCACTTGTGAAGAGGCGTTAAATGCTGCGCTTTCTAACGCCGATAAAAATAGCGCAACCAGTAAAACAAGTCTTCAACAAGAGCGGGATACCAAGCTTCATCACTGGGACAACCTGATTCAGATAGGTCATATTCAACAGCAATATTTGGCACTAGAGCAAGACAAAGTATCGCTGAGTGCACAGAAGGAAGACTTATCGAAAAAACTAGCGCAGCAGCAATCTGACCGACAAGCCTTGGTTGACGCCTACAAACAAACACGCAGTAATTTAAAAGACATAGAGGCGCTGATCGCCCTAGATGCTGAAGTGGCACACCTGCGCGCCCAGCTAAAAAGTGGCGAGCCATGTCCGGTATGTGGAGCTAACGAGCACACTACGGCTAGCGTGGCGATTGATATACCTGAAACTGTACAAAAGCGTGACAGCTTAAAAGAGCAGTTAGATGATATTGAGCAACAAGGAGCACAGGCAAAAGAAAGCGTTACACACACTGAGTTAACCCTTACCCAGGTTAATAAGCAGCTAGACCAAACAAACGCAAAACGCGATGCGTTGGTAGAAAAGTGGAAGCAGTTTTCAAGCGTACTTAGCGCTGATATATCTAGCTTTGAAAAAGTCGACATTAATACATCACAAAGTGTCGCCCAATTTACCGAGCAGTTTAAAACCCGTCTTGATGACATTAGTGCCCAGTTAACGCGCATAGAGCAGTGTGAGCAAGCATTAAATACTGCAATGCAGAGTAAAAATGAGGCGCAACAAGCGTTGCAAGCCAAACAGTCAGATGTTGCCGTTAGCATGCAGCGGCGCGAAACATTGGAAAAGCAACTCACCGAACGCAACGCAGAAGTAGAGAACAAAACTAAAGGGGTTAACGACAGCATTGCAACACTTCGTGAGACTATGACGGCGCACGGTGCTGAAGTTCACAACCTGCCTATTGAAGGAATTGCTACGTGGTTAAATGAAGAAGCCGAAGCGCTCAAAACTTATAAACACAATCATCAACTGCACACCAACCTTAATGAAGAGCTACAAGAGGTGAGTCGTACCTTGCTTGTACTAAACCGTGATATTGAAAGTGCAGAAACACAGCTTAAAAGCGTATCTGAAGAACTCATGCAGCTAGATAGCACGCTGATAGAACTGCGCAAATCACGTATGGCGGTATTCCCTGAAGGTAATATTTCAGAAGTAAGGAGTAAAGCAAGCGCCGCCCAAGTACAGGCTGAGCAAAAATTGAGTGAATGCCAATCTCGCTTGCACCAAACGGATACTATTTTGTCTCGGTTAGAAGCAGAAATTGCCCAGCTTAATGAGCAAATACGCGAGAAAGAGCAGGCACTTACAGAGGCGACTGAGAACTTTAATCGCCAGCTAGCAAACAGCCCATTTGCCGATGAGCAAGCGTTTAGCAATGCGCTACTAGATGAAGAAACCCGTAATAAGTTGCTTGAGCTGCAAAAGCAATTAACGCAGCAAAAACAACAGGCTGACCTTAAACTAGAAAACGCGCTAGCGACACAGCAATCGCTAACAGCGCGTGACCATGCACAGCAGTGGCAGCGCAAGCTAGAAGAACATGGTATGCAGTGGGTTGAAAATCAAATTACCGAGCAAGCGCAACAAAAAGACGCTTTGTTATCCACCCTAGGGCAAATTAAACAGCAGTTAAACGCCAATAATGAAGCCCGTGAAAAGCAAAGGACGCTGGTAGAAGAGATGGCCGCGTTCGAAACCTATTACGATGATATTACTTACCTGCATTCGTTGATTGGTTCGGCAAGCGGTGACAAATTCAGACGTTTTGCACAAGGGCTTACGCTGGACAACCTTGTCCAACTTGCTAACCAGCAGCTAGAAAAGTTGCACGGTCGCTATCAGCTTATTCGCAAAGAAAACGACGGGCTAGGCTTAAGTGTTTTAGATACTTGGCAAGGAGACGTGGTACGCGATACCAAAACGCTGTCGGGTGGAGAAAGCTTCTTAGTGAGCCTTGCGCTGGCATTGGCGTTATCTGACCTGGTAAGTCACAAAACCAGTATCGATTCACTATTTTTAGATGAAGGCTTTGGAACCCTTGATGCTGAAACCTTAGATGTGGCCCTCGATGCGCTAGACAACTTAAATGCCAGTGGAAAAATGATTGGCGTCATAAGCCATATCGAGGCCATGAAAGAGCGAATTCCTACTCAACTTAAAGTAATTAAACGCAACGGTGTGGGCTTAAGTGCACTAGAAAAGCCTTATGCGGTGGGGTGAACTCACCGCTTAGGGATTAGTAGCTAAAACGTTTGCTTACAAGTATGTGCGAGGTAAATGCTCGCAAGATCATAGTTTTATGATACTTTATCGTTATTGAAAGTAGATATGGACATCATAAACAGTGAAACGATTTGCGATACTCCCTCTTTTTGCCTCTTTCTGTTCGTTTGGTAGTACCTTTCAATGTGAAAGTGAGTTTGAATGGCTAAAGAGCACGTTTGAAAACAACGATGCCGGTTTTCAATATAGCGTAGAGAAAAAAGGGCAGGACCTTTATTCCGCCCACAATAATGCCATCTTGGCTTGGGTGCAAAGCGCGAAGAACGAAGCGCAATGCCAAACTGTGCTTAGCGACTGGCTCGCGTTTTTTCGCAAGGGGCATATTGGTCTTGCGCTAAATACAAATAATTCAAACGAAACGGTAACCGAATCGAAAGTACATGATTTCGACTTATCAGCATTTAAACAGCATTTAGAAACTAAAAGTGATGAGTCTCTTGAGGGGATTTGGCAATTTTCCAGCTATACGGTTGCGTTAAAAAAGAAGGCAATGTCCATAAAGGCTATATCGTTGAAAGTACCAATCCGTCATGGAAGGCAGGGCAAGTAAAGTTCATTGTTAACGACCCTGAAGACGACAATGCCGCAAAAGTAACGTTTTTTATGGGCGATCACTCCGCCCGACAAATAAATAACATGATGTTCTTGGGTAACAATCATGTGGTACTGGGAAACAGCTTTATCGTTATGTCCCGTCAGGAACCGCGACAAGAATCATCGCCTGAAGTAACGCGTTATGTGCGCCTACTTAGTGCAAAAGCCCCGCTATTCAAGAGAATTTCTGAGAACACAGTGCTTGTTCGCATACCGTCTTTCAACCATGCCTTCAAAAAAGATATCGACGCGCTAATTGCTAAGCACCTAGACAAGATTTTAAAAACCGAAAACCTCATTATCGACATCCGAGGAAACGGTGGTGGTAGTGATGCCAGCTATGCTTCTTTGCTACCAATTTTATACACCAACCCTATTCGAACGGTAGGCGTGGAATACTTATCAACCGAGCTTAACAACTCTAGAATGCTCGGCTTTTTGCAAAACCCTCATTTCAGTGAAGAAGAAAAGCAGTGGGCTAAAGACGGATATGACATTCTTCAGCAACACATTGGTAGCTACATCAATATTGGTGAAGATGTAACGGTAGAGAAATTTGATAAAATTGAACCCTTGCCAAAAAGTATAGGCGTATTTGTTGATTCAAGTAATGGCAGCACCGCTGAGCAGTTCTTGCTGGCGGCTAAACAAAGCAAGAAAGTAAAGCTGTTTGGGCAGACCACAGCGGGTGTGCTCGATATCTCTAATATGTATAAAACTGATTCGCCGAGCGGTGCTTTTACCTTGCATTACAGTTTAACCAAAAGTTTGCGCATTCCCCACATGGCCATTGATGGAGTGGGCATTCAGCCAGACTATTATATTGACGAAGAGATCCCTATTTATGAGTGGACGTCTTATACGTAAAAGATACTTGAAGGCATGTAAACCCTTATAAACGGCAAGTATGCGGTTATTTGCGAGTAACTAAGGCTAAACAGGTTCATTTGTCTGGGGTTTTACATTATGGTGCGTTGTCAAAAATAATAATGGACCAACATTTATGGACTCAACGTCACGCCCTAGCCTGTTTCAGCGCTACATGAATGGCAGTTTGGTACTGCAAATTATCATTGGTATCGTATGTGGTATTGCGATAGCGAGTTTTTCACCTTCAGCTGCTCAATCTGCAGGGCTGTTGGGGAGTTTATTTGTAAAAGCCCTTAAGGCCATTGCTCCTCTATTAGTTTTTGTTTTGGTTATGGCGTCCATTGCCAACCACAAGCAAAACGAGCAAACGTTCATAAAGCCCGTACTGGTGCTATATCTAATTGGAACACTTTTGGCTTCCCTTACCGCCGTAATGGCAAGCTTTGCTTTCCCCACTAGCTTAAGTTTAGTGACCTCCGACATTAGTCAAGCTGCACCGAAAGGGGTGTCGGAAGTGCTTACCACCTTGCTTTATAACATGGTGGATAACCCAGTGAATGCGCTAGTAAATGGAAACTACATCGGTATTCTTACTTGGGCTGTAGGCCTAGGTTTAGGCCTACGACACGCTAGCGAGGCAACGAAAGCCCTGCTGCAAAATATGGCAGATAGCGTAACAACCGTAGTTGGGTTTGTAATCAGGCTTGCCCCTTTTGGTATTTTCGGTTTGGTAGCCAACACCATAGCTACCACGGGGTTTGAAGCATTGCTTGGCTACTCCCATTTATTAACAGTACTTATTGGCGCAATGCTAGTTATCGCGCTGGTGACCAATCCGTTGTTAGTATTTTTAGCGACTAAAAAGAACCCGTACCCTTTGGTGTTTAAGTGCTTAAAAGAAAGCGGCATTACGGCATTTTTCACCCGTAGTTCTGCGGCAAATATCCCGGTAAACATGGCGCTGTGCAAACGTTTAAAGCTTGATGAAGATACCTACTCGGTATCTATCCCCTTAGGCGCCACCATTAATATGGCTGGGGCTGCGATCACCATCACGGTGCTGACACTAGCTGCGGTTAATACCTTGGGAATTTCTGTAGATTTTCCCACTGCTGTACTGTTAAGCGTTATTGCGGCGGTATCCGCATGCGGAAGTTCAGGCGTTGCTGGCGGTTCGCTATTGCTTATTCCGCTTGCCTGTAGCCTGTTTAATATACCTAATGAAGTGGCTATGCAGGTGGTCGCGGTGGGCTTTATTGTTGGCGTATTGCAAGATTCTGCTGAAACCGCATTAAATAGCTCCACCGATGTCTTGTTTACCGCCGCTGCGTGCAAGCGTGCTGCCGGCAAGTAAACCGAGCGCGTTGCCTTAAACATTGTTGGTGGTGGTTTTCATCGCCAACGCTTTCGCTAAGCGCCTTCAAACGCGCGAGTCGCCTAAGCCGCATTAAGCGTTAATTGCGTAAGCTTACCGCATCCACCGCTTCAAAAATTAGCCGTGCAGCCAGTTTGGCTGTGCGGCTGTCAATATCATAGTAAGGGTTCATTTCTGCAACGTCACACAGTCGCCATTGATAGCCATAGGTGCTTTGGTGCTGCGCTAAAAAATGCAGCGTATTGATGACAAGTGTTGGTGAAATGCCTAATGCACTAGGAGCGCTTACCCCAGGCGCTTGGGCTGCAGAAAATGCATCTAAACATACGGTGACATACAGCGCATCGATGTCTTTTAGCATTGGAGACAGCAGCTCATCTATTCGCTGCATACATAACGATTCATCATTTAATGCCATATCGGTCAAATACCGTGTGTTGGACACATTGGCAAAGTTGAATAATGCCGCCGTATTAGCGGCTTTAGATACGCCCAAGCAAGCATAATAAAACGGCGTATTGTGAAGCTGGCAATGGTCGTAGACTTGCCTAAATGGTGTACCAGAGCTGGTGTTCAAAACCGGTTTTCTGAGGTCAAAGTGGGCATCAAAATTAATAATACCAATGCGTGCATTTTCCGGTTTCGTATTGAAAAGCCCTTGGTAGCTACCCCACGCAATTTCATGGCCTCCTCCTAAACCAATGGTAAACCCAGTATGTTGTTTAAGTGCATAGGAGATGGCGTCGGCATATTGGGTTTGTGCCTGAGCTAAATTGTCTACGGCTGTAACGTTACCTAAATCGGTAAAAGGCGTATTCGGCCAGTGCCAAGGTAAGTTTGATAACGCTTGGCGAATGGCGTTGGGGCCAGCGGCAGCGCCTGTGCGCCCTTTGTTGAATGCTACGCCCAAATCACTTTCAAACCCCACTAACGTTACGGTGTTGTCAATAGTCGCACGCTTATCAGAATTATTAACGCTTGTGAGGTTGCCGCTTTCTTTATATGCGTGTTCATCAACCTTTTGGTGCCAGCGTAGACCTTCAAGACCGTCTTCATTGTCTATTCTACCTTGCCATTTAAACATGTTTACCATCCTTAAATACCGCGATTGGGCGGTGACCGTTAATGCAATAGACAAGTTCTGCGGGGGTTTCTATATCCCACAAGGTAAGGTCGGCAACGTTACCAATATCAACCACACCCCTATCGTTTAGCCCAAGCGCACTCGCAGCGTGCTCCGTCGCGCCACGCAACGCTTCTTCTGGGGTAAGTTTAAACAATACGCAACTCATATTCAGCGCAGTAAGCAAAGAGGCTAATGGCGAACTGCCTGGATTAAAGTCGGTGGCTACAGCGATAGGAACATTGTGCGCCCGCAATGCCTCTACCGGCGGTTTCTGTACTTCGCTTAAATAGTAAAAAGCGCCGGGTAGCAAAACAGCTACCGTTTCACTTTTAACAAGAGAAGGAATATCGCTGTCGACCAAGTATTCTATATGGTCGACCGATAGCGCCCCGTATTTAGCGGCAAGCACTGCACCTTTACTATCGCTTAGCTGTTCTACGTGAGCTTTTACCGGTAAACCGTATTGCTTAGCACAGCTAAATACCCGTTCGGTTTGCTGTAGCGAAAATCCAATAGTTTCACAGAAAACGTCTACAGCGTCGGCTAAGCCGAGCGACGCAATTTGAGGCAGGGCGTCTCGGCATATAAAGTCTATATAGGCGTCAGCATCATGATTAAACTCATTCGGCAGGGCATGGGCACCTAAATAGGTGGTTTGAATAGTGACGGGTAAATGCTTTTCAAGGGATTTAGCTACGCTTAGCATGCGTATCTCTGTGTCTACATCAAGCCCATACCCAGACTTTACTTCAATGGTTGTTACCCCTTCTTCGCACAACCGCATGGCGCGTTTTATTGCGGTGTTAAGTAGTGTTTGTTCATCCGCTTGCCGAGTTTTCTTTACGGTTCCTTTTATACCTCCGCCGCGCTCAGCTATTTCTACATAGCTTGCGCCCTGCAAACGCATTTCGAATTCTTCAGCGCGATTCCCGCCATAGACGAGGTGAGTATGACAATCTATAAATCCAGGAAGTAGCCAAGGAAGTGTGGGCTGCTCATTTTCATTACAAGGAATGAGACGACTGCCATCTATCACTGTACTGGTTTGCTGTAATGCGTCGTTAAGTTGCTCATCACAAGAGAGCAAGGCGACAATGTGACCCTCTTTAATAGCAATAGCGGTTGGCGGTAGCTCACCGTAAGGCATGCCGTTGTGCTGCATAGATGCAATTCGCACATTGTAAATAAGCGTATCGTATTTACTATCCATAACTTTCCTCGCTCATTTTATTGACTTCAGCCACTTCACTACCTCATCAGCCTTCGCTTTTTATATGAAGTGTACTTGTGCATACTTGTATATACAAGTATGCTGTTAGCATATTATTAACAATTTAGTTGTGAACCTCTATTCTATGCAACCTCGTTACATGCTTATTAAAACGGCCATTCTTGACGCCATCGAACGTGGAGAAATGAAACCGGGTAGCCAAGTCCCTTCTGAAAACCAGCTGGCGCAGCAGCACAATGTTAGTCGTATGACAGCGCGTCGCGCGCTAAGTGAAATGGTAGATGATGGCATATTAATGCGCAGCCAAGGCATTGGTACCTTTGTATCAGATCATCGCCCTATGAGCTCTATGCTAGAGATAAAAAGTATCCGCGATGAAATAGAGCAGCGTGGCCATCGCTACACAAACGAAATTTTAGTGCTGGAAATTGCACCAGCTAGTGCTGATATAGCTCACCGATTGGCTGTCGATGAAGGCGTAGAGGTGTATCACAGCATTATTGTGCATTGTGAGAATAACCTGCCTGTTCAATATGAAGATAGATGGGTGAATCCCGCTTGGATAGGTGACTATCTAAACAAGGACTTTAAGGCGCATACGGCGAATTATTACTTGAACCAAGTAGCGCCTTTGTCTCAAGCCGATCACAGTGTAGAAGCTGTGATTGTAGAAAAAGACATTGCCAATGCCCTGCTTATCAAATCTAAAGATCCTTGTCTTAAAATTACCCGGCGCACCTTTTCCCGAGGCTCAAATTCCACAGCGCAACCAAAGGTAATGAATGCAAATAATTATGGAAACAGCGGCGCCGTGGTGAGTCACGCAGTGCTTTATCACCCGGGAAGCCGATACCGTTTAGGCGGGCATTTAGAATTTTAAGTCCAATAGATTATTACAATAAGAAGAATAAAACAGCCATGTTAAATAGGCCTAGGAGAAGTTTATGAAACGCCTTGACCCTACAAGAGAAATACGTGCCCCAAGAGGCGCCGTGCTCAATACAAAAAGTTGGCAAACTGAAGCGCCCCTTCGCATGCTCATGAATAACCTAGACCCAGAGGTGGCAGAGCATCCGCAAAACTTAGTGGTGTACGGTGGCATTGGCAGAGCTGCGCGTGATTGGGCATCTTACGACAAAATTGTTGAAGTGCTTAAGCGATTAAATACTGATGAAACCTTACTTATTCAATCAGGTAAACCCGTTGGGGTTTTTCCTACTCATGAAAACGCGCCCCGAGTACTTATTGCTAACTCTAACCTTGTGCCGCATTGGGCTAACTGGGAACAATTTAACGCCTTAGATAAAGAAGGCCTAATGATGTATGGGCAAATGACGGCGGGCTCGTGGATATACATTGGCTCACAAGGCATTGTTCAAGGTACTTATGAAACCTTTGTTAGCGTGGCTAAAGCCCATTTCAACGGTGTAGCAAAAGGGCGCTGGATTCTAACAGGCGGCCTTGGCGGTATGGGCGGAGCACAGCCTCTTGCCGCAACGATGGCAGGCTTTTCTATGCTGGCAGTGGAGGTAGATGAAACCCGAATAGACTTTAGAATTCGCACTGGCTATTTAGATAAGAAAGCCCATTCGTTAGATGAAGCAATGACCATGTTGGAAGAGGCCAAAAAAGCCGACAAGCCTGTATCTATCGGATTATTGGGCAATGCAGCTGAAGTATTTCCGGCTATGCTAGCGCAAGGGATCATTCCAGATGTCGTGACCGATCAAACCAGTGCTCACGACCCGCTTAACGGCTATATACCGGTAGGCTGGTCGCTAGATCAAGCGCAAGCTCAGCGTTTTAAAGATGAAGCCTGTGTGATTAAACAAGCGAAGCAGTCGATGGCGCTACAGGTAAAAGCCATGCTAGGTTTTCAGCAAGCAGGGGCGGCCACCCTCGACTATGGTAATAATATTCGGCAGATGGCGTTAGAAGAAGGTGTAGAGCACGCTTTTGACTTCCCAGGATTTGTGCCTGCTTATATTCGACCTCTTTTTTGTCAGGGCATAGGGCCATTTAGGTGGGCCGCGCTTTCGGGCGACCCCGACGATATTTATAAAACTGATGAGAAAGTTAAAGAACTCATTCCAGATAACCCTCATCTGCACAATTGGCTGGATATGGCCAAAGCACGCATTCAATTCCAAGGTCTGCCCGCGCGTATTTGCTGGGTAGGTTTAGGTGAGAGGCAAAAGCTGGGATTAGCCTTTAACGAAATGGTTCGCACTGGCGAGTTAAGCGCGCCAGTGGTGATTGGACGCGACCACTTAGACTCTGGTTCGGTGGCCTCTCCAAATCGCGAAACCGAGGCGATGTTAGACGGATCTGACGCAGTATCAGATTGGCCACTCCTCAATGCCTTGTTAAACACCGCAGGTGGGGCAACGTGGGTAAGCCTTCACCACGGCGGCGGCGTGGGTATGGGCTTCAGTCAGCATTCGGGTGTTGTGATCCTGTGTGACGGTACAGATGAAGCAGCCGCACGTATAGCGCGGGTGCTGCATAACGACCCTGCTACAGGGGTTATGCGTCACGCAGACGCAGGGTATGACATTGCTAAGCAGTGCGCAAAAAAGCATGGGCTAGATTTACCTATGGTGAATGGCCAAAAAACTCGTAATAGAGAGGCGTAACCATGTCAGATTCTCGCTTTTCTTCTACGATAATTGACGACCGACATAGTGACCGCTCTACCATCTACCACGTTGATGGCGTTAAGCATTTAAAACTCATCCCAGGCACCTTGACCCTAGACCAGCTAAGAGAAGTGTATCGAAGCCCTACACAGTTATCTTTAGATGAATCGGCAATACCTGCAATTAATGCGGCAGAACAGGCGGTACTTAACGTTATAAAAGAAAATCGCACGGTTTATGGCATAAATACCGGGTTTGGTCTGTTGGCTAACACACGTATAAACGTGGACGAACTGGAATTATTACAGCGCAGCATAGTGTTGTCGCACGCTGCGGGTACCGGTGATTTCATGCAAGAAGATACGGTACGCCTACTAATGCTGTTAAAAATAAACTCACTGGCTCGGGGTTATTCAGGTATCAGGTTAAGTGTTATTAACGCATTGATTAAACTGTTTAACGCGCAGGTGTACCCGGCTATACCTGAGAAAGGCTCGGTTGGTGCCAGTGGAGACTTAGCACCGCTAGCCCATATGAGCGTTGTGCTTTTAGGCGAGGGGGAAGCCTTTCACAAAGGTAAGCGAATTAACGCAACTGAGGCTCTTAATATTGCTGGGTTGGCACCCATTGCCCTTGCGCCAAAAGAAGGCTTGGCACTTTTAAACGGCACGCAGGCGTCGACAGCTTTCGCACTTCAGGGGTTGTTTTATACAGAAAATGCGCTCTACAGTGCCATCGGTATCGGTGCGCTAACGGTAGAGGCCGCGTTAGGTTCACGCGTACCATTTGATGCGCGCATCCATAAAGTACGCGGCCATAAAAGCCAAAGCGATGTAGCTGAGGCATTTCGACGCTTGCTTGCTAGTTCAGAGATTGGTCGTTCTCATCAAGGCTGTGAAAAAGTACAAGACCCTTATTCTCTGCGCTGTCAGCCTCAGGTCATGGGTGCGAGCTTACAGCAAATGCGATACGCTCAAGAGATTTTAGTTGTAGAGGCAAATGGGGTAAGTGATAACCCATTGGTTTTTGTTGATAGCAGCGACCAAACTGCAGGCGATATTTTATCTGGTGGGAACTTCCATGCAGAGACGGTAGCCATGGCGGCGGATATGTTAGCTATCGCTCTTTCTGAAATTGGTGCGTTATCTGAGCGAAGAATGTCGTTGATGATTGATACGCACCTAAGCGGGTTACCTCCATTTTTAGTTGAAAATGGCGGTGTAAACTCAGGGTTTATGATTGCTCAAGTTACCTGTGCGGCATTGGCTAGTGAAAATAAAACGCTGGCACATCCTGCCTCTATCGATTCACTCCCTACTTCTGCTAACCAAGAAGATCACGTTTCCATGGCGACCTTCGCGGCCAGAAGGCTTCGAGATATTTTTGATAATGTTGCAGGAATACTAGCTATTGAGTGGCTAGCAGCGTGCCAAGGACTCGATTTTCGCAAGCCTCTTAAAACAAGTGAACAGTTGCAAGTATTGATGAACTTATTAAGAGAGCATGTGCCTTTTTATGACAAAGACCGCTACTTTGCCCCCGATATTGAAACGGCGAAACAACTCATAAAGCAGCACCGCCTTATGGATAGTACCCAAATAAACTTGTTAGGCTAAAATGATCAAAGGCGAGAAGCGTCAAGTAACTAGTCTAGTAACTAAAAGTTGAGATCATTAAAAGATTAAGGGTGGGGAAGACATGAAAATAAACGGACGTTCCATTAGCCAGCGCACTAAGGGCAGTGCAGCTAAAGCTGCGGCGCTAGGGTTACTAGTCACATCAGTCTTCGGACTTTGGGGGTGTAGTGACAGTGAAGTGGGTGATGTGTCGCTTGGGCTTTTTACTACGAAAGACATCAAGATTGATGCCCTTCAAGACCCAGTAGTAACAGGCGTTACCTGCCATATCTCAAGTATAGAGGCAAACTTGGACTTGTCAGACCCATCAGATAGTTCAATTGCGTGCAGACAAACAGGGCCAATTACCGCTGAAATGCTTGACGCTATTGATAAATCTGACTCGGGCGAAGTGATTTTTAAAAAGTCGAAGAGTGTGTTTTTTAAAAACATGAAACTTCGTAGAATTTATGATGCGAAAGCGAAAACACTGATTTATTTGTCTTACAGTACCAAAGAAACTTCAGGTAGTTACAAACACAGCCTGTCGACAGTCCCACTGTGGGAGACCTTAGCGTTTAAAAAACCTGCTTAAAAACATTTACTTTGCACTATCGAAAATGCCCTCAAGACCGAGGGCATTTTTATGCTGCAAGGTAGCTTCGCTACATTTGGCTATTTAGGCGCTGCATCGCTTTTAGAAAAAGCGGGTATAAACGAGCATCGCGCTCAACGACGTATCATCGTCGGTAAGCGGGCTGTCGCTAATACTGTCATCAAAAAAGGTTGCCCCTAGTTCCAGGCGGGTCATGCCGTTAAAGAACTGGCGTGTCGATACCGCAAGGCGTACCTCAGTGTTAACTGCACTATCGCCGTTATATTTACTTCGAGTTGCTGTGGCTTCTTCAGGGCGTACACCATAGTAGTAATCAACGTAATTACTATCTTGATAGTTCACGCCAATAGACGGTTCTATCATAAACTGGTCGATTCTAAATTGCTTCCCGACGCGGACTGAGGCCTGATAACCATCGAACTTCCCTAAAATATCAGCATTGGTAGAAAGGGAGTATACCCATCCGCCGGTATTGTAATTAAGTCCTATGCCAGCCGCGTAGCTAAAGTCTCTATCTTCCATGCCTGTAAATACAGCGCTGTCGTCTTCTTCATAACCAGCAAACACAGGGACAAGTTGGGCATCCAATGTAAAACCGTCTTGTTGGAAGAGTTGATAGCCCACAAAAGGCCCGTAAACCCGTAATTTCTCGCCTGTATAGCCAATGATGGGGATAGGCACGATACGGTTATCGAAGTCGGTATAAACATCTTGTGACGCAGCAACGCCAAAGCCCCACATCCAGCCTTGTGGTTGCTGTGAGCCTGATGGCTGTTGTGCAGAAACAGTAGCGGAAAACGCTAGCAAGGTTGATAGGCTTGCTATGCCAAAACACTTTCGTAAAGTCATCAGTAAGTTTCCTTTTTAGTCACAATACAGCCTAAATTACGAGTTCGATCAAAATAACGTGTGCGCTTTACACAAGTTTTTATTCAAAGGTGTAATTTAAAAGCGCTATATCTTTTTGAAAATGCGCGCTTACCAAGTCAACTAATTCGCTGTTGTAGTAACGGCGGTAATCCTCTCTGTTGTCTGCTTTTCGTCGATGGGGGAGCGTAATGTTCGAAAGCTTAAGCTGGCTTCATATGTGCCCAAAGTCATTATAGCCCTGCATTACAGCAGGACGTTCCCGCTTGATATGATGAAAAGAGCTCACTTGTAGGTCCCATGGATTTCTTACAACAGCAAACTTAAATAGTTGATTGAAATACGTTTCTGGCAGCATCTCTTTCGCCGCAATGATACGAGAGTGTCGTGGGAAGCGACTTGCAATTTTATGGTCGGTAAATTGGCTCATTTTATTGCAAATAAACTGAGCCAGTGCATAACGGTGCCCCCATCGATACCTCGATAGTGCAGCGCGAACGCTGGTGCCACCGGTTTTAGCAATATGTACAAATAAAAACTGCTTACTATGTGATAAAAGCACTGCTTTCCTTAATACTTAAAGGTGACGAGCCGGCCTTTGAAGGGGAGCAGGCCTGTTTGTAATAAGAGCAGTATGAAGGGGTTTTGTTACAGTGAGATTTATGCGCCTATTTGCTTTACAAAATGGATAATATTGCAAAGCTATCAGTGTTAACACAATGATCTATTCAGCAGTGGCCCTCTTTTTATAAAGAATTTACCTGTTCATTAGCCCCTCATTACTACTTAGTATTGCAAGGTGCGCAGAGCAAATGCTAAATACAATACACGTTGTCTTTGTGTAAAACTTGTGCGACTTTAATGCGCTGTCTGTCCAAAAGCTTATTTCCATATTTATCGAAATCGCGCTAGGGCTAAATAGCGATAAATTGAAAAATATAATTAAAAAGTGCAAAAAGCACAAAGGAACAAAGATGAAATCGCCAATTAAGTTATTTACAGTAGTTGTGATAGCACTTGTAGCTACTGGGTGTGCTTCAACCTACGTCCCTCCAACTACAGGTTATAAAGCGCCTGAAAAAAGTAAGGTCGGAGTTCTGGTCGTTGCTAAAGAAAACCCGAGCCATACACATGTAGGGACAACAATCTTTAATAATTTCAACAAAGAGTATGACTATGACTGGCAGTTGAAAGAAACAATATTCGATATTTTCGAAGGAAAAATAGAGGGGGGAACTACATATGATGTTGTAGACATGTCAAACCTTATTTCTGAAGATGATACGCTTAGCTTTGTTGATGTGGTAAATAAGGAATGGGTATTCAACGAAAAGAGTACGAGGACTCGAGAAAAACTAGCTGCCGAAGGCATCACAGCGGTTGTTGTCATTAAAGAGTCGCCCACCTTAGCAGCAATGGAGTGCGGAATGTATGGCTGTTCAGAGCATTACAGCCAAGGTTACGGCCTTTTTACGAGAAGCTTTTTAGGCTTAGATAACTACATGGCATCGGCTAGCTTTGTAATCTCAATCGAGACAATTGATAAGCCAGTAGACATTACACGACTAGAACACGTGAATGAAACACAAACTTACATGGCAAAGAATAAGCCACTTGAAGACTTCGCTGATCCCGCTGATTTTGAAAATATAACTGAAGAAGAATTAGCTCCAGTTAAGACCGCACTTATCGAGTATTTTGATAATCTTGCGGGAATGACACGACAGTTTTTAGTAGGGAATGAAAATGTTTCAAGTCAGTAAAAGTACTGATTTAAAAAGGCGACAGCAACAAGTTCTTTAAAAAACTAAAGGGGCGATGAACGCCCCTTTTTCTCGTTATCTACGCGCCTTCTCTATGCGCTAAAAACTCTTCGTAGTTGCCATCGAAGTGATTAAGTTTCTTATCCTTAATTTCAATGACTTGCGTAGCCAGTGATGATACGAACTCACGGTCGTGACTTACAAAAATAACGGTGCCGTCGAACTTATAAAGTGCATTATTTAACGCTTCAATCGACTCCATATCCATGTGGTTAGTCGGTTCATCCATTACTAAAACGTTAATATCTTCAAGCATAAGCTTACCGAATAACAAACGGTTCTTTTCACCCCCTGAACATACCTGAACGCGCTTGTTAAAGTCGTCAGACGTAAACAACAGACGCCCTAACATGCCTTTAATTTGAAGGTCGTCATGTTTAGGGCTGCGCCACTGGCTCATCCACTCGAACATAGTGATATCTTCAGCAAAATACTTGGCGTTGTCCTGTGGGATATAGCCGATAGCCGCGTTTTCAGCCCATTTATAACTGCCGGCTGTGGGCTCAATATCGTTAACCAAACACTTTAATAGTGTGGTTTTACCTGCCCCGTTTTCACCGATGATCGCTAAGCGCTGACCGGCTTCAAGAAGCAGGTTCGCATCGTCAAATAACGGCAGGTCTGGGTAGCTATGCCCTAGCTTCTCAAGGGTAATGGCTAGTCTGTGAAGCTTTTTGTGTTGCTTGAAAACGATGTAAGGCTTACGACGGCTAGAGGCTTTAACTTCAGCAAGTTCAATCTTTTCAAGGCGACGGGCACGAGAGGTTGCCTGTTTAGCTTTAGATGCGTTTGCCGAGAAGCGGGCAACAAAGCTTTGAAGCTCTTCAATTTCGGCTGATTTTTTCGCATTTTCTGCATGAAGCTGCTCTTGAACCAGCATGGCAGCTTGAATATAGTCGTCGTAGTTACCTGGGTAAATACGTAGTTCACCGTAGTCGATATCAGCCATGTGTGTGCAAACAGAGTTAAGAAAATGTCTGTCATGCGAAATAATAAGCATGGTGGACTTACGTTTATTTAGCTCTTCTGCAAGCCAGCTGATGGTGTAGATGTCCAAGTTGTTGGTAGGTTCATCAAGTAGAAGAATATCCGGTTCAGCGAATAGCGCTTGGGCTAAAAGCACACGCACTTTTTTACCCGGGGCCACTTCTTTCATTAAGCCAAAGTGATAGTTTTCGTCGATGCCTGCAGACGTTAATATTTCCCCAGCACGTGCTTCGGCTGTGTAACCGTCCATTTCAGCAAACTGGGTTTCTAGGTCTGCTACACGCATACCGTCTTCTTCGCTCATTTCAGCTTTACTGTATATGGCGTCGCGCTCTTGCTTTACTTCCCACAATTCACGATCACCCATTATTACCGTATCTACGACGCTGAATTCTTCAAACGCAAACTGATCCTGACTCAAGATACCGAGTTTTGTGCCCGGTGCCATAGAGACGTTACCTGCGGAAGGCGTAAGTTTACCGCTTAAAATTTTCATAAAGGTCGACTTACCACAACCATTTGCGCCAATTAGGCCGTATCGGTTTCCGTTGCCGAATTTTGCGGAAATATTTTCAAATAATGGCTTAGAGCCAAACTGCATGGTGATATTTGCGGTGGTAATCAAAACAGGTATCCAGGGGTAAAACGATGAGAAGAGATATTACTGAGCGAATAATCTGCCCACTAATATTTAAAAGCGGGCGCACTATAAGGAATTGAAGGCTTTATGTCGAGGGAATTTTGAACAGTTTTAGTATTCTACTTTGCTTACGAGAAATTTTGAGCATTTGAAGCTCAATTAAAGAAATAGGTAAAAGAGTCGGTAAATAATTCCTGAGAAGGAAAATATTACTCTACAACAAATTCCAATACTGATAATTATCAGTGTATTTACTGCAGAACATGCTGTTTTCTGATGTTCTAAATTGCGCTAACCTCTCTTTACATAAGAAAAAACATGTTTACGCTCAATCTTTATCAGCTTTAAAGGTATATGAGTGGCCTCAACTTTGCTTACGTTAAGCATTGAAACCATTGAAATTAAACTACTTGTTGGGAAAAGCCGAAGTATACACAACTTATCGGCTAACGTTGGTCGACGTTTTATTTAACTATGCGCTACATTTATTAGGTATCGATAGAGAAAAAATAAAATCTCGCATATATAAGAGGGAAACAAAATGAAGCTTTTGAAAACCATTGTTATAAGTTGCTTTTCTGCAACGGTTATTATGTCTGGAAGTGTGCACGCCGAAGCGATAAGTTCTGATAGTGTAATGCAAACCCAAATGGCTCAGTACAATAAGCAGCAGCTTATTGATATGGTTAATCGTTCAGACGTACAAAGCAAGCTGGTTAGCTTAGGCGTTGATAGCAATGACGCAATTGCCAGAATTAACGCTATGACCGACAGCGAAATTGCACAACTGAACGACGAAATCAATCAAGCGCCAGCAGGCGGTATTGTGGGTGCGGTACTTACCGTTTTAGCGGTTATTGCCATTTTAGACCTTGCAGGCGTAACAGATGTTTATCCGTTTATTCGCCCTATAAGCAACTAATGGAATGAATGCCATATTTAAAAGAGCCTGCTTTTTAGCAGGCTTTTCTCTGTTACTTTTACTGACTGGCTGTCAGGCCACACCACAAGCAGACCAACTGCGACAAGCAGGCCTTGCTTCTTTGCCACAGTCGCACACTATTCAATCTGTGCCTTTTACTCCCCAAGAGCAGTTCTACTGCGGGCCTACTACGCTCTCCGAAGTGTTTGGCTATTATGGAAAAAGTGTCTCTCCTTCTGATATAGCGCCTAAGTTATTTATTCCAAATAAAGAGGGTAGCCTTCAGTTAGAAATGGTGAGTGCCACCCGTCAGTACGGCTTTTTGCCGTATACCGAGCGAGGAACGCTCTCTTCTGTGATGCAGTTTGTTAAAGACGATATACCAGTAGTGGTTTTTCAAAACTTATCTATTCAGCTTTTGCCACAATGGCATTATGCCGTCGTGATTGGGTTTGATAGCGAGAAAGGAACCGTGACACTGCACACGGGGCTTACGCCAAATCATGAGATGTCGCTAGAACTCTTTGAGCGAACCTGGGGAAGAGGAAATTATTGGTATCTTGCCCCCGTTCCGCCGCGCGTTACCTCATCACAAATGACACCATTCACTTATGTGAGTGCTGCCTATGACATGCTCAAAGTAGGCGATAAGCAGCAAGCATTAGCGTTTTTAGAAACCGCTTCGCAAACATGGCCGGAATATTGGCTAAGCTATTTTCTCATTGCTAATTACTATCTGGAAGAGAACGACAGTCAAGCGATAACATGGTTTGAAAAAGGTTATGATGTAGGCCAGCAACAGCAAGCATATATACACAATTATATCGTTGGGCTAAGACAAAATAACTTGCGCGACCAAGCGAACAAAATTCTTAAACAGGGGCTTAAGCGCTTTCCCGACAACGAGGATCTTATAAAGCTAAAAGAGTAAAAATTTACGATAAACTTAGCGCAATTTTTTTAACTACCCCGATTTTTCTACTACCCTTTAGTTATTGAATAATAAGCAATGTTGGCTATGACTAGGAATTTTAGTAACTCATCGATTAGTTATAAAGATGGTGTTATAACAAGCACGCTACACGGAATCTTCAATGAAAGTAGCGCGGAAGAATATAAAGAGCAATTGTTCGAATTAGTGATGGGGTTGAATAAAAAGCCCTTTGCACTTCTTGCTGATATTAGTCAGGTGGAAGGCGCAACACTGAAGCCTTTGATATAGTAAAGCGCATTATCAATCGACTGCCCGAAATGGGCCTGGTAGCGAAAGCATACGTTTACCATGGGCCAGTTATCCGCGGGATCATGTTTCAAAGGATCCCTGAGCTAAAACGTTTGGATTATTTGTTTTTTACCGATATTGACGAAGCGCGGTTGTGGTTATTGCAAGAATACAAACGTAAATTTCATCCCGTTTAATAACTTTAATACAGTATTAAATCAAAGGTTGCGCCAGGCTAATGTGATAGGTTTTTTATCTGGTTGGTGCAGTTCACTCTAGTAGTTACCCCCTATGCAGGTTGCTCGCTTTATACACGATTCTAATTTGGTCAACGCTATCAAGTGATGGCTCAGCATTTCCGTGAAGATGCGGGCATTGAAGCGAGGCCAGTAGAAGATGACCATGTTATCCCTTCAACAGCGCATCATATTGATAGCATCAGTTTGTAAGTGATATTTACGACGCAAACGTGGGTCAAAACGCTAATGCGACTACAGGTACGGTTACCTTTGAGTTTGACCCCGAAACGGGAAAAGTATTGCCTTTAAGCATCCTTAACTAAAGTGTCTCGCAAGCTGTATAAAGTGCTTTAAAATGCATCGCCTTTTAGAGCCTTGCAGTTTTAAGCGCGAACACACGTTTATTAAGCCCCGTGTCGTATGAACAGCATGGGGCTTTTTTATGCTCGACCACAACGCTATAGCCTTGATATCTACCACTGTACGTTAAACAATTGGTGTAGGTTTTGCGTATTAAATATTCCTTAGAGAATAAAATTGTTAGCATTAATACGCAGGAGCCCCGTCATCCGTGGCCAGTACAAACCTTTTTGAAAATGAGCAGGCAATAGCAATAGCAGCACTTGTGGGTGTGGTTATTGTGCTTTTCATCATTAAACGTCTTATTTTGGTGCGCTTAAAGGCAAAAGCGCGTTCTGAAAAAAGCAGTATGTCTGATATTTATCGGGTACTCGTGCTCTCGTTAAATGCCCCTTTAAATTTACTGATTTGGGTTATTTTTCTTCAACTGGTAAAAAGTATCTTTTCGGTATTTAGCATTGAAGATGAGGTCGCTATAAAGGCACTCGGCATTGTTATTGAAGCAGGGGTAATCATCACTGTATTTCTCTTTTTCGAGCGCTTTGTCAATTACACCTTAAAGCGCTACCGAGACCAATCAACGATAGTTAAAAACACAAGCGCGATAGCGGGTGGTGCGGTACGGGCCGTATTCGCAGTATTAGCCATACTTATTATTTTAAGTACGATGGGGGTTTCGGTTACGCCTATCGTAGCTTCGCTGGGTATCACCTCTTTAGCGGTAGCATTAGCACTTCAGCCCACCTTAGAAAACTTCTTTTCAGGTATTCAGTTGGTGATGGATAAGCCTATCCGGATAGGGGATTTCATAGAGTTAGATTCAGGTGAGCAAGGGTTTGTCGAGAAAATTGGCTGGCGCTCTACATGGGTTAGAATGCTGCCCAACAACATCGTCATTATGCCAAACAGTAAATTATCTAACTCAAAGCTTATTAACTATTACTATCCAGAGCGGGAGCTGTCGGTACCTGTAGATGTGGGGGTACATTACAGTTCAGACCTAGAACACGTTGAAAAAGTCTGCTTAGACGTTGCCAACTGCATATTAGAACAGCACGAGTACGGCGTTGAGACTTATCAACCGTTCGTTATATTTCACACCTTCGACAATTCAAGCATTAATTTAACGGTGATGCTGAGAACCCGAGAGTACTTCAATCGGTTCTTTATAAAAAGCGCGTTTATAAAGATGCTTAAAAAGCGTTTTGACGAAGAGGGTATCGTGATCCCGTTCCCTATTACTGCACTAAATGTTGAGCAAGAAGGGGCGGCGAGTGCGCTTTACAACCAGCGACACCAAAGTCAGCCTTCAGAGCAATATCAGGAAAAGCCGCCACGGCAAACGTAGGCAAGCCTCAATTCGCTAATCCTTAAATAGGGTTGGTTGGCTAACGCAACCAGGGTTTTGGCATCAAAAAAGCCACGTTACACAACGTGGCTTCACAGTGTTCACAGGTTACAACTGCCGTGTATTAGAACGTGTAGCGCGCCGACACACCTAGTAGGTCAACATCATCAGCGATCACATAGGTCGCACCGAATGAAAACTGCGGCGTAAAGAAGTAGTCTGCGCCAATTTCAAAGGCAGTTTCATCTTCTTCAATGTCGATATAGCGAATAGCACCGCGAAGCTCAAACTGCTCAGACAGCATTGAGCGAACACCGGCAGTGATGCCATAGCCGTTGTCGTCCGCGTCACCAGAAATGACGCTAGAATCGAGATCAACATCTACATATTCGTAAGTGACTTCACCAAAAAAGTCTGTATTAGCGGTTAGGCCGTAGCGGTAGCCGATACCCGCAGACACATAGTCTAAATCGATATCACCACCAGATACATCTTCACTTAACTGACCGTAACGACCCGTTAGGTACACATTTTCATTTAGTGCTTTAAAGCCTTGAATTTGAAAGCCCGTTGGCTCGAAATCACCAGCGTCTTCAATATCTGCTTGTACATAACCAGCTTTAACGAAGTCATAAGAAGGCGAAGCTGCGAATGCATTTAAAGAAAGTGCGCCAAAAATACCGGCGATAATGGTACGTTTCATTGTTTCTAATATCCTTTTAACAATAATTACTTCCAACCACTTCGGAAGCATCTCCATAATGGGGATGGTTTTTTTAAAACCAAACGGTGGCTACTAATAAATCGTGTATTCAAAAGCAGCAGCATGGTTAGGGGGAATGATACTTACTCGATTAAAGCCGGCAAAAGGCTATGTCATTACTTTCTAATAAAAACACAGATGACAACGCTACCCATACTCAAAGCCATTGTGGTAACGCTAAATGAAAGTGTAGGCCCCGCTGTAAACAAGGTAACGAAATAAGCGCCCGCTGCGGCCCCCGTTAAGTGAAAAAAGCCCGTTAACGCCGCTAAAAAACCGGCTGAAGTTTTAGAAAACCCAAGTATCATGGTGACGCTGCAAGGCATGGCAATGCCAATAAAAAAGAACGCGATATAGCAATAAATCAATATAGCAACTAACTCAGCATCACCGGTGCCTATCGTTACTAAACAGAACAGCAACGAAAGCCCGAGTATAAAGATGCTAGAGAGCTTGAACTTTGTGATTGTTGCTATGGCAGCGAGACGAATGTTCGTTAAGCTTCCCACCACAAAACAAAGGGTAGCAAAAAGCGAATATATCGAGAACATGGTTTTGCTAAGCTCAAACTGCTGCATAACCATAGAAGGCGCGATAGTAATAAAGCAAAAGACAACGCCGTATAACAGGCCGCTAGCTACCCCTACCGAAACAATATTCACTATTGAGTTCTTAATAAGCGCTAGCGTGTCACTTAATACATTAGCCGAGTTAGGCGACGTATATTGATTAATGGTTGAACCTACTGAAAAAAGCAGTAGTAGCGCCATTAATCCCATCATTAGAACAAAGTAAAAAATTGCACTGACCCCAAAACATCCACCAATTAATGTACCGACAAGTGGTGCTATTGCAGGCGCGATAGCAAAGGCAATATTGGTGATTGAAAGCGAAATGTTAAGCTGCTTTTCATTAAATAGTTGCCGGGATAAGCCACGGGAAACTGACACACCCACACCGCCGCCGAGCCCCTGTATAATACGACCAATAAGAAAAGTGGACTCCTTATCGGCAAGGGTGACCATAGCGGTGCCAGCCATAAACACCAAGAGCCCGTATAGCAAAAACGACTGCTTATTTACATAATCGCAGATGAAGCCAGACAGTAACTGTGAAATGGAAAAAGCGATAAGAAAAATCGCTACACTTTTTTCAATAACCCTAACATGACTGCTATACATAATCGCTAAGTCGTAAAAGAAGGGGCTATAAATACTGGTAGAAACCTGGCCTAGAATAGACAGTATGGTGAAGGTGCCAGTCATGGAATAAAAGGCATGGCGCGACATCGGCAACTTCATCTAATAGCAAACCAGTCAGTAAATAAAACAACTATCTATAAATGCTACAGACAGGATATGACAGTTTTAATAACAATGTATTTTGAGACTCAATGTGCTTGTAAGTGACGTACTCGGTGCTCGGAGTTTTTTCTGCCGAAATTATTCATATGCACAACGACCTTAGAGACGAGATGAACTCATTTGAATATGCCGGGATTAATTTCGAAGAGAAAGTGTTCTACGAATGATGTAGGTGATGACTATCGCTTGAAGCTAGGAAAAATGGTGGCCCCACCCTGACTTGAACAGGGGACCTGCCGATTTTGAAACTCGAACCGAGCGTTTACCGGTAGTTACTTTATTTACCTAGTAATTACTTAATTTTTAATATAAATCAATGGGTTGTTGAGTTTTTTATCTCTATTGCTTAATTTTTTAAGCAATTCAGCGCATTAGATTTTGCGCTCAAAGTAGCACAGCATGTCAGCAACAAAATTCAGATTTACAGAACAGGCCATCGAGAAATTATCAGGCTCGGAGAAACGCGCTCGATATTACGGTTCTCAAGTGCTAGGTCTCATTATTGACGTTCTTCCATCAAATAAGAAAACGTTTCGGGTTTTGTGTTTGGTGCTGACAACCATCATGGCAGAGTGGTGGAGCCTAAAAAGATAATTAAAAAAATAAACGAAAGGGCTGACATTTCTTTTACTCTTCACGACCTGCGCCGAACTTTCTGCTCTGTTGCTGAAACGATCGGTGTCGGGACTTACACCTTGAAACAGCTACTGAATCATAAGACCAGCAGCAGTGATGTTAGTGCTGGTTATACGGTTTTGACAGCGGAGGAATTAAGAGAGCCAGCAGATAGGATATGTAAAAGGCTATCGTAATACGCTGGAGTTAAAAGCTGTAGTGACGAAAGTTCGTTAGGACAACTTACAAAACAGTTAACAAGCTTATGCAAGGAACAGCGACTTGAACTGATGTCAGCTTTATTAGCATAAAAGAGACAAAACGATAGAGGGAGTATCTGGCTCCCTCGAATATTAGCGAGTTTGTAGTAGCTCAGCCTGCTTCACTACTGAATTCTGAGATTCTACAGCTCTATCAATAACACGGCTGTATACCTTTTTCTTTCTAGACGAGTCGGCATTGCGGACAAACTCAGACAGGCTGGAGTTGTATTTGGTTGTCTGGCCGTTTTTAAATCTGGCAAACATCATCATTCTCCCATTTGATTGCCCAATTAATGAGCGGGTTGCGATTGTATCAGGGTAGTAAGCGCCTCGCGAGTAAATTTTTGCTTAACATGATTTTCTACAGCCTGAATGTTAGCGTGGTACATACGAGTGCCCCCCTCGTTGTCCTTTAACAATAGATCTATTTTTATCTGACCACCAAATTGCTGCTTTAGATTCCGTACTACCGCTTGAGATTCTAAAAATTGCTCTACAAATATTTCAGGGTTAATCCGTCTACCTTCGACTTTTTCTCTAGATTGAACAAACTTCCATGCTAACTCTGGTGACTGGTATACAAACAATACGAGAACTGCGCGACCTCGATCAATAGCCCGTTTAATGTTTCTCTCGGCTATAGCGTAATTTGATAACGTTCCATCAAGCAAAAATGACTGCTTACGATTAAACGCATTGTCTAGAGTTCGCTCTACAATAAAGGAGACCGCTCTTTGGAATAGGAATGAATTGTCTCCCGTATATTGTTCGAAATAGTGACGTAATTCGTCGGGATCTAATCGAATAACATTGGTAGCTTCAACTTCTTGCAGAAACTCTTTGGAGGTTTCGGTTTTCCCCGCGCCTGGGGAGCCGGCCATGAAGACCGCTACGGGTTCATCTTCAGGAGGGAATCTTTCTCTGTCAGTCAATTCGTTTGCAATGGCAGTACGGCTCTTCTTAGCAAACTTAATGGCTTCTTGTTCAATACGCTTTTCGTCTTCAGTCATCTCGTGATTTACAACCGATACAGCTGATACTTATACACATACAGTAACGTTCAGTAATAGATAAATAAATAAAAACTAAAAGATAACTAATAGCGGCTCTCTACAGCTCAAGCATAGCAAGGGCTTCACAGACGATAGAACTTTCTTGATACACACTGAAAACCTTTTTCGTACGTGGATAAGTCGATTTCAAACTATTTTCGTACACTGAATCGAGTGCACTTGCTAAAACGCTATAAAAAGGGGCAAGTAAAGCAGAGCTTCAGCGCTGGCTTGTTCGTAAAGGTGTTGCTGTAAACTGGACTACGGTGAAACGCTGGCTGGATAGAAATGCCTAAATTCGCCAAAGCGGAAACGCAGGCGGAAAATGGTGGCCCCACCCTGACTTGAACAGGGGACCTGCCGATTATGAGTCGGATGCTCTAACCAACTGAGCTATGGGGCCATTTTGAAATGTGCTGTGATGTTTTTTATTGCAAATAGCTTTGCGTAACAACCACGAGCGAGCGCAAGTATAAGCAGTTTTATTTGCCTTGTCACGCCTCGCTAGTGGCTTTGTGATTTGTTTGCTTTATTTTTGTTCACTAAGCCGTGTTTTTCAGGTCTTACACCACCTTTTAATGTATCTTTATCTTATCACATCCTTTTACACTTAAAGCTTTGGTGTAACTACGTGGTATAAGCTTTCGCCATTGTTACTTTAAGCCGCACGTTATTATTGTTTCTGTTTGCTCGTGTACCTTGACTCACAAAGGCTAAAAGCATCACTATTGGCGAAAATGCAGTGTGTTGAACCAAACGCCTAGAACAGCGGGTGTTAAACAAGCAGTTATTCGTACCAAAATTACTGAATATTCATAGGAAGTAAATAATTACATGAAAATGCCTTTTCGCATGGGGGCCATGCCTTCGCTTCTTTTAACAGCGCTGCTTGCGCTAGCTGGGTGCGACGTTATTGACTTTAAAGGGCGCGAGCCAGGTGAAATCCCTTTTAAACTGGTGGGTGTAGACACGGGTGCATGCCCTATGATCATGAGTATCGGGCAAGACCGTTGGAATATCGACTATTTTGGGTTTTACCTAAGCAAGCCAGAAGTGCGTATTGATGGGAAGTGGCAGCGAGTTAAGTTTAAACAAACAAAGTGGCAAACGCCGAACGAAGCCTTATTGAAGTTTCACAATAAGTGTATCACCCCGGACGATGCCAACAGTAAACTAGTGCTTGATGTTTCAGAAGAGCTGTTAAAACTGGCGACTAATCTTCGCTTTACGATGGGGCTGCCTTTCGACGTTAATCACGCCGACGCCCTTACACAGCCTTCACCGCTTAACGATAGTTCGATGTTCTCAAATCGACGAAACGGGCATCAATTTCTAAGGTTGGACGTATCTAAAAACGCTAAGGAAACGCGGGAGTGGTCCTATCATCTAGGCAGCGCAGGCTGTGGGTCAGAGTCTGAAGCAGCTCCCCCTGAAGCATCGTGCGCGTTCACTAATCGCGTTGAGTTTATTTTACCAATGACACAGCTAGACACCGATTTAGACATAGAAATTTCAGTATCTAATATTGTTGCGCAAGTCGATATAAACGACGCAGAAAGTTGTGTATTTGCCTCTTCTGAGGTGTCGCCCTGCGACAAGCTTATTCAAAACCTGGTACACAGGCCGTGGATTAAGTGGCAGTAATAGCCTTTGTATCGGTAAAAAAAGTTAGGCCTTTGATTGTTTTGTTGTTTGCATTTTTATTGAGGCCGACTAAAACGGCGCGTTTGTTTATCGATATCAATGGTAAAAAGTGAGTATTTAAACACCAAAGGTGCAAAAAATAGCGATTTACTGCTCATTTTGTGTAATTTATGTTTATACTTTGCACGCATATATCAACCAAATGCTGATGTGTTGTTTATTAACATCGTGATAAACTCAAAAACTCAGAATCTTTGTTAATAATCAAAAAAGCAGGTAAGCGGTCGCGGAGATAAGAATGACTGAAAAACCCTTCATTACTAGTGGTCGAAATACCATCATTCACAAAATAAGAAAATTAGATTTATTGGTTATCAATGGCGATGATCACCCGCCTATTATTGTAACTTATAAAGGTATCAAGCAGTACGAAGGCAAAGTGCCTGAAAACAAGCGCGATGCTAAAATGATGGATATGGAATTGGTAGATGTTACTACCAGCGATGTTTTCGGCGACGAAAAAACACTAGTGTTTATACAAACGCTAAATGGTAAAGAATACAAGATTGACTACTCAAAAGTTGGTACGAGTATGTTTATCAAAATCCACCAAGACAGCATTTTCTAAAGCACACTCGCGTCACGCGCAAACAATGTGATTTAGACGAGCGGGGTCGAGTGGTTTGACCCCCGTTGTCAGCTTTCAATAAATTAACGCCACCAATAATTCCTCTCTTTCCCTATCTCTACACGTAACGGTTATTACGTTGCTCAGTTTAATAATGTTGCAAAGTGTGTGTTAAGTACGACTAATAACAGTTTAGACCGATTATTAAACCTTAGCTTTTGTACGCTTGTCGCAATATCGCATATAGCGGTGCTTTAACGTTTTTATAGCGTGAACTTAACATAGTTTCACTAATTTAATGATGCGGCGACAAAAAGAGGTCGTCACCGCGTCACCGAATATTATCAGAGGAACTTGTTATGTTTATGTCACGCCGTGTTACCCAATTTGCTTTAATTGGCATTAGTTTGTCGCTAACCGTTTCAGCTGCAAGCGCAGCTTCTTACCCCAAAGCTCTTGAGAATGAGTTAATCGCCATTTGTAAGGCTGTTAAAAGTGATAGCCGTTTGCAGCTACACCGCGCAGTAAAGGCGACAGGTTTGAGCATGCGAGATCTGCACGATGGATTAGTTTGTAATGGCCAAGATATGTTGACCTTTGCTGTGACGCACAATGCATCTGAAACCGCTCAACATATTGCACGCCGTATTAATGCAAGCCCCAGTGTATTAACAGCAAAACGCTAGTGAAAACCTTTATGCCCTGGCAATTGGGCTACGTAATGCGTAGCCCCTTTTTTCACGCTAACTGGTATTCGCTTTAGGCTGTTGCGGGCCAAGACGATTCGAAAATATTCAACACGAGTACGGTTCACACGTGCAAGGGAACGCAGATGATCGCACTGGTTTTCTTACAATCTGTTGCTATGCAAACTTCGCTTTGTACCATGCTTGAAAAGATCGGCCTATTCAGACATGTTTACGGCGCGCATTCGGTTGGACATAGTTTGGCACTTGCTGAAAAACACCCCCAGTCCATCGGTTTTTATAGCGTGTCGAAGTCTAGCCGAAATCTCGCTTCAAAGCATTGGCTCGCTGTAGGAGATAAAGACGAAGAAGCCATGTTGGCATTTAACCATAATGCTTCAGGGTTCATTACGTCTCCGTTTAATGAACAGCAGGTGCGGTGCACTGTTGAACACGTTAAAGCTAAGCACTATTGCCACAAGCGCGATGTTCAATTTAACCTGTTAGTGAAAGGATTATGTAAGCAATATGGCGTATCTGAATCTGCGCTTTTAGCTACATTGAGGCAGCAGCTCTATAAAAACGCGCAGCCAAATGTAGTAGGAATACGCGCAGAAAACGGATGGTGCTGTTTGAACCCCGCAGACATCAAGTGGATAGAAGCAGCGGGGGATTACATGTGTGTGCAGACATTATCGGAAAGTTACATCGTTCGTACCACCCTGTGTCATTTGTTAAAGCGGTTAGGCGAACACCACTTCAAACGCTGTAACCGGTCGGTAGCGGTTAACGCAAAATACGTAATGCATATAGAACAAAAATTGAATCAACAGCGAGTTGTCATGCACGGTGGCGAAGCGTTTAAAATAACGCACAAATATTACTATCAGTACTGGCACACAGGCTAAGTTGACGACTCGCCATTGCCGACTTTATATTGCTAATTACTGTGCAAACGTGGCGTTTTTAGCGAGTGCTTGCACTTCGCATACTCTTCCTACATAAGACCATGGTACTGCTGGTGGTTAAACCTGCTAATGGTTACACTGTTTTGCTAAACGGGTAAAAAAAGGGAGAGCAAGTGAGAAATGCGATAAACACGGTGGTAGGGGCAGTGTTGGTGTTTACTGCATACTACGTTGGCTTGCTCATCGTTAACCTAACTTCTCTTCCCGTGCCAGGCCCATTGGTGGGGCTTCTTTTATTAGTAGGGGTTTTATTTGCCTTTCCCCAAACAGAGCGCCAGGTTGCTCGGGCTGTTACCTTCCCCCTTAAGCATATGTCGCTGCTTTTTGTGCCAGCGGTATTGGGCGTATCTATTTATTGGTCTGATATCAAGGCTAACGCCCTTGCTATCGCTATCGCAATTATTATTACCACTTCGTTTTGTTTAGGTCTCACAGCGTGGCTGACTCAGGCGCTTCTTAATACCAAAAGCACGCATAAAACGCAGCTAAACAACATCAATAAGAACGAAGGAGGTACAAATGATTGAGGCGCTCAATCACGCCTTTAGTTTACGTGGGCTGTTTTGGATAAGCGTTTCTATTGTGAGCTATATCGCAGCACTTTGGGTCAATAGATTATGTAAAGGGCATCCGGCAGCTCACCCTATCGTTACCACTGCACTTCTCGTATCACTAGGGCTGTATCTTACCCATACGTCAGTTACTGCGTACCAACATGCAGCATCTTTATTATATTGGCTGTTAGGACCAATTACCGTTGCCTTAGCGTTGCCTATTTATCGGCAGTGGCAAAAACTCAAACACTATGGTTGGCGTCTTTTAGTAAGCATTGCTTTTGGGGGCGTGCTAGCGCCAATTGGGGCGTGGTTAACACTGTTTGTGTTAGATGCACCAAGGGCCATGCAGTTTACTATACTGGCTAAATCAATTACTACGCCGCTAGCTATGGAAACAAGCGCCCAGATAGGCGGCATTCCTGCATTAGCTGCAGTATTTGTTATTGTAACTGGCGTGGTAGGGGCGATTATAGCCACTTCAATGTTTTCTTTGTTTAATGTAACTAATAGACAAGCACAGGGGATTGCGCTTGGCACGGTTGCTCACGCGGTAGGCACGGCAAAAGCTATTCAAATGGGAGAGGATGTAGCGGCAATGGCCACATTGGGCTTATGCGTGAACGGCATATTCACTGCTGTCGCGTTACCCATTGTTTTTGGGCTGTTTGTTTAACCATTTGAAAGCAAGATAACTGGGCCGGTTTTATAAATACAGAGTTTTAAGGCAAAGCAAAGTCGGCTGGCAATATTCCCCAAAAGTGCTATTTCTTAGAGAGGCGTTTCGTATCACTATATACGGAAGATTATCTGATAATAAAAGTAGTGACCCAGCCGTTCAGTTAGCAAGCGGGAAAATCGTTACTACAGTTCATTGCAGTTGTGCCGATACAATTGAAATTGCTAGAAAATGCCAGTGGTTTCTGGTCTAAAAAGCTAGGTGGTAAAAGAACTTAATGTTTTCTGTACTCGTATGTGACGACTCTCTGGTTGCCCGCAAGCAAGTGGCCAAGTGCCTTCCTCAAGATTGGGAAGTAGCGGTCCATTTTGCCAAACATGGGCAAGAAGCGCTGACGGCGCTGGCAGAGGGAAAAGGTGACCTTTTGCTGCTTGACCTTAATATGCCCGTTCTCGATGGGTACGGCACGCTGGAAGCAATTCAGAAGCAGGGCCTTAAGACGAAAGTTATTGTCGTATCTGGAGATATTCAACCAGAAGCTCATGACCGGGTGACTTCCTTAGGTGCCTTAGATTTTATTCGAAAGCCCGTTGACCCTAAAAAGCTGGCTGAGGTGTTAGATAAGTACAATATTCTTCATGCTGAGGAAGAAGATGTTGTAGAAGCGTCCCCGCTAGACCCGGATATTCGCGATTGCTACCAGGAAATTACTAACATTGCTATGGGCCAAGCGGGTGATCACCTTGCCCGTACAATGAACGTATTTGTAGAGCTGCCCATTCCTAATGTAAATCTTATTGAAGTCTCAGAGCTTCACATGATGCTTTCAGATATTGAATGCCACGAGCAGGTTACCGCGGTATGCCAAGGCTTTTTGGGGCCGGGAGTGAGCGGTGAAGCACTGTGTATTTTAAGCGATTCAAGCTTTGATGATGTGGCTAAAATACTTAATGTGGAAGGGGAAGTAGACGATCAACTTCAGTTAGAGCTCTTGATGGACGCCGCCAGCATACTTATTGGCACTTGCCTAACGGGTTTGGCGAACCAAATGGACATTAACTTCAGTCAGGGCCACCCCATAGTACTTGGCCAGCACCGCGCTATCACTGAAATTATTGCCATGAATCAAATCAAATGGAAGCGTACCTTAGCGATAGAGCTTAGCTATGGTCTAGAGGGCTACAACGTACAGTGCGACTTAATACTTTTATTTACAGAAGAGTCGATGAAGATGATGAATTCTAAACTTGCCCACTTGTTGGAGGATTTTTAATGAGCCAACATTTAGATGAGTTCCAAGAATTCCATTGGATGATGGATATGCTTCAGACGGTCGATGTGGGTATTGTTGTTTTAGATAGAAACTTTACTGTTAAAGTTTGGAATGGCTTTATGGAAAGTCACAGCGGCCTTCTGCCTAGTGAAGTAAGAGACAAGACCTTGTTCTCACTATTTCCTGCCATTAAGCAAGACTGGTTTATGAAAAAAGCGAAGCCTGTCTTCGACTTAAAAACACGCGCGTTCATGACATGGGAGCAGCGCCCCTATTTGTTCAAGTTTCCCAACTACCGGCCGATTACAGGTAGTGAGTCTTTCATGTATCAAAACATCACGCTTTCTCCACTTACATCAACTACGGGCAAAGTGGATTTTATCAGTATGATGATTTATGACATGACTGATGTGGCGGTAGGTAAAAAGCAACTTGAGGCGTTACAGGTAACCATGTCTGAAGCCCAAGAAGCGAAAAGTTCCTATTCCTAACTGCTACATATTGCTAATCAGCAATACCATCTATATCAAGTTTTGACTCGCACTACGCTTTAACAAGTAGGTAGTGCGGCGGGAGTACGTATGCAATTCAATGTGTTTTCAATCTCAAGCTACTTTCCTCGCGCTATCGTTCGCGGATTAGTATTGTTCGCAACAGCGTTACTGCTTGCTGCTTGTGGCGGCGGAGGCGGTGGAGGTGACGGCGATTCAGGTGGTGATGGCGGCTCCGGCAGCGGTGACCTTGTGATAAACGCAGGCCCCGATGCGACTGTTACCGAAGGCGTCACTTACACGTTGAGTGCGCAAGTAAGCGGAGGGGATGGCACATACACCTACAATTGGAGCGCGTCGCCTTCGTTGTCTATCACTCATGAAGACACCAGCGATTCTGCTGCAAGCTTTGTTGCCCCGCTAGTTAATAACGCCACTGAATACACATTAACGGTGTCTGTTAATGACCAAAGTGGCAACACCGCGAGCGACTTTACGGTGATCACTGTGGCGCCGGTTAATATTGCACCTGAAGCGAGCATTGATGTGCCTGAGTGGGATGGGCTACCTGCAAACACATTCCCAGGCGGTGTGGAAGTTATCTTCGACGGTACGGGAAGCAGTGATTCTGACTCAGCGTCCTCTGATGGCGATATATCCGATTACGTTTGGACACAGACATCAGGCACCAATGTTATTACGGGTGTCGACACCAACTTATCTACACTGACTATCGTCACACCTATTGCCAATGAAGAGCAACAGCTAACTTTTCAGCTTGAAGTAACAGACAGTGAAGGTGCTACTGATGTAGAAACCGTTACTATTACCGTGCAATCTGAAACCGATACGCTGCCCGTAGTCAGTGCGGGAGTTTCCCAAGGCGTGTTCAGTGGTGAGGTGGTGATACTTGAAGGGGAAGCTAGCACTAGCATTCCAAGTGCCTTACCTCTTACCTACTCATGGGAGCGTAGCAATAACGTTTCATCTACAGATTCCGGCGTTACCATTCGCTCTGTTGATGACAGTGACGCGCTTTCAACCTTTGCCATTGCACCGGCAGTCACCACATCTACAGTTGTTGCCTACACGCTTACCGTGACAGACGCTAATGACAACAGCGTTGAAGACACCATAAACGTGCAAATACGTCCAATGCCAACACCGTTACTCAACGACACGGGCTTTTTGCAGCAGGCCACCAATAACGCGTTAACTGAAGCACAACAAAACGATTTTCCGGGGCAAGATGGTCAAAGAGGCGCCGACATCATTGAACAAAACGGGTTAATTGAAAAAGCGGGTCGCGGTAAAGCTGGCTTTGACTTTACCCGGTTGAATGCAAATGGTGATGAGCAAGATGCCAGTGCTGATACTTGGTCGTGTGTGCGCGATAACGTGACCGGGCTGGTGTGGGAAGTGAAAACTGATGATGGTGCGTTCCAAGATAAAGACTACACCTACTCTTGGTACAGTGAAGAAGTAAACGGCGGGTTTGAAGGTGATCAAACGGGGCTGAATGCGACCTGCTTACTGACTAGCTGTAACACGTCTGCTTATGTACAAGCCGTTAACGCACAAGGTCTATGCGGTTTTTATGACTGGCGTTTGCCTACACATGATGAACTTTTCTCATTAATGCATTTGGGTATTGCCGATGATGTGGCTATTGATGAAGATTACTTTCCTAACACTGGTGCCGTAACCAATGAACCATTGTGGTACTGGACCTCTGTACCGAGTGCAGATGGTGTAAATAGTGACGATGCGCAAAATGCATGGGCGTTAGATTTCGACTCAGGGGTAGATAACTTCCTCAATAAATCATCAGCCGCTCGCGTGCGTCTAGTAAGAGCGGGGAGATAAACATGAATAAAGTAGTCAATGTTAAAAAACGTAACAGCCACGTGCTATCTTCAATGAAAACCCTTTTTGCTTCAGCGCTTTTGGCCTGTACGTCACTGTCCACGTTCGCTCAGGAGTGTTTGTCTGATGGTCTTGAGACCACGCCAAACGATAATTTTGAAGCGGTTACCACCAGTAGTTTGTTAGATACGACAACAGATTTGGTTTGGAAGCGCTGCGCAGAAGGGCAAACATGGGATGGTTCTACATGTAGCGGCGAAGCGGTTAAGTATACGTGGCAGCAAGCGCTAGTTTTAGCTCACGAAGCAAGTAACGATGATTTACTGGGGTGGCGTTTGCCTAACGTAAAAGAGCTAGCGACGCTCACTGAGCGAGATTGCGTTCGCCCAGCAATTAACAGCTCACTGTTCCCGGCTACACCACCGGATGACTTTTGGACATCTACGCCTTCTGCAGATGACCCCGATCGCGCGTGGGTTGTGGCATTCTTTAATGCCAGTCACTCAATCAAAGAGAAAGACCGCTTTATCTATGTACGTTTGGTTCGAACTTACACAAACGAATAAGCGGTACGCTATCGCCTCTTAGCCTTTTGTCTAGTATCGGCACCTAAGACTTTTTATCATCAAAGCACGCTCTATAATGCGTGCTTTGTTGTTTTAGGCTAGCACGCTTTGAGTTGAGACTATCGCCAGCCTTACTTAAGCAATAGAAGAGATTCGAGCAGATAGGACATCTCGACATGTTCAACCTGATTTTTAGCACGTTAGACTCATGATGGCTTTTTATTTCGCAGTAAGCTAGCCACAATGATGGTATGAAAATGATATCGCGCCTAAAGGCAGCTTTCTTCACAATTTGTTTATTCGCTGGTCTTAGTACATCAGCGCAAGCTGAATATACCTGCAATATTGATTTTGCTTACGGTATTGCTGTTAATAACACACAGCTTAGAGTGATGGACAAAACCCGCACTGTTGTTCAAATAAATGACCGGAATCAATTGTTCATTGGCGGCCGTTGGCAAACCTTAAGCGAACAAGAGCGGCAATGGCTTGAAGAGTATTCGTCTGGGCTACACTATGTGGTGCCGAAAATGATTGTTTTGGCTACGGAAGGTGTAGACCTTGCCATTGATACCATTGAACACGTGTATTTAGGGCTAGTTGGAAGCGACCATGATAGCTATGAACGGTTAAATGCCGCAATGAAACGGGTACAAAACCGGGTTAAAGACAAGTTTAGACACGCTAGCAGTCATTATTTTATTGGGCCGGGATCGCTGGAAAGCGTTGACGAGTTTGTAGACAGTGAAATTGAAGCGCAGCTAGAAGAAGCGATTTCAACCTCGGTAGGTGGAATACTCTCTGCCATTAGCGGCATCAATACCGGGAGCGGAGAAGTGAACCAGGAAAAGGTAGCTGAAATAACCCGCCAGCTTAACAACGTGGGGGAACACTTAGACGTTGGTGACAAAGCCACAACATTGCGCAAAAAAGCAGAGTGGTTCTGTGAGAAACTAAAACGACTTGATGTTGCCGAAGAGAAATTACGCGCCAGCATACCTGGGCTACAGCCATACAATATCATTACTCGGCATGACAAAACCGACGATTAACGTTTTGCTATGCAACATGCCCACGGAAGCACGCGAAAAACTGAAGCTTACAAAAATAGCCTTAAGAAAAAGAACCTCACGAAAAGCCTGCTAAAACGCAGGCTTTTTTAGTATTAACGCTAGGCTAAACAAAGCAAGACAAGAGCGAATTTAAATACCGACGACCTTTTGCGGTTACTTGCCAGTGGGTGTCCGATATGGATAACAGCCCTTGATGCTGTGCATCACACAGGGCACGCTCTACTTCATCAGTTATAGCGATACCGGTAAAGTCGCTAAAATCACTGATAGGGCAGGGCTCCACCAAGCGAAAGCGGTTCATAAAGAACTCGAAGGGTAAGTCGCCAGCTTCAACTTGAGATTGCGTATCCAAGTAAGGGCGGCTCATTTCCATGTAGCCCCTTGGATGCTTAACCTTAACAGTACGGTGAATAGTACCATTAGCCGCATCGGTGATTTTTCCATGGGCTCCACAGCCAATGCCTAAGTAATCACCAAAGCGCCAGTAATTTAAGTTGTGACGACACTGGTGGCCCGCTTTGGCATAGCCTGAAATTTCATACTGCTGATAGCCTGCGTTTTCTAAAAGCTTATGGCCCTGTTCCTGTATTTCCCACAAAATGTCATCGTCGGGCAATTCAGGCGGTTTCGAGTAGAAAGGCGTATTGGGTTCGATAGTCAGCTGATACCACGACAAGTGATACGGATTTAAAGCAATGCCTTGCTTTAAATCTGACATAGCATTGTCAACGCTTTGCTCGGGAAGGCCGTGCATCAGATCTAGGTTAAACGTGGGCAACCCCGCACTATGTGCTTGTTTTACCGCGTTTTCAGCTTGGCTTTCATTGTGAATGCGACCAAGCACCTTTAAATGCTTAGGCTGGAAGCTCTGTATACCAACGGAGATGCGGTTCACGCCCGCCTGATAAAAGCCGGCAAACTTTCCTGCCTCTACCGTACCTGGGTTCGCTTCCATGGTGATTTCAGCATTGTCGCTTAGGTTAACGCGCGCTTTTACCCCGTTTAAGATATCTGCCATGGCATCAGCTGAAAATAAGCTGGGTGTGCCGCCACCAATGAAAATAGTTTCAACAACGCGGTCACCAATACGCTTTGCATCAATGGCTAAATCATCAAGCAGGTGGGCCACATATTCTTTTTCGGGGAGTTCAGACTTAAGCCCGTGAGAGTTAAAGTCACAGTACGGGCACTTTTGAACGCACCAGGGAATGTGTATGTACAGGCTTAGCGGAGGATTACGCAAACGTTGCTCTCATTGTATCAAGCAAAATACTAAGGGCGTTACCCCGGTGGCTTATGCGGTTTTTCTCGGCCTTTTCCAATTCAGCAGCGGTGCAGCCGTGAGTTGGCACGTGGAACACAGGGTCGTAACCAAAACCGTCGTTACCAGAACGTGCGCTTAAAATTTCCCCTTCCCATTTACCTTGGCTAACCAGCGGTACAGGGTCGTCGGCATGACGCATGAACACTAAAGTACAGAAGAAGTGTGCCTTGCGATGAGTTTCGCCATCAAGGGAAGCTAATAGCTTGTCGATATTGGTATCATCAGTTGCATCAGCGCCAGCATAGCGTGCTGAATAGATGCCGGGTTCACCGCCTAGGGCATCCACCACCAAGCCTGAGTCGTCAGCAATAGCAGGAAGGCCGGTCACCTGTGCGGCATGGCGCGCTTTAATAATGGCATTTTCAACGAATGTGGTTCCCGTTTCCGGTACATCAGATACACCTAATTCCTTTTGCGCTACTACGTCTACACCGTAATCTGCAAATAAGGATGCAAACTCACGCACCTTGCCTTGGTTACCTGTGGCGAGAACAATTTTTTCTGGAAATTTCATTATGTACTCTTTTGAACTGACGGTGAGCTAAAGCGGAGGGAGGCGGCTGCAGGCGAAACATTGCCTCCACAAACACGCGGTAAACACATCCATGTGCGCTCCGCTGCCGCATCCCTGCGGCAGAGGGTTTGTGTCGGCAATGTTCCACCTACATCCTAGCCCACCGCATTAACTCACCTGAATGTTACTTATTTACTACCTTTGCACTCTTTACTTTTTCTTCTTAGGCTTGGCTTTCGCCTTAGTTTTATCTTTGGCCTTCACTTTTTTCTTTTTCGGGCCAATTTTAGGCGTTTTGTTTTTAGGGCGTAGCTCGTCGATAACACGGGCTTTTAAAGGCTCGCCCATGTAACGCGCTGCTTTGGTTACCATTTCAAAGTCGTGTGCTTCAACCAGTGAAATAGCCGTGCCTTTAGCGCCTGCGCGGCCGGTTCTACCAATACGGTGAACGTAAATATCGGCTTTGCGCGGCATATCAAAGTTAATAACATGACTGACGTTTGGCACGTCAATGCCACGGGCAGCTACATCAGTCGCTAACAAAATAGGGACTTCGCCATTTTTAAAGCGGGCCATAGCGGCGTTGCGTTTGTCCTGCGGCATTTCACCTTGTAACCAGCACACCTGAATATCTTGTGAAGCTAGAAAGTCTTTTAGCATTTGCAGGCGGTCGCGGGTTTTTACAAATACCACCGCCGATGTTGTAGTTTCCTGCTTCAATATGTTCACCAGAAGAGCTTGCTTGTGGTTCATGTCATCAGCAAGGTGATACCACTGGTGAATTTTATTCTTCTCTTTGCGTGACGGGTTTGCTTCAACAATTTCAGGGTTATTAAGAATGTCGTGAGCGAAGGTCTTAACACCTTTACCTTCAAGGGTGGCCGAGAACAGCAGGTTCTGCTTGCGCCAGCGCGCTTCCGCCGCAATTTGGTTCACCACAGTCGAGAAGCCCATATCCAGCATACGGTCGGCTTCATCAAGAATTAAACATTCAATATCGCGACAGTCTGCCGCTTCTTTTTCAATGTGTTCAAGAAGACGGCCTGGTGTGGCGACAAGAATATCTAAGTTCTTGCTAAGCGTCTCTTTATCTGTGCCGTAGTTAATACCGCCAGTAATTACTCCACACACAAGCTGGGTGTGCTTGGTAATGGCAACCGCTTGCTCGTAAACCTGCAAAGCCAGTTCGCGGGTTGGCGTTAAGATCAAAATACGTGTCGCACCCGGCTGTTTGCGCGGGTAGTCGAGTAAAAACTGACAGGCTGGCAATAAGAATGCAGCGGTTTTACCTGTACCAGTTGGCGCAGACGCTAAAATATCTCGGCCGTCTAGCGCGTGTGGGATCACCAATTCTTGAATGTTAGTTGGAGCTTCAAACCCCATATCTGCTGCTGCGTGACACAGCGCATCGTCTAATTCGAGTTCTTCGAAAGTCATAGTATAAAAAATGCTCTAAATGAATGGGGCATATTGTAGCATTGCTATACCAAAACATAGAGAAAAACTGCTGTTAAATTCGCACGTAGGAGGTAAAAACACATTCAAATACCAAGTAGTTCACCATATTTGGTACCGGTGGTTTTTAAACTATTCGCCTATCGAAGCAATGGCGTCTAATTTCGCTTGGTTCAGGGCTTCTTTTATCGCTGGGCCTTTAACGCCCGTGGCAATGATGTCTTGCACATTTACTTGGTTGGCCGCGCTCAAAGCGTTTTCTATGTGCTCCTGTTGGCGCTGCCAATCTAAGTCCTTGTAATGAGCATAAGGCGCAAAAGCCTTTAGCAACAGGGTAAAGCGCTCGCTTCTTCGCCATGCATCACAGCCATTGAATAAGGCGAGTAAGTCGGCGGGCGAGTTCTGCGTGTTTAATAGAAAATCTTTAAACTTGCAGGCAAGAATGACAATCTCACTTAGTTGATTCTGCACTTTCAGTCGATTGCATAACCGCTTCGCTTCCTCTTCATTAAGGTGAGCGAGCAGGGCAGTGAACCTTATTATGAGGGTAGTTGTGCCTGAAGAGCTGCTTTCAGGTATTTTGGTTTCAAGCGGTTTATTTTCAAGTTGCCCGCTTTTATCGAAGTTTTCTTTTGCGGCATTTTCTAGCGCTACCGCTGTTTTTAATGTGGCTATCGCCGCATCTAAATTACTTTCTAGTTCAGCAAACCAGTCATTAAGGCCATGAGCTTGGTTTAATACAGTGAAAAACACATGCGGCGTTTTCTCTAAAAGACTACGTTTTGTTTCTTGCCATACGCGCTCTGCGCTTAACGTACTTAACTCGCCGCTTTCGGCCATAGACTGCATTAGCGCCATGGTCTCATTGGCAATGGTAAACCCTAAATAAGCGTAACGAGTGGCAAAACGGGCCACGCGAAATACCCGAAGTGGGTCTTCACTGAAGGCTTCTGATACGTGGCGAAGTAGGTGGTTTTCTAAATCTTTTTTACCACCATAGGGGTCGATGAGGTTCCCCAGATTGTCTTGGGCTATCGCGTTAACGGTCAGATCTCGGCGCAGTAAGTCTTCTTCTAACGTTACCGAGCTTGACGCATCGCACACAAACCCAGTGTAGCCTTTACCTGACTTACGCTCTGTGCGAGCAAGGGCGTATTCTTCCTGAGTTTTGGGGTGCAAAAAAACAGGGAAGTCTTTGCCCACTTGGGTAAAACCTTGGCTGAGCATTTCTTGTGGGGTAGCGCCTACTACCACATAGTCGCGTTCAATCACTTTTCTATTTAACAGTGCGTCACGTACTGCGCCACCAACGAGATATACTTGCATGCTCTTCCAACGATTTTTTTAGTCAGTAATACTTTTTAGATTGGGGATGCATCAACTTTTGGCGTGTAACGAAAATAAACATTCCCCACGTAATAGTGGCGCAGTATAGCAATGTTACAAATAAAATTCGTAGCCACGTTGTTATGCGCTTTCACTTACAGGTTGCGTCTGGTAGTTTAATCCACGTCAAAAACAAAACAAATAGGCGCTTCAGCAACCATGTATTTGAATTATTTCGGGTTAAATGACAATCCTTTTTCGATTGCGCCCAACCCCGATTATTTGTATATGAGCCCACGACACAAAGAGGCGTTGGCTCATTTAACATTTGGACTCAGGGAAAGTGGTGGTTTTGTAATGCTCACAGGAGAGGTGGGGACAGGAAAAACCACGGTTTCAAGAAAGCTGTTGCAGCAGCTGCCGGATAATACCCAAGTCGCCATGATCCTAAACCCAACGCTATCTGCATTAGAGCTATTAGCCACAGTATGCGACGAATTGGGTTTGGCATATAACTCCGACAAAGCCAGCTTAAAATACTTCACCGATTTAATTTTGTCGAAATTAGCGGAAAACCATCAGGCGGGTATCAATACAGTGTTAATGGTTGATGAAGCTCAACACTTATTGCCTGAAGTATTAGAGCAGCTGCGCTTATTAACCAATTTAGAAACCAACCGTGAAAAACTGTTAAAAGTGGTGCTAATTGGCCAGCCCGAGCTACAGCAATTGTTAAAGCGTAACGAGTTGCGCCAGTTGGCCCAACGTATCACTGCCCGTTATCACTTACTTCCTTTAACCGCGCCAGAGGTAAGCGCGTATATTGCGCATCGCTTAAGTGTTGCAGAAGGGGACATCAGCATATTCAGTAAGTCTACGCTGCGCGCAGTGCATCAAATTACTGGCGGGATCCCAAGGGTAATCAATTTGCTTTGCGACCGCGCCTTAACGCTATCGTTTACCAAGCAGCATGCTGTGGTTCAAAAGCCCATTTTCTTGGCAGCAGCAGAGCAAATATTGGGCGAAGACGTAGTGAGCCAGCGTGTGCAAAGTCAGCGAAAGTGGTACTTGGTATCCGCCTTTTTCGTCGCCGTTGTATGTGGTTACGGGGTGGGGAGTTTGTATGTCTAATATCGTAGCCATTGAAAACGTAAAGCCCGGTATGGTGATAGTACAAATACTTAAGCAAAACGGGCCGGTAAAAATTCGAAAATCAGGCTTGGTGACCAGTGATGCTATGGTTCAAGGGTTGTCAGAAATGGGCGTGCAAGAGGTTGAAATAGACCCAGACCAAACGGTGGAGATTGCGCCTGCGGTGCATCATAGAACCCAAACTCAAGCCTTATTGCGAGGCGAGCATGATACGACAGCCAAATTTGATAAGTCGCTTAATGAGCAGTTTAATCGCAGTTTATTCTTACCCACGGTAGAAGGGTTACCATCCGCATGGAAGCTCTATACTAAGCAGGCTACATTATTTGCAGTGGTCATTATTGTCGGTTTGGGTATAGGCTTTTGTGCTGCAACAATCGAACGCTGGTGGCCCATAGTAACTTCACACACCGCCAAGCTTGAAAGCTCGCCTGCTGCTGAAACGAAAAACAGTACAACGGATAATGAAAATAACGAGGGAACACCGAGCCTACATGCAGCGCAAAATAAAGAAGAGTTAAAACAGGCTTCGGTAAAGGGGGCCTCAGAAAGCGACACGACTTCTCAAACTACACAGGGTAACGTGGGGCAGAATAATTCACAGGGGGATTCTGCTGGCTCTCAACCTATTAGTCCGTCGGGAACAAGCGGCTCTGTTGGTCAAACCGGTGGTGCTAGCAGTCAAGCGGATGGCCTTAACGCAGAAGTACAACAACCTCTAGCTAACCCAGTAGCCCAAAGCGAGAGCGAGAGAGGCAGCGTTGATGTAAATGGAAAGGAGGCGGCGCAATCACAGCCCACCTTAGGTGGTGACACAGCACAAGAATACGAAGGAAAGGTCCTCAACGAGGATACATCGAATTCTGATGTATCGGTATCACCCGAACTCATGGCTCGCTTTAACGCAGCGGTTGAAGCCCTTGATACTAAAGCCCAAGATAATGAGCGACCTGATGAGAATGTGCTAACGGTGAAAGATGATATTCCCAGAGTCGATCAGCTTCCCGTTCGCTTACTTACGCGGCTTCCTACAATGAACTTTAGTGCCCATATGTACGCGTCTCGCACGGCTGATCGGTGGGTCAGGGTAAACGGGCGGCAACTAGGTGAAGGCGATTGGATTGCCGATAAGGTGCAAATTATTAATATAGAAGCGCAGCGGGTAGTGCTTTCATTTGAAGATGAATTGTTTACCATGGCGGCGTTGACTGACTGGTAAAGACCTGCCACTTAAATGTGACGTATCTTTTATGCGCATTTACTTACGCGAGAAATTAAAAAGGTCCAGCGCGGGGTGAGCTTTAAAAGTAGCACGCATTTCAAAATGACGAATTAGGACTGACGGCGATATTAAATCGGACTCAGGCCTATTAGTGTTAGCTTAAAGTGGCATTTGGTTAACGAAAACGTCTTTAAAAAACTTAGGCAGGTTTAAACTGAACTCTTCTGGTTTAACGCCTGAGACAATTTCATCATCGTACAGACTAAGATCAACACGTTTCACTTCGTTGAAGTGTTGAGATGTAACGCTGTAAAAGGTCATAACATGCGGGCTTACCGGGTCTTTGGGGTTTAGTTTACTTACTATGCCTAGCTTGCCGCTTTTAAGCCTAACCAGTGAACCTACAGGGTGTACGCCAATACACTGTATGAATTGCTTCACCAATTCCTGATCTAAATTTTCAGTAGCAGTTAAACGCTTCAAAGCCTGGGTTGGCGTAATACTGTTTTTGTGCGGACGGTTCGATGTCATAGCGTCATACGCATCAACAATGGCGGCAATGCGAGCAAACTCAGATATTTCGTCGCCCACTAATCCTTTGGGATAGCCGCTGCCGTCAACCCGTTCATGGTGCTGTTCAATAATACGAAGTGACAGGTCGGAAATGTCACCGCACTGAGCGACCAAATCAGCACCTATTTCCACGTGTGTTTTCATTACATCCCAGTCGTTTTGAGAAAACTGCTCCGTATTATTACGAATTTCTTCTGGTTGCGAAGACATGCCAATATCCATCAGCAGAGCGCCTAAACTAACTTGTTCAATGGTGTCTCTGTCGAAGCCAAGAAACTCACAAAAGATACCGCTGAGCACGCTGCAGTTTATACTGTGCTCAAGCAAGTAATGGTCTGTATCTTTGATCATAGTCAGACAGCTAAGCGCATCTTTATTATCAAAAACGCTTTCTATTAAACTTTGCGATAGGGATTCCACTGGGGACAAATCTTTTGACCCACCATTTTTCAATGACTTTAAAAAGCGGCTTTGGATAGAGAGAGCGCTGTCGTATAAGTCGTTAGCTTCATTAATAGAGTCACGGCCTACAGGCTTCACGGTAGGTTTTTCGGGAGCTGTTTCAGGTTTGACGGGCGCTTTTTCTGCCTTAGGAAGTTTAGATTTGGCAAGGTCAACTTCAACAACCAGAATGCCTTTTGAATTAAGGCTATCAATAATGGCTTGGGTTTTCACAATGCCTTTAGAGCGCATTTTCAATGAGCCCGTTTGTTCAAGTACTTGATTGACGTACATCCCCGGCTGCAAATCATCAATGGGTACCTGTTTTAGCATTATCTCTCCTGTGGAACGTGTTGCCGCATATTCAACTACAATAAAGGCGAATAGTACGATATTCCAATAGAAAAAGTGAGCGGTTTATTAACCTTTAGTATAAAGCTACATTTTTTTAATCTAATCGTTGCTTCGTGTATCTGGACAATAGGACAGTGATTTGTTCTCTGTATAGAAGACGTTGGTTCGTGTATTGCGTCTATTTTGCAGTAGAGGAAAGCAGGTGAATGCTACTTGGTAATAGCATTCACCTGGGTATGGGGTAAGCAGTTAATGCCTACAACCAAGAAGGCTGCTTATTTTCAAACGCTTCTATTTTGCTTGTAAGCTCTAGTGTTTGCCCAATGGCATCTAACCCTTTTATTAGGTTATTTTTGTGATGCTCTGCAATATCAAAGCTAAAGCTCGTATCGTTAAAACTTACGGTTTGCGCTGGAAGATCCACAGTAATCTCGGTTGTTGGATCTGCTTTCACTGCAGCAAATAATGCGTCCATTTGTTCGCTAGACAATGCAACAGGTACTAGCTGGTTGTTAATACAGTTACCGTAGAATATATCCGCAAAGCTGGTGGCGATAACGGTTTTAAAGCCAAAGTCAGCCAGTGCCCACGGGGCGTGTTCACGACTTGAACCACAGCCAAAGTTTTCGCGAGCTAGCAACAAGCTTGCGCCTTTATGCTCTGCCTTGTTAAGTGAAAATTCAGGGTTTGGCTCTTTTTCTTCAAGGTCTAAATAGCGCCAGTCGTGAAACAAGTGCTTGCCATAGCCTGCGCGGGTTACGCCGGTAAGAAACTGCTTTGGAATGATTTGGTCGGTATCGACATTGGCCTGATCAAGTGGCGCAGCAATGCCAGTGTGTTGTGTAAAACCTTGTTCAGACATAACTTACTCCTGATAATCTCTAACGTCAGCAAAACGGCCAGTGATAGCCGCGGCCGCAGCCATTGCTGGGCTAACCAAATGCGTGCGCGCTCCACGCCCTTGGCGACCTTCGAAGTTGCGGTTACTGGTAGAGGCACATCTATCGCCTGCTACTAGTTTGTCGTCGTTCATACCAAGGCACATTGAGCAGCCCGGTAAGCGCCATTCAAAGCCAGCGTCAGTAAATATCTTATCTAGGCCTTCCGCTTCTGCTTGGCGTTTAACCGCGCCCGAACCCGGTACTACAATGGCAGTCACTGAGTCGGCGACTTTACCGCGTTTAGCAACTTGTGCCGCTGCGCGCATGTCTTCAATACGTCCGTTGGTACAAGAGCCAATGAATACGTGGTTTACTGGGATATCAGCAAGCTTTTCGCCTGGCTTTAAGCCCATGTACTCCAGCGCTTTTACCGCGCTTTCTTTTTCAATTGGATCGCTGAAATCTTCAGGGGCTGGTACTGGTGTGTTTACGCCAATAACCTGGCCTGGGTTTGTACCCCAAGTAACCTGTGGAGCAATATCTGCCGCTTCAAGTTCAACCACAGTATCAAACTTGGCGCCTTCTTCAGTGTAGAGCGTTTTCCAGTAGGCTACCGCATCTTCCCAGTCTTGGCCTTTTGGTGCGTATTCGCGACCCTCAAGGTAGGCAAAGGTTTTCTCATCTGGCGCAACTAGCCCTGCCTTGGCACCCGCTTCAATACTCATGTTGCACACAGTCATGCGCTCTTCCATGCTTAAACCGCGAATCGCTTCACCCGCGTATTCAATAACATGACCGGTTGCGCCAGCGTGGCCAATTTTGCCAATAATGGCAAGAATGATGTCTTTTGCGGTAATGCCAACGGGTAGTTTACCGTTTACATTAATCAGCATGCTTTTCGCACGGCTTTGCTTAAGGGTTTGCGTAGCCAGTACATGCTCGACTTGAGACGTACCAATACCGAAAGCAAGCGCACCAAATGCGCCGTGGGTAGCGGTATGTGAATCACCGCACACTACTGTCATGCCGGGTTGAATTAAGCCAAGTTCCGGCCCCATAACATGCACAATGCCTTGCTTTTGGTGGCCAACAGGAAAAAGCTGAATATTATGCTCTTCACAGTTTTTAGCCAAGGTTTGAAGCTGCAGCGCGTTAGCCGGGCCGCACGCATCAATTGCCAATGAACGGGTTGATATACTGTGATCCATAGTGCCAACAGTACGATCTGGACGACGTACTTTGCGGCCCTTTTCGTTTAAGCCCGCGAATGCCTGCGGCGACGTCACTTCGTGAATTAAATGACGGTCGATATAAATTAAGCTGTCTTCACCGATTTGGTCGATAATGTGCGCTTGCCACACTTTGTCATATAAGGTCTTGGCCATGAGGTTCTTTTACTCCTGCGCCATTAATTGTTTTACAATTTCATCGCCTACTTGCGATGTGCTTGCTGCATTTTCACGTTGTTCAGCAGGGAGTAACTCGCCTGTCAGTACACCTGCTTCTAGTGTTGCGACGACCGCTTTTTCAATGGCGTCTGCGGCATCACCTAAGTTCATGCTAAAACGCAGCATCATAGCGGCTGATAAAATTTGTGCGATAGGGTTAGCGATACCCTGACCTGCGATATCGGGGGCTGAACCGCCTGCAGGTTCATAAAGGCCAAAGCCATCTTCGTTCATACTTGCCGACGGTAACAAGCCCATAGAGCCGGTCATCATCGCACATTCGTCAGAAACGATGTCGCCAAACAGGTTAGAGCATAGCATCACGTCGAACTGAGCCGGGTTCTTCATAATTTGCATAGTCGCGTTGTCGATGTAGATATGGTCAAGCTCTACGTCTGGGTAGTCTTTTGCTACTTCTTCGGCAATCTCGCGCCATAAACGGCTTGTGACCAATACGTTTGCTTTATCTACAGAGGTTACTTTACCGCGACGCTTTTGCGCTGCTTCAAACGCTGCAATAGCAATACGGCGAATTTCCCGTTTGCTGTAGCGCATGGTGTCATAAGCGAATTCCTCTTCGCCTTCACCTTCACGACCTTTTGGCTGGCCAAAGTAAATACCGCTAGTCAGTTCGCGCACAACTAAAACATCTACCCCTGACTTGGCAATGTCTTCGCGTAGCGGCGACAGGCTTTCAAGACCAGGATAAATGCGTGCAGGGCGAAGATTACTGAACAGGTCAAAGTGGCTGCGAAGGGTAAGCAACGCAGCACGTTCTGGGCGCTGCTCTAACGGTAATGTATCCCATTTAGGGCCGCCGATACTGCCAAACAAAATCGCATCGGCTTGTTCGCAGCCTAGCAAAGTTTTAGAAGGCAGGGCTTCACCTTCAGTATCAATGGCATAGCCACCCACAGGGTATGCAGTTCGGTTTAGGCTAACGTTAAACTTCTTTTCGACTGCATCTAAAACCTTATTGGCTTCCTGCATAACTTCTGGGCCGATACCGTCTCCGGCTAGTACGGCAATTGAATACTGGCTCATTTATACTCCCGCAACGCGTTCTTGTTGATTTTTTTGCTGATCGATTTGATCGGCTAAATAAGTGTTGTTTAATACAAAGATCAAGGCTTTAACGCCGGCTTCTACAATATCTGTAGCAAGGCCAATACCATGGAAGCGGCGGCCTTTATAAGTGGCGATAACGCTTACTTGTGCAAGGGCGTCTGCACCTTCACCTTTTGAATCTAGTTTGAAGTCCACAACATCTAAATCTTCATGCCCTAGTATAGACATAATCGCTTTATAAGCCGCATCTACAGGGCCGTTGCCAGTACTAGACTGGGTAATTTCTTCATTGCCCACTTTCATTTTAACCGTGGCGCTTGGAATGATTTCACGGCCTGAATTCGCTTGAAGATAAAGCAATTGGAAGTGAGCTTGGTCGTGTTTTTGTTTATCAAAGAATAACAAGGCTTCAAGGTCGTAATCGTAAACTTGCCCTTTTTTATCCGCTAACTTCAAGAATGCGTCATAAACCGCTTCTAAATCATAGTCTTCAGCTTTATAACCCAGTTCGGTTAAACGGTGTTTAATTACATGGCGGCCAGATCGCGACGTTAGGTTTAGGTTGTTTTTATTAATGCCCACACTTTCTGGGGTCATAATTTCATAAGTGTTTTGCGCTTTTAAGACGCCGTCTTGGTGAATACCAGACGAGTGACTAAATGCGTTAGCGCCGACAATGGCTTTGTTTGCCTGCACCGGCATATTACAAAGCTGACTAACTAACTTAGAAGAACGCGAAATTTCAGAAGAATTGATATTGGTTTCAAAGCCCAACATGTTCTTACGAGTTTGTAAGATCATGGCAATTTCTTCTAGCGACGCATTACCCGCACGCTCACCAATACCATTAATAGTACACTCTACCTGCCTAGCGCCTTGCTCGACGGCCGCAAGGGAGTTTGCAACGGCTAAACCCAAATCGTTGTGGCAATGCACCGAAATGGTCGCTTTATCGATATTCGGAACGCGATTGAACAGTTGCTGAATAATGCCGCCAAACTCAGTTGGCGTGGTGTAGCCTACGGTATCAGGAATATTGACGGTAGTTGCGCCGGCGTTGATTGCTGCCTCTACCATACGACATAGGTAATCGATATGAGTACGGCCCGCATCTTCACACGAAAACTCCACGTCGTCTGTGTACTTGCGCGCATGTTTTACGGCAGCTACTGCCATATCCACAATTTCATCTTGAGACTTGCGAAGCTTGGCGCCCACGTGAATTTCAGAGGTGGCGATAAAGGTGTGTATACGAAACTGTTCGGCAACGCTCAACGCTTGTCCACAGGCATCAATGTCGCCTGGAAGCGCCCGAGATAAACCACAAACGATAGAGTTTTTCACTTCTTTTGCAATCATTTGAACTGATTGAAAATCACCGGGTGAAGATACAGGGAAACCAGCTTCGATAATATCAACGCCTAACCGTTCGAGCGCCAGCGCAATCTGCAGTTTTTCTTTGGCACTTAGGCTTGCAGGTAAGGCCTGCTCACCGTCTCGCAATGTGGTATCAAAGATTTTCACTTGATTTGTCATGACGCTCTCTCAGTTAAATAGTTAAAAAAAAACCCGTGCTTGGCACGGGTTTTTGTGAATTTGAATCGCTGGTCGCAATCTACCCGTGCAGTCTGGCTGCCATAAGGAGTAGAGATAGAAGAAGAAAACGAATACGCATTTGCTGTTGTTTCTTTGCTGACCAAGTTGATAGCGACAATGTACCATGTGGCATGGAGAGGTCAACCATTGTTTACGATAATGAGTATATTTTTCGCGTATAAAAGCTATCTTTTAATTATTTAGGATATTTATCCTAACCAGGATTTGAGTGAAAGGTGATTTTAAGGTAGAGAGCTTAGGGTCTTAGAGATTTTGTGGCTTTTTTCTCTTTAGGTAGGATGTTTCTACTAAAAAATATAAAATTTCGGTTTTCGGTGTTTTGAATTTTTATTCTCAATTAGTGCATATTTATTGGTCTTTTGGATTTAACGTGAAATTCTTCCAGTTTAATTGCGTCGACAAGCGCATTTCGCGAAGGGTTAATGCACGAGGTGAACGCTTTGACTTAAAGCTCCACGCGTGGCCACAGCATGCTGCGGTTACTATAGCCTTTGAAGGCCGCAGTAATATTTTACGCTCCACAGAAAGCGCCGTTGAAGCAGAGTCATCGTCTGGCTGTGTAGTGGAGTGAATACATTCACCTGTATTAGCAAACCATCCATTCTTGTTTAAATGTAGCTGCGTATTGTCTTGATTAACCATATCAATAGAATCGAGTTCAATGTGCGTACCTTCAATATTTAAAACTAGAACGGGGACAACAAGGCCGTACTTAGCATTTTTTCGATACCAGGACTCCCGTTTTTCTGAATCATCTAAATGATTAATACCGGGGCATTTGGCCGATTGCTTGGCATACCAACTACCATTGTGTGTATCCACTCTTAGCGGCGATGGGTTAGATAAAGCCTCGTTATTTACCATATGTCGAGCAATGGCTTTAACGTGATAGGGCAGGCCGCCCATTCGACGCTTAAGTAAAGAGAGGTTCGTTATTTGACTGTGTGCGAGAGAGATAACTTCCCTTTCGTACAAGGCAGTACATATTTCATTAAATTGAGGATGGCTTCCACCTAGTTCACCAGCGTCACTAAAAAAGCCAACTTGAGTGTTGGTAGTAGAGTGGGAAAGTTCGTCGCCTGGAGCCATTAGGGTTATCAAATGCCTGTCTAGAGTCATTTAACACTACCAAGATTCAGCGCTTGATGCTACACGGTTTAATTAAACAGCGTGAAAAACAGACAAAAAAAGCCGCTATATTAAGCGGCCTTTCATCATTTTAACAGGGGTAACTTACTGGCCTTTGATTTCGCTACGGCCTTTGTAAGTTGCTGCGTCACCTAATGCTTCCTCAATGCGAAGAAGTTGGTTGTACTTAGCAACACGGTCAGAACGACATAGTGAACCCGTCTTGATTTGGCCAGCCGCTGTACCTACTGCAAGGTCAGCAATGGTGGCGTCTTCTGTTTCACCAGAACGGTGAGAGATAACCGCTGTAAAGCCAGCGTCTTTCGCCATTTTAATTGCGTTAAGGGTTTCAGTTAGTGAACCGATTTGGTTGAACTTGATAAGGATTGAGTTGCCAATGCCGTTATCAATACCGCGCTTAAGGATTTTGGTGTTAGTTACAAACAAGTCGTCGCCAACTAGCTGTACTTTGTCACCAATCTTCTTAGTTAGGCTTGCCCAGCCGTCCCAGTCGCTTTCGTCTAGGCCGTCTTCAATAGATACAATTGGGTACTGTGCAGAAAGGTCAGCAAGGTAGTCGCCAAACGCTTCTGAATCGAAGCTTTTGTCTTCGCCAGATAGAACGTATTTGCCTTCTTTGTAGAATTCAGACGCCGCACAGTCTAGTGCAAGTGTGATGTCTTCATTCATTTTATAGCCAGCGTTTTCAACGGCTTCAACGATAACAGCAAGTGCTTCAGCGTTTGAGCTAAGGTTAGGGGCAAAACCACCTTCGTCACCAACCGCTGTGTTTAGACCTTTGGCAGAAAGTACTTTCTTAAGTGCGTGGAAAATTTCCGCGCCCATACGTAGTGCTTCTTTAAAGCTCTTCGCGCCTACTGGCTGAACCATGAACTCTTGAATGTCTACGTTGTTGTCAGCGTGCTCACCACCGTTGATGATGTTCATCATAGGTACTGGCATTGAGTACTGACCAGATGTGCCGTTTAGGTCTGCAATGTGCTCGTAAAGTGCTACGCCTTTTTCAGCCGCTGCCGCTTTTGCTACAGCAAGAGAAACCGCAAGGATCGCGTTCGCGCCCAGTGTTTCTTTGTTTTCTGTGCCATCAAGGTCAATCATGATGCCGTCGATATCAGCTTGTGCTAGTGCGTCTTTGCCTAGTAATGCTGGTGAAATGGTATCGTTAATCGCTGCAACGGCTTTTGTTACGCCTTTACCTAGGTAACGAGACTTGTCGCCGTCGCGAAGTTCTAGTGCTTCGCGGCTACCAGTAGAGGCACCTGATGGTGCAGCAGCACGGCCCATTGCGCCTGATTCTAAGTATACATCTGCTTCTACAGTAGGATTTCCGCGTGAATCTAAGATTTCGCGTCCGATAATGCGACTAATTTTCGCCATGTTTTTTCCTCAACAATGTAATGGGGCGCAACGGGAGAGAGCGCCCCTTTTATTAGAAATTAGTGATTTTCTTTCTGGTACTTTCCTGCCGCAGCAACGAAACCAGTAAATAAAGGGTGTCCATCCCGAGGCGTTGATGTGAACTCAGGGTGGAATTGGCCCGCAATGAACCAAGGATGATCAGGGATTTCCACTACTTCTACAAGTCGCTTGTCAGTGGACAAACCACTTACTTTCAATCCTGCTGCTTCAATTTGATCGCGAAGATTATTGTTCACTTCGTAACGGTGACGGTGGCGCTCATAAATCTCAGCGTTGCCGTACATCTCGTGTACTTTTGTCCCTTCAATAAGGTGGCAAAGCTGGCTACCTAAACGCATTGTACCGCCAAGGTCTGATGTTTCAGTGCGCACTTCGGTCGTACCCGCAGCGTCTAACCACTCGGTAATAAGGCCAACAACTGGGTAAGGTGTTTCAGGGTCGAACTCTGTGCTGTTCGCTTTTTCCATGCCGGCAACGTTACGTGCGTATTCGATAAGCGCTACCTGCATACCCAAACAAATTCCTAAGTATGGCACCTTGTTTTCGCGCGCATAGCGGGCTGCCGCAATTTTACCTTCAATACCGCGCTCACCAAAGCCGCCAGGCACTAAGATAGCATCTAACTGCTCTAAAATTTGTGTGCCTTTGCTTTCCACATCTTGTGAGTCAATGTGATGAATATTCACAGTAAGACGGTTTTTAAGGCCGGCGTGTTTAAGCGCTTCATTAACTGATTTATAAGCATCAGGCAGTTCTACGTACTTCCCAATCATGCCGATATTAACTTCAGCGGTAGGGTTAGATTCTGCGTAAAGTACCTGTTCCCACTCAGACAAGTCGGCTTCATTACATTCAAGACCGAAGCGGTCAACAACCAGCTGATCCATACCCTGAGCTTTAAGTGCGGCCGGGATACGGTAAATACTGTCTACGTCTTTTAATGAAATAACGGCTTTATCAGCAACGTTAGTGAACAGCGCAATTTTAGAGCGTTCACTGGCTGGCAATGCACCGACAGAACGGCACACTAAAATGTCTGGCTGAATACCAATAGAGCGAAGCTCTTTTACCGAGTGCTGCGTTGGCTTGGTTTTAACTTCACCCGATGCAGGCATGTAAGGCACAAGTGTTAAGTGCATGAACATAGCGCGTTCACGGCCCACTTCAGTACCAAGCTGACGAATAGCTTCTAAGAAAGGTTGTGACTCGATGTCACCTACGGTTCCGCCCACTTCAACAATAGCCACATCATGACCTTCAGCACCTTCGATAACGCGGCGCTTAATTTCATTGGTAATGTGAGGGATAACCTGAATGGTTGCACCTAAGTAATCACCGCGACGCTCACGCTTCAGTACTTCTTCATATACCCGGCCGGTTGTGAAGTTGTTGCGCTTGGTCATACGGGTGCGAATAAAACGCTCATAGTGACCAAGATCAAGGTCGGTCTCTGCGCCGTCATCGGTAACAAATACTTCACCATGCTGGATGGGGCTCATTGTGCCCGGGTCGACATTGATGTAAGGGTCGAGTTTTAACATGGTTACGGTGAGACCGCGAGCTTCCAGAATTGCGGCTAATGATGCTGCAGCAATACCTTTACCTAGCGATGAAACTACACCACCTGTGACGAAAATATAATTTGTCATGCGAAACCTAGAACGTTTGGGTTGTATGGTAAATATAGGCTGAGTTTAGAACAAAACCAGCTACACTTTGGACGGGGCGATAGTATACGCAAATTCATGTGAGCAGACAATCAATTTGCCCACATGATGCGCAATTTTACGATTGACTTAAGCGTTTAAGGGTGTAGATGAGGTCGAGCGCTTGGCGAGGAGATAGCTCATCGGGCGATAAGTTTTCAAGTGCTTCCACCACGGGGTGCGGTTTGTCTGGAAAAAGCATTTCTGCTTGTCCTTTCGCATTTGAACCGTTGTCAATTTTTCTGGAGGTGTTGCTTTGCGCTTGTGAAGTGTCACTGCCCCTTGATTCATCACTGGTCATGACGTGTGATGATTCTAAAATAGCGAGCTTTTGCTGAGCGGCTTTAATCACAGGTTTTGGTACACCAGCAAGTTGCGCAACCTGTAAACCAAAGCTCTTGTTCGCGGCGCCTTCAGATACGGTATGCATAAAGCGAATGGTGTCTTCAAACTCCATCGCATTAAGATGCACGTTCACAACGCCTGCTTGCGTTTCGGGTAGTTCGGTCAGCTCAAAATAGTGGGTCGCAAAAAGGGTGTAGGCGTTGAGTTGCTTCGCCAAGTAGCTCGCGCAAGCCCATGCCAGCGATAAACCATCATAGGTGCTGGTACCACGGCCAATTTCATCCATTAACACCAGTGAGTTTTCAGTCGCGTTATTAAGAATATTTGCCGTTTCGGTCATTTCAACCATGAAGGTTGAGCGGCCAGAGGCCAGGTCATCTGATGCGCCAATCCGGGTGAATATGCGATCCAGCTTGCCGATGTGGGCGTTTTCAGCAGGCACATAACTGCCGATGCAGGCCAATAAAGCAATAAGCGCTGTTTGACGCATGTAGGTCGATTTACCGCCCATGTTTGGGCCGGTAATAACGAGCATACGGCGCTCAGTATCCAGTTGCAGTGGGTTGGCAATGAAGGGGTCTTTCATTACGTTCTCAACCACAGGGTGGCGACCGGCATCATAAGTAAGCGCACATTCTTGGCTCAATTTTGGCCGATGCCAATCGAGCGATACCGCGCGTTCGGCAAAACAGCACAGCACGTCGAGCTTGGCAAGCGCTGCGGCGGTTTCAATTAACTTGTTGAGGTATGGCGCAAAATTGTCGAACAAGGCTTCATAAAGCTGTTTTTCAAGGGCAAGTGCAGCCCCTTGGCTACTTAGCACTTTGTCCTCGTGTTCTTTAAGCTCAGGCGTAATGTAACGTTCGGTGTTCTTAAGGGTCTGTCTTCGGATGTATTCGGCGGGGGCCAAAGCGCTGTTAGCACGACTAATTTCAATAAAAAACCCGTGCACTTTGTTATAGCCCACTTTCAATGTGGAAATGCCTGTGCGTTCACGCTCACGTTGCTCCATCGCATCTAAGTAGTCGGTAGCGCCTTGTGATAGCTTACGCAATTCATCCAGTTCAGCATTATAGCCTTCGGCAATTACGCCACCATCGCGTATAACAACTGGTGGGTTATCGATTATAGCGCTGTTTAACAGGGCTTGAAGCTCAGGGTAAGTGCCAATGGTTTCGCCAATACTTCTAATTTGTCCTGTGTCAAAACGGGCAAGAGCATCTTGCAAATCAGGCAGTGCATTAAACGCATTTTTTAAACGTGCAAAATCCCGAGGGCGCGCCGAGCGAAGGGCTAAACGCGCCATAATACGCTCTATGTCGCCAATGTGTTTTAGCGCATTGCGGATATCTTCAGGATCGTCATTAATAAAGGTGTCTATTGCGTCTAAGCGGCTTTGGAGCTCATGCTGGTCGGTCAGCGGCGAGTGAATGATTCGCTGTAACATACGACTGCCCATGGCCGTGGTGGTAGTGTCCATTACGCTGAACAGGGTATTTTCCTGACCGCCAGACAAATTATGGGTAAGTTCCAGGTTTCTGCGCGTTGCGGCATCAAGCTGAACACGGCTGTCTTGCTGTTCAGTCTGAATGCGGCGAATGTGGGGCAGGGCAGTGCGCTGGGTATCTTTTACATATTGTAAAACACAACCTGCTGCGCCTAATCCTTTAGTGACGCCTTTTATACCAAAGCCATCTAATGTTTTAGTTTCAAACTGGGCGTTAAGCTGTTCATTTGCAGTATCTACGTCGAATTCCCACTCGGGACGCCTGCGTAGCCCTTTGCGATTTTCAACAAGAGACAGGCTTTCAAAGCCTTCAGGGTAAAGTAACTCAGCCGGGTTAATGCGCTGAATTTCAGCCAGTAAGCTTTCATCACTATCGCACTCGAACACCACAAAGCGACCGCTAGTTACATCTAATGTGGCTAACCCATAATGCATGCTATGGCCGCACACAGCGGCAAGAATATTGTCGCGACGCTCTTCTAATAAAGCTTCGTCGGTTACAGTGCCCGGCGTAACAATGCGCTGTACGGCACGCTCAACGGGGCCTTTGCTCGTCGCTGGGTCGCCAACTTGTTCACAAATGGCAACCGACTCCCCCATTTTTACTAAACGCGATAGGTAGCTTTCTACCGCATGATAAGGCACGCCTGCCATGGGAATGGGCTCGCCACCCGATTTACCTCGCGCCGTAAGCGAAATGTCCAGTAATTCAGCAGCTTTTTTGGCATCGTCATAAAATAACTCGTAAAAATCGCCCATGCGATAAAAAAGTAGAATATTCGGATGTTGCGCCTTTATGCTTAAATATTGGCGCATCATAGGAGTATGTGATTCCAAAAAATGCCTCTGCGAATTTGTTGCTGGGTTTAATGCCTGTTGAAGGGAATAAATGATAAACTCACCCTCTTTAAGATCAAGCGCAGATCTTATGAATAACAGATCTGGTGAATAACAACAGGTGTAACTAGGTATCTCTAAAATGAACGGGACATTTTCAACTGATTCGACAGTAAACGCCACCCCTTTAAGGCTTGATAGTGCATTATCTGCTCAAATTCAGGTATTGGGCGATGCACTTCGAGCAAAAGGTTGGAGTGTGTCTAGCGCAGAGTCCTGTACGGGCGGAGGTATAGCCTTTGCTTTTACCAGTGTATCGGGCAGCTCGGATTGGTTTAATCAATCATGGGTAACCTACTCAAACAGTGCTAAACAAAGCCGATTGGGCGTTACCGAGCAAACGCTAGTAGAGTATGGCGCCGTATCTCAGCAAACGGTAAAAGAAATGGCGGACGGAGTACGCCGCAATAGTGGTGCGCAACTCGTTGTTACTGTAAGCGGGATTGCTGGCCCAAATGGTGGCAGTGAAGAAAAGCCGGTGGGTACTGTATGGTTCGGTTTTTTATGTGGCGAAAAAGCGGAACAAATTAAACAAGTATTTAGCGGTGACAGAGATGAAGTTCGCCATCACGCGATCGCTTTTGCTATTTCTCACTTAGTAAAATTGTTGAGTGAAAATTAAAAATACGGGTTGAAACTGTATGCTTGTACAGTATAGAATGTGATCATTATTTGATACCGTCATTAAATGAATAGGCGATGTCAAAACAGAATTTAACCGCAAATCCTTGAGGATACATACGTGGACGATAACAAATCAAAAGCTTTAACCGCCGCAGTAGGCCAAATTGAAAAGCAATTTGGTAAAGGCGCTATCATGCGCTTAGGCGACAACCAAGCCATGGATATTGAAGCAATTTCTACTGGCTCACTAACCATTGATATCGCTCTAGGCATAGGCGGTTTACCGTGTGGTCGTGTTGTAGAAATTTACGGCCCTGAATCATCAGGTAAAACCACGCTAACTCTTCAAGTTATCGCTGAAGCGCAGAAAAATGGTAAAACCTGTGCGTTCGTTGACGCTGAACACGCGCTAGACCCTGTATACGCCGAAAAGTTAGGCGTAAACATTGACGAGCTATTGGTATCCCAGCCTGACACTGGTGAGCAAGCGTTAGAAATTTGCGACATGTTAGTTCGCTCTGGTGCCGTAGACGTCGTTATTGTTGACTCGGTTGCTGCACTTACACCAAAAGCCGAAATTGAAGGTGACATGGGTGATTCTCACGTTGGTCTTCAGGCCCGCTTGATGTCACAGGCGCTGCGTAAGCTTACGGCAAACATTAAGCGTTCAAACACCCTTTGTATCTTCATTAACCAAATTCGTATGAAGATTGGTGTAATGTTTGGTAACCCAGAAACGACAACGGGTGGTAACGCGCTTAAGTTCTACTCTTCTGTTCGTCTAGACATTCGCCGTATTGGTGCAGTTAAAGAAGGCGATGAGGTAGTGGGTAACGAAACCCGCGTGAAGGTCGTGAAAAACAAGGTTGCGCCACCGTTCAAACAAGCTGAATTTATGATCCGCTACGGTGAAGGTATCAGCAAAGAAGCAGAGCTTATTGACCTAGGTGTTAAGCAGAAGCTTGTTGATAAAGCCGGCGCTTGGTACAGCTATAAGGGTGACCGTATTGGTCAAGGTAAAGCAAACGTAATGAAGTACCTTAAGGAACACCCAGAGACAGCAAACGAGATCGAAACGAAGATCCGCCAAGAACTATTGCTTTCTAAAACAGTAAAGGCAGAAGAAGCATTGCCGCAGGGTGAAGACGACGTACTTCCTGAGTAAAATTAACGCTTCATAGCGATTAAAAACCCACCCTTTGGTGGGTTTTTTTGTATCTGCATTTTATACCTTCGACAATACATATTTATTAACACTTCTTGGTAACCTAGAACTTGTACAAAAAATAAAAACAGGGAATGCTGTAATAAAGTACGATAAGCGAAGACTACAAAGAAAGGTTGGCTTTTGGGGTATTTCCAAGGTTCAACGTTTGAGAATATAAATAAGGAAAATTTGTGGCTATAGCAAATAATGCCTTGAACAACGATTAATATTGAGAACAGCTTACATCAAGAGGGAAAAGGGAATGATTGAAATATCAGGTCTCGCTAAACGCTTTACGGTGGAAAACCCGAAAAAGCTTAGCGAACAAGAGAAGAAGGACCCGCGTTTAAAAGGGCGTTATTTTCAGTCAGTAAGGGATGTGTCTTTTACTTGCGAAAAAGGTCAGGTTCTGGGACTGCTAGGGCCTAACGGCGCAGGTAAAACCACTACATTGCGTATGCTTTCAACAGCGCTTAAACCCGACAGCGGTAAAGTGCTCATAGGTGGCGAGGACGTACTTTCTAACCCAAACATTGCGCGAAAAAAGATTGGTTTTCTTTCCAGTTCAACAGGTCTATACGGCCGTTTAAGTGGGCGTGAAAATATTAGCTACTTCGGTGAGCTACACGGCATTTCAAAAAATGTGATTAATGCACGTATTGAAGAGTTAGCTGACTTGCTCGATATGCAAACCTTCCTTGATAGAAGAGCGGAGAATTTTTCATCAGGCATGAAACAAAAAGTGTCGATTGCCCGCGCTGTTATTCACGAGCCAGAACTGGTGGTACTTGATGAACCTACAACCGGCCTTGATATTATGGCAACCAGTACCGTTATGGAATTTATCCAACGCCTTAAGGATAAAGGTACCCCGGTTATTTTCTCTACTCACCATCTTGATGAGGTGCAAACCCTTTGCGACAAGGTGACCGTGATTAACCAAGGGGAAACCGTATTTAACGATTCGCTTGCCGCTTTTAGTGCTTTGTCTGGCAATGAAGGGGCCAGCGGTCAGATGCACAAGAGCTTTCTAAAAACACTATCAATGGATACTGAGGAGACGGGCAATGTGGTTAATCTTTAAAAAGGAATTCAAAGAGCTATTGCGCGATAAGAAAACCATCATCTTTATGATTGGTTTACCGCTTCTACTGTTCCCAGCCATTTTTGGTGTCGCATTCTTTTTTATGAGTTCAGCGGCAGATAAAGCAGAAAACGAAGTATTAAAATACGCTATCGTTGGCGAAGCCTACGCGCCAGCAATTGTACAATCTTTTAACGACGCGTCTGATAAGTTTGAACCGGTCGCGATTGGCGATGAAACGGATTATGCCAAACTCATTAAAAACGAAACGTTAGACTTTGTGTTGGTTATACCAGAAAGTTTCGATAGTGATGTATTAAATTCAGGGCAACATAAGATTCAGCTTTATTTAAACGATGCAGGCCTTAACAAAGTTATGGGGCGTGTATCTGACATCATTGATGAATATACCGATGCTTTCCAACAGACCGCTTTTGCGCAGCTTAATCTAGATGAAACTCAGCAAGAGGCTTTGTTGAAGCCAATCAAGATAGAAAAGCAAAATGTGGCGGATGATCGTGAAGTATGGGGTGAACGCTTAGGCGGTATGCTGCCGTACTTCATCTTTATTTTGTGTTTACAGGGTGCGATGGCACCAGCAGCAGATTTAGGTGCAGGAGAAAAAGAGCGCGGTACCCTAGAGACCCTGCTTATATCGCCAATGGATCGTCACAAGTTGGTATTGGGCAAGTTCTTTACGGTTGCCACCGCAGGTATTGTTACTGCGCTAATAACGGTATCTTCCATGGCCATATGGGGCTTGGTATTATCCCAAGGTATGGCAGTGGAATTTGTAGTAGAAATAATGTCTATGATTGGTCTAGTCGACTTTTTACTTATCTTCTTAATGTTGGTCCCGGTTGTGGCAGTGTTCGCAGCAGTATTACTGTCTCTTTCTATCTACGCTCGCTCGTTTAAAGAAGCGCAAAGCTATATGGGGTCGCTCATAATGGTAGTCATCTTCCCTGTTATTATTGCCATGATGCCTGGTGTAGAGTTGAAAGGTGGCTGGGTATGGGTTCCGCTGACTAACGTAGCACTGGCGATGAAAGAACTGTTCAAGGGGACTATGGATTACTTCGCCCTGTTCGGAATTTTCACTTCTACAGCGGTTATTGCAACCGGGCTTATCTTCTTCTGCATACACTGGTTTAATAAAGAAAAAGTGTTGTTTAGATAAGTAAGGGCTGCAGTTATTACACTCATTTAAAAATAGCCCGTAATAGCGGGCTATTTAGTTACAATAGATAAAAAGCCCGACTAAGCGTTTTTTACTTTCTCTTTGCTAACGCTTGGATAGAGCTGCAGGGAAAGACATAGGCAGTATTTCTGCCCTAAACCTCAAAATCAACACGTTTGATAATACCTTCCCAGCCAGGCGGTATCTTGCCTTGCAATACATAAGAATAAGCAAGGAGTTCAGCAATAACAAAATACAGTGACTCAGGGATATCTTGACCTACATCGAGAGTGGCCAACACTTCACTTAAATACGGGTCTTCGTGGATTAAAATGCCCGTTTCTTCAGCCATGGCGATAATCGCTTCGGCTAAGTCTCCATAGCCTTTGGACACGACCTTCGGTGTGTTTTTCTTATCGCCACCTTCATATTTTAATCCAATTGCCCGTTTCGCCTTTCTCGTGTCGCTCATCGATGCACTTCTCATACCCGTGTTTCAAAAATTTGATGCGGTCGAGTGTTTAGCGTGTCAGGGATATGACCCCGCTGAAAGCTCGTGTTTTCAACCTCCAGCCCTAATGATTCTAAACGACGATGCAGGTAGGGCAGGGTATCGCTAATGCGTCTTAATACTTCATCATTTGATGCATACAAATCGAGCGTAATGCTACTTTGATCTATCTTTGATTTTGCCAAAACTTGTCCGCTGTCACCAATGTCCAGCTTCATCGTGATATTCCAAAGAGAGCGCTCGCCTGTTTGTGCGTGCTTATTGTTCTGCCCACCTTGCTCTCGTTTTATCAAGAGTTCTGGTGGACTGTGGTGTTGTGAAAGTGATGGCAATACATAATAGAAACTATCTTGCCCTTGAATACGGCCATCTACATTAGCAATTTTGTTTTGCTGGTGGCTACTTAGCAGCGTTTTAAGTTGAGAAAGCAGCTGTTGTCGGCCGTCTAGCTGGTTCATGTCTTGGCTAACGCGACTTGGTTGAGCCGTTACCCCCATATTCGCTAACGTTTTTGAAACGATAGAGTCAGGCGCATCTATTTGCGTTTTTAAGCCAGGCTGACGCTGCATGGCACGCCCCGATAGTGCTAATTGAATCAAAGCAACCAATCCTTGAACAAAGCTGGAAGCGTTTACGGGCGAGGTTAAGTTTATTGGTGTGGTAACGAGCGCCTGTGTAGATATAAGCTGCTGCAAGCGTTGCGACAATCCTTGTTCATTCATATCTAGCGCTAGTTTCTTTGTTCCGCTTTTTACCACCTCGATAGCACTTTCATTCTCGCCAGCTACGCTCTCATTTGATTTTGAACCCGCTATAGTGGCGTGACTATCTGAAACCACTGGCGCTATTTCTGCCCCTTTACCTTGTGTAGCCGCCAGTTGTGCAGCGATATTGCTCAGTAAACTATTTGATAAGCCTTTGGCCTGTGAGCTTAACGCTTGTGCGAGAGAGGCAAGTGATACAAGCGAGGGTTTACGCCCACTGTCTTTTCCTTGCAGGCCATTATTCTCTGCTGAAGCGGCATCTTTCCCTTCAGTTAATATAGCTTTTGCCGATGCTAGCAGTTGTTCCTTGGGTGGCTTTGGAGGGCCGATAAATTCCCCATTGGATACCTTGGCTTGAGAAGCCTTCGCGTTGAGCGCATCAAGGCCTTTAAGTTGCTGCAAAATTTTATCAAAATGCTGAGCTTCATGTGCTTTAGGCATACCCTGGCTGGGCGGTAATCTTTCATTCTCCACAATAGTTATGAGTTGGTTTAGTGCTTGGTTTGTACTGCCTGTTTGGCTCAGTAATACTCGAGAAAGTGCAGTGATGGCATTGTGAACATCGGTGCCTTTAAGCGATGTGGGAGCCGCTGCCTTTAGGTTTGTAATGGATGAAGAGTCTTCAAGCGAGCTATTTCCCGTGACTGCTTCGAGCCCTTTCGCTGTCGCTTTTGGTAATTGCGAAAGGTTAAGTTTATTTACCTGCTCCTGCGTCAGAGTCGGGGCCGCAAGGGAAGACCCCTTGCTCTGAGGTATATCAATTTGTAATACCGCGCTTTGTTGTGATGTACGAATCGAAAGCTTGTTGTCATTTAAGGTCAATGCAGAAAGTACTTTTAACGCGTTAGAGTCGGCACCAGAACCTTTTAAAAGCGCGTTAAGTCGAGGCGAGTTACTCAAGTTATGCTCAACAGCTACGCCACCTTGCTTAAGTGCGCTGGAAGTGAGCTGTTGTTGTAAGTTGGTACTTACATTTTTATGAGTCATGGCAGCGAAATTATTGTGGTTAGTTGTTGGGCCCGCACTTTCATTGGACAAACCTTGAGAGATTTGCAGCGCGATTCCACCGTTGCTAGCTCGGCTTAGTCCTATGACGACCTGTTGTCCAACTAGCTTTTGAAGCGCTGCTTTAGCCGTGCTATCAAGCTTTTCAGTATTAATGTCCGATAGGGGAATAACCTCATTTTTAGCGGTGGTGAGCATGAGTTGCCCAAAATTTTCACTCTTTGTAGAAATAGAAAGTTGACCTTTAAGCGTAACGGCGGCGTTATTTGCAGCAAGAGCTTGTGCCACGGCTTTCAGTAATTCAGCTTTTTCGGGCGCAGACAATGACACGCCTTGTTGAGACAAGCGTGTAGAAAGCAGCACTGCAGACTGAGTGTTTACCTGACTTTGAGAAGTATTTTGAGCACTTTTCGCTTCTGGGCCTGAGATATGGTCAGGGGAGGTAGGCAAAAGTGCAAGCTGCGCATTATTAATTGCTTGGTTAGAAAGCTTAGCGCTGACTTCTGCGGGTAAGGCAACGTTGAGTACTTGAGCTGCTGACGATACATTATTTGGTGTCACTGTTATCGATAGCACTCGTTCAGGTAAGCGTTCAACTATTACTTTCGCGGCATTATCTAAGGTGGCTGCCTGCGACAGCGCAGCGTTGGCAATAGCGGGAGAAGTACTTCGACTCGCCCCTTGAGTAGCGGCATCAACATTTACCTGTGACGGTAAAGATGTAGGGGAGGTCGGGCTAGTTGACTGATTCAGAGCGGCTGCCAATAGTGATGATAATGGTGTTGTCATAATTGAGATATCGGCATAGTCGCGCTTTTCCTTACTTATTTGAGTATAGCAAAGTGCTTTGAGGCTGTTTCATCATTAATAAGCGCTCACTAATAAAGTACAGCGAAACCATTCGTTCTTAAGGCAGATGAACAATTCATCTTTGCGCTGAAAGACAACCCACCCTTGGGCTAAGGAGGCTCAGGAAGAATGTGTTTGTCTTTGAAGTAAATCATATTTAATTGGAATTCGCGACTGCGAAAAAGCGTTCATGTGGTAGACTAGCGCCATTTTTTAAAACCTCTTTTTTAGGTTGGAGTAGCCAAGTAGTGTTAGAGGCGTGCGGATTAACGTGCAGCAAACGAGACAGAACCCTTTTTGAGGGGCTTTCACTGGTTGTTAATACTGGTGAGTTGCTGTATTTGCGCGGGCCAAATGGAGCAGGTAAAACGAGCTTGCTGCGCATTCTAACTGGGCTGAGTACACCTGAGTCGGGCGCCGTTTCATATAATGGAATGGACATAGCCGAGGACAAAACAGACTATTATCGCGATCTTTTCTATTTAGGACATAAGAGTGGTACTAACGGCAGCCTTTCTGCCTTGGATAACTTATCGTTTTGGTTAGCCCAACACAGTACATCGGTGCAACATAATGGGCTTTATGACGTCTTAGCGAAAGTGGGTTTAGTTGGGCTTGAAGATGTGCCTGTTAGGTATTTATCGGCAGGTCAACAGCGTCGTGTGGCGCTATCAAGACTATGGCTTAAGCCAGCAAAGGTGTGGATATTAGACGAACCGTTTACAGCGCTTGATGTAAAAGGGGTTCACTTACTTGAAACAAGTATGAAAGAGCATGTTAGTCGCGGTGGTCTTATTATTACCACTTCGCATCAACCACTGTCAGAAACCGCTGGGGAACACCGCGTATTTGACCTGGAGTATCGCTTTTAATGTCACTTTACCAAGGTATTTTTAAACGCGACATGCACATTGCGTTCAATCAAAAAGCGGAATTGGTGCAACCACTGATGTTTTTACTCATGGTGGTAACCTTATTCCCTTTAGGTGTAAGCCCTTCTCCTGATACCCTTCAGCGCATTGGACCGGGGGTAATTTGGATTGCGGCAATTTTGTCATCACTTATGGCAATGGAAAGACTGTTTCGCGATGACTTCCAAGACGGTTCGCTAGAACAGTATATGCTCTCTGGTCTGGCGTTGCCGGCAGTGAGCGCGGTGAAGGTAGCTGCCCATTGGCTGGTCAGTTTTGTGCCTTTATTATTGCTTTCTCCGCTGCTAGCGATGTTTTTGAATCTAACGGTCGATATGTATATCGCACTCGTTTTAACATTGTTGCTGGGAACGCCATTACTTTCTTTAATTGGCGCCATTGCGGTAGGACTTACCGTTGGATTGCAAAAAGGCGGGGTGCTGTTGGCATTGCTACTTATCCCTGTCTTTATTCCGTTACTGATATTTGCCACGTCGGCTGTGGATTCTGCCGCACTGCAATTACCTTATCATGCACAACTTGCTATTATCGCCGCCATGCTGTTGTTGGCTGCGGCGTTGGCACCGTTTGCCATAGCGTATTCTTTAAAAGTGAGTCAAAACTAATGTGGAAGTGGTTACACCCTTACGCTAAAACAGAGCGTGCGTATCAGCTTTGTTTAACCTTACAGCCTTGGTTTTGGGCTGGCGCGTTACTGTGCCTTAGCGTTGGTACGGTATGGGGGCTGGCGTTTGCGCCTCAAGATTATCAGCAAGGTGATTCGTTTAGAATTATTTATATCCACGTTCCTAGCGCAATCTTGTCTATGGGCACCTACGTAGCCATGGCCATCGCTGCGCTTGTGGGGATGGTGTGGCAGTGGCGAACTGCTTATATGAGCATGATTGCTATGGCGCCAATTGGGGCGGTGATGACTTTTATTGCGCTTTTCACAGGTGCTGCATGGGGGAAACCTATGTGGGGCGCATGGTGGGTGTGGGATGCACGCCTAACTTCAGAACTTATTCTGCTTTTCTTGTACATGGGCGTAATTGCCCTTTATGGCGCATTTGAAGACAAACAACAGGCGGGTAAAGCCGCAGGCGTGATGGCGCTGGTGGGCGTAGTAAATATCCCCATTATTCACTACTCGGTAGAATGGTGGAATACGTTGCACCAAGGGGCGACAATCAGTAAGTTTGATAACCCTTCTATTGCGCCAGAAATGCTGTGGCCGCTGTTAATTAGTTTACTTGGATTCGCATTTTTTATTGGTGCGGTAACCACAGTGCGCCTTCGAAATGAGATTGTTTTACGCGAAATGCACAGGCCATGGGTGCAAGCTTTGGCTATCAGTCAGTTAGCTTCTAAACAGCAAGTTAACCAAAGCGTGAAAGGGGGCAACTAATATGCAGTTTGAATCGTTGGCCGACTTTATCAACATGGGGGGCTATGCATTTTATGTATGGCTGTCGTTTGGTGTGACATTTGCGGCCATGGCTATCATCGCCATCCAAAGTTTTATTAAACACCGTAACCTTTTAAAACAGGTTGTGGTGGAAAAAGAGCGCAAAGCGCGCATTAAAAAAGCGCGACAGCAACAGCAACAGCAAGAGAGTACATCGCTTTAACTTGCGTTTTGTAATTGTTTATTAGTTTTTTCGAAGTGAGAGTTGCATGAACCCGAGACGAAAGCAGCGACTAGCCGTAGTGGGAATTATCGGTTTTTTAATAGTAAGTGCAGTTGGATTAATGCTTTACGCGCTAAATGACAGTATTGACCTTTTCTATACGCCAAGCGAGATCATTGAAGGTAAAAATGGTCAGAAGCCCCAGATAGGCCAGCGCCTTCGCATAGGCGGAATGGTAGTGCCGGGTAGCGTTAGCCGCGACAGTGAAAGCTTAGCCGTTAGTTTCGACCTTATCGATACCGGTCCTACTGTTACCGTAACTTACACGGGGATCCTTCCTGATTTGTTCCGCGAAGGTCAGGGCATTGTCGCTACCGGTGTACTCACCGATGTTGGGGCGATTAAAGCGCAAGAAGTATTAGCTAAGCATGACGAAGAGTATATGCCGCCAGAACTTGCTGAAAAAATGAAAGGCATTAAGCATGTAAAACCTGAAAATATGCCAACGTATGAGTCGTCAAACGGCGCCGGGAGCAAATAATCTATGGTGCCTGAAATTGGAAATATCGCGCTAACGTTGGCATTAGTGCTCTCTATATTGTTGGCAGTTTATCCGCTATGGGGTGCTCACCGTAAGCACGAAGCGTTAATGGCAACCGCCAAACCACTGGCAATTGGCTTATTCACCTTCACGCTTATTGCCTACGTGTGTTTAACGTACGCCTTTGTTACTGACGATTTTAGTGTGGCCTACGTTGCGCAACACTCAAATAGCCGATTGCCCATTTACTATAAGATTACTGCTGTTTGGGGCGGTCATGAAGGCTCTTTCCTACTGTGGGTATTGATGCTTTCAATCTGGACCGTGGCAGTAGCAATATTCAGTAAGGGGATACCTCTTGCCATGGTCGCTAGAGTACTGTCGGTATTGGGCATGGTAGGCATTGGTTTTTACTTATTTATGCTGCTTACCTCAAACCCCTTTGACAGCATGCTACCGTTTTTCCCGGTCGACGGGCGAGATCTTAATCCGCTGCTGCAAGATTTTGGTATGATTATTCATCCGCCTATGCTCTATATGGGGTACGTAGGCTTTTCTGTTGCCTTTGCGTTCGCTATTTCTGCGTTAATTTCGGGGCAACTAGATTCGACATGGGCGCGGTGGTCTCGTCCTTGGGTGATTGCAGCGTGGGCCTTTTTAACCGTGGGAATTGCCCTAGGTAGCTGGTGGGCATATTACGAACTCGGCTGGGGCGGCTGGTGGTTTTGGGACCCGGTAGAAAACGCATCCTTTATGCCATGGCTTGTAGGCACGGCGCTCATGCATTCGCTGGCAGTGACCGAAAAGCGAAAAGCGTTTAAATCATGGACAGTGCTGCTTGCTATTGCTGCATTTAGTTTGAGTTTACTAGGCACTTTCTTAGTACGTTCCGGAGTTATTGTTTCGGTGCACTCTTTTGCAAGCGATCCTACTCGAGGCTTGTTCATCTTGGGCATATTGATTGTACTTAGCGGTTTTGGGTTGCTGCTTTATGCCATGCGTGCAGCCTCGCTTAAAAGCCCTGGGCGCTACCAAGCGTTTTCTCGAGAAGTGCTGTTAATGGGCAACAATGTCTTTCTGTGCGCAGCAACATTAGTTGTTCTTCTCGGTACGCTACTGCCCCTTGTTCACAAAGAGTTAGGCTTAGGCAGTATTTCTGTAGGCGCGCCGTTCTTTAACCAAATGTTTACGCTTCTCATTGTGCCTTTTGTATTAATGCTGGGTTTAGGTCCACTAACGCGCTGGAAACAGCAAAAAGCCAGCGAACTGCAAAAACAACTATTGGTCGCAGGCGGTATTGCACTAAGTGCAGGTGTACTAGTGAACTTTGCTTACGACGAACCCACTTACATGGGGGTACTGGGCATGGTGCTGGTTTTCTGGATCCTCGTCACCACGGTACAAGAGGTAATGCAGCGCTTAGCGGCTATGCCTTCGTCGAACACCGAGAATGCATCAGTAATAGCTAAACTTCGCAAGCTTACGCCAAGTCACTGGGGCATGGTGCTAGGCCATGTGGGCTTTGCTATCTGTATTATTGGCATTACGCTGGTTTCCAATTATGAACTTGAGCGCGACGTACGTATGGATATCGGCGATACCGTCTCGCTGGGTGGCTATGACTTTAGCTTTAGAGATGTACGGAAGGTGGAAGGTCCGAATTTTAATGCAGATAAAGGCATATTCGATGTTTATAAAAATGGTGAAATGATAGCGCATCTAGAGCCAGAGAAACGTTTGTACATTGTGCAGCGCATGCCCATGACAGAAGCGGCCATCCACTCAAACTTGGCGCGTGATCTATTCATTGCCATGGGCGAGCCGTTAGACAATGGCGCATGGGCTATTCGTATTTACATTAAACCGTTTGTTATCTGGCTATGGGCGGGTGCGGTTGTTATGGCGATAGGCGGTATTTTTTCTATTAGTGATAAGCGCTACCGCATGGCGAAAGTGAAAAAGTTGAAACGTGTACTTGGCAGTAAATCTGTAGCTTCAACAGGTACACCAAATACCCACGCCTCTGCCGTGTCACGAGTATCCACAAAAGGAGATGCATAATGAAAAAAACGTCGTTGGTGGCTATTCCAATCGTGCTCTTTTCGTTGCTAGTCATTTTTCTTTTTAAAGGGCTTTTTTCCGACCCGCGTGAATTAGATTCGCAGGTTAAGGATAAAACGTTACCGGCCTTCTCGCTGCCAGATTTAATGCAGCCGGACGTGACATATACACCAGAAGATTTAAAAGGGCAGGTTACTATCTTAAACGTGTGGGGCGTATGGTGTGTAACCTGCGCGGTTGAAATGCCGTATCTAACACAGCTTAAAAATGAGCAAGATGTGCATATAGTCGGTTTGTATTTCGATCAGGATTTAGACCCAGATTTCGGTACAAAAACGTTGAGCCGTGTTCAGCAAGAAGTGACTGAAATGCTAAGTCGCTACGGGAATCCTTATGCCTATAATATTTTTGATGTATATCGCGATACGTCGTTAGACTTAGGCGTGACCGGCGCACCAGAGCATTTTGTGATTGATGCTAATGGCGTTATACGCATGCATCATATTGGCGATATTAACGAGCGCGTTTGGAACACAAAAGTTGGCCCCCTTTATAATAAGTTGGTGGCACAAGCGGCCAAAACACAAGGTGCAGATGCGCACACAGAGGTAAACGCGGTAATGAGCGATGATAAAAGCGCTCAGGGAGGGCTGCAATGAAACTACTCCCCGCCGTATCTTATATATCCCCCCAATATACTGGCGTTAACAGGCTAAAAAACGGATTTGGCCTGGCAACACTTGCGCTTTCTATGGTGACGCTGTTATGGGTAATAACAGCATTTTCCGCCCATGCTGCCCAAGATAAATTCTCATTTGAAAGCCCAGAACAGCGAGAGAGCTTTTTACGGCTAACTGCTGAACTACGCTGCCCTATGTGTCAAAACCAAAACATTGCGGACAGCGATGCCATGATTGCTCACGATATGCGCCGTAAGGTGTATTCGCTATTAAAGCAGGGCAAAACAGAGCAAGAGGTAATAGCGTTTATGAAGTCGCGCTACGGTGATTTCGTACACTATCAGCCGCCGGTGACAGCGGCTACGCTTTGGCTGTGGGCTGGCCCTGTATTGTTTATTTTTATTGCCTTAATTGTGGTAGTGCGCCGCAAATCAGTCACGCCACCAGAAGATATGGCTGCCAAATTGGCTAAAGCAGATGAAATGTTGGAGCGAGAGAAAGAATGAGTTGGTCTGAGTTTTATATTATTGTTTCAGGCTTAATTACGCTTGTTCTTCTCATTATTGCCTTCCCTTGGCTGCGCAGTAAAAACCACGCAAAGCAAGACAGTTTAAGTAATACGCAAATTGTAAAGCAGCGCTTAGTTGAGCTCGAGCGCGAAGTGCAAGAGGGGCTTATCAGCGAGCACGATAAACGACAGGCTGTAGACGAGCTTAAGTTAGCCTTGGTCGATGAAAGCGCTTTTGAATCGCATAAAACAGGCAATGCCAAATTACCGTTGGCAATAGGCGGCGTGTTAGCGCTAGTTTGCGGTATTGTAGTGTATGCTCAGGTTAATCAGGTGGGGCGCGTGGCTAAAGCGCAGCAGGCTATCGACGCTTTGCCAGAGTTAAGTCAGCAGCTTGCCAGTGGTAATGCCAATAACCTCACCCAGGAAGATATAGCAAGTCTGGCACTGGCTATTCGCCAACGTCTTCGCGAGGAGCCTCAGGATGATACCGGCTGGATGTACTTTGGCAGATTGATGCTGAGTATAGGGCAAGAGGTGCAAGCTATAGAGGCAATCGATAAAGCGGTAAGCTTATCACCATCAAATTCCGCTAATCGTATCACGCTTGCGCAAGCGTTAATGACTACCGGCGATGTAAATAACCTTGAACGAGCACAATCTATCTTATTAGGCTTGCTACAAGATACACCGCAAAACGATAATCTCGCGCTTATGATGGCCGTGGTATCTGCTCAGCTCGGAGATTTGGACAACACGCGGCGCTTTTATCAACAAGTAGAGGGCAAGCTTCCTTCTGACAGCGATATGGCGCAGCGCTTGAGCGCCCGCATTAAGGAACTCGAAGGCAATTCCAGTGAAATGGTGTTGCTTCAAACTGCTGGAACAGTGCAAAAGCAGCCAAGTGTTAACAATGATGGCAATGCCATTGAAACGGGCTTTGACGTGACGGTGAGTTTGTCTAAAGAAGCGGATGCAAACGCACCTAAAGCGGGCTTTTTAATTGTGTTCGCACAAGACGCAAATTCAGACAATAAAATGCCGGCAGCTGTGGTGAAATTACCCATTGAAGATTTCCCGATCTCTGTATCGTTAACGACTGATAATGCCATGATGCCCCAGTTTACTCTTGCTACACTCTCTGAGGTTGTAATAACCGCTAGGCTATCTAAAGATGGTAATGTGGCAGTATCTGAAGGGGAATGGCAGGGAAGCACAGAAGCAACGGTTGTGGCTAACGAACTCTCTTCATTAAGCGTTATTATTAATAAGGAATTATAAGTATGGATTTGTCAAAATCACTCATCGCTGGGTTGATTATTGCCACGAGCTTCTTAGGCGGTTGTGCGAGTAATAGCGCGCAAGAACAAGCTGATGTAGCTAGAACTAACAGCGCTGCTGTTGATACATCCGACCCCCGTGATCCATTTGAACCGGTAAACCGCAAGTTATGGGATTTTAACTGGGATGTGTTAGATGCCTATATTTTGCGCCCCGTTACCGTTACCTATGTAACGGTAATGCCTCAGGCCGCACGTACGGGCTTAGTAAATATTACGGATAACCTGCAAGAACCCGCGAACTTCCTAAACAACATGTTTCAAGGAAAGGTAGATGACGGCTTAGACAGCCTGGCACGGTTCCTTATCAATACAACCGTTGGGTTAGTCGGCACCTTTGATGTGGCGAGCAAAATAGGTATTGAGCGCAAAGAAGAGCAGTTTGGAGAAACCCTGGCCGTATGGGGGCTAGATACGGGTCCTTTCTTGATGCTGCCATTTTTAGGCCCCAGCGACCCTCGCAGCTTTACCGGTGACTATGTCGACGGCTTCGCGTTTCCTATGTCGCTGCTTGAGGGCTCTGTAAACCTAGCGCGTATCGGAATATCGGTACTTGAAACAAGAGCGCAGTTGTTAGATCAAGAAGCGCAGTTAGAGCAGTCGATAGATGACTATGCGTTTGTAAAAAATGCCTATTTTGAAAACCTAGAGTTTCGTGTTACCGATGGTAAGAGCGGTGATAAAGCCATAGATGATGAGCAATTAGATGACTTTGCTGATTTTGAAGCGATGCTGGAGGGCGGCGATTTTGACGACTATGATGGGGCAACTGAAGACGTTGATGAAGCCTCGCTTATAGAAGACAAGCCAACCGAAAAGTCAAAGGCTGAAGACAAGTCTGAGGATGGCAACGAGTAATTCGGGTGCGAGAAAGTGTCAACGAACCCAAAGCGCGCAAATCTGTATTTATAAAAAAACGCTATGCAATTGCATAGCGTTTTTTTTATATTCTTTCACGTATAACTAGCGTTTAAGGTCTTGTGCATAAGAGCACATCTGGTCGCTCAAAAACTAGTCTTTAGGGTAGCCCATAGGGTTTTGTGACTGCCAATTCCACGTATCGGCGCACATGTCTTCCAGCCCTTTTTCTGCATGCCAGCTAAGTTCTGTAGCCGCTTTCGTCGGGTCGGCATAACACGCCGCTACATCACCGCTTCTGCGAGGCGCAATTTTGTATGGAATAGTTTTACCTGAGCCTTTCTCAAAGGCTTTAACCATTTCAATTACAGAATAGCCTTGGCCTGTACCTAGATTATATTTATCTAGCCCCATGTTTAAGCTAAGGCGGTCGAGTGCTTTTAAGTGACCATTGGCCAAGTCTACTACATGGATATAGTCGCGAACGCCGGTGCCATCCACGGTATCGTAATCATCACCGAATACGCTAAGTTGCTCTAGCTTACCTGTGGCTACCTGTGAAATGTAGGGCATCAAGTTGTTTGGAATGCCGTTAGGATCTTCACCAATTTGCCCAGATTCATGGGCACCTACCGGGTTGAAGTAGCGAAGCAACACAATATTCCATTCATTGTCTGAAGCATATAAATCGCTAAGCATGTGCTCAACCATTAATTTAGACATACCGTAAGGGTTCGTTGGTTGCCCGGTTGCCATGTCTTCGCGCAATGGTAACGATGCAGGGTCGCCGTAAACTGTCGCAGAAGAGCTAAAAACAATGTTCTTAACGTTATGCTTTTGCATTGCTTTACATAGCGTAAGCGTACCGTACACGTTGTTTTCGTAGTACGAAAGCGGCTTTTGTACCGATTCACCCACAGCTTTTAACCCGGCGAAGTGAATGACCGCTGAGATACTGTGTTCACTGAAAATATCATCAAGCACGGCGGTATCGCGGATGTCGCCTTGAACGAAAGTTACCGACTTGCCCGTTAATGCTTCTACTCGGCGAAGTGATTCTGCACTTGCATTGGCGAGGTTGTCTAAAACAACAACACCATATTCTTGTTCAAGTAATTGTAATACCGTGTGACTACCGATGTAGCCTGCACCACCAGTGACTAGGATGGTTTTCATGCATTCTCCTTGCTAGACGGTTGCGCGATGTACTTCGCGCTTATGGAATATTGAATAGGTTTTATAACCAATGGATAGAGTAAAAATACCACAAAAGCCCACAGTAACGAGGTCCAATTTGAGGCGGTTTGTAGGATCAGCGCAAATACGGGCACAATAACCAGCAATTTAAGTACGTTTAGCAGGGTTTTCTCGGGAACAGTAAGTCGCTTAGAGGCTTCATCAAGACGTTTAACTCGCTCAGTAAGTGAAAGGCCTTGTAGGGCCGGAATGTCTCTTGTAGAAAAATAAAACTTCATAGGTTTACTCAAAGCCCTTAATAAAAAACCGCCGGAACGTAACGTTGCGGCGGTTATTGTAGAAGAATTGGTTAGCACTTAAAACATGCTAACAATAAATTACGCTTTTTCTTCAATGCCTGCTTTTTCCCAGAAACGAGATTTAAAGCTCATCAAGCCAATCACTATAGCGATCGCGATGCTAAACAAGGCAATTTGAAGGTACAGGTCCGGCATTTGCTCTACTTTCTCTGGGTCGAAGTTCCCTGAAAGCAGGCCAGCAATGATGTTACCAATAGAGTAGGTCAGTACGAATACCCCCATCATTTGCCCTGCGAAACGCTTCGGCGAAAGTTTACTTACTGCACTAAGTGCAACTGGGCTTAAGCAAAGCTCACCAACCGTGTGTAGAAAGTAAGTCGTAACTAGCCACATAGGCGCTACTTTAAGGCCTTGAGCTGCGTATTGCGACGCCATAAACATCACCAAGAAGCCCGATGCCATAATAACGATACCCACTGCACATTTGATGGTGTAAGACGGGTCTATCATTCGCTTGGCGAGGTTTATCCAAAGGGCAGCGAAAAAAGGCGACAAAATGATAATGAACAGTGAGTTTGAGAGCTGGAACCATACGGTTGGAATAGCGTCCATCCCAAACCATGAGGTTAATAATGACCCGCTTTCAAGAACGCGATCAGTATAGTTTTGCGCAAATAGGTTAAGTGAAGAGCCTGCTTGTTCAAAACCAGACCAGAAGCACGCCGATGCAACACACACTAAAAACAGTGCCCACATGCGTTTTTTCTCGTTATCACTGAGTTGGCCTTTGAAATAAATAAACCCGAAGTAAAGGAAGAAAATAACAGTAAAGACCACCGCGACTTGCTGAGCAAGTGCCACTGGTTCAATAACAATGGTGCCCATATGTGCCAGTACAATTACTGCAGCAGCAATGGCTAAGACGCCATATACGCCCATCCACGCGCGTTGTCTAGCTGCGCCTTGGTATGGGTTTGCCGGCGCAACAGAGTCTGGTGACAGTGAGCGGTTGCTAAAGTAATACTGAATAAGACCGATCGCCATACCAATAGCGGCTGCGCCAAAGGCATAGTGCCAGCCCCAGTTTTCCTGAAGATAGCCTGTAACAAGGTAGGCGATAAGTGAGCCAATGTTGATACCCATGTAGTACAGAGCATAGCCACTATCACGGCGTCCATCGTCGTCACCGTATTGTTGACCAACCATGGCAGAAATATTGGGTTTAAGTAAGCCTGTACCTGAAGCTACAAGAATAAGGCCCACGAAGAACAGGTTTTGCAAGTCAATGGCAAGCACTACGTGGCCCGCGAAGATGATAATTCCACCGTACCACACCGCCTTTTTCCCGCCAATCAAGCGGTCAGCTAGCCAACCGCCGGGTAACCCTAAAAAGTATACCGCACCGGTGTAGAGACCGTAAATTGCCCCTGCTGTTGCCACAGTAAAACCCAAACCTTGGGTTTGTAAGCTTGCAGTCATAAAAAGAACAAGTAGCGCGCGCATGCCGTAGTAGCTCATGCGCTCCCACATTTCGGTAAAGAATAGCGTTCTCAGGCCCCCTGGATGGCCAAAAAAGCTCGTATCGTTAGATGGTTTCATAATTATATTTTAATTCCATATTGCTTATGGTTGTTATTGTAGAGCGCTTATAGGATAGGCTCTTTGATAGTAGTCCGTAAGGCGGATAGCTTCTTATACTAGAGCTTGCTTCAAGACACAAGATTTGGGCGATAAACTTCATTAAAGCAGTGTCAATCGGCTACGTCTTAAACTACGTAGCCGATTGACCTTTTCGCTATTAAGGTACTAACGTGAGGTGCTAAAGTTCGCGGATAGTGGCAACCACAATTCGCACAATACCGTAAATAAGCAGTAGCGAAACACCGAACAAAACAAGGTTATAAATAACCGTGGGATAAGCGTTGTCGTCTGGCAGCGTAGGTGACTCCACCGTTACCAAGTGCTGAAGCTTTTGATACGCCTCTACTCGTGCATTCTCTAAGGTGATTAATGACGACGAATAGGCTTGTATAGCAAGCTGTAATTGAACCTGAAGGTTGCTGTATTGCGCCATCAATTCGCTTACTGATAGGGCCTCACTTTCCCCCTCTGCAGTACTAATTCGCTCTTTTTGCTTTTCTACTTCTTTTTGAAGTGCGGCAATTTCGCGTTTGATGTTTATCACTTCAGGGGCCACGTTAGACATCATGGTTGACATCGTACTTAGCTCGGCCTTTTTCTGTGCAAGCGTAGCTTGAAGAGAAAATGCGATTTGCTGAAAAGCTGCGCCTTCTGCAGACGGATCAAGTACATTGTATTTAGATTGAAAACTTAAAATCTCGGTCTTAGCCTGTTGAAGCTTTTGCTCAACAATTTCGTGTTCACCTTTGGCAAAGGTCAATTTTGACTTAGCGAGATCGTTATTGATGTTGTTGATGAACTCTTCCGCTTTATCGACAATCGCTTGGTTTATGATTTTTGCATATTCAGCATCGAAAGCCCGTGTACGCAAGCTAATTACAGACGACGCGGAATCTACGCTCACTTCAATATGGTCGAGATAAAACTTGTAAAAATCTTCCTGTTTATGCGAAGACGAAAGGCCACTAAACATATCAGCTTTATCAGACATGTAGTGTTCTCTAAGTCCAATGGTTTCATCGAGGTACTTAATCATATCCGCAGACTGTATGTAGGCTTCGACAAGTTGACTTTCAGTGCCACCTGAAGCGCCAGAAACACCGGCGGCCATTAGCAAGGACGACGGGTCGAAACTGCTGCCTCCATCACTTGATTTAATGATAAGTTGGCTATGGCTTTCGTATTGAGGCGCCGCCCATAGAACAAGATACAATGCATAGAGTACCCAAGGAAGTACAAGGATAAGTGCTTTGTTCTTGCTAAGAAGGGCATTGAGCTGTGTAAGAGATTTTTCCACTGTGATTGAACCTATTTGAGTGATTTCTTATTGTCTGCATCCTGCGTGTAAACGTCGATGCCTTCTTCGAGATCGTGATAATAAGTGAGATTGCCATCATCAATGATGACGGCCGAAGTGCAGAACTCTCGTATCTGATCGAGTTCGTGGCTCACCATAATAACCCCAGCCTGTTCACTTTTTTCTTTAAGTGACAAGCGAGCCTTTTTTCTGAAAAGCGGGTCACCAACGGATGTCGCTTCATCTATCAGGTAAATATCGAAATTGATATTCATGCAGCAAGCGAAAACAAGTTTTGCGCGCATACCTGAGGAATAAGTGCGCACAGGTAGATCAAAGCGTTTGCCTAACTCTGCAAACTCCTGCACTTTTTCTTCATATTCGGGGAGTGAAGCCACATTATTAATTCGGCCAACAAAGCGGGTGTTTTCACGCCCTGTCATCTGCGGATGTACGCCAGTTTGAAGCGCAACCGGCCACGACATAGATTTGTTGGTTAAAACTCGGCCTCTATCGGGGTATTCGCTTTTCGCAAGCATGCGGAAAAGGGTGGATTTACCCGCCCCGTTCTTACCTAAAATGGCGACATTGTTTTCCGTAGGGAAATCAAAGTTTAGATTTTTAAAAATATATTGAGGCCCCATTTTACTGGGGTAGCTCTTGGTTAAATTCTCAATTCTAATCATCGAGATAACACCTTCTTCCAGGTGATGTGGTACATCGAAAGGCTTAGGAAAAGGAAAACGATTGTAATTTCAATAAGAAAGTTTAACGACACGCCCTTAGTACCATACGACTCAAAGCAGGCATAACGGGCCAATTCGTTAAAGTGGACCAGCGGGTTCCATGTCAAATAAGGCCAGTACTCCTCTGGTAAATCTTGAAGGCTGAAGAATACACAGGATATGAACATCAAAGGTCTTGTAAGCATGGATTTAATTTTATCCACTTCAGGTACAAACGCTGCTGCAATGGCAAAAATAAGCCCGATAGATATGGAAAATACCCAAAGTAAAAGAAATAACGAAATTAAAAGTAGAGGGTCATTAACTTCAAAGGTCTCGCCCATAAGATATAACGCAAGGCTCAACAGTGCTACAACGACAACCTTGATTGAAAACTCTAAAAAGCCGGCAGTGAGTACCGCTGATATGGGCTGTACTTGCCTAAACGCATAAAGAGGTTTATTCCGACGGACCGACGTCGATACAGACTGTAGACAGGTAGTTAAAGACTGAAGACCCACCATACCAATCATCATAAAGAGAAAAAGAGGGATGGAGTGGATGTCATCACCGCTTATTAATCCTCTAAGATACGACAGTGCGAAAATGAAGGCAAAAGGCTCTAAAAAAGCCCATCCCAGCCCAAACTTGTCGTTGAATTTACTTTGAAGCTCACGCAGGAAAAGCGCGAAAATCACGCCTCTCCATGCATATAGCTGGTCTTTAAAGGTTACCATGTTTAATCAGTAGCTACGTTAGCTGCAATCGCAATTTGATAAACGATTTGGGTAATGTCTTTAACCGCTTGCAAAATCTTCGTATCGATAGCAGGTAACACAATGATCTGATCGCCAGGCTCAAGTTTACTATCATTGCTTGATAAGAATGAATCGTTCACGCTAGTAAAGGTAACGTTACCGTTTTTACGAACGATAAGAATACGTTCATCTTCAGCCCGCTCGGTAAAGCCACCAGCCCATGCAACGTAGTCTTCTGTGGTTGCATCTGGGTTAAACACGACAGACTGCGGAAGCAGTACTTCTCCGCCCACGTGTATCAGGTCGGTGACTTCTGGAATAACGATCGTGTCATTAGGCTCAAGAAGAATGTTAGCAATCTCGCCATTTTCAGATACCACCACTCTGCCTTGAGGCTCAACTTGTCGTGCGCGGGTGATAAAGTCAGCCACAAGTTGTGCTTCTTGGGCGCGAATCGCCCCTTCACCAGTTGAACTAATTGGCGCCGTGTACATGCTTCGCTCTAGGCGTTGTAGGCCTTCTTCGATAATCTCTTTTTGTTTTACCGCTACGCTTTCTCTTAAAAGGTAGATATTTTGTGTATCAGAAAGGGTGGTATCAGCTTCGATGTGGTCGAGTACGTCAATGAGTCTCGCGCCTTTATCCACCATTACTTGAGAGGCCCCCGCGAAAGCACCTGCTACATTAATGCGGTAAATTTGAGGTTCGTGATCGGCAATATACTCAACAGTGTCGCCGGCGCTTAGCTTAAGCGACGCAAACTCGTTCACGCTTACGTAGCGTGCAAATTGCTTGTTGTTGCGAATTCCTGAAACCGAAGCATGAGAAGCAAACTCACCAGGGCGTGCAAAGTAATTAACTACACCACCGTTAAGCTCTTCGTTTAAAAACTCGAAAGTAAAACTATTTCGCGCGCCGGTTTCAACCACAATAGTGTTGCCAATAGGGTGCACTAAAATGGTATCGCCGTCCTTAAAAGAAATTTCAGGCAGCTTTCCGCTTCTAAAAAAGGCGTACAAATCTGCTGAGGCCACGACTTTGCCGTTTCGTACAATGTCGATTTGTCTAAAACTACCCCGTTGAAAGTCAATTCCGCCAGCGCGCTTTAAATAGTACAAAACGCTATCTGAAGCTAGGCCTGCGTATTGACCAGGTCTTAGCACTGGGCCTGATACATAAAGCGATACCGGTGTTGACGTTAAAAGGTTTACGTAAACATTGACGTCGTTGGTGTAAACTTGGCGGATTTTGCTAGTTACGGTTTGGTTTACACTGCCTGCGGGTGTATTTGCTATGCGTATAGGACCAATATTGGGAATAAAAATGTTACCTTGATTATCCACGGTAACAACATCTGAAAAGTTTACTGCACCCCAAAGCCAAATTGAGATTTTATCGCCAGGGGCAATCAAGTAATTGTCGTTTAATCCCGAGCTGCGCTCAGACTCGAAGCCACCGATAAATAAGTTAGCCGCAAAAGGCGGGTTTTCCATAGGCGCTTGCGCTGGGAAAACAGTATCGATAGTGGGTTCGCCCGGCAGGTTTACTCCGTTTCTAGGCTGTGTAGAAAACTGGCCCATCGTATTGGCTGAAGCCGTAGCTCCGGGCAAAGTACGCTGGGTAGAAATGCTTAAGGGAGAGACCGACGGGGTAGCTGCACCGCTTTGCGATTGCTGTGCCCGCTCTCTTAATTGCTGTAATTGCTCGACGCTTTGCGCAGACGCAGGGTTAACAAATGCACTGCAAACAGCCACCGCGTACGCGGCGTAAGTTAGCGCCTTAAAAGAGTTTTTGATGTTCATAAACTTCATTGAATTATTCACCTTGCGCTGTTGCAGAGGCGACCAAAGGTGAGATGACTCGCCATTGACCATCACGTTGACAGGTCGTTACTTTGCGCTGCGCGCCTGAAGGTGTGGTTTCACCGTCTTGTAAAGAAAACCGGATACATTTATTCCCAGTTGCCGAAATATAATGCTTTATTGCTTTATAATCGTAGCCGTTAAAGCGTATTGAAAACGATTCTTTGGTATCGTGATAAAGATTGGCTTTTGGAATATTTATTGCAAGCTCTTTATCTGGTGCAAGGGAATAGGCAAGGGAAGAATGCACCAGGGGTATGTCAGCTTTGGTAACTGTAGGTGAGTTTGTGCACCCAGCTGCGCTTATCGTCAGCGCGAATGGCAAAATTAATCGTGTGAATTGTTTGAACATTAGCTTTCATATCCATATAGCAATTTCGCGCTAGGATAACATAAGTTTTAAAAAAAGCATGTTTGCTATCGCGCTAGTAGTGTCGTTTGAGCCATCTGAATGACAGTGAGCAGCGCAGCAAGTTCAAAAATGAAAAAAATGTTATCAAAGAAAGGAATAAAGAGAGTTGTGAGTCGTTATAACTTCTAAGATTGTTAACATCACGGTGCGGTTTAACGGGTTATCTAAGTTATTTTGCCGGCTTCTCTATTACAAGATGGGTTTTAACATGTTATTTTTGCGATTAGGGTGGTTACTTAAACGAATGTTTTATATTATATCGGGGTTTTCTATCCGCATATTCATATTAAAAAGCCCTCATCGCGCTGGAAAAAATGGAAGTTGTAAAAAAATGGAAGCGACATTTAGTTTGTTTACCAAGATTGTATGTGCACTGGCTATCAAAGAAGCGAGAAACGTTTCTCTAGCTGGTGACGAGAGGTTGTGTGTTTTATGCTAGCGTATTTGCAGTTCGTCCCGCTTTTTACTGCATTTTTTGTTGCCCTCATTCTGTTAGTGGTGATGACCCCATTGGCGCATCAGTTTGGTCTCGTTGACCAGCCTTCAGCGCGAAAACGCCATGCCGGAATCGTTCCATTAACCGGCGGTGTTGCGATTTTTATGGCAGTCCTTGTTGCCAGCGTTGCCACTGATGTATGGATGAAAAATAACCCGCTGTTTTTCACAGCTTCTGCTTTTATTGTGCTACTTGGCATGCTGGACGACCGTTTTGATTTAAGTGCCAAAGGGCGCTTAATGTGTCAGTTCGGTGTGGCTGCTATTATGGCGTGGAGTGCACAGAATTACATTACATCATTAGGCAATATCTTTGGTACAGGCGAGGTAGTGCTTGACCTAGGCGGCTACTTTTTCACTATTATTTGCGTTGTGGGCGTTATCAATGCGTTCAATATGATTGATGGTATTGACGGCCTAGCCGGCGGAATGAGTTTAGTGATATTGCTCACTGTTGCTGGCTTTTTAACGTTTACGGGCCACGGCACATCGGTTATGGAGCCACTGATTATAGTAGCGGCTATCGTCCCCTTTCTTGCTTTCAATTTAAGTTGGAAAGGCTTTAAAGGTAATAAAATATTCATGGGCGATGCGGGAAGTATGTTTGTAGGCTTGACCATCGTTTGGTTGCTTGTTGACCACACGCAAGGTGAGACGGCAGCGTTCAGGCCTATTACTGCGGTATGGCTAGTGGGTCTCCCTCTTATGGATATGGCTGCTATCATGTATCGTCGCGCGCGCAAGGGGCAGTCTATGCTAAAGCCCGATAGACAACACCTTCACAATATCTTTATGCGCGCTGGGCTAAGTAGCAGAAAGTCGTTGGTCGCCATCCTATGCTTAGGTGCGTGCTATTGCCTGATTGGTATCCTCGGCGAGGTCTATCAAGTGCCAGAGGCCGTAATGTTCTGGGGCTTTATGGGCTTGCTCGTTATTTACAGCCTAGTCATTCAGCATATATGGAGTGTATTGCGCTTCGTTAAGCGCTTAACATCATAGTTTAAGTAAAACCATAGCAGGCTGCATAAAATCTCTGTAACATACCGACGAATAAAAGCGCACTTATGAGCGCTTTTATTTTCTTTGTTACTTATTTTTCTGGTAAAAACTCTTGATAAATCAATTCTCTATTCTTCACGATAAAAACAAAAAACAGCATGTTGAATCGATTGTTGCGATGGCGGTTTATCAAGCTGACAATGCAAAATGGCTTCGTGAAGCGATAGACAGTATTACAAAACAAACCTATACCAATTTCTTATTTGTTATCGTCATTGATGGCCCGGTACCACAAGCCATTTCAGGGGTGCTCAATGATGCAGTAAAGCGTGACGATAGAATTATTCTTACGCAAAACAGCCATAACATTGGTTTAGCAAGTTGTATGAATGCTGTGATCGATTTTTCTATGCAGTTCAAACCTACTTTTTTTGTAAGAATGGACGCTGATGATATATCAGAAGAACACAGGCTATTACGCCAAATAACCTACCTTAAAAGGCATAGCAATATATCTGTGCTGGGGTCAGCCCTAACTGAAATAAATGAAAGTGGGTTCAAGGTAGGGGCACGAGTTATGCCAGCGTCTCACAAACAAATCGTGCGTATTCTTCCACGCAGGTGCTCACTTAACCATCCTACCGTAGTTATTCGCTATAACGTTTTCAACGATGGTCATCGCTATAACGGGGACCTACTCAACACGCAAGATTACTTTTTTTGGATCACGCTCGCGTCGAAGGGATATATATTTAGAAACCTTAAAGATAGGTTGTTAAAGTTCAGACGCGTAAACAACTTTTATAAGCGCCGCGGCCTAAGTAAGTCTTTAAACGAGTTTAAAGCTCGCGTGTACGCTATTACCAAGCTAAAGCAATTTTCCCCCTATAACTTTTTCTATGCTTGTGGCGTACTTTCATTGCGTCTAATGCCGGGTAAAATCGTTAAATTAGCCTACAAGCTTGATAGGCATTTGTTAGAGAGGTTTGGTAAGCATTGACTACTGGCGTTGTCGTAATATTATTTAACCCAGATGTTGAGCACGTAAATGCCCTCATTAATGCGTTTACGGCGCCTGAGTGGAATATAGTATTAGTTGATAACTCGTTTGAGCGAACGCAGTACTCAGCCTCTCGCAATGTTACTTACATTCATTGCTCAAGCAACGTAGGCATAGCGCAAGCGCAAAATATCGGCTTAAAGAGGCTTTTTGATAATGATGTCGAGCATGCGTTTTTGCTCGATCAAGATAGCTTGTTTTCTCCTGACATTGCCCACGAACTGCTGAGGCAATTTCTCCAACTTGAAAAAGAGCATTCCATTGCCGCTATTGGCCCTTCTATCTACTGCCAATTTTCTGAGTGTGTTGACAAGGGCGTACTGCAAAAAGGAAAGCAAGTTTCTAATACGCTGAAAGAAGTAAAGCAAATCATAGCCTCTGGTATGTTAATTTCTCGCTATGCCTTCAACAAAGTGGGTGGAAAAGAAAGTAAGCTTTTTATCGACGGCGTTGACCACGAGTGGTGTTGGCGTGCACGCGCGAAAGGAATGGTAATCTATCAATCGCTCAGTGCATGTATGCCTCATCGGCAGGGGGACGACAGAGTAAAAGTATGCGGCGTGACCTTTAAACAGGGCGCGCCCGTACGACTTTATTACCAATTTCGCAACGTACTTATTTTAGCTCGTCGGCGCTATGTACCGCTTTATTGGAAAGTACGTCATGTTTGTGCAATACCACTTCGGTATATTGTAAACCGTTATTGCTTTACGCAGGGTAAAGAGCGCGGGCGTTTCATGCGTGAAGGTATTAAAGACGGTTTTCTGCATCGAACTGGCCCATTAGGCGTTAAAGGTAAGGGTAAACAGCGTTAGCTAAAAGCAACACTTTTGCAAAAAGTTGCAGACCTAACGTGAAAATTGTGCGCTATGCACTTTCACTAAATTGGTGCATTAGATATTATTTATCCCAATATTAGTGCTTTAAAACTAGGATTTAGACGGCTTTGCCCGTTTTTAATACATTAACGCTCTAAAAAGGTAATTGGAACATCGATTGCATTACTCGTACTAACAGATGCAAATATGTTTTTGCTTAAGAAATACTTCGATAATGGAGTGTCGGCTTGAGCGTGAATTTAGGATTTTAAAAAAGGATATTAACTATGAGTCAGGTTAAAAAAGCGGTAATCCCTGTAGCAGGTCTTGGGACGCGTATGCTTCCCGCAACGAAAGCTATTCCTAAGGAAATGCTGCCAGTTGTCGATAAGCCGCTAATTCAATATGTAGTTAGTGAATGTGTCGCTGCAGGACTAAAAGAAATAATTCTCGTTACTCACGCAAGTAAGAACAGCATTGAAAACCATTTCGATACGTCTTTTGAACTTGAAGCAACGCTAGAAAAGCGTGTTAAGCGTCAGCTTTTAGAAGAAGTTCAGTCAATTTGCCCGAAAGACGTAACCATTATGCATATTCGTCAAGGTGTGGCGAATGGCTTGGGTCATGCCGTGTTGTGCGCCCGTCCTCTTATTGGTGATGCGCCTTTTGCGGTGGTTCTTCCTGACGTAATTATTGACGATGTTGCCAGCGACCCTAAAAAAGATAACCTTGCAGACATGGTGGCGAAGTTTAACACAAGTCGCGTAAGTCAGGTTATGGTTGAGCAAGTACCGGATGAAGATATCTCTAAATTTGGTATCGCTGATTTAGATGGTGCCGCAATTGCGCCAGGCGATTCTGCTAAAATTCATAAAATGGTAGAAAAGCCACCTCGTGATGAAGCCCCGTCAGATCTAGCTGTAGTGGGCAGATACGTGCTTTCTGAAAAGATTTGGGATCTGCTAGAATTTACTCCTCCTGGTGCTGGTGGTGAAGTTCAGCTTACTGATGCCATTGATGCGCTAATGAAGCTTGAGCAAGTGGATGCTTACTACATGAAAGGCAAGAGCCACGACTGCGGTAGTAAACTAGGCTATATGAAGGCAAACGTAGAGTACGCACTTCGTCACCCATCTTTAGGCGATGAGTTTAAAGAATACTTAGCTACAGTACTTTAATAATATAGTAAGCTAGTTATAAGCTTAAGAAAAATGCGCCCGAGAGGCGCATTTTTTATGGGTGGGGGTACTAGCCCTGCTACTTTACCAGAACATAGCTTTCAATTTTGCTTAGCATTTTCTCACCAATGCCCCTTACTTGTGTAAGCTGTGCGACTTCTAAAAAAGGGCCAACTTCTTCACGATATTTGATAATGGCCTTTGCTTTAGATTGTCCCACTCCGGGCAATGTAACGAGTTGCTCGACAGTAGCCGTATTTAAATCGATACGCTGCTGTTGAGGCAAATTTGCACTTATCGCATTGCTCGTATCGCTAGACTCTTGCGCGTTAACGACGGGTGTTTGGATGGCTAACGCCGATAGTACGAGTAAACCTGAAACTAACTTTCTCATCATCTTTCCTTGTATGTTGCGCTAAAACGTTTATGCCCGTTGTTGTCGGTATGTTTTAGCATCTTTCTGTTTGCGTTATGTACATAAAGGGCGCTGAATGTCATGACCGACGGCCCGCATAAATTAGCTGTGTATATTTACCGTTCTGATGACTTTGACAGAACCGGTAGTTAGGCAGCTCAGCACGCTTTAATGGGTACAATGGAAATGATAAGTGGGAATGAGAAAAGCGGTAGTCCAGTTTTAGTACAGTTTTCTACGTGACGTTAGCCTTTTTGGGTATTTAAATGATCATGGGTATTAAGCCATAAGTTCTAGACAAAAAAACGGGCTAGTGAGCCCGTTTTCGTGGTTATAGCGCTTAAACCGCGTAAACGCTTTGCACTTTATAGGCGGTCTAGAAGTGCCTGTGTGAATTCAGTGGTACCAGCTTCGCCACCCAAGTCGCGAGTCGTACGGTCGCCTGATTCAATAACGTCTTTAAGAGCTGCACGGATCTTCTCTGCTTTGTCACCCATGTTCAGGTATTCAAGCATTTGCGCTGCAGCTAGAACTACTGACGTTGGGTTAGCTAGGTTTTTGCCTGCAATATCGGGGGCTGAGCCATGCACTGCTTCAAAAATAGCGCAGTCTTCACCAATGTTTGCTCCAGGGGCCATACCAAGACCACCTACAAGACCAGCACATAGATCAGATAGGATGTCACCGAAAAGGTTAGTCGTTACGATAACGTCGAACTGGTGCGGGTTCATAACAAGCTGCATACAGCAGTTATCAACAATCATTTCAGCCGATTCGATATCTGGGTAACGCTCGCCAACTTCGCGGGCAACTTTAAGGAATAGGCCTGAGGTTGACTTAAGAATGTTAGCTTTGTGAACCGCAGTCACTTTCTTGCGGCCTTCACGACGGGCTAGTTCGTAAGCAAAAGTCACAATTTTTTCAGCGCCGTCGCGCGTGATTTTACTCATCGCTTCAGCTTCGTTACCGTCTTCTGATACCACTTGACCTAAGCCAGAGTACATACCTTGCGTGTTTTCACGAACGGTGATGATATCAATGTCTTCGTAGCGTGCTTTTGTGCCTTTAAAAGACATTACAGGGCGAAGGTTTGCGTACAGTTTGAACTGTTTGCGAAGACTAACATTGATTGAGGTAAAACCTTCACCAACAGGCGTAGTCAACGGGCCTTTAAGCGCAACTTTGTTTTTTGCGATTAGGTCTAGTGTCTCTTGAGGTAGAAGCTCGCCATGTTCTTCCAGTGCGACTAAACCAGCGTCGGCATAGTCATAGGCAAAGTCACAGCCAACCTTATCTAGAATTTTTGTGGTTGCATCGATAATGTCCGGGCCAATGCCGTCACCGCGGATGACTGTAATACGTTGCTGAGTCATGTGGAGGGATCCTCTGGTAATTCTGTTATCAAAATCGTTAGGTTTATTCAATTTTATATGACGCGTAAAGTGCCAAATTCTGCTTGCTTACTTATTATAATGGAAATTGTAGGGAAAAGAGTTAAGCACTGCAAAAGTTGCCGTATTTTATACGATAGCCGGCGCAAGTTATAGCCATTCGTAAAGATAAATTAAGGCGTTACTGTGAAAAGCTAGAGTGGGGTGATGTTGTCAAGGCATATTGCGCGCTATAAAGCACGCGGGCAAAAGAGTAGTTGCCCATTTGCGTCTAACGCTTGCAGCACGTCATCTTGATCTATGTGTAAGATATTTAGAATGGATTTAACGCTAATATTGTGCAGCAAAGAATAGGCGTCTTGCGTAAACAAGCACGCTTTTGCTAACGCAAAACTTAATGAAATGATAGCCTGCTCTTTTTGTAGCGATTTCGGTACCTCACTACTTGCTTTACTGCATTGATGAATAACGGCGCGCCACGTTGAACTTTGATGCCAGCTTCCGGCAAGTTCAGATGCAATGGCAAGCCAAGGCGTGTCAGACTTTACTTTAAAGGCTTTATTGATAGATACAGCGCTAGCGCCACTAACGGGAAGTGTCTTAGATACTTTGAAGCCGGGTAAGGTAAACAGAGGCGCACAAACAAATGTCATGGTTAACGCTGCCGACTGTGGCGAAAATTTAGTATTCGCTGTTTGGGCAAAGTGGCTAGCAAATGCGCACGCAAGCAGGGTAAATTGCTTGCACATAGGCAGCAGCGGATATTGATTCTGCGTTAACCGCTCCATTAAAGCGAACTGTATAAGCATATCGCCAACGCGTTCGATACCGTAGGTTAATACTGCTTGTTTTATATTCTTGACCGGCAGCTGCAGTCGATTATCCTGACTGGCCGTTTGCATTAAAAACTGATTGAACGTGGGGACTTGCTCAATTTTTTCGCAGAGTTCAGGGATATCTACTTCAGATTTTTGAAGTGCATCAACTATCGATAACAGCGCGTTGGGCGGATGCTGGATTGCATAGTTAGAGGGTAAAAAAGGCGTGCCCCCTTGGTTTACCCTAGCTTGTGCTGTGTCGGTATATAACGCAATAAAGTGCTCAAAGGGCATAGACATTGCGACGGGGGAATGTATGGATGATAGCGGTAACCATTTACCATCTTCATTCTCGCTGCTTGGCATAAACACAAAACCATGGTTTTGCTGTATATCTATCAATGCGCCAGGAGCACCATTGGCGTATATTTTTGCTCCGGGTAACGCACGCTCAAACAAAGCAATCAAAGCAGCAAGATAATGCCTGTCATTTGCGGGCAAGCGCACCGCAACCTGCGAGAATAGCGTTTGGTAACCCACTTTTTTTGGTCTATTTGCGAATATCCCAGCGAGAAGACAAAGCCGCTGTGCCATATTCAGCCTGCTATCTGCTACATAGTTTATTTGTTTAGTAGCTTGAAAGGCTTTCTGTAAACGTAGGGTGTCTAACCACACAGAGAGGTTGTGGTTGCGCAAAAAACGAATTACGGCAGCGGTTTGCTCTCGTGTCGTTTCTTTATCAGATAACCATAGGGTAGCAAGCAATGAAGCGAGAATATGCTGTAAATAATGATCGTTAAAGCGACACAGTTTGCCAAACAACGCTAATAACAAAAGTTGATGTGTGTCTTTGGGAAGGTCATTATCAATGTGCAAACTGGCACTAGCAATAGCAGGGTTGGCGTTAACCAGCGTCAGTACTCGCTTGGCATTTTTAAGCCAAAAATTGATGCGCTGCTCGACAGACAGTGTCTCATCGCCCTGGTGCACCAATCGCTTGAGCGTGGAAATGATGTTAGTCACTCCCAATCCTTTTAACTTTTTTGATAACTGGAGTAGGCCCCTTCACCCCATGCAATTAGCTTGTCATTTTCAAATAAGAGTGGGGTACATTCGTCCTGTGTAGTCAAACCGTCGGCTCGAACGTGCTGGGTTCTGAAAAACATGACTTGAATAGCCATTGACCCCTGTCGTTTGGCCTCGGTAATATCAGGCGAGCCAAGAAGCGCAAGCACCTCTTCTCGTGTACTGCCTAATTTTAATTTAGTAATTTGAACGCGGTTGTATTCTTCACGGTCTTTCCAGTCCATATTTTCTGGTTTATCGGGGTAAAAAGCGATAACCATAAAAACAAACACCGCGTATAACGCGACGCCAGCTAAAATTAGGCGAATGACCTTGGTATTCATGACCGTTACTTCTCGTTTCTCTGTACTCGAATGTTAGTGCTAATCACAGGCCCAAAACAAGGTGACGCGTTGCGCATGACATTCATTCGTTAAACAATACTCTGAGGCAGTGTACCGCAAAATAGCTATTAAACATAAGTAGTAAACGTAAGCAAATGCTTCCTCGAGTTTTTGCCTACCGGCTATTGTTTACTACATAACAGGGCTCGTATGCCGTTCCGGGAAGCTTCATTCTATGCTGTTTTACAAATGACTCTAGCAAAGTATCAACTTTCTGCATAAGCGCACTATTTCCAGTGAGCTCAAAGGGGCCGTGTGCTTTAATTTGGGCGATGCCCTCTGCTTTCACATTTCCTGCCACTATGCCTGAAAACGCTTTACGTAAATTGGCGGCAAGATCGCTTTTGCTTTGGTCATGGTGAAGTTGCAAAGCTGCCATACTCTCATGTGTAGGAATAAACGGCTGTTGAAAGTCTTGCTCAACTTTTAATGACCAGTTAAAACTAAATGCATCACCCATCGCGCCTCTGAACTTCTTAACTTTTTCAAGTTGAAGCCTCATGGTTCGCGCCACTTCCTCAGGATCGTCGATAATAATTTGGTACTTCGATTGTGCTTCTGCACCTAATGTCGCGCCAACAAACGCATCAATGGCTTCGAAATATTCCTCGCTTCCCGCTGGCCCAGTTAAAATAAAAGGAAACGGCTGCTGAGCGTTGCGCTCGTTCATCAATATACCGAGCAAGTACAGCAGCTCTTCGGCTGTACCAACACCACCAGGAAAAACAACGATACCGTGACCTAAGCGAACAAAGGTTTCTAAACGCTTTTCTATATCCGGCATGATGATCAGTTCATTGACGATAGCATTGGGGGGTTCTGCGGCTATAATACTTGGTTCAGAAATACCAATGTAACGACCTGATTTATGACGCTGTTTCGCATGGCCAATAGTTGCACCTTTCATTGGCCCCTTCATCGCGCCAGGTCCGCATCCGGTGCAAATATTCATGTCGCGAAGGCCTAGTTGATAGCCCACTTCTTTGGTGTACTTATACTCAACTTGGTTTATCGAGTGGCCACCCCAGCATACAACGGTATTTACTCCATCATTGCCCTCTAAGGCTTTTGCATGGCGAAGCATGTCAAAAACCATATCGGTAATTTCACTTCCTTCCGCAGGTGCAGTTTGGTGAAGAAACGCATACTTGTTACCCATGTAAAGCAAATCGCGAAGTACGGCAAATAAGTGCTCGTGCACGCCGCGTACTAACGTGTCATCTACAAAAGCCACTTCAGGTGGGTTAACTAATTCAATCTTAACCCCTCGCTCTCGACGAATAAGCTTTATTTCAAAGTTTTCATAAGGCGCAAAAAGGGCTTCGAAATTATCTTCGTCAACGCCGCTGTTTAAAACCGCCAGACAGCAGTTTCTAAACATAGCAAAGAGCTCACTATTTGTAGCATCCTGAAGACGGGCGACTTCGACTTGAGATAGCTGGCTCATCCAGCCAACGGGGTTTAGCTGCACTTTCTTCATATATCTACATCCTACACGTCAGTGCTTAAATCGGTGACAACAAGGTTGCGACCACTTCGTTTAGCTTTATAAAGATACTCATCGGCGCGCTCGAAGACAGACTCTGTAGTGTCATCCTGACCAAAGCATGTAGCGCCAAAAGAGGCGGTAATTTTTACTTTTTCTTGTTTGAACTTAAATGGCATTGCGGCTAGCTTGGTTCTAACTTCATTAAGCTTTTTATCTATGTCCGCCATTTCGGCATCAGGCAAAAGCATGACAAACTCTTCTCCGCCCCATCTGGCAACAAAATCATTTTCCGAGAGGCTTTGCTTTAAAAACTTACTGACGACTTGCAGTGTTTTATCCCCAGTGGCATGGCCAAACCTATCGTTTATAGATTTGAAGTGATCGATATCGACTACGGCAACCGCCAGCGAATGACCGTTAGATTTAAAACGGGTATAGGCTGTCTCAAGTCTCTCGTTATAGGCCTGTCTATTTGGAAGGCGGGTAAGTGGATCGGTTCGACTCTGCATCGCCTGTTCAGCAAGCTTCTTCTTGTAAACACTGGTTTGCTGCTGCAGGGTATCTATTCTCGATTGCATTGAGGATAGCAGGGCCATTATTGCCTCTTGCCCCTGCTCGTCGCTATCTTGTTGTTCGCTAAGTGCTGTGACGAGTTTTTCAACGCAAAACTGCGTTTGTTCTTTTAATGCCTCAAAAGACTCGCTTTCCGACATGGCCTCTTCGATATGGCTGATATGGCGTTTAAGTTGTTCATTACCCACCTGCCTTTGCTCAAATTGACTCTTACTATTTTCTATGGTGTTACTTACATCGTTACTTACTTCGCTAAGTGAGCGGTGAAGGCTTTGAATTACTTTGCCTGTCAAACTTGCTTCAGACATAGCGTCTTGCACAATCATTCGCAAAATTACGACACAACTTTTAAGTAACTGTTCTTTATCCATGCCCTCATCAAGACGCTGTTTGATATCGGTCAGCTGATGGTCGTCAGGTTTTTTCTGCGCGTAAGACGTGATTAAGTGGTTAAGTTCAACCAATATTGAACGATAGTGAGGATTTTCATCTTGCGGTGCGTGAGCTTTTGTATCGTCCTTACCGCTATGGCTATTTTCACCTGAGTCAATTGGCGATAGTCCAACCATTTCTTTGTTTAGCGCAATACGGTGTAGCGCTATGGCTTTGGCATAGAGTTTATAGATACTGAATATATCGCCAATAGGCTGATTCAGTTTGATCAGCTCTTGCGTGGTCAAGCCTTTTAATTCACTGTCTTCAAATACAATTTTTTGCAGTTGTTTCATGGCATCTTCAAGAGATGAAACCGTATCAACACTGTATTTGCGCAGGGTGATTTCCTGATGCTGGAGCGACTTGTTTAGCTTTTCAATACTAACAGTAGCAAGGCTAAAGTTAGGGGTGCCAGAAAGATGCCCTCGCAACACCTTTAGCTCGGTATCTATTTTGTCCGAGAAGCCTTCATAAAACGCAGAGAGCTTTACAATAAACTGACAAAGAAGCGTGTTGTTTTGCTTTAGGGTTTGTAATTGTTTTGCTTCCATAATCTCGACTTTATTCTAACTCGCCGCTAACGCAGCGATTTAGCTGACTAAAATATGCTTACTTTCACCATTTATATTACTGACGCGCTTGACGGTGATTGGCATAAGGCGCTTCATAATTTGAACGAAAAGGGTTGATGTCTAATCCACCTCTTCGCGTATATCGCGCGCATACTGTTAGTTTGTCCGGCTTACAATGAAACATAATGTCGTTATAAATACGCTCTACACACTGTTCGTGAAACTCATTGTGCTGTCTAAAACTAATCAGATACTTTAAAAGCCCTTCGTGTTCAATGGCTTTTCCTTCGTATTTAATTTGAATACTAGCCCAATCTGGCTGACTTGTGATTAAACAATTCGACTTAAGTAAGTGAGAGACCAGTGTTTCTTTTACTTTTTTATCGTCTTTGCTGGTAAAAAGGTATTGTGTAGTGGGCGAGTATGTCTCGATATCTACATCAAGTTCGTCTAATAGCGTGCCTTCAAACTCTTTAAATTGCAGTTCGGTAAATTGTTTTGGCAAAATTAGATTGACGTTTACTGGCTCACCAGCACATGCAGATAAATCTTTCTGAAGTACTTTTTGAACGTCCTCTGCAGAGCGGAATTTAGTTTGATTGAAACTATTCAAATACAGCTTGAAGGATTTCGACTCAATTAAGTTTTCTGAAGTAATAGGGACGTGGCATTCTAGAATAGCCACGTTGGGCTTACCCTTTAGGTTTAACCAAGAAAGTTCATAACCTGTCCAAGTATCGATACCGCTAAAAGGCAGTTCAGCACCCGTCAGGTTTAATGTATCACGACTTAAGCTACGTGGAACGCCTTGCAGCAAACTGGGGTTGTATTCAAATTCGTAGTCAACCTGTTTGCCGAGAGAGAGGTCGTCAGGCGCAGTGATAATAATTTTGTTAGGTGAGTTGTCAGTCGACATAAGAACCTTTTATATAGCGACTAGGATGCGAAAGACTATATGCGCTATTTCCGAAGCTCGTTCGATAAATCGCGTTCCATTCGCCCTAGTATTGACTTAACGGTGTAGTTGTATAGTGTACCCCAAAAATACGTAGGTAACGTCATAATGGCTCTAACAATTTCAGCACAATTAGATAAATTTGTATCATCTTATGTCGAACACGCTAAAGGCGAGGGCCTTAAAATTGCGTTTGATAGCGAATGGCCATCACCCTGCTATGAAGAAACCGCAAAGGATGGTGAGTTAGTTGAGTGGGCACCTAAACGACAAAGCCCGCCATTGTCGTTCAATAACGTGGAAGACGCCTTATCGTTGAAACTACATGCTGATTATTGCTGTTACTTTACAACCTACTACAGTGATAATTTAAAAGCCAAAGCGCCCCAAGGCGATTGTGAGTTGCTACAGGTATTTAACCGTGAAGACTTTGAACGACTTCAACAAAACTTGATTGGCCATTTGTTAATGAAGCAGCGATTAAATCAAGCGCCTACGCTTTTCTTTGGGCTTACCGATGAGGAAGATTTTATTCTAACCGTCATTAATGAAACGGGTGAAGTCGCCCTCGAGCAAGTAGGCCAAGCACCAACACAGATCCTCGCCAACTCCCTGGCTGAGTTTATAGAGCAACTTTCACCATTAAACGCATAGCTTTTCTCGTGTAGGCGATAGGCTATTGCCCGGGTGTGATTTGCTTAAGCGCCCGTTTTAGCTCTGCAACTTCATTCTCTAGCGCTTCCACACGCGCAGACAGCGCGCTGTGATCCTTTCTCTCGGTTTGTGGCAAAGGTTGCGTTTCAGTAGAAGTCTCAAGGGTTGGTTTATGGGCGTTAAAGCGCTTTATGGCTTCTATCGCGTCAGTCACAGACACTTTAAACGGCGCCTTTGAACGCAAAATGCCTACTGAAGGCGTTTTACCCTCTTTGTACATTTGAACGCACAAAAGGTGTAGCTGCTGTAAATTTGAATTACTCATAAGTAAGTGGTGCTTAACGTTTTATCATCTTGTCAGTGTAGCTTGTTCGTATAGTCAATTTCACTAATAAGTTACTGTTTTCACTATTTAAACGATAGTTTTCTTTTTTCATAATCTTAAAATTCCATACTTTTCAATGTGTTAAGTTTTGGCCTCATTCTTGTTTGCTATGTCTTTAAGTAAGCGTGAATGCCAGTGGACATTTATTGCTGATTTCGAGGTAGTAAACGCGATTCAGTGTAAGTTCACAAAGCGAGCGTAATATCTTGAAGATAAAAGAGGTTGGTGACCGTAGAAGTACGTCAAAGGACAGCAGGCTCTTAACACTTAAAATAAAAAATATCACACATAAAAAAATAAGGAATTCCCATGAAAATTGTTCTTCTTTCTTTAGCTTTAGCATCGTCAGTGCTTTTGTCGGGTTGCGTTGTATCTGTTGGTGGTGGATCTGACAGTCACTATGGCGCTGACTGGGAAGATAGAGAATTCAACAACCGTAAACATATTGCTAACCTCGAAACAGGCACAAGCTATGAAAGTGTACTTAGAAAAATGGGCGTTGCAGATTTCAATGAACTGTTTGAAAAGCAAGATGGAACTTATCGCGTGCTGTATTACCGTACGCAAAAAACCATGGGAGATGGGATTACCACAAAAGATGAGTGTACGCCGCTTGTGTTTAGAAATAGTGAGCTTGTAGGGTGGGGAGACAGTGCTTATAGCTTAATGCACTAAGCACTTAGCCTAATTTAACGTTACTGAATCAAGGTTTCAAAATTAGCGTGCAACAATAAATGTTAATAAGAGGTTAACATTTGAGGGGTTTTCACGTAGGCTAAAGTTTGTACAGTTTGAGTGGCCGGTCGAGTTTTCTACTAAACAGGATCGCTTTTGTCACTTTTACTGTATTGGTTATGATCAACCTAAACAACTTTGCGTTCGAGGAGCCCCTATGAGTACCGAAGCAATAAACAGCGCGTTCGCGCCCCTTAATGATACGGTTAAGGCTATATACCTCTGTGTAGACGATCTCAAAGTTGCCGCCTCTATTCTTTATAATGCCTATGTCGATGATCCGCTATTTATTGATATTTTTCAGGCGGAGAAAGATGGCTATGAAAGTCGCCTACGCTCGGCTATTCGTGAAGAGTTAAATGCCTTTTGGGTGGCAGAACAACCTATGATAGGGCTTTTTGATGAGGACAGGTTAATCGCAGTGGCTTGTTTGACTGCACCAGATGCTGCGTTTGGCGCAGGTCGATATTGGCACTGGCGACTGCGAATGTTATTAACAGCGGGTCTATTCGGCACTAAACAGATGCTCGAAAAAGAGGAAAAAGTAAGAGCACTGGTTCCGGCAGATAACTTTCACATGCTAAGTTTCATTGCCGTTCACCCTGACTATCAACATCACGGTCTCGGGCATATATTGTTAGGCGCCATAGATAGCGTGATTGAAGATGACGAGAAAAGTGAGGGGGTCTCAGTGTTTGTTACTATTGAAAAGCACCGTTCATTTTTTAACGACGACAATTATAAGGTTGTAGGTCAGTTGAGCTTATCGCACGTTAAAGGCAACGTGATGTATAGAGCGAAGTGAACGCTATTTAACCAATATTAACGCGCTACCGATCAATTACCCGCCTTCTTCTTTTTCTTTACGCACAATTTACTACGGCGTTTGTACGATATGTCCTACAAATGCTGTGCGTAATCTTACCTAAATCATGCAAGATGAAATTAGACTAAAGTATAAAGTTATTGATTACATTGGCTTTTTCTGAATTTAGTCAAAAGTCGTACAAAAAACTTCCTGAAATTATTGTAATTCTACATGGCGGTAATAATTGGAAGGGATACTATTAATGCGTCACAAGGAAACACGACGAGTCACGGATTGAGCAAGGAAATCTTTCAAGGAAAGGGTTAGGACAACTTAAGGATGAGATTCTCACATGGCAGTGAGGTAAAGGAAAAGGAACGCAGTGAGGAAACTGCAACGATAGGGACATTGTAAGGAATACCAAAGGATAAAGGACATGTTGTGTGATAGGACTGTCACGACAGGATGTAACAAGGGATTAAGGATTAAGACTAGCGGTAGCTAGGGGCAAGGAGCCAATGGCAAGGAAAAGCCGAATAAGGATTTTCAGTTTGCATGGACGAGCAAACCAGGGAAGAAGAGAGGGACACGCTAAAGGATTAGCGAAGCTGTAGCAGGATGTACAGCATACAAAGGACGAGGGAAGGGAGTGCCGGCGGAGTCTGGCGAGGACAGCCTCAGGATGAGGAGCACTGTATGAACGATGTACAGTAGTCAAGGAGCAAAGGAAAGGGACCTACGCACGGAAGGGTAGCTCGCACAGGATTGCGCGAGAGTAGATGGAAAGGGGCGTATACGGATTTTAATCGGGATGATTTTAGTCGCAAAGGATAGCGGAGAAGGATACTCAAAATTCCAGGAAAAAGGGGAGCCCATAGGTTCCCCTTTTTTTTGGTGTGTTTTTTAAGTGCATTTTTGCCACCGCTAAATAGCGTTAGCGCATTGCGAGCACATCTTAAAAATGCGATCTATCACACGCGATGAGGTGGCACCTCAGTACGCAAGACGCGAATACCTACCAATTCCACTTGACCGGTGTATCTATCTTCGCCGTTGCTGGAAAATTCAAAATTAAACTTGCTGTGCCAGTCAGGCTTCCCGTATTTGAATGTGAAGCGCGTTTTTGCTCTTGCAACACTTAACAGCTGCAAATTGTTAGAATTACAATACTGTTTAAGATAAACGTTGGTTCGCTCAGAGATCCCTCGTATACGCCAAAATTGATAGCCAGTGAAACCAATGATTAGCCAAATAACAAGCTCAAGTAACGTCATTTTACTTTCTCGCCTGTTCGAAGAGTTGTTTAAACGCGCTTTTTAACAGCGCTGGGTTAGCCTCTGAGTGCAGTAAAGTCAGCACTTGTCGGCGAAGCTTAGGAATCTGTACTAAATCAGAAAAGAAACCAGCAAACAAGGCGCCTTTGTGTCCTTCCTTCTCATCAACTTTTGCTGCTTGTTCAAAAAACTTCGTGAGTAGTAATGGCTCCATTTGCTCGAAGTGACGTGCTGCTATCACACTGAGAATATCGAGTCGTTGTGATGTGTCTTTACTTAAAAGGTCAAGCAATTTGCTATTAATATCTGTGTTAAACACGCTTTGTGACGTGCTGCGCAAAGCCGAGAGATTAATACTGTCTTGCCTGTCTATCTCGGCCATGAACGCGGATAAAAGTTCGTCGGGCAAGGCTACGCTTTCGCACATTTCCATCAGCGTATTTAAAAAGACGTCCGCGTAGAGTGAGTAATTATGTTCAATAGCCTTAATGAGCGCTGCTTTCTTTGGGTGTAGGTTCAGGCTATGAACAAAGTCAGCCACACTTTGCATGGTAATTTGCTGCCAGTCCACGAGCTGTGGCGCCTGAATATAAGCTTCAACTTTTTGTGCATCTTCATTTAGCGGCTGATTGAGCCTACATTTTACTAGCGCGTTAAACTGAGCAAGCTGAGATTGATTGGGAACAAATGAGTAGGGATTATCGGGCAAAGACTGTGCTTTCTCAGTATCTTCTGCGATGGATTGCCCTAATGCATCTACAATAATTTCTAAAAAGTGGTTTCTTGCTGCTGCCACTACAAGCCCTTGCTCGTCAAGAGGAAGCTTTACAAACCAAATATAGTGTTGTGATGATGCGTTTTTATTCCAAAAAACGATGCCAAACCACCCGTGTTTTTGGCGAGGGTAGGGCGCATAGGCACTAGCGTTTTCTATTTCAAGAAACGTTTGGTTATCGATTGGTACAAGGCGCCGCCCAAGGTCAAAGACCTGATACTCAGTGCCGGCATGTAATAAAAACTCACTGATTGAATTGATACTGTTAGCGCTCATAACTCGTTCCAAAATACTGCTTTTTTTAGGGGCTGCTGATTTACTTGGGCTTTAGGTGCTACAAGCCCTCGTGTTTTTATATGCTAGGTGGAGAAACACTAAAAGGTACCGCCAACAGTCCTAACAACCAAAGTTAAATGGTATCACAGCCAAAGAATTTCAACGACACGTGCTAACGACTTATGTTGCTGCACAGGCCCTGATATACTGCGCGCATTTATGATTAAGTATTGAGATTGTTGGGAAAGAAAGTGAGCAAATCACAAAATATGCCTCATAGCATGCATTGGAGCGCGCGTAGCAGCGTGCTTAGCGAGGCGCTGGATAATCTTGAGGTAATAATGCAGGAAGAGGGCATTTGGCCTGACGCCAAACCAACCCGAAAGGCGTTAGATAGCGCGCTACAAAGTACTGTGCCTTTCGCCGTCGATAGCTTACCGTTTGAGAGTTGGCTGGCATTTATCTTTATTCCCAAAATGCGAATCATCATTGCCCAAAAGCAAACATTGCCAGCTATGCAAATTACCCCAGCGGCCCAAGTCTACTTAAATGGTATTGGGCATCGCACTATCGCTCAATTACAGACAATTGATGATATTGCCAGTGAGAAGGGCGTATGAACCAAACAAGCAACACTATAGCCTGTGAACATCGTGAAGATGTGTTGAAGAAGCAAGTAGAACATCAGCCCTTGCACTTACCCGTGCTATATCAAGATGAGCATATTATCGCGATAGACAAGCCGCCGGGACTGCTAGTCCATAGAAGCCCTATCGATAAGCACGAAACCGTGTTTGCTGTTCAGACGTTAAGGGATCAAATTGGCCAGCATGTTTTTCCAGCACACCGTTTAGATAGGCCGACTTCCGGCGTTCTGGTATTTAGCTTTAGCGCTGACACTGCCGCTAAGCTAGGCAAACAGATGATGGACAAGCAGGTGGTAAAGCAATACCACGCTATTGTTCGAGGTTTTGTTCATCACACTGGTTATATTGATTACGCGCTTAAATATCGCTATGACAAAATAGCGGATAAACACAAAAGGCCCCAACAGCCGCCGCAGCCTGCTTCTACTATGTATGAGTCTTTAGCTAAGTTCGATGTTCCCGAACCTGTGGGTAGATACCAAAGTGCACGGTATTCGCTAGTGAGACTTTCACCCAGTACGGGACGCAAGCATCAGCTAAGAAGGCATATGGTACATATTCGTCACCCTATCATTGGCGATACGACTCACGGCGATGGCAAACAAAACAAATTTGCTAAAAGCCACTTTAATTTTACTCATTTGGCCTTAAGTTGTACTCAGATGGGATTTTCTCACCCTGTTACTCAAAAATGGATAACGATTAATGGTGAGATGCATAGCGAAATGCGACAATTTACAGATAGGCTAGCATCGTTCAAGGTTTAACTTAGTGAGCAAGTGCAATTGCTTGTCACTGATTCTCGCCACCTAGATACAGGGGCGAACACTATTTAAGAGGTAAAAATGGCAACTTTAAAAATTATTGCGGGTACAGTATACGGTAATGCCCAACATGTCGCTGAACAGGTTGAAGAGAATTTAGCCGAACAGGGTGTAGACTGCGCGTTAGAAAGCGACCCTTCTGTTGCTGATTTTACCGATGCCGACGCGCTACTCATTATTACCTCTACCACGGGGCAAGGTGACGTGCCGCCAAACCTTGAGTTTGTCTTCTCGGACTTAAAAGATGAATCACCTATGCTGACGGGCAAGCCATTTGCCGTTGCGGCACTTGGTGATAGTAGTTACGGGGAAAGCTTCTGTGGTGCAGGTAAACAGTTTCAAGAGTTGCTCAGTGAGCTACAGGGTAACGCCGTGGCGAACATGCTAGAAGTCGACGCTATTGAAACTCTAGAGCCTGAAAAAGACGTGGTTGACTGGGTGAACACGATAAAAGATAAGCTGTTAGCATAATTGTCAACTTTCGGTAAATGCACGCATTTAAAGCATCAGTACTTGCTTATTTTAAGTGTTAAAGCCAAGCGTTTAAGTTCGAAGGTAACGTCCTAACTTTTGCTTAAGCTATTTAACCCGTGAAAGATAAGCAAGCGAGGGTGGCGTTGTAAGTTAGTACAAACAAAAAAGAGGCGCATTAGCGCCTCTTTTTAGTATTTGCTTTTTAAAACGCTGCGGTGAGCGTTTTACTCAACGCCGCGAAGTAGAGCGTTAATACCTACTTTGGCGCGGGTTTTCGCATCAACTTTTTTAACGATGATTGCAGCGTATAGGCTGTATTTACCATCTGCGCTAGGTAGGTTGCCCGCAACGACTACAGAACCCGCTGGTACACGGCCGTAGTGAATTTCACCGGTTTCACGGTCATAGATACGCGTGCTCTGACCGATGTAAACGCCCATTGAGATGACTGAGCCTTCTTCAACGATAACACCTTCTACAATTTCAGAGCGCGCACCGATGAAGCAGTTGTCTTCAATAATGGTTGGGTTTGCTTGAAGTGGCTCTAATACGCCACCAATGCCCACGCCACCAGAAAGGTGAACATTTTTACCAATCTGGGCACATGAGCCTACTGTTGCCCACGTATCCACCATAGTGCCTTCATCAACAAATGCACCAATGTTTACATAAGACGGCATAACAACTGCGTTTTTCCCTACAAACGTACCGGTACGCACTGCAGCGGGTGGAACAATACGTGCACCGTCAGCAGCAAACTGCTCAGCGGTGTAGTTAGTGTACTTAAGCGGAACCTTATCGTAGAACTTGCTTTCTGCACCTTCAATTACATCGTTGTTGTGAAGGCGGAAGAAAAGTAGCACCGCTTTTTTGAGCCACTGGTGTACTACCCATTCGCCAGCAATTTTTTCTGCAACACGGCCTTTGCCGCTGTTTAGTAGGTCGATAGCCTGAGCTACCGCATCTCTTACTTCATCAGGTGCTGATGATGGGCTAATGCTGTCGCGATTTTCGAAGGCGTCTTCAATAATGGCTTTCAATTCATTCATGGTATTGTGATATCTTCAAGTTGGTCGAGTTTAAACAGGATCCGCTTTTTAAGGTTTACCTGTTGTTCTTGGGTTAATGCGATGCCAGCGTCATTGCTGACGATAAAAATATCTTCGGCTCGCTCGCCGATCGTGGCAATTTTGGCGAGTTTAAGTGTCATATTAGTATCAACGAATGCGTGACCAATTTTAGCCAAAATACCCGGTGCGTCTAGGGCTTCTAACTCAATAAGTGTCGCTTCATCGTTGATATTGAAAAAACGGACCTTGGTAGGTACGTCTAACTGTTTCATTTGACGAGGTAATTTCCTTTTGTTCTCATGTGAACGCCCTGGTTTTTCTAATTGCTCAGAAATGGCTTTTTCAATAGACGCTATTCGGGATTCAGAGCTCAAACGGCTACCGTCGTTTTCAAGGATTAACATGCTGTCAAACACATAGCCGTCGCGCGTCACGGTTACGTGAGCATCGTGAATGGAGCAGTTGCGACTATCTAATACCGAGGCTACTTGGGCAAACAAGGCTTTTCTATCTTTGCCATACACAAAAACTTCGGTGCCTCCTTTCGAACTGTTATCGTTAGCTTTAACTAACAATCCGTTGTGATCAGGCGTAAGCCACTCGTCTTGTGCTTTGATAATTTCATCCGTATGCCAGGCAATTTGTGTAGGCTTAAATCGAACGAAGTAATCATCATCAAGGCGTGCCCACAATGCATCTATGGCTGTGGTGTCGATTGCCCGCTCTTGTAATATCTGCCGTGCTTGATGTTTATGTGTAGAGACCCGTTCATTTAGTGTGACCTGACATTGAAGCCCATTATCTAATGCTTTTTGCGTCATCAAATAAAGCTCGCGCAGTAGCGATGCTTTCCAATCATTCCACAAGTTGTCGTTCGTTGCTCGGATGTCAGCAAGCGTTAAGGTATAAAGCAAGTTTAGGTGATTGTGACTTCTTACCGCACTTGCAAACTCGCTAATGACGTCGGGGTCGTAAATATCGCGGCGTTGAGCCACTACCGACATAAGTAGGTGATTCTCAACCAGCCAAGCAATCAGTTCCGCATCTTTACTTGGCACGTCGTGCAGCTGGCAAAATTTAGCAACATCTTGTGCGCCTAAGGTGGAATGATCGCCGTTTCTACCTTTGGCAATGTCGTGAAAAATAGCCGCAATATAGAGCACTTCACGCTTATCTAGATGTCTACAAATTCTGCCGCAGCGCGGGAAGTCCTTGTTTTCTTTTGAGAAGAAATAATTGACGTGCTTAACCAGTCGATGTGTATGTTCGTCTACAGTGTAGGCGTGGAACAAGTCGAACTGCATCATACCTACAATAGCATCCCACTCGGGAAGGTAGGCTTGCAAAATACCGTACTGATGCATTATGTCCCAAGCAAAGTTAAAAAACTCGGGTTGCTTCATTAAGCGCATGAACTTTTCACGACACAGCGGGCGCTCTACATAGTATTCGGCTTCAAAGGCGCGATGGGCGTTGCGCAACTGACGAATACAAATAGTGCTGAGGCCTTGTACTTCTGGTGTATTTGCAACAAGGTGTAAGAAATCTAAAATTGCTTCGGGTGATGAGAATACCGTCTCGTGACGGGGCGAAATCATATTATCAAGNAGCTCAAAGTCTTCATTAATAATGACGCATTGCTGAACGCTTTGGTTCAGCATGTCGTACTTGAAGCGCTGAAGCAGCATTTGATTAAGTTCAGAAACCCGTGNCCACAGTGCGGAAAAAGTCTCGCATCATTTTTTCTACTGACGACTTTCCTTCTTCACCATACCCCATCATTTTGGCTACGTCGGGTTGGTAATCGAATAATAGGCGGTTTTCGCTTCTGCCAGCCACTAAATGAAGCGCACAGCGCATTTTCCAAAGGTGCATGCGACAGGCAATAAGCTCGCTGTGCTCTTGCTCTGTGAAGTAGCCGTGACCCACCAAGTTCCAGCCGTCGTATTCTTTAAAGTGTTTCTTCGCTACCCAACCAATAGATTGGATATCGCGCAAGCAACCGGGGTTTTCTTTGATATTGGGCTCTAGGTTATAAGCGGTACCGTTAAACTTTGCGTGGCGTCTCTTCTGCTCGTCGTATTTCGCTGAGAAAAAAGACTTACTTGACCAAGAATTACGGCCATTGACTTCGTCCCACAATTTATCAAAGGTGGTTTCGCTGCCGCAAAGTAGTCGGCTTTCCACGAGGTTAGTAGCTATACTAATATCGTCTTTCGCCAGCTTCACCGTTTCTTTGATAGTGCGCACAGATTGCCCAACGTCTAACTTTATATCCCACAAAAGCGTAATAAACTGGCCAATTTTTTCTTGTACGTCAGGCTTTAGCTTCTTTCTACTGACAATAAGTAAATCGATATCTGAGTGAGGCTGTAAGTGGCCGCGGCCGTATCCGCCTACGGCGCACAGCGAAAGCTCATCTACGGTATCTAAACCATAGAGTTGCCAAAGATGACAAAGCAATGCATCGACAAATTGCGCGCGACCGGTAACAAGTTGATTAACCGGTGTGGCATCAAAAGATTCTGTGATCCAAGCATAACTTGCTTCCACGCATGACTTGATAGCGGGAATTTCATCAACAGAGTTGATGGTGTCGATATTCTTTATCAGTGATTGCAGCGTCAAAATACACCTTCGAAATAGACTTCTTTTTAGACGCTACGAACAATAGCATGAATTGATAGTAGTTCGCAGTATCAAATTAATGCATAAGTTAGGTTAGATTGTGAATATTTATGGTTTTTTGTTATAGGTGTGTAGCATGACAAAACGTAAGAGAAACGCGCCAGCTAAACTCAAATTCATGCCAAATAGGACAAAGGCGGGGGAGAGTAGAACAAGGCGGTAGCCATTAGGGCTACCGCTCATATTCTTTATTGATAAAGGAGTGAACCATTAATCGTGAGATATGGTGCGCGCTAACGTCTCTTCGTCGCGAAGGGTTAGAATTTCAACGCCGTTCTCAGTTACCAATAGTGTATGCTCCCACTGGGCGCTTAAGCTTCTGTCTTTGGTAACAACGGTCCACTGGTCAGGCAGTACTTTAGAGTAGCGCTTACCGGCATTAACCATAGGCTCGATAGTGAAGCACATGCCTGGTTCCAGCACGTCGCCCGTACCAGGTTTACCGTAGTGAACAATTTGCGGCTCTTCGTGGAAACTAGCGCCGATCCCGTGCCCACAGTATTCACGCACAATTGAATAGTTATGCGCTTCAGCGTGAGTTTGACAAATATGGCCGATATCGCCCAAACGCATACCCGGCTTTACTTGTTCAATCGCTTTATACAAGCATTCTTGGGTTACGCGAATAAGACGTTCAGCAAGAATTGAAGGCTTGCCAACCACAAACATCTTAGACGTGTCACCGTGATACCCATCTTTAATAACCGTCACATCAATATTAATAATGTCGCCGTCTTTCAGTTTCTTGTCAGAAGGAATACCGTGACATATACAGTGGTTAACGGATGTACAAATAGACTTAGGAAACGGAGGGTGACCGTAGTTAAGAGGGGCAGGAGTCGCCTGCTGCTCATTAACAATATAGTCATGACAAATGGTATTGAGCTCATCTGTTGTTACGCCCTTTTTAACGTAAGGCGTAATCATCGTTAGCACGTCGGCTGCCAATTTACCGGCCACGCGCATCTTTTCGATTTCTTCAGGGGTTTTGATTATTGCTGTCACAGCGCCTCTCAAATCGGTTTAAGCTAAGTTTTACAAAAAGGTTTTTACTGGAAAAAGTATAACATCGATCAGGCCGCTCTGAGTAACAATATGAAATATAGATGTTTTATTTGGTTGGTGTGACAGATGTGAGGTTTTTTTCATAAGCGTGGTGTACTTTGAAGTATAACGGCGAAACTTGAGCGTGAGCCGTGATTGTGGTATAAAGCGCGCGCCCTGACTGAATCCTCATTTTGCATTGCGAATNGAGTACCGGTTTAGAGGGTAAATTTATTTTATTAAAACACACATATACCGACACTTCGTATCGGGGTGTTCAGCTCAATTTAGATTGGTCTGAATCGATACAAGGGGTATATGGAGGCCTAACCCCAAGAGGAAAATAAAATGGCTAATGTTTCTATGCGTGACATGCTGAAAGCAGGTGTGCATTTCGGTCACCAAACTCGTTACTGGAACCCAAAGATGAAGCCTTTCATCTTCGGCGCACGTAATAAAGTTCATATCATCAACCTTGAAAAAACGGTTCCACTTTTCAACAACGCACTTAACTACCTTTCAGNGTGTTGCGTCTAAGAAAGGTAAAATCCTTTTCGTTGGTACTAAGCGCGCCGCTGGCGAAGCAGTTAAAGATGCTGCTCTTAAATGCGACCAGTACTACGTAAACAAGCGTTGGTTAGGTGGTATGCTGACTAACTGGAAAACAGTTCGTCAGTCAATCAAGCGTCTTAAAGATCTAGAGCAACAAGCTCAAGACGGTACGTTTGAGAAGCTAACTAAGAAAGAAGCACTTATGCTTCAGCGCGAAATGGACAAGCTTGAAAACAGCCTTGGCGGTATCAAAGACATGGGCGGTCTTCCAGACGCGATCTTTGTTATCGACGCAGATCACGAGCACATTGCTGTAACAGAAGCTCGTAACCTAGGTATTCCTGTTGTTGGTGTTGTTGATACAAACTCTAACCCAGACGGTGTTGATTACATCATCCCTGGTAACGACGATGCTATCCGCGCTATCCAACTTTACTTGGATGCTGCTGCAAACGCTATCAACTCAGGTCGCGAAAGCAACCTTGAAGTACAAGCTGAGCAAGACGACTTCGTAGAAGCGGCAGAGTAATTCTGATTGCTTACTGTCATATCTAGATAATATGGCGGTACTACAATACGAAACGTATTGAGAGGGGCGGCATCGCCCCTTTTACCTAACGAATTTTATATTTAATGCTGAGGAATTGAAAAATGGCAGTGACTGCAGCACTAGTTAAAGAACTGCGCGAACGTACTGGCGCAGGTATGCTGGATTGTAAAAAAGCCCTGGTTGAAACGGATGGTGACATTGAGTTAGCCATTGAAAACATGCGTAAATCAGGTCAAGCGAAAGCGGCTAAAAAAGCTGGTCGTATCGCAGCTGAAGGTGTAATCCTTACTAAAGTTGAAGGTGGTCGTGCGACCATGCTTGAACTAAACTGTGAAACTGACTTCGTAGCACGTGACGAAGGTTTCCTTAAGTTCGGTAACGAGCTTCTAGAAGTAGCAGCAGCGAACAACATCAACGACATCGACGCGCTTAACGATGCAGAACTTAACGGTTCTAAAGTAAGCGAAGTTCGTGACGCGCTTGTTGCTAAAATCGGTGAGAACATCTCTCCTCGTCGCGTTATCAACGTTGAAGGCGACACCCTTGGCGCATACGTACACGGCGGCCGTATCGGTGTTATCTCTATCCTAACTGGCGGTGACGAAGAGCTAGCAAAAGACGTGGCAATGCACGTTGCAGCTGCAAGCCCGCAGTTTGTTAAGCCTGAAAATGTTCCGGCTGAAGTTGTAGAGAAAGAGAAAGAAATCCAAATCGAAATCGCTATTCAGTCTGGCAAGCCAGCTGAGATTGCTGAGAAAATGGTTGCAGGCCGCATGAAGAAGTTCACTGGTGAAGTGAGCTTGACTGGTCAGCCTTTCGTTAAAGATCCTTCAATCTCTGTTGCTGAGCTTCTTAAGAACAACAGCGCAGACGTAATCAACTTCGTACGTTTCGAAGTAGGTGAAGGTATCGAGAAGAAGACTGAAGACTTCGCTGCTGAAGTAGCTGCTCAAATGGAAGCTGCTAAGAAATAATTGAGTGTTTATCTTTTGCATTACGCAATAGTTAGATAAACTACAAAGCACCTCTTTTGAGGTGCTTTTTTATAGCTGTACGTCTTGAGTGTTGCCATTGCAATGCGTAAGTGTGAAGCTAGGCGAGATTAGCGTGCGCCTGCCTGACAACGAAAGCGCTTTGTCCTATGTTTTTTAACTCAGTAATGTATTGAAAGACATAGGACAAAACGGGTTTACGAGGACATTTCAAACTATGAGTATCACACCAAAATCAGCATACCGACGCATTCTGTTAAAGCTTAGTGGCGAAGCCCTAATGGGTGAAGAAGGCTTTGGCATAGACCCTAAAGTGCTAGATAGAATGGCACAAGAAATAAAAGAGCTGGTTGAACTTGGTGTTCAAGTTGGTTTGGTTATCGGTGGTGGTAACTTATTTCGTGGTGAAGGCCTAGCTAAAGCGGGCATGAATCGCGTAGTGGGTGATCACATGGGGATGTTAGCTACTGTTATGAACGGCCTAGCCATGCGCGATGCGCTTCACCGCGCGTTCGTTAATGCTCGTATGATGTCTGCTATTCCGCTGAACGGCGTATGTGATGCGTACAACTGGGCAGAAGCTATCAGCCTACTTAAATCGGGTCGTGTGGTAATATTCTCTGCAGGTACGGGGAACCCTTTCTTCACCACAGATTCAGCCGCATGTCTTCGCGGTATTGAAATTGAAGCTGACGCAGTCCTAAAAGCGACCAAAGTAGACGGCGTTTACAGTGATGACCCGGTAAAAAATCCTGAAGCAACGTTATATGATGAGTTGTCGTATCAGGAAGTACTGGAAAAAGAATTAAAAGTAATGGATTTGTCAGCGTTTACTCTTGCTCGCGACCACGGTTTACCAATTCGCGTATTCAATATGAATAAGCCTGGTTGCCTAAAACGTGTTGTGATGGGTGAAAAAGAAGGCACAATTATTCGCCACGCTGACAACGATTAATTAAGAACAATAGGATACAAAACGTGATTGATGAAATTGAATTAGATGCGCAAGAGCGCATGGAAAAAAGCCTAGTTGCACTTAAGGGCCAATTCAGCAAAATCCGCACAGGTCGTGCGCATCCAAGCCTTCTAGATGGCATCATGGTACCTTATTACGGTGTAGACACGCCGCTAAAGCAAGTGGCTAACGTCGTTGCAGAAGACAGTCGTACTCTAGCGTTAACTGTGTTTGATAAAAGCGCCATTCAAGCGGTAGAAAAAGCCATTATGCAGTCTGATTTGGGTTTAAACCCAATGAGTGCAGGTGGTTCAATTCGTATTCCACTTCCTCCTCTTACTGAAGAGCGTCGTAAAGACCTTATCCGCGTTGTTCGCAATGAAGCGGAAGGTGGTCGTGTCGCTATCCGTAACATCCGTCGTGACGCGAATGGCGATGTAAAAGATCTGCTTAAAGAAAAAGAAATCAGCGAAGATGAAAGCCGCGCAGCAGAAGAAAATATTCAGTCTATTACTAACGAGTTCATTAAGAAAGTTGACAGCTTGCTAGCTGACAAAGAAAAAGAACTGATGGAAGTTTAAGTAAGTATTATGATTGGAAAGCGTTTAAGCGCAGCCAAATCGTCGAAGGCCGAGGCGCCAGTAGCAACGACTACTGGCCCGAAGCACGTTGCTATCATTATGGATGGCAACGGTCGATGGGCGCAAAAGAAAGGGAAAATTCGTACCTTTGGGCATAAAGCCGGGGTAGAGTCTGTACGTGCAGTAGTGCGTTTTGCACGCCAAAATGGCATCGAGTCACTTACATTGTTTGCGTTTTCAAGCGAAAACTGGAAGAGACCAGAAGAAGAAGTCAGTGTTCTGATGGACCTGTTCAATCTTGTTCTTAATAGTGAAGCAAAGCGCCTACATAAAAACGGCGTACGGTTACAGGTTATTGGAGACGTCGAGGCATTCGATGCCAAGCTTGTCGAAAAGATTCGAAAAGCTGAAGACATGACCAAAGATAACAAAGATCTTGTCTTGAATATCGCTGCAAATTACGGCGGTAGATGGGACATTGTAAATGCGGCTAAGCAACTTGCATCGCAAGTGAAAAGCGGCGAACTCGATGTACAAGACATCACAGAAGACGCATTAAATGCGCACATTTCAACCGCTAACCTTCCAGAGTTAGACCTTCTTATTCGCACTGGCGGCGAACACCGTATAAGTAACTTCTTGCTGTGGCAATGCGCCTATGCTGAACTGTATTTTACCGACGTTTTATGGCCCGACTTCAATGAAGACGTGTTTCAATTAGCCGTAAACGATTACAATGTACGCCAGCGTCGATTTGGTCTTACTGGCGAACAGGTTGTCACAGCCGATGGTTAACACCATGCAGGCAATTATCAGGCTAGCCCTGGTAACAAAAGCCAAGGGCACACTATGCTAAAACAACGAATAATAACTGCATTAATTCTGGCGCCGCTGGCGCTCTACGCCATTCTTTTCCTTCCCATCTTCTGGTTTGAAATCGCGATTGCTGGCGTGGTCGGTATCGGCGCTTATGAATGGGCAAATATGTCTGGCGTGTGTGAGCGGCCTAAGAAGCTGCTTTATATGGCGGGCGCTTTTGGTATATGTATAGCCTTGTCTTTTATCGTCGATGCAAGCGTAATTTGGTATCAAGGACAGCTTCACGGTTTGTATACAGGCATACTTTCTATTGCCGTATTGTGGTGGATAGCCTCGCTATTTATGGTGCTTGCTTACCCCAAATATTCTCGGTTTTGGAAAGACAGCCGAAGTGTCAGAACGGTATTTGGCGCACTTACGCTAATCCCTACGTGGGTTGCAGTGGTGGCCCTTCGTACCAGTCTTCACGACGTTGACCCATTTTACGGTGCGTCACTGATATTTTATGTTTTAGGCATTGTGTGGGCCGCCGATATAGGTGCATTCTTTGTAGGCGTAAAATTTGGCCGTCACAAACTGCGCCCGAATGTATCACCTGGGAAAAGCTTAGAAGGCCTGCTTGGTGGTATTGCTGCCTCTTTCGCCATTATCGCGTTCGCGGCGCTTCATTATCAGGTTGAGCCCTCTCGCATTTGGCTACACCTGGCTATAGGTGGAATTACGGTTGCCGTTTCTGCGCTAGGCGATTTAAATGAAAGTATGCTTAAACGCTGTGCAGGTATAAAAGACAGTGGCAAGATTCTCCCCGGTCACGGTGGCGTGTTAGATAGAATCGATAGCCTGACAGCAGCATTCCCAGTATTTGCCTTCTGCTATGTAACTTGGATGGCGTAATGCAAACAGTAACAGTGTTAGGGGCCACAGGCTCCATTGGTTGTAATACACTTGATGTTATAAACCGCCACCCAGAAAAGTATCGCGTATTTGCCATTACGGGTAATTCGCAGCTTGAATTGCTTATGCAACAGGCGCAAAAATGCGCGCCTCGTTTTGTTGTGATTGCAGATGATACGCATTATAAAGCCGCGTGTGAACTTGCTTCTCACTACGGCGTAGACGCTGAAATACTCACAGGCTCCCATGCCCTTGAAGACGTATCAAGCGCGCCTGAAGTGGATGCGGTCATGGCCGCCATTGTCGGCGCAGCCGGATTATTGCCCACGCTGGCCGCGGTCAAAGCAGGCAAGCGCGTTCTGCTTGCCAACAAAGAAGCGTTGGTGATGTCGGGGAAACTGTTTATTGATGCGGCAAACCAAAGCGGCGCAAAAATCCTTCCTATTGATAGCGAGCACAACGCAATTTTTCAGTGCCTACCCCATGATTACGAATACGGGAATTTCACCACCGCGGGTATCCGTAAACTATTGCTAACGGGCTCAGGTGGACCATTTCGAGAGCGCCCATTAGATAGCTTTTCATCAATTACTATTGATGAGGCAAGTACGCACCCTAACTGGTCGATGGGAAGAAAGATTACTATCGACTCAGCCACCATGATGAACAAGGGGTTAGAGTTTATTGAAGCTTGTTGGCTGTTTGGGGCTGGTGCTGATGATATCGATGTGGTTATTCACCCGCAAAGTATCATTCATTCCATGGTGCAATATATTGATGGCTCGGTTATCGCGCAAATGGGTAACCCGGATATGCGAACACCGATTGCTTATGGCTTAGCGCATCCAGCGCGCATCGAAGCGGGGGTTAAGCCCCTAGACTTTTCAGATATTGCTAACTTTAGCTTTCAAACGCCTTGTTTAAAGCGCTACCCTAATTTGAAACTGGCCATTGATGCCTGCAAAGAAGGGCAGTGTGCAACAACACGGATGAATGCGGCCAACGAAGTATCGGTTGCGGCCTTTTTAGACGGTAAGATTCAATTTTGTGATATTGCAAAAGTAAATGAAGCTACGCTAAATGCCATGCCTTACGTTTCTGTTAGTTCTATTCAGCAAATACTTGAGCAAGATACTTTAGCCCGAGTTAAAGCTGACGAGATTATTCGAGGTAAATTCCAGTGCTAGCCTTTTTGTGGAGCTTAGGTGCGTTCATCGTTGCCCTAGGTATTTTGGTTGCTGTTCATGAATGGGGGCACTTTTATGTTGCCCGCAAATGTGGTGTTCAGGTAGAACGCTTTTCAATCGGTTTTGGTAAACCTATTTGGCGCAAGGTAAGTAAGTCTGGCACTGAGTATGTCATCGCTATGATTCCGTTAGGCGGATATGTGAGAATGCTAGATGGGCGTATCGACGATGTACCGCCTGAATTAGAAGATAAAGCCTTTAACAATAAACCTGTGTTGCAGCGTATGGCTGTGATTGCAGCGGGGCCTGGCGTTAATTTTATTTTTGCTTTCTTTGCCTTGTGGCTGATGTATCTCGTAGGGCTAGACACCGTAAAGCCTGTTGTAAAAAGTATTGAAACAGACAGTATTGCAGCAATCGCTGGGGTGCAGCCTGGTGATGAAATCATCAAAGTAGGTGATAGAAGCACACCAGATTGGGAAGCCGTTAACCTTGAGATTGTGTCTAATATTGGGTCGGAAAATGCCAGTGTGACGGTGAAAAATTCATCAAATGTCGAAAAAGAACTGACATTTACACTGAAGTCTTGGAACTTTGACCCAGATAGCGAGTCTCCTTTAAGCAGCTTAGGGTTAACCCCTTATCGACCCGATGCAACATTAACCGTTGGTTTTGTTGGTGAGGGTAGTGCCGCTCAGCAAGCAGGGTTAAAACCTGGTGACGAGCTTAAAGCATTAAATGGCACTAAGTTGACATCGTGGGAGCGTTTAGTTGACGTAATTGTAGAAAGCCCTGGTGAGCGTATTTCGCTTGATATCCTAAGGGATGGACAACCGCTTACGTTAGATGCCACGATAGCGCGCCGCGATACACCACAGGGGCAAAGTGGGTATCTAGGTGTAAGCCCAACATTTGAGCCTTGGCCAGAAGGGTATGTGTTTACCCATCAATATGGCATTATAGAGGCTATTGGGAAGGCGTTAGATAAAACATGGCGTCTTATGACACTGAGTGTCGAAATGATAGGAAAGCTTATTACTGGCGACGTGTCGGTGAAAAATTTAAGCGGCCCTATCTCAATTGCTCAAGGTGCGGGAACAAGTGCTGGGTATGGACTTGCGTACTTCTTGAGTTTTCTTGCCTTAATAAGCGTAAATTTAGGCATTATAAATTTATTACCCTTGCCCATGCTTGACGGTGGTCACCTCATGTTTTTTATCGTGGAGTGGATCACAGGCAAACCTGTGCCAGAAGCAGTGCAGGAATGGGGTTACAGAATAGGTGGCGTGCTTCTGTTTATGATCATGGGTATCGCAATTTTTAACGATATCGCTCGCATAACCTGATGAAAATCAGGAAGTACAAAACAGCTAATACAAAACGCGGCCAGGAAAAGAAAAATAGATGAAGTTAAAACAGTTAGTAGCAGCCGGAGCCATTCTTTCCAGTGCTAGCTTTGCCAATGCTGCGGCGCAAGACAGTGAATTTGTCGTTAAAGACATTCGTGTAGAAGGTTTACAACGTGTTGCACTTGGTGCAGCCCTGACCTACTTGCCCGTACAAGTTGGCGACGAGCTTAATACATTTAGGGTAACGCAGCTAATTCGCTCGTTGTACTCTTCAACTCACTTTGAAAACGTTGAAATACTTCGCGACGGTAACACCCTTGTGGTGCGTGTAGCAGAGCGTCCAACCATCAGTAACATCATTTTCGAAGGGAATGATGATATTAAAGATGAGCAGCTTCAGGAAAGCTTGGACGGTAACGGCGTTCGCATTGGTGAACCGCTTGATAAAACCGTGCTTACTTCGATTGAGAACGGGTTAAAAGACTTCTTCTACAGCATTGGTAAATACAACGCTGACGTTACGGCTATTATTACGCCTTTACCGCGTAATCGCGTAGATTTGAAGTTACTTTTTGAAGAAGGTGATGCGGCAGAAATTGAGCAAATAAACATTGTAGGTAACGACATTTTCTCAGACGAAGAGCTGATGGAAGCGTTTGAGCTACAATACGATACACCTTGGTGGGATTTCTTATCTGAAACTCGCTATCAGCAACAAACGTTGCAAGGTGATATGGAAACGCTGCGCAATCACTACCTAAATCGCGGTTACCTTCGCTTTAATGTCGACTCTACCCAAGTCTCGATGACGCCTGAAAAGTCAGGTATCTATATCGCAATGAACGTAACCGAAGGTGAACAGTACACTATCTCAGAAGTAGAGCTGGTAGGCGATGTACTCGGGCACGAAGAGTATATAGAACGCGTACTTCCGCTTACTACGGGTGAATTGTATAACCAAGCAGAAGTGACTTACACAGAAGAATTTATCAGTAAGTATCTTGGTCGATTTGGGTACGCTTACCCAACAGTAACTACCGTTCCAGAAATTAACGACGAAGATAAAACGGTTAAGCTGACGCTGTCCGTTGACCCTGGCAAACGTATTTACGTCAACCGCATTAAATTTAACGGCAACGTAGTAACAGCCGATAGTGTTCTGCGTCAAAATGTCAGCCAGATGGAAGGCACGTGGCTTTCAAATAACTTGCTAGAGTCTTCCAAGAACCAGCTTTCTCGACTTACTTATATGGAAGAAGTAGAGTATGAAACTGTACGTATTCCTGGCTCTGAAGATAAGGTTGACGTTAATTATAACGTTAAAGAGCAGCCTTCTGGCTCATTTAATGCGGGTATCGGCTATGGTGACAGAACCAAGTTAAGCCTACAGGCGGGTATCCAGCAAGATAACTTCTTGGGTACAGGTAAACGAGTTGGCCTTAACCTAAGCACAGTTTCATATCAGCGCAGCGCACAGATTACTTATAACGATCCTTACTTCACGATTGACGGGATTAGCTTGGGTGGTAGTTTAGGTTACAGTGAGTTTGACGGCTCAGACTTTAACGTTATCCAGTACAATTCTAAGCGTTGGTCAATTGGTGCGAATGTTGGTTATCCAATAAACGAATTCAACCGCATTAATTTTGGCTTAACCTATAGTAACGTTGAGCTATACAACCGTGGTTACTACGAGCAAACTGAGCAGTTTTATAACCAGTTTACGAACGGTGAAGACCCAGATGCAGCGATTAAATACGATAGTTACCTGGCAAGCATAAGCTGGAGTCGAAGTACGCTAAACCGTGGTTTGTTCCCAACGGCGGGTTCATCTCAACGAGCTTCATTTAGCATTACCACACCAAACTCAGATGTTAACTATTTTAAAACGGTATTTGACGGTAAGTGGTACTTCCCATTATCTCGTAACCAGCGCTGGTCTTTCCTAGCGCGCGTACGTCTTGGCTACGGGAATGGTTACGGTGATATTAACGGCAATGAGCAAATATTACCGTTTACAGAGAACTTTACAGCAGGTGGTTCTGATTCACTACGAGGATTCGAGAATAACACGGTAGGTCCTCGCGGTGTATTCTTAGGCAATACGGGTACCATTGTTGGGCCTGACGGTGAAGTGTTCCCAGGCGATCCAGCTGATGCTCAGCTATCTTGGTCAACGCGAAGCCTAGGTGGTAATGCTATGGCACTTGGCGGTATCGAGCTTATTGTTCCCACGCCATTTGTAGAAGAAGATATGGATAACTCCGTTCGCACAAGTTTGTTTGTGGATGTGGGTAACGTGTGGGATACTGAGTTCGACTACGACTATTACCGTCAGTTTGACGTAGCGGCAAGCCAGAGAGGCGAGCTGTTGGACTATTCTGACTGGAGTCTGTATCGTAGCTCGGCGGGTGTATCGGTCCAATGGATATCTCCAATGGGGCCTATGGTATTCAGCTTCTCGAAAGCGATACAGCAACGTGACGGTGACGACGCACGATTCTTCACCTTCAATATTGGTCAAACTTTCTAAGACATTAAAGCGAGCGCAATATTAGTTGCGCTCTACAATAAGATTCAAAAAAGGAGTTCCCTTTGAAACAGTTGGTTAAACATATCGTTGCAGGAGCAATGTTGGGTAGCGCTTTAGTTAGTACGTCTGTAATGGCGGAGCAGAAAGTGGCTGTAGTAGACGTTCAAGGTATTTTTCAAGCAATGCCTCAAGCGGCTGAAATTCAAAACGCTATCCAAGCTGAATTTAAAGATCAGCTTGAAGAAGTTAATCAACTTCAGCGCGACGGTCAGTTCTATGCCGAGCGTCTTCAGCGCGATGCAGCGACAATGAGCGACACAGAGAAGAAAGAACTAGAACAAAAAATCTTGTCAGTACGTGAAGAGTTGTCTAAAAAAGGTCAACCTCTTCAACAGAACATCCAACGTCGCAGCAACGAAGAGCGCAATAAACTACTTGGTCTTATCAAGCAAGCCATCGACTCTGTTGCCGCTAAGCAAGGTTACGACCTAGTACTTAATGCAGGTGCAGTTGCATTTGCAAAAGAAGAACACGACCTATCTGAGCAAGTTCTTCAGCAGGTTAGCAAAACTAACTAATCAATCGTTCTAAACCGTTGAGAAATTGATCAGGCCAACCCCCAAAAGGTGTTGGTCTGATTTGTTTTTTGCGCTTAACAGCGTATGGTTGCCGCCGTTTTAGTTTTTACGGCGAGTTTGACCAGTATGCCAGTCCAAAAATTATGTTGGCATAAAATAGTCGTAGGTCATGCTTGTACACAGGAGAAAGTTTTTGGCCAATTCACTCAATACCATCGAAATTCAAGAAATTTTGGAGTTACTTCCACATAGGTATCCATTCCTACTTGTTGATCGTGTAACAGACTATGTTCTGGGTGAGTCTGTAAAGGCTTATAAAAATATTACCATTAATGAGCCTTGTTTTATGGGGCATTTCCCCGGACAACCCATATTTCCCGGCGTACTAATCTTAGAAGCCATGGCACAAGCTGCAGGTGTTTTAGGATTTAAGACCATGGGGAATAATGATAAGTTATACTTATATGCGGGAATTGATAACGCGCGCTTCAAGCGTCCGGTTGTTCCTGGAGACAAGCTTGAGTTTGATGTTGCTCTAGTTAAAGAGCGCAGAGGGATCTGGAAATTTAAAGGTACTGCAAGTGTCGATGGCGACGTCGCGTGCTGTGCAGAGTTTATGTGTGCGATGAGAGAGATAGCGTAACGTGATCCATCCTACTGCGGTAATTTCAGAAAGTGCAACGATTGGTGACAATGTCACTATTGGTCCATTTTGCGTGGTTGACGACAATGTCACTATTGGCGATGGCTGTATTCTGAAGTCACATGTGGTGGTACGCGGCCCAACGCGTATCGGTAAAAACAATAAGTTTTATCAGTTTTCTTCAATTGGTGAAGACTGCCAAGATAAGAAATATGCGGGCGAGCCTACCGAGCTTGTTATCGGCGATGACAATGAGTTCCGTGAAGGGGTTACCGTTCACCGCGGCACGGTTCAGGACAATAGCATAACCATCATTGGCTCTCGCGGGCTATTTATGGCGAACGCGCATATTGCCCATGACTGCGTTCTTGGCGACGACATTATAATTGCCAACAACGTAGCGGTTGCAGGTCACGTCCATATTGACGATTTCGTTATTATTGGTGGCGCTACAGGCATTCACCAGTTCTGTAAAATTGGCGCTCATGCATTTTTAGGCGCCGGTGGCATTATTCTTCGCGATGTTCCGCCTTTTGTTATGGTTAGTGGTCAAAAGAACATTCCTCAAGGTATCAACTCTGAGGGCCTCAAACGCCGGGGCTTCACAAAAGAAGAAGTACTCGAAATTAAGCGTGCCTACAAAGCGATTTATCGCGAAGGAAATACCATTGACGAAGCGGTGGAAAAACTTGCCGAGCCTGCTGACAAGTTCGATGGCGTAGCGCTAATGGTACAATTCTTAAAAGACGCTGAGCGAGGCATTATCCGCTAATTATGTCTAAACCAATTCGTATCGGCATGGTTGCCGGAGAGCCCTCTGGTGACATCCTTGCCGCCGGAATGGTTGCAGAGCTAAAACGCCAATACCCAGATGCTATAATCGAAGGTATTGGCGGTCCAAATATGATAGACGCAGGTTTCCATAGTCTTTTCGACATGGAAACCTTGTCAGTTATGGGGCTTGTTGAAGTTCTTGCGCATTTACCCGCCATTTTAAAAGTTAAAAAGCAGCTTCTTGCCCACTTCGAGCAAAACCCGCCTGATATTTTCGTGGGGGTAGATGCGCCAGATTTTAACTTAAGAGTAGAAAAAGCCCTTAAAGCACGGGGTATTAAGACCATGCACTACGTGAGCCCAACCGTGTGGGCATGGCGCGAGAAGCGAATACACAAAATTGCTAAAGCGGCCAATCGGGTATTAGGATTATTTCCGTTCGAGCAGCAGGTTTACGATAAATACCATGTTCCCTACACCTTTGTGGGGCACACAATGGCTGATGCTATAGCCATTGAGCCCGACCAAAATGCGGCGCGCCAAGAATTAGGTGTAGAGAGTAATGCTTACGTATTGGCTGTACTTCCGGGCTCACGCAGAGGCGAAGTAGAAACGCTACTTCCAGTATTTCTAGAGACCATAGAAGCTATTCACGTTAAACGCAGCGACATTCAATTTCTTATCCCTGCTGCTAACGAACATCGTCTTGCACAAATAAAAGCATTCTTGCAGGAAGCCAATAATGCAGAGGAACGTTTACCCATTCAGGTAACGCAAGGCACATCGCGAGATGCGATGATAGCTAGCGATGTTATTTTGTTAGCTTCCGGTACGGCTACCTTAGAGGCCATGTTATGCAAACGCCCCATGGTGGCCGCTTATTTACTTTCGCCGTTAACTTACAAAATTATGCAGCGCTTATATAAAGCGCCGTTTTTCACCTTACCTAACCTTTTGGCAAACGAAGCGATTATTCCAGAGTTACTTCAAGAAGAGGTAAATGCAGAGAATATGAGCAATCAGCTACTCAACTTTTTCGAAAGTGACAATTCAGCCCTTATTGCCCGTTTCACCGACCTCCACCATACGCTAAAATGCAACGCTGATAAAACAGCAGCTAAAGCTGTCGTGGAGGAATTGTTTGCATAAGTTAATTGCCGGCGTTGATGAAGTAGGGCGCGGACCACTGGTAGGTGATGTTGTTACTGCCGCGGTCATCCTTGACCCTCAAAATCCTATTGAAGGGCTCACTGACTCAAAAAAGCTCAGTGAAAAAAAACGCGTCGCGCTTGCCCAAGAAATTCGTGAAAAAGCCCTGTACTGGAATATTGGTAGAGCGAGCCCCGAAGAAATAGACAAGCTTAATATACTGCACGCTACCATGCTCGCCATGATACGCGCGGTAGAAGGCCTGCCTGTAAAGCCTGACTTTGTGCGGGTAGATGGTAATCGGCTGCCGGCCTGGAATTTTGATTCTGAAGCCGTGGTAAAGGGAGATAGCCTACACGCAGAGATTTCAGCGGCATCAATCATTGCTAAAGTAGAGCGAGACAACGATATGATTTCGCTTCACGAAGCCTTTCCGCAGTACAATTTTGCGGGGCATAAGGGTTACCCCACCAAAGCGCATTTTGAAGCCATTGCAGAGTATGGCATTTTAGATTGCTACCGTAAGAGTTTTAAGCCCGTTAAAGCGTTACTTGAAGAGAAATAACATCATGTCATCGCCATTTATTCATTTACGTGTTCACAGCGACTTTTCGATGATGGACGGCCTGAATAAGGTTAAGCCTATTCTAGGTAAAGTTGCCGCCCTTGAAATGCCAGCGGTGGCGATAACCGATCAAATGAATATGTGCGGTTTGGTTAAGTTCTATTCCGAAGCACATAATCTGGGAATAAAGCCCATCATTGGTACCGACTTTTGGGTTACCAATGAAGCGTTTGGTGATGAGCCGTTTAGGCTTACGCTTTTGGCGATGAACAATGAAGGTTATAAGAATATCACCATTCTTATTTCTAAAGCGTACCTTCGCGGACATTTAGCGCACCGGGCTGTTATCGACCAAGCATGGCTAGCCGAACACGCAGAGGGAGTAATCATACTCTCTGGCGCACAACACGGCGACGTGGGCGTGGGGTTAATGAAGAATAACGCTAAGCTTTTAGACAGTGCCTTAGCATTTTATGAGTCTTACTTCCCCGATCGATTTTACCTCGAGTTAATAAGAACCGGCAGACAGGGTGAAGAGGACTACTTGCACCATGCGGTAGAGCTCGCCGAACAGCGCGGTTTGCCCGTGGTCGCCACCAACGAGGTGTGCTTCATTGACCGTGAAGGTTTCGAGGCGCATGAAATACGCGTATGTATTCATGATGGTTACACGTTGGACGATAACCGTCGGCCCAAGCGTTATAGCGAACAGCAGTACCTGCGCACGAGTGAAGAAATGGTTGAGCTATTTAGCGATATTCCAGAAGCCATTGAAAATACGGTTGAAATAGCAAAGCGCTGTAACGTTACGGTACGTCTTAACGAATACTTCCTTCCCCAGTTCCCAACAGGTGGCATGACCACTGAAGACTTCTTGGTTAAAGTGTCTGAAGAAGGGTTGGAAGAGCGTCTAGAATTTCTTTTCCCCGATGAGGAAGTTCGCAAAGCTAAACGCCCAGAGTACGATGACCGACTTCGCATTGAGCTTGAAGTAATTAACCAAATGGGTTTCCCAGGCTACTTCCTAATCGTAATGGAGTTCATTCAGTGGAGTAAGGATAACGGTATTCCGGTAGGGCCAGGACGGGGCTCCGGTGCAGGTTCATTGGTGGCGTACGCGCTTAAAATTACCGACTTAGATCCGCTAGAATTCGACTTGCTATTCGAACGTTTCTTGAACCCAGAGCGTGTATCTATGCCCGACTTCGACGTCGACTTCTGTATGGATAGACGAGATGAAGTAATTGACCACGTTGCCGAGCTCTACGGGCGCCAGGCGGTATCTCAGATCATTACCTTCGGTACTATGGCGGCAAAAGCGGTAGTACGTGACGTGGGTCGAGTATTGGGTCACCCTTATGGTTTTGTAGACAGAATTTCAAAGCTCATACCGCCCGACCCTGGTATGACGCTAGAAAAAGCGTTTAAAGCTGAGCCACAGCTGCCAGAAGTTTATGAAAGCGATGAGGAAGTGAAAGACCTTATCGATATGGCGCGTATTCTTGAAGGGGTTACCCGAAACGCCGGTAAGCACGCCGGTGGTGTTGTTATCGCGCCAACCACGATTACTGATTTCTCGCCGCTGTATTGTGATGACGAAGGGAATAACCCGGTAACCCAGTTCGATAAGAACGACGTTGAAACGGCAGGCTTGGTAAAATTCGACTTCTTAGGTCTTCGTACACTGACGATCATTCAGTGGGCGATAGATATGATCAAAGAGGGCAAGAACGTTGATGTAGATATCAGCGCTATTCCTCTTGAAGATCCTAAGAGTTTCAGAACCCTTCAAAACGCCGAAACCACTGCAGTATTCCAGTTGGAATCCCGCGGTATGAAAGAGCTAATTAAACGCCTTAAGCCGGACTGCTTTGAAGATATCATCGCATTGGTGGCTCTATTCCGCCCAGGACCACTGCAGTCAGGCATGGTAGATAACTTTATCGACCGTAAGCACGGACGTGAAGAAATTTCTTACCCAGACGCTGAATATCAGCACGAATGCCTTCAAGAAATACTAGAACCTACCTACGGCATTATCTTGTATCAGGAACAGGTAATGCAGATTGCTCAGGAAATGGCAGGTTACTCACTCGGCGGCGCTGACTTACTTCGCCGTGCAATGGGTAAGAAAAAACCTGAAGAAATGGCGAAGCAGCGCGGTACCTTCGCTGAAGGTGCTAAGGGCAATAATATTGACCCTGATCTGGCCATGAAAATCTTCGACTTGGTAGAAAAATTCGCCGGTTACGGGTTTAACAAATCTCACTCGGCAGCATACGCGTTGGTGTCTTACCAAACGCTGTGGCTAAAAGTGCATTATCCGGCTGAATTTATGGCTGCGGTAATGTCGGCGGATATGGATAACACCGATAAAATCGTAACCCTTGTCGATGAATGTGAACGCATGGGTATTGAGATACTGCCGCCAGATTTAAACGCAGGCAAATACAAATTTACCGTTGATAGCAAAGGTCGCATTGTTTATGGCATTGGTGCGATTAAAGGGGTAGGTGAAGGTCCGATTGAAGCGATTATTGAAGCGCGCGAGATCCAAGGTGCGTTTAAAGATCTTTTCGACTTCTGCGCGAAGGTTGATATTAAACGTGTTAACAAACGTGTACTCGAAAAATTAGTGCTTGCTGGTGCGATGGATAATTTAGGCCCCCACCGGGCTACGCTTATGGCGACGCTTCCCGAAGCGCTTGCAGCGGCGGGGCAGCATGCCAAGGCCGAGTCGTTTGGTCAGTCAGACATGTTTGGCCTATTAACCACCGAGCCTGAAGAAGTACAGCAGGCCTTTGCCGACGTACCTGAGTGGCCTGAGAAAGTGTGGCTTGAAGGCGAGAAAGACACACTTGGCTTGTATTTAACAGGCCATCCTATCAATCAGTATGCTGACGAGCTTCGCTACTATACCGACGGTCGTCTGGTCGACTTAAAACCTACCAATAAAGACCAGCTTGCTAGTGCAGTTGGCTTGGTACTGGGCGTTCGTGTTATGACAAACAAACGAGGGCGCCGCTGGGCAATAGTGACACTGGATGATAAGAGTGCCAGAATGGACGTGCGTTTCTTTCCAGACATGTACGAACAGTTCGAAAGTTTGCTAGAAACTGACAGAATATTGCTCATAAAGGGACAGGTCAGCTTTGATGATTTCTCTGGGGGCAATACAATCACCGCCCGTGATGTAATGGACATTGTTCAGGCACGAGAGAAAAACGCGAGAGCGCTGGCGATAAATGTTGATACCCAGCGGCTTGAACCGAAAATAATGAGTCAGATGCAATCTATCCTGCAGGCATTTAACGGTGGAAGTTGTCCTGTTCAGTTAGCGGTAACCCATCCAGACGTAGAAGTAACCTTAGCGTGTGGAGCAAAGTGGTACGTTACCCCTGAAGATCAACTTTTACACGATCTCAAGCAATGTTTGGGAGACAAAGCCGTTTCAATTCTCTACCATTAAGGGTAAGAGTTCGATAGATTGGACATCTCGCGTTTGCATAGACGAGCGTAGTACGAATAGGACATGAAATGAGTATACAGTTTTTGGACTTTGAACAGCCGATAGCCGAACTAGAAGCAAAAATTGAAGAGCTTAGGTTGGTGAATCAAGGTGGCGAGTTTGACGTTGGTATTGAAGAAGAAATTAATAAGCTTCGCGGTAAAAGTGCAGAGCTAACCAAAAAAATCTTCTCGGACCTTGGCGCGTGGCAAGTTTCTCAATTAGCACGTCACCCAATGCGTCCATACACGCTAGATTACATTCCTCGTATTTTTACAGAATTCGACGAGCTTGCTGGCGACCGCGCGTTTGCAGACGATAAGGCAATTGTTGGCGGCCCAGCAATGCTAGATGACCAGCCTGTGATGATTATAGGTCATCAGAAAGGTCGTGATACTAACGAAAAGATTAAGCGTAACTTTGGTATGCCTAAACCAGAAGGCTATCGCAAAGCGCTACGCCTTATGAAGATGGCTGAACGCTTTAACATGCCTATTATTACCTTCATTGACACGCCAGGGGCATATCCTGGTGTTGGTGCTGAAGAACGTGGTCAAAGTGAAGCCATTGCGAAAAACTTGTTTGAAATGGCAGAGCTTACGGTGCCAATTGTTTGTACTGTTATCGGCGAAGGCGGCTCGGGCGGTGCATTAGCCATTGGTGTAGGCGACCGGGTAAACATGCTTCAGTATTCTACGTATTCGGTTATCTCGCCTGAAGGCTGCGCCTCTATCTTATGGAAAAGTGCTGAAAAAGCGCCATTAGCGGCTGAAGCCATGGGCGTAAGTGCGCCACAAATTAAAGAGCTTGGTCTAATTAACAGCATTGTTGAAGAGCCATTAGGCGGCGCGCATCGCGATCACAACGGTATGGCAGCTAACCTAAAAGCAGTGATCAAGCAGCAGCTTAACCAGCTTAAAGAGCTAGATAAAACTAAGTTGATGGAAGAGCGTTACGAGCGTTTAATGTCGTTCGGTTATTGTTAAGTTTTTCATAACGACAGCGCGACATTTACTGCGCGCGATAGTTGGCTAGCTTTATTCATATCAAGGGGTTGGTTACCGAAGGTAATCAGCCCCTTGGCGTTATAAGACAATTAAAACTACAAGGCAATATCAGTACGTGTTCCGTCAAATATCATCGTTGAGCGACTACATTGTCAGTCGTATCGCAAAGGGTCTCACCGACGCCGAATTACCTCTTCAAACGCCCTTAGTGGTAGCGTATAGCGGCGGTGTTGATTCCTCGGTTCTATTGCAAGCTGTTATTGAATATCGTGAGCAATACAACGGGCCTATTCACGCGGTGCACGTGCATCATGGATTAAGTGAAAATGCTGACAGCTGGGCGCGGCACTGTGAATTGCAGTGTCGTTTAGAGGATGTCGAATTTCACCTCCATCGCGTAGAGGTAGATACCAGTGCGCGAAAAAGTATAGAAGCAGAAGCGCGCAAGGTTCGCTACAACGCGCTGTTAGCGGTATGTAAACGCATAGGCGGTGTACTGTTGTTAGGCCAGCATGCTGAAGATCAGCTTGAAACCGTTTTGCTACAGTTAAAGCGTGGCGCAGGCCCCCAGGGTTTAGCAGGCATGGGTGAAGTGCAGTATCGCGGTAACACACTCATTATGCGCCCTATGCTGTCACTGGATAAAGCTGAAATTGTCACCTTTGCTGACAACGAAATGTTGCAATGGGTGGACGATGAGTCAAATCAGCAAAATAGCTTTGACAGAAATTTCTTAAGAAACGAGATTATTCCCCACCTATTAGACCGCTGGCCGCAGTTAACCAAAACCGTTGGCCGCAGTGCAGCGCTTTGTGCCGAGCAAAGCGAACTAGTGAACGATTCGGCCCAGCGTTACTTTGAAGACTGTAAGCGCACAAATTTGCGTTTAGATGGGAAAAAACTGACGTCATTGTCGCGACCGTGGCAGGCTATGGTCATTCGCGCATGGTTTAAAGCACAAGGTCAGCTTTCACCATCTAAAGCTCAAGCAGAGCAAGTATTGCTTATGTTAGAAGCCAAGCACGATGCGACCCCAGAGGTAAATTTTAAGTGGGGCAAGGTTATCCGCTTTGATGGTGACTTGTATTGGGTGGTCAACGCCGTACACGACGCCGAGCCTAGCGGAGTATTGCATGTTGATGCTGATAATGCCCTTCCTTGGTTAAACGGAAACCTTCATGTTTCGCTATTAGAAAGAGAAGAGGGCGATACGGTTACGTTTCAAACCAACGCGCGCAACTTGCGCATTAAGCCAGTAAATGCGAGTGTATCAAAGCTTTTAAAAGAGTGGTTTAAAGTATGGCGTGTGCCGCGCTGGGAGCGAAATGGTGTACCGGTTATCTTTTTAAATGAGCAAGCTGTTGCGCTGATTATTAGCGGTCAGTGTATCTATCTACAGCCTAAATCTCCCCGCATTAAGCTCGCGTTTACGCAAGGCTAAGGGAGCGAATACGTACTTACTAAAGCGGCAATACATTGCCGCTCCCTACAGGTAACGCGAAAACGCGCTAGGCTGCGTGATAACTGTTTTTGCCTGAATTTTTCACGTGATAAAGCGCGTTGTCTGCTCTGTCAAACAGCGTACTTATGGTATCGCCGTCGCGATATATCGCGCCGCCTAGGCTTGTAGATACCCCTAGCTGTGATAAATACTTTGAACTATTGATGCTTGCTTGAATACGCTGCGCTGCGCAAGTAAGCTGCTGCTGCGTTTGGCAATCCAATAGGCAGCAAAACTCATCCCCACCATAACGAAACACTTCATCTTCATCTCGCAGAACATTTGAGAGGTGCGAGGCAACGTGAATAAGGACCTTATCGCCTTCGCCATGACCAAAATTGTCATTTACGAATTTAAAATTGTCTAAATCGATAACCAGTAGAGCGAACGGTTCGTCATGCCTTTGTGCCCACCCTAGCTGCCTAGTCATCGATTGTTCAAAACCCGCGCGATTGCCTAAGCCTGTAAGAATGTCTTTCGTTGCCATTTGCTGAACGCGCGTTAGTGACAACGCGTGCTTTACTTGTTTTCCAAATAAATCATGAAGTTGGAACAGACTTTCTCGTTGCGATAACGACAGGGGTGAACTAATGTAATAGTAGACATGGGCTTGCTCACCATTAATGGTATTAGCGCCTTGAAGGGGCAAATCAATCAATGTAGACGAGATTTTTGCGTTACCGTACACCCAACGTGAATCGAAATCAGATAAGCTGAACCCTACAACAGGCAGTAACATATTAAGCTGCTGGAAATACACGCCACCTAACTCTTGAAGCTCAAGTGTTGAAAGTAGCTGTGTTACAAAGCCTGATAACTCACTAAAGGTAAGTGATTTACCCGTGCTCTCAGCAGGATAAAAATTGTTATGTTGTGTGCTATCGTAGACTGATGTTGAAAAATCCACAGTAGTGCCCCTATACAAAATGCGTTGGAATGCAAAGAAACAAGTGTCAAAGCCCTGACGTTTCTGTGGCGCCAACCGCATTTTTGCGTCAATTATGGCGTTCACAGCGGCAAAACTTGCCGGATCTGCATTTGTATAAGGGGTTCTGCAAGTCGAATGCCAAAACGCTTCTTGCGGCATTGGCCTTTAGTTTAATTAAAATTGTTCGTACGCTAGGAGGTAAAGTGGGAGCTAGTTTTTTAAATATTGTCGTGCTGATGTTTATATCAGTATGCGCAGTCGCCTTATTTAAACGTGTTCACCTACCTCCCATTCTCGCTTACCTGTTTGCTGGTGTGCTAGCGGGCCCACAGCTTTTGTCGGTGTTTGCTCATCCAGAAGAAATGCACTTACTCGCCGAAGTAGGAATTGTATTTCTGCTCTTTTCTCTAGGGCTGGAGTTTTCTCTACCTAAGTTGCTTGCCATGCGCTCTTTGGTGTTTGGCGTGGGGCTGGGGCAAATGCTCTTTACAACCGCAGTTTTCACCTGCGTCCCGCTACTTCTCGGTATTCCCGTTAGTGCCTCTATTATTATAGGAGGAACATTGGCATTGAGTTCTACCGCAATTGTTATCAAACAAGCCACGGAAATGGGCATACTTAATAATCGCCGAACTCAGCTAGCAGTGAGTATTCTACTGTTTCAAGACCTGGCCGTGGTGCCGTTTTTAATTGCTATCCCGCTACTTGCTCAAACCGGTGAGGTCAGTATTGCATTGGCCCTTGGTGAAGCACTGCTTAAAGGCGTGTTTGTTATCGCGTTTCTAATGTCAGTAGGTAAGTGGTTACTACCTTGGGTGTTTAGAGAAATAGCGAGAACAAGAACCGATGAATTGTTTGTTCTTACCACTATTCTTATTGCGTTATTAGCCGGCGGGCTAACCTATTACTTCGGGCTGTCTATGGCGCTTGGCGCATTTTTAGCGGGTATGATGCTCGGGGAAAGTCAGTATAAGTATCAGCTCGAGGCGGATATACGTCCGTTCCGAGACATATTAATGGGGCTTTTCTTTGTTACCGTGGGAATGCAGCTAGAACTGACCGTACTGTGGGATAGCTTGTTTGAGATTGTGTGTGGTGTGTTTGCACTTATGGTGGTGAAAGTCATTTTAGTTAGGGGCGCCTCATTATTAGTAAAAACTGACCCTATAGACGGTTGGTCTGCTGGTGTAAAACTGTGTCAAATTGGTGAATTCAGCTTTGTTATAGCCGCCTTGGCGACGACCCACGGGGTGTTAACTAAAGAGCAGTCTTCATTGATTGTTAGTATGGGGGTTATCAGTATGGCGCTTACGCCATGGCTCATGAATAACAGTGTGACTATAGCCAAGCGGTTAGTGAATAACGATGTCTCTTTTGATGATAAGGCTAATTTGGGTACCGCTGGTACGTTAACGAATCACGTGGTTATCTGTGGGTTTGGCCGTGTCGGACAATCTGTGGCGCGCATGCTGAAAATGGAAGGTATTCACTTTGTAGCCATTGATATGGACCCGGTGCGGGTGCACGAAAGCCGAAATGCTGGCGAGCCGGTTATTTTTGGAGATGCGAGCCAAAAAGATATTCTCACTAATGCGAATGTGGAAGGGGCGAGACTTGTACTGGTTACGTTCGATCAAGTGGATAAAGCGAAGCAAGTTATTACACAAACTCGAAGCCTCGCAAGTACGACCGATGTCATGGTGCGTACCAAGCGAGACTACCAGCTAGAAAGCCTATACAGTGCTGGCGCGAATCAAGTGGTCCCCGAGCTTCAGGAAGGAAGCTTAATGCTAGTATCACAAGTGTTGCACTATGCGGGCGTGCCCATGTCGCGAATTTTAAAACGAGTCCGCGCTGAGAGAAAAGGGCGCTATGATCACATGCATGGCTTTTACCCGGGAGAAACCACAGAGATAACTTACGGCACGGAAGACAAATTAGAATTTATTCACGCCGTGGTGTTGTCAGAACATGCGTCTTGTATTGGTAAAGCCATTAAGGATATCGACTTTTCTAGAATGCGGGTGGCTATTAAGGGGTTACGGCGCGATGGGAACGAGGTCAAAGAACCAGACCAAAATGCTATTTTGCAGGCCCACGATGTTTTGGTTATTGCAGGCAAGCCGAGAAGAGTGGAACGCGCCGAACGCAAGTTACTAGAAGGCAACTAGCGCGCTTACGGATTAGCGCGCTGGCGGTGGAACTAGTGTAATATGGCCTACGCGACGCGGTCTTTTTCTAAATCCGCAAACTGCTTCTTTAGGTCGTAACGTTCATCGGTAACAATTTTTTCCAACACCGACACACGCTCTTTTAAGTCAGCAATTTCTTTTTTGTAGGCGTCCGTCTCTTTGCTGCTGAGCTTCTTTTTACTTTTGTCTTTTGCGCTGTCGACAATGGAAACTAATGCCCAAGCACAAATGGCTACTATCGCTATCGCGGTCATATTCACGGTGGTATCCCTCACAAATGGCTTTAAAACAGTGTAGGTGAAAATGTGGCCAATTGCCTAGTTCACCTTGCATTTAGGTTCTTTCGCGTTTCACTAAGACACGTTTAATAAAAGTACGCTAAATACTTGTTGATAAAATTACTGCTACGCTTAAGGTAATATAACGGTTATCTATCGTTATTTTAGATAAAAAATGTAACCAATTAAGTCCTATTCGTACCAGACTTGTCAGCCCTTGATTTTCAAGGAAGGCCAACATGCCTTAGCAGTGATATAATGAGAGTTTGCAAATAGGTTGCCAAGTGACAAAAGTCATTAATTATTATTGCCTTACGTTATTTTTCTTGGCTAATCAAAAACGAAAGTTAATAAATTTCACCAAGTAAAATAGCAAATTTGACGAATGAGTGACGAAAATAACAACCCTTCACCCATGCCTTCTGAACTGAATCACCAACAAAGCGTTAGGAGAGATCGGTCTCAGTCAGGTAGTGATGTGGCTAATATCAAATCGTTGAGCCACATGCATGAAAGTGACGTTAGTAACGTGGCCGTAAGTGATGAGGAGTTGGAGCAGCACATTCGTTGGATGAAGCATGCTTTAGCCCTTGCCGATAGCGCTGAGTCCATCGGGGAAGTGCCAGTTGGCGCTTGTGTGGTATTAAATGGCGAACTTATTGGGGAAGGGTACAATACACCGATTAGCGATCACGACCCTTCTGCTCATGCAGAGCTGCGCGCTGTCAAACAGGCTGCTTCCAAAGTTCAAAACTATCGGCTTATCGATGCAACGTTATACGTTACGCTAGAGCCTTGCTCGATGTGTGCGGGAATGTTGGTGCATGCTCGAGTGAAGCGCGTGGTATTTGGCGCTAAGGATGCGAAAACGGGGGCGGCGGGCTCTGTTATGAATTTGCTGCAACACCCTGCGCTTAACCATCAGGTTGATATTGTCTCTGGGGTATTAGCGTCGACGTGTGCTAATAAATTGTCAGATTTTTTTCGTAAGCGCAGGGAAGAAATCAAGGCTGCCAAAAAGGCGAAAAAACGGCTTGAAGGCAAAATGCCTGATTAAAAAGATAGTGCAGTGAAAGGGCTGAATGGAAGAACCACTATCGTACAGCGCACTCAAATCGGCCCTTTGATTAACTTGGTTTACGCGTGAGTTGAGTAAACATATCGCTGGTAACAAAAAGCTTGCGGCGTTGTAGCACTTTCTGATGGCAACGCTTTAGCATAAGACGACGTCTATTGTTATTTTTCAATTTTATTCCTTTCTTCATAAAACGGTTTTTTTTCATTTATTCTCCTTTCTCTTCTCTTTCGTTAAACATCGTAAATGTTTTTAAAAATGACGTATGTCGAGAAAGCGAGTCAGCCTTTGGCTGACTCATTCTTAGGGTAGGCTATAAAGATGACATCGAAATGACAGTTTTCAAGAGATCTACCAGACGACGAGGGTTAAATTTTTCCTTGTTCGTCTAACCACACTAAGCTGTCGTAATAGCGGCGAATGTTCTCAACATATTGCAATGCTTCATCGCCTCTAGCGTAGCCATAGCGGGTAGTGCGGTAGTACTTTTTTTGACGCAATTGCGGCAGGCGGCGTTTAACGTCAACCCAAAGATCGGGGTTACCCCCTTGTTGTTCTGTTAAAATGCGCGCATCTTCTAAATGACCCATACCGATATTATACGATGCCATCGCCATCCAGGTTCTGTCTGGTTCACTGATACGCGCAGGTATTCTATTTAATAAACTGGCGAAATAGCGCGAGCCTCCTCGAATACTTTGTTCAGGGTCGGTTCTATCGTCTACATTCCAGTCGCTGGCGGTAGCTAATGTAAGCATCATCAGCCCCCGCACCCCTGTTCTTGAAATCGCATCACTGTTCCAATGGCTTTCTTGGTAGCTCATTGCGGCTAGAAGGCGCCAATCTAAATCGCCTGCATACTTTTGAAATAAAGACTTATATTGAGTAAGGGTAGACTCTGCGGCGTAATTGAACGCTCGGCTATCTACATAATCAAACTGGCGAATATGACCAAAGTACTTATCCTCTAACACGGTAAACCATCCAGATTGGTGCACTGTGCCAAAATATTCAATTAACGCCGCTTTAACTGAGTCATCTTGTTGTAAAGGCAACGCCCATGCCATAGGCATATTTTCATTAAGCGTTCGTGCGACAGCCAAATTTGGATAACGTCTGCGCTGTAGGGCTAAGCGATTACTATCTGCAACCGTATAGGCAATATCACCGTTGGCGACCTGTTGAAGTAGTTCTTCTGAATCTGAGTCCTCAGTGGTAATTAATTGAGTCTGAACTGCTTCATCCTCTTCTTCACTTAAACGTTTAAAGAGATTAGATAAAAGGTGAGCCTGACTGCTTCCTGCTACCGCAATAATAGGAGAGTCTAGCTCTGCCAAGTCTCTAGGTCTGGTGGCGCCAGCTTGAAACACGAGTTCCTGCTCTACACGCTGGTAGGCAGGTCCATAAGCAAAACGACGTTTTAGCGCTGGCGTAACGGCGTCTCCGGTAGCGACGATGTCTAAATTGCCTTCTTCGAGTTGTTCAAGCATGACCTCGTAGCTGTAAAAAGGGTACAAATCGAGTGTTACCCCAAGATAATCGGCGAAACCAGCCAGTAATTCGTATTCGAACCCCTGCGGCCCTTCTGCACCATTGTAAAATGTGCCCGCACCGTAAACCGTGCCTACACGAATAGATTCCCTTTCTAATAACGAAGACAGAGCAGTGGGCACGTTTGGCACCCCACAACTCATTACAGCAATAGATAATATGATTATTATTTGTAGTTTTAATCGTTTTTTATAGTCTTGTGACTGCATAGACCTTTACTTAATGTCATTAAACCGTCTAAGTTTAAAAAAAAGTTCATGTAAGCGCGTTATGAGGTTACTTACTGCGCATATTTACTCTATAATCCGCGCCGAAATACTCATCAATCCAAGAGGCAACGCGTCGCATTGGTGGTCGTTGTTTCTAACAAACCAGGTAAATCAATATGTTGGTCCTTCGAGGCGCTCCTGCACTATCAGAGTTTAACCAAACTAAACTGATTGCAAAGCTGGGTCAATCCGGCGTTAGGGTTAAAAACCTATATAGCGAATATGTTCACCTAGTAGACTCCCAAGGTGACTTGTCTAAGCAGCAAATAGAGATTCTCGAGAAGCTGCTCACTTACGGCCCCGCGAGGCAAGCACAAACACCTTCTGGAACCCTCTTCCTTATTACTCCTCGCCCCGGCACTATTTCTCCCTGGTCTTCTAAAGCCACCGACATCGCTCACAACTGTAGTCTAAAAAATATCAATCGTATAGAACGCGGTTGCGCGTTTTATATCGAGACCGACGCTACATTGAGTGATGAAGATTTTGCACTTGTTGCTAGCTTCTTACACGACAGAATGACCGAGTCAGTGTTCACCCATACTGACGATGCGGCGGTGCTGTTTGCTCACACCGAAGCCAACACCTTTACCAGTGTCGATGTGTTAGGTGAAGGCAAAGAGGCACTGGTTAATGCAAACGTGTCGTTAGGCCTTGCATTAGCCGATGATGAGATTGACTACCTATTTGATAGTTTTACCAAGTTAGGCCGAAACCCTACCGATGTAGAGCTATACATGTTTGCCCAAGCAAACTCGGAACATTGTCGCCATAAAATCTTTAACGCTAGCTGGACCATTGACGGCGAAGACCAAGAAAAATCGCTGTTTAAAATGATCAAAAACACCTACGAGTTGTTGCCTGATCACGTGTACTCAGCTTACAAAGATAACGCAGCAGTAATGGAAGGCTGGGAAGCAGGGCGCTTCTTCCCGAACCCTCAGTCGCATCAATACGAATACCATCATGAAAATATCGATATTTTAATGAAGGTAGAAACTCACAACCACCCAACGGCAATTTCACCTTTCCCTGGTGCAGCAACAGGCTCAGGCGGTGAAATTCGTGATGAAGGTGCTACAGGCCGTGGCTCAAAACCTAAAGCAGGCTTGGTTGGTTTTACTGTATCTAACTTACGTATTCCTGGTGCTGAACAGCCGTGGGAAGCAGAATATGGCAAGCCACAGCGCATTGTCAGTGCCCTTGATATTATGCTTGAAGGCCCACTGGGTGGTGCTGCGTTTAACAACGAATTTGGCCGCCCAGCGCTACTGGGTTATTTCCGTACCTACGAGCAAGAAGTCAATAGCTTTAACGGCGTTGAAGTGCGTGGTTATCACAAGCCCATCATGCTTGCGGGTGGCTTAGGCAATATTCGCCGTGATCACATCGAGAAAGGCGAAATCACCGTAGGCGCTAAGCTTATTGTGCTTGGCGGCCCTGCCATGAACATTGGCCTTGGTGGCGGTGCTGCGTCTTCAATGGCCTCTGGTCAGTCGAATGAAGATTTAGACTTTGCCTCCGTTCAGCGTGATAACCCAGAAATGGAGCGTCGCTGTCAGGAAGTGATCGATGCATGTTGGCAGCTAGGGGATAACAACCCTATTCAGTTTATCCACGATGTGGGCGCGGGTGGTCTTTCAAACGCACTGCCAGAGCTTGTAAACGACGGCGGCCGAGGCGGTAACTTTGAGCTTAGAAAAGTATTGTCTGATGAGCCTGGCATGACGCCACTAGAATTGTGGTGTAACGAATCGCAAGAGCGCTATGTTATGTCGGTTGCGCCTGAAAATATGCCTGTGTTCGAAGCGATTTGCGCCCGCGAACGCGCGCCGTTTGCGGTGGTAGGTGAAGCGACTGCCGAGCAGCACTTAAACCTGAACGATAGCCAGTTTGAAAATAAACCCATCGATATGCCGCTAGATGTGCTTTTAGGTAAGCCGCCTAAAATGCATCGCGATGTGAGCTCCAAAAAAGTAAGCTCGCCTGCACTAGATGACGCGGGTATTACATTAAGTGATGCAGCGACGCGCATTCTGTCGTTACCCACAGTGGCTGAAAAAACATTCCTTATCACCATTGGCGATCGCTCGGTAACGGGCCTTGTAAGTCGTGACCAAATGGTAGGTCCATGGCAGGTACCGGTGGCCGATGTAGCGGTAACGGCAACGGCGTTTGATACCTATCACGGCGAAGCCATGACAATGGGCGAGCGTACACCCGTTGCATTGTTGTCGCACGGCGCGTCTGCACGCCTAGCAGTAGGTGAAGCGTTAACTAATATTGCGGCGGCAAATATTGGCGATATTAAGCGTATAAAACTTTCAGCCAACTGGATGACTGCAGCCGGTCACCCGGGTGAAGATGCGGGCCTTTATGAAGCGGTGAAAGCCGTGGGTGAAGAGCTTTGCCCCGAACTTGGTTTAACCATCCCAGTGGGTAAAGACTCCATGTCGATGAAGACCGCATGGAATGAAAATGGAGAAGATAAGGCCGTAACTTCACCGCTATCTTTAGTTATTTCTGCTTTCGGTGCAGTCAAAGATATTCGCAAAACGGTAACGCCACAGCTTCGCACAGACAAAGGCGCAAGTCGCTTATTGTTGCTTGACCTAGGTGAAGGTAAAAACCGCTTGGGCGCGAGTTGTTTAGCACAAGTATATACACAGCTTGGTGATAGCCCAGCTGATGTGGTGTCTGCTACGCGCCTTAAAGGCTTCTTCGATGCCATGCAGGCCCTTATCGAAAAGGGATTGGTGCAGGCTTACCACGACCGTTCAGACGGCGGTCTATTTACCACGGTCGCTGAAATGGCCTTTGCTGGTAAAACAGGTGTAAGTATTAACCTTGATAGCCTTCAAGGCAACGACATCGCTGTACTGTTCAATGAAGAATTGGGCGGCGTAATTCAAGTGCTTGAAAGCGACCTAGACGCAGTTAACGCTGTATTAGCTGAATTTGACTTAACTGAATTGACGCACGATATCGGTACGCTTAGTAGCACGGATATGATTGAGTTTAACCGCGACGGCGTTGCTGTACTTGCGGATAGCCGTGTATCCATGCGTACTACCTGGGCAAAAACTACGTTTGAAATGCAAAAGCTTCGTGATAACCCAGAGTGTGCAGAGCAAGAACACGCTGCGAAGCAGGATGCTGCAGACCCTGGTTTACATGTAGCACTGTCTTACGATGTTAACGAAGATGTAGCCGCGCCTTATATTGCCAAAGGCGTTAAGCCGAAAGTGGCGATTTTAAGAGAGCAGGGCGTTAACTCCCACCTTGAAATGGCGGCTGCATTTACCCGTGCAGGTTTTGACGCTATCGACGTGCACATGAGTGACGTGTTGGCGGGTCGTATTACTCTTGAGCAGTTTGCGGGTCTTGCTGCTTGTGGCGGTTTCTCTTACGGCGACGTATTAGGCGCAGGTGAGGGTTGGGCGAAGTCTATTTTGTTCAATAGCATGGCGCGCGATCAGTTTGAAGGCTTTTTTACCCGCAACGACACCTTTAGCTTAGGTGTATGTAACGGCTGTCAGATGCTATCGAATCTTAAATCATTGATCCCTGGCACAGAACACTGGCCGCATTTCGTGACTAACCAGTCGGCGCGATTTGAAGCCCGTGTCGCTATGGTTGAAGTGATGGAGTCTAAGTCTGTGCTGCTAGATGGCATGGCGGGCTCGCGTATGCCAATTGCGGTGTCGCACGGTGAAGGTCAGGCTGAATTTGCTAATGATAATGCGCTATCGCAAGTAGGCGAGCAGGTGGCTATGCGTTATGTAGATAACTACGGCAAGCCAACAATGCAATACCCAGCTAACCCGAACGGTTCACCGCAAGGTATCACTGGTTTAACGTCTGTAGATGGGCGCAGCACTATAATGATGCCGCACCCTGAACGTGTATTTAGAGCCGTTGCAAACTCATGGTGCCCAGACGATTGGCAAGAAGACGGTGCGTGGATGAGAATCTTCAGGAACGCCCGTAAATTCGTTGGCTAGGTAAATTGGCTATTGAGTAAAACAGGGGGAAACCCCTGTTTATTTACCTTAAATATACCGATTAATAAATGTTCATACTTTAGAATGACGTCAAACCTTTGGCAAAGTGTCAAAAATCTGATTTTTGCCCTTGTCATCAAGTTGTCACTGATCTATTGTAGTGCAAGCAAGGAATGCGGCTTGGTTACAGGAGTTGAATTAGGGTTGTACTGGCTGAAGTATCATTGCTTCGCTGGTTTAAATAATAAGAGACGACCAATGAATCGTTCTTCAAAAGGGTTTGGCTTAACCGGAGTGGCTGTAGCTGTAGTGCTGATGTTCGTAACTGCTGTTTTTAGCACATCTGCGAAATCTGCCGAAGCTCCAACAACGCTAAGTGTGCTGTCTTCAGTTAAGTAGTCTGAAAGAAAAATTCTAACGCCCGTATCAAGTCACTTGATACGGGCGTTAATCATTGGGGCTATTAAAAAGCTTTTTGCGTATTGTGTCGCATAAAAAAGCTTAAAACGAGACGAACGAAATGCACAGCCGAAGCCTGCAAAACTTGTCTCTCACTTTATCCTTTCTTATTTTTTTCTCGGTTAATCAGTTTTTGCTGAGGGTGCTTTTTCAGCAACACATAAGTAGCACCAAATCCGCCATGCATAGGCTGTGCGGTATGAAATGCAATCACTTCATCTAGCTCTCTTAGCCAGTGATTGACATAGCTTTTCTTGAGTGCTGGAAAAGGCTTGCTATTTTCACCGGTTCCATGTTTTATGAGCAGGGCACGAACCCCACGTTCGTGACTTGATTTAATGGTGCTATAAATTAGGTCGCGGCTTTGCTCCAGTGTCTTTCCTGATAGCGTTAGGTTGGTTTCCAACGGATATTTACCAAGACGCAGTTTTTTAAACACACCATCTTGTATGCCTGGCTGCTGGAAATGTATAAAGTCATCAGGCGGTATTGGCTTTACACCATCCATGCTCAGTGGATTAGCGAGTTTGTCGCGAACGCTTAACTTCAAGGCTGCTCGCTTTTGTTTTTCGGCGAGCGCCTTTTCAGGGTCGTGTAATAAAGCCTTGTCATCTGAAGTAATAGGTTTTACATCTTGCATTTCAGCAAAAAACGAATCGATATCGTCGTTTTCAAAGTGGCTCATATTAACCCCCACACTAACTACTATAATGCTATTTATATGTTATTTTGTGCCTTATGATCTATTGCAATGAGTGCTTACTGGAAAGCTAAACGCACAGAAAGAATGTCTTCTAAAAAGGCAACGGCTATAAAAGTGGGGATTAATTTTGAAATTTCATCGTTTAGAAGATGGCTCCGGGCTCAGATAGTGCCTCTATTGCATACCATTCCTCTTCGGTAAATGCTGAATCGATAGGTGTTTCAGCATCATCGCCAGTTTCTTCTTGGGGGGACGAATTGAAAGTCATTATGCTCTCCTGTTTGGAAGAGTATTGCTTAATTCGATTAAATTACAACCAAAGTAGAAAAGATAAACATGATGATAGGGGAGCGAAATGTATAGGAAGGTTTACTTTATTTCTAGTTTAAGCCAGCCAAAATGGCGTCCCCAGCTGGAATCGAACCAACATCTAAGCCTTAGGAGGGCCTTGTTTTATCCATTAAACTATGGGGACCTAATGCGTGACACCTACATTATACGTAGTTCGATAAAATACGAAACCCTTATATTAATCAATGATGTGCAGCTGCTTCGAGGGAAATCTTTTATACCTTTTAAATTCGGTGGTTGTACAGAGAAGACAAACGTTATCGGTTTATCATTTCACAAGCAAAAAAAAGCCCTGATGCAATGACATCAGGGCTTTAAGGTTTAAACGTAGGCTACGTTAAATGTCGGTAGGCGGTAGTTTATCAATGGCTGTCTTGAGCACGTCTGACTCCGTAGGTGAAGCCGTTCCAATATCGCTGCCACTTTCTTTAGACGTATCACCAACAACGGTCTCAGTCCCACTTAAGGAAGTGCTATTGCCAGTTGCGTCAGCAGACGTTGGCTCGGTAGCAGGTAGAATTAAATCTTCAGGTGGAAGATCGATATCGACTACATCAACCGTAACTTCAGTGACAGGACCTCCCGAAACAATATCACCTTCTTCAGGAAGGGTGATTGTGTCTTCCGGTATTGTTCCTGAAGTAACAGGCTCAGGCGCTGTAGTTTCAGGCGTTGTTGAAACAGGGTCGCCAATATCCACAGTCGTTGCTGGTGGTCTCTGGCGGGTTCACCGTCACCACAGGCTCACCCATATCAACGGCGTTACCGTCGTTTATAGCATCGAGGGCCTGAACGACGACATTTTGACTTGCCGTGCTCGCCGAATTACCGACCTCATCTGTCACTGTCGCCACTACGGCATAGGTGCCTGCTGGTAGCGGTGTGCCAGTTAAATCCAGGCTCCAGTTGCCGCTGCCATCAATAGTAAGTTCAGGGTCAGTGCCAAAGGTATAGGACGTTCCATCAACGGTAACAGTTAGGGTAGTATTGTCACCAAGGTCCACCGTTCCATTAAAGATAAGCGTGCTATCGCTAGTTATAAAGTCTCCAGCCACGCCAGAGTCGTTTGAAATACTATCGAACGTCACCGTTTGGCCATTATTGTTTTCATCAATACTGGTATCGATAACAATCGAACCTGTAGCTGAGTCAGAATTACCCACAGCGTCCGTAGCGGTAACCGTTGCCGTATAATTACCTTCAGCGAGTAATGCGACAATATTGTCAGCTAATGTCCAGGTACCGTTACCATTATTGGTAGCGGTGTAGTCATTCCCGTCAATAGTCACCACTACAACCGCGTTCGGATCGTTTACCGTACCGGTAAGTTCTGGCGTGGTGTCGTTGGTGGTTAGATCGTTAATGGCTACCGTAGGTGCAGTGGTATCAATTACTAAAGTACCTGTGTCGGTATCGGTATTACCCGCCTCGTCGGTCACGCTGGCATTAATCGTAAATTCACCTTCGGCCAATTCAGCCGGTACGTCTGCGCTGTAAGTTCCGTCAGCCTGCACAATGGCGGTCACGGTTTGCGTGTTGCCCGCGCTATCAGTAATGGTAAGGGTAACGGTACTGCCCTGCGTCGCGTCAGTGGTACCGGTAAGGGTTGGCGTGGTATCGTTATCCGAGCCTGGCGCATTTATAGTGATTGTCGGTGCGGTAGCGTCTATTTGGCCAGTCGTTGAGCCATCAGCGGTGTTGCCAGTTGGCTCAAGCACAGTAGCGTCGACAGTAAAATCACCGTCTGCTAAGGCATTAGGAACATCTGCGCTGAACGTACCATCATCTTGAACAATCGCCGTGAGTGTTTGAGTGTTTCCTTCACTGTCTGTCACTGTAAAGGTTACCGTGCTACCAGGAATGGCAGAGGTGATACCTGTAATGGTCGGCGTTGTATCGTTGGTTAATCCAATAGGGTCTAAGGTTAGCGATATATCTTGGGCTTGCTCTCCGGTCCCCGAGAATTCAGTTGGGGTTATGTCACCGTCATTGTTGTTATTTTGTTCAAATTGAAAGCCTACGGGGTCAACGTCTTCATTGATGCGATCTACGCGTACAAAGTTACTACCACCACCGGTACCAGCGCCGCCATCAAGACCTGCCGCTGTCGCTTCTAACGATTCCAAGATATCGCCTTCTCCGGCAAGTACGTCTAAAAAGTCACCGTTCTCTTGAGAGGCGTTCTCAGTGCCTTCAACGCCGTCGAGCAGTGCTGCAAGTTCATCCACGCTTTCATCAAAAACTGCAAACTCGTCGTCGGTATTGCTGTCCGTAAAGTCTAACTGTAGAGGGAACGATACGGTCTGCCCTGCTGGCAATGTGCGAAGTTCACCGTTTACGCTAACGGTAACGGTGGCATCTGGTGAAATATTTAAAACATCGCCCTCGTTAACCGCCATACCTGACACTGCGTTAATTTGCTCGCCTGTTTCACTACGTACTAAAGAAGCTTCACCATTTACTTCTACAATGCTTACCTCGGCCATAAGTCCCTCTCAATAAAAATAGATATTTACGCTATATAAAAAGCGTAGCAGGGCTTTTCAATCTCGTTACCGGACCGTAGTACGGATAGGCTTTAGCCATTGGTATAAAGGCGTGAGGAAAACTAGGTAATTCCCCCTAATTTATTAATTTTTCGTCTAATAATACGTAACTGGGTTTGCAGAAAATTTTACAGCGTCTACTTTTTTAAAGTAAGAAACGGCACAAATGTCGTGAAGAATTTATACAGTGAGATGCATATATGAAGTTTATTAAAACAGTGCTTTCTAAAGTTGTAATAGGAACAGCTGGCGCTGTATTGGCTCACGGCGCTTTTGCTCAAACTAGTGGTGAGGGAAGTGCCTCAGCGAGTCTAGAGAGTTACGTTCGTAAGGTTGTTAATCAAAACCCTGAAGTGCAAGCCAGCTGGCGTCAGCTTCAAGTTGCAATGTCAGATGTTGATATCGCTCGCGGAGGCTTTAGGCCCCAGGTAGACGTATTGGCGACGAGTGCCTACACAGATAGAAATTATGGTTTAGACCGAGAGTACATGGGGCACACAGCTGAAATCGCCCTAACCCAAATGCTTTATGACGGGTTTTTAACAAGTAGCGAAGTTAAGCGGTTCAAACAAGCGCAAGTGGTAAGGTACTTTGAATTACTGGGCGAGGTGGAGCAAAAATCGCTTGATACTGCGCTTGCTTACATGGACGTACAGCTGTTTAGAGAATTATTAAGACTGGCCGAAGAAAACCTTATTACTCACGTTGATGTTTTCAAACAGATTGAAGAAAGCGTTGAAGTGGGGCTTGGGCGACGGGCCGACCTAGAGCAAATCAGTGGGTGACTTTCTCTTGCTGAATCCAATGTATTAACCGAGTTGTCTAACCTTCACGACGTCACCGCACGTTTTCTTCGTTTAGTGGGAGAGAAACCTGCAGATAGATTAACGCCTGTAACGTTAAGCTCTGCTTATGTAGACGCCAGTGTGACAGATGTTAAAACGTTATTGACCAATGCCTATGGCACTAACCCGCAATTTAACGCGGCAATTTACAATATAGATGCACAACGTTATGGAGTAGACAGTGCGAAAAGTCTGTATCACTCTCAAGTTAATTTGACGGCGAGCTAAGGTGCACAAACGCGAGATCAAGCGGCACTGAATAATACAATCACTGAGGCTAGCGTAGGGGTTAATTTCTCGTACAATCTGTATAACGTGGGCTCTGACCGCGCAGCAATTAGGCAAGCATTGTCTCAGGTGGATCTTGCAAAAGATTTAAGAGACAAAGCGTGTATCGATATGCGGCAAACGGTGCAAATTGCTTACAACGACATTATCAACATTACCGAGCAGCTTCCTTCACTAAACGCGCATAGGCTGTCATCAGATAGAGTGAAGTCAGCTTACATGGATCAGTTTACTATCGGTGAGCGTTCGCTATTAGATTTACTTGATTCTGAAAACGAATACTACGAGTCGAGCTTATTTAGAGGCTCAGTATACCCTTGAGAAAGCGCGGGTTAGGCTTTTGGCTGCCTCGGGCAGTTTGGCGCAAACATTAGGTATTACAAAAGAAGGCGTACCTGACGTACTTGACATGGCAGAAGAAAAAATCAGCTATGACCCCAACTATGTTTGCCCTGTCGTACGCACTAACTTTGAAGATGAGCGAAACATTCTTAAGCGGGATTCTGATGGAGATGGCATTGTAGATTTGTGGGACGACTGTGTAGACTCAACGCCAGGGGCTATGGTTGATGATTTTGGCTGTGAGGCAAAAGAACCAGAGCCGAGCGCTGCCGATTTCACTCTTGACGACGCTCAAATAATCGACTCTTTTAAGGTAAACATAGAGTTTACATCTAACTCCACAGACGTGTTGCCAGAATACGAAAACAATTTGCAAGACGTCATTGACGCGCTAAATGCTAATCCAAATTCAGGGGTGATTATTCATGGTCACGCCTCACTTGATGGCGATGCAGCATACAATCAGCGCTTGTCAGAGCGAAGGGCCAAGGCTGTTGCGTCTCTTCTTATGACGAAAGCTGATATAGCGCCTCGTAGAATTACCGCTGTTGGCTATGGCGAAAGCCGCCCCTTGGTTAATGAAGAGTCTGAGGCTGCCAATGCGCGTAACCGTAGAATTGAGGCGGCTATTATCCAGCTTCCCTCTAACGAATAGTGATGCGGCAGACCTATATGAAGGATAAAAAGGTCGTACACGACGTATCTTATTTAGAGCAGCAGGGCGGGGTGTTGATGGATTGTTTAATGACAATCTGTCACGCACATCATTTAGATGTATCACGTGTAAGCTTACTTAGTGGGCTACCGTTAGACCACGGTGAGTTATCTCCCACGGGGTTTGAACGGGCCGCTAAAAGAGCTGGGCTTGCTAGCCGGACAGTTAAGCGTGATATTGATCACATTAACACGGCTCTATTGCCCGCTGTTTTAGTGTTAAACGAAAAGCAAGCATGTGTCTTACACGGTTTATCTCCGACGCATGCAAGGGTGTCTTACCCTGAGCTGGACGACGCTGTTGTTGAAGTGGCAAGGGAAGAGCTAAGCGCTAGATATACTGGCTACATTATTTTCGCTCGCCCTGAAATGCAGGCGCAAGAGACAAATGCAAACATTGATAAATCGTCGGTAGGGCACTGGTTGTGGTCGTCTATAAAGACTGCGAAAGGGCTATACCGAGACGTGCTGTTAGCGTCGGTTTTTATCAGTCTTCTTTCTATTGCGCTGCCTTTATTCGTGATGAACGTGTACGACAGGGTCGTACCTAACGCGGCGCTGGAAACCCTGTGGGCACTAGCAATTGGCGTTTTGATGGTATTAGCAGCCGACTTCCTGCTGCGCATGCTGCGTCAATATTTTGTGGAGCTAGCGGCAAGCCGTTTAGATGTAACTCTTTCTGCAAAAATCATGGAAAAAGTGCTATCGATAAACTTAGCGAATAAGCCTGCTAAGAGCGGCGCGTTTATCAACAGCTTACAGTCTTTTGAAAGTATCAGGCAGTTTTTTGGCTCGGTAACGCTGGTTGCTTTAGTGGACCTACCCTTCGGACTTTTATTTGTCGTCATTATTGCAATGATCGATATCTACCTGATTATCCCAATGCTTATTGGCGCTACTCTCTTATTTCTACACGCAATGAAAGCACAGCGAGTCATGCGCTCGTTGTCTGAAGAATCGATGGAAATAAGCTCGCGTAAGAGCTCGCTTGTTACTGAAAGCGTAACGTCTTTGGAAGACATAAAAGCATTTGGTTATCAAAGTCGAAACCAGAGCGCGTGGGAAAAACAGACCATATTTCTTGCTAAAGTTAATGCGAAGCTTCGCTTAGTTTCCATGTCGGTAAATAACGCCGCACTTTGGATTCAACAGTCGGTAGGCGTGGTCATTATTTTAACTGGCGTCTATTTAATTATCGAAGGCGTAATTACGCAAGGTGGTTTGATTGCCGCTTATCTTTTATCTAGCCGCGCGATGGGGCCTGTTTCACAAGCCGCATCGATGTTAGCCCAGTTCCATCACGCGGAAACCGCCAAAAATGCCCTTGATGAAATTATGGCAATGCCTAGTGAATCGGGCAGTAATAAGCAGATTAAGAACAACGTTGTACTGAACGGCAATATAGATGCAAACCAACTCTGCTTTAAATATCCCGATGAAAATGTACTTGCACTTAAAGACATTAACTTCTCGATTAAACAAGGAGAGCATGTTGCCATTTTAGGGAAAAATGGCTGCGGTAAATCTACACTTAATAAACTCATTATGGGTTTTTACCGGCCTGAATCGGGACAGCTCTTGATGGATGGTATCGATTTACAACAATACGATCCTACGCTGTTGCGCAAGCAAATTGGTTATGTTCCCCAAGAAGTGAGCCTTTTTTATGGAACGCTTAAAGACAATATCATGCCTGAAAACTTGAACATGGATGATAGTGATTTCTGGGAAATATTAAGCCAATGTGGTTTAGCAAAATTGGTCAATAGTAGCGCGAATGGGGTAGAGCAAATAGTTGGCGAGCGAGGCTCTCTACTCTCGGGCGGACAGCGACAAGCGGTCGCTATGGCAAGGGCGCTTGTTCGCGATCCATCTATATACATTATGGACGAACCTACCTCAGCGATGGACTCGACTAACGAAGCGCAAATGAAAGAGACCATAAAAGCCGCGACCGCAGGTAAAACTCTTATTATAAATACCCATCGTACGACCTTGCTTGACCTTGTAGAGCTCGTACAGTTGGCTAAGAATTCCCGCTAAAAATAGACGAGTAAGTGAGCAACCATTCTGCCGCATGGGTTGCTGGCGTCTAACACCAGAAAAATCACCCAGCCCAACCCGCTGTCTATTTTTTAAGGTGGGCATTCATCTACATGTCTAATTTTTTACCAATTTGATCGCTAAGATGTACTAATTTGATTACCGAGGGAGACTGACGGACTAATTACTTAGGGGCTTAATCGTACAATCTCCACTCGACACCACACAACTCACTTCTGGACATTTCTGAGTTGCATTTTAGCTAATTTAGAAAAACATGAATTAGATAAAGTATGGAAATTTCAAATCAATATGAGGCGGACATGAAGAAATTGAAAAAAGTAGCTTAACTGGGTTGGTCAATTTTGGTTGACCACGTCATGTTCCGGTGAGTACGCAAGTCATTGGCGCTAACGAATATGAAGGTCACTTTGCTTTTGACTTACTCTATAACAACTCTTCAGATATACAGCCTAATACCTTATCGACCGATACGCATGGTACCAATAATGTTAACTTCGCTATATTAGATTTCTTTGGTTACACATTCGCCCCTCGATACGCGAAAATGAAAAAGGTGTTTTTTGAGCTATTTGAAGTGACTGAAGAGAACGGAGGCCGTATTCAATTAAAGAAAGATATTAATCATAAGCTAATTGCTGAAGAATGGGACAATATTCAGCATATTGTTTGTTCATTGAGTCGTAAAACCACCACTCAAAGCACAATCATTAGAAAGTTGAGTAACGGCAAGAGCCGAAGATTGTCAGCATTGCATGAGTACGACCGTTTAATTAAATCTATTTATGTTTTGGAGTATGTTGATAATTCAACGTTGCGTCATTACGTCCAGCAAGCCTTGAACAGAGGTGAAGCATACCATCAGTTAAAACGTGCTATTACTTCAGTTAATGGCAATAAATTTCGTGGGGGGAATGATTACCAAGTATCACAATGGAACGATTGTGCTCGACTCATTTCAAATTGCATTATTTATTATAATTCCGCGTTACTATCGGCATTTTTACAAATCCAAGAGAGGAACGGTAGGCAAGATGTGGTTGATGTTATTTCTCGGCTTTCACCTGTTGCTTGGCAACACATTAATCTAAATGGGGAATATGCCTTTAATAAAGACCGCAAAGAAATCGACTTAGCTGGTTTACTTAGTGATGTAGAATCAATAAGTTAAAGAATGCCATCTGTTTGTATTTCTAATTCAAAAGGTACTGCGCATCAAAGTGCCATTAAAAATTGGAGGTGTTGATATTCTATATGCTTGATATATACAAGCTAACATTGATAGAAAACAGATAAGCTAACAAGTTTTTAGTCGAGCCATGAACTGTTCTATAATTGTTCTAATTGCAAAACTCTTCAATTTGGTTTGTTACTAGATTTAAAAATACTTTTCTATGCTCGATTTTAGTAAGTAGCAGCTTTTGGATGTCTTCAGGAACTTTTCTTTCTCCTGCATCTATTGCCATTAGTAATGGCTTGATATCAACTACAAGAAGACCTGCCGCCCTTGCTGCTCGAATGAACTTTAATCTCTTTAATGCACATAAGCCGTAAAGTGAATGGCCTGACTTAGTTTTTTCTTCGCAGTGTACTAAGTTCTCAAGAACATAATTTCTTACCGTATGGACAGATGTTTGTGCAGCTAGTGCCAGTTGAGAAATACTCAAAGGAAAATCCAACGCATCATCATCACTACTAATGAACTTATTGATGTCAGGTATCTCTGTCAAAAAACTGACTTCACCAACAGGAATGTTTTCAACCTTAGATTTAATCATGATTTAGCATGCTTCCAATTTGTGTTGTTAATGGAATGCCTTAAGATATCTTGATTACATTCAATCAATTGGCACTCCATTAACATTTCTGTAAGTACATTACCGTTAAATGATTACCCTGCGCAGCAAGATAGCTCTTTAACGTCTTTGCTAAAGGTTTGAGCGCATAACTTCAATCCTTCAACCATCGTCAAATACGGAAATAGTTGACCTGCCAATTCTTCGACTGTCATTTTATTATGAATAGCAAGAGCCGCACTTTGAATCAGTTCTCCGCCTTCATGGGCTAAAATTTGTGCGCCTATCAGTTTTCCCGTGGATTCTTCAGCTACCAACTTGATAAAACCATCCGTTTCAAAATTTGCTAAAGCTCTTGGTACGTTTTCCATATCAAGTACACGACTTATCGTATTTATTCCTACCGCTGAAGCTTGTACTTCGGTTAGACCTACCGTAGCAACTTGTGGGTCGGTGAATATAACAGCAGGCATGGTAGATAAGTCGAGTTGCGCATTTCCACCTGTCATATTAATTCCAGCCCTACTTCCGGCAGCAGCAGCAACATAAACAAATTGTGGCATATTGGAGCAATCTCCAGCGGCATAAATGTTAGCTGTTGATGTTTCCATCATACTATTAACAACAATGGCACCACTTTTATCTGTTTCAACACCAACATTTTCTAAACCAAGCTTTCCAGTATTTGCATGGCGACCCGTAGAGATAAGCAATTTTTCAGCGATTAATGTTCCTTCGTTAGTTTCCAATGAAAAACCATTGCTATCATAAGAAACATGACTTGCTTGCGTATTATTAAGTACCCTAATACCTTCTTTTTCAAAGCACTCTGCCAGTTTTTCACCTAATAACGGATCTTCAGCATATAAAAGGGTATGTCTGGCTAGAATTGTCACACGGCTACCTAAACGGGCATAAGCTTGCGCAATTTCCAGAGCAACAACGGAGGAGCCGATGACAACTAGACTACTCGGTAACTCTTCTGCAAATAAGGCTTCTGTTGATGTCCAATAAGGTGTATCAACTAAACCCTTAATTGGCGGAATGCTTGGTGTAGAGCCTGTTGCAATTAAAATGCGATCTGCAACCAGCTCTTCTTCACTACCATCAGACTTGTGAACTAGCAAGGTATTTTGATTTTTAAAACGTGCATAACCTTTAAGTAAAGATAGCGCGGGATTACTCTCTAAAATACGTTGATATTTAGCATCGCGTAGTTCTTCGACGCGAGCGTTTTGCTGATGTGCTAATAAGGAGCGGCTAAGTTGTGGCTGAATATTTTCTAAACCATCAAACGGGTTAGTACGTTGCTGATGCGCTAATTGCGCAGCACGGATCAATATTTTTGAAGGAACACAGCCGACATTTACACAGCAACCTCCGATTACATCGGCTCCTTCAATGATAGTAACTCTTGCTCCGCCTTCTGCTGCTTTAATCGCACTGGCAAAGGCCCCTGAACCACTACCAATAATGGCTACATGTAATTGTTCTGGCTGGATGTCATTTGACGAGCAACAACTATTCGTTGACATATTTTATTCCTCTAAAAAAGTTAAGCGGTACAAGTTTCATCATCACAGCGTTTATTCGCAGGAGAAACCATGTCCCAAATTGATACAGCAACCATTAGTCCTAGCCCCGTATAAGTAACGTATGAACTCCACCCGTACTGGAACCAAGGGTATAAAGAGAGTAAAACCAAAATGGGGCCAATTGAACCGATAAAACTACGGTACCATTGACGATGGCTAAACCAGCCTAAGATATTCATTGCCAGCGCTAATACTGCAAACAGTGGTAACAACGTATTGATAAATACCCCTTCCCACTGACTAAGAAATCCCATCCCAATTGCCGCACCAAGACTAGCTATCGCGGGAAAACACATGGCGCATCCCATTGCCGAAACAAGTGCACCTATAGAGCCTGCTTTATCTCCGATACGCGTAACTAGTTCTAAGGGGCTAAACATTACTTATTTTCACTTTTTAAATTTGAAGGGTAGCCAGCGTTGGTAGTCGCTGCAATTAATGCATTGATGTTGGTTTTAGTGTCATCAAAAGAAACAACAGCTAGCTTAGGCTTGTAGGTAACTTTCGCATTTTCAACGCCATCAACATTTTCTAATGACTTTTTAACTGTGATTGGACATGTCGCACAGTTCATCGTTGGCACTTCCAGTGTAACTGTTTTTACTTCAGCAAAAGCACCAAAACTAGAAAGTGAAAGCAGTGCGGTTAATAATAATTTTTTCATAATTAGCTCCAAATTTTAAAATGTTATAAATTTCTTGATCTGTATATTAAGCAAACAAAAGTATCCAATAATTACTGGTCACTAAAATTGTCGCAACTATAGCGCTCAGCCAGAAAATGACTTTTCGTTGTTGCTGTTTCTTAGGAATTGCACAGGCCGTTCCCGGCTCACACTCTTCTACAGGACGGTAAATTTTCCAACCTGAGTAGCCAAACAACAACACTACAAATGCGATAAATAATGGCCTATAGGGTTCAAATGCAGTTAAATTACCAATCCATGAGCCACTTACCCCAAGTAATAACAGGAGCAAAGGACCTACACAGCATACGCCTGCGCCTAATGCTGCTATGATGCCTCCTATCATTGGAAGGTTTGATTTTTTTTGATTCATATAGATACCTCATTAAGTGATAATGCAAGTGTATTGCATGTACCTAAGTACGGAGTCAAGGGTGATTTATAAAAAATTTATCTTTGATAATCTGCTACGACAGATACGGGGAATAAGCTAACTTGAATTAAGGCGCAGAAGTAAAATTGGATATGCTGTTTTAGTGGGAAATGGTAGTTAAGTGAATCATTTACTTCGGTTGCAACGAATCAATTATTGGGCAGTGGCTATCGTCATCATTATTTTGGCATTGTCCTAAATGTTCTTCCAAAGCGTGTTCTAACAACAACAAGTCAGCCATCTTTTTTTGTACTGCGATCAGTTTTTTATTAGCTAATTCTTGTACTTTACTACATGGACTATCGTTTAACGCAAGTAACCCTTCAATCTCATTTAGCGTAAAACCTAATTCTTGAGAACGCTTGATAAAATGTATTCTATTTACCGTTTCTTTCGGGTAATGTCTATAGCCCTGCATAGGCTTTGGTGGTTGTTTAATTAAGCCTTTGCGTTCATAAAAGCGAATTGTTTCGACATTTACACTCAGTTCTTTAGCCAACATACTTATGGTTCGTTTAGACACGTTATCAATTACCTTACTGACTTTTTGTTTACTTACTTTATATCTAATTAAAGTGACCATCAATGAATACCAGTTTAAACATCGCTAATTGATTTTGTTTTTTCTTCTATTAAATAAGTAAAGTTACCGTTGTTACAACAATATTAAACCACAACAATGTATGGTTTATCCTTTTTCATTATCAAAGTCCAAATTAGTGTTATTACATGCAGTTCTACATGAGTACACCCTAAAGATACTGTTAATATATCACAGGCAATTACGTAATGACACCACTTAAATAAACCTATATGATATGACACCATCTAAATAGACCTAATTAGGCAAAAATGTTCATAAGAGCATATTTACGAGCATCAACTTCTGAGCAAGATGCAAATAGAGCAAAAAGCTCATTAAAAAAATTCGTTTCTGGCTTCAGCAAACGAATTGCTTCTTTTTATATAGAAAATAAATCTGGTAATTCTTTAGATAGACCAGAGCTAATTCGTTTATTGGATGAATCAGAGTCCGGTGATGTTTTGTTAGTTGAATCAATCGATCGTTTAACAAGGCTAAGCCCTGATGATTGGAAAACTCTTGTAGCCTCAATAAATGAAAAAGGAATTAGTGTTGTTAGTTTAGATCTACCAACCAGTCATTTAACATTTGGCAGTTTTCCAAGTGATGATTTTATGAGATCAATACTTAGTGCTATTAATAATATGCTGTTAGAAATATTAGCGGCCAGTGCATATAAAGAATATCGAGAACGTGAACGTAAGCAAAAAGAAGGTATTGTAAAAGCACAGCAAAAGGGACTTTATCACGGTCGTCAGCCTGATTTAGAGGCTCATGATAGGATTGCCTCGTTTACTGAAGCTGGATTTAGTATTAATAAAACGGCTGAAGCAGTTGGAGTTAGTCGAAGTACGGTAATTAGAGTTAGAAAAAAGCTTAAAAACTTAGACTAAGGTTAATTTCGAGGGGATGGGCGCAAAACCCCTTAGAGCAACCTGTCGGACCTAATTGCATCGTGATTTGAATTTGACAGGTTGAGTCCAGACTAATCCAGCTAAGAACATAAGTCTCGGAGCTAATCTAGCTTCTCTCGCTTTTTGAATTCTAGAACGTTGCCTGTTGCCCCCGTTGTTTCCACATCGATCATTAACTCAATATGGGGTTCTAGGGATTTTCCCCTCTAAAAAGACTTAATCCTCTGTAGACCACACCAATAAATGGCTGCGGAGGTGGGTTACTACTTATAAGTGTGGCAAATTAGGTAAATATCGTACATTTAATACGGAACAGCCCTGATATGGCCATCAAAAACGAAATTACTATTCTCACGAGAGCAGAACAGGCAGATCTTTATTCCCCACCCATTTTTTCAATCGAAGAACAACGTCTGTACTTTTCTCTGAACGATGCGGAATTGGCAGTTTTTCGGTCAATTCGTCTCAGAGCTCATAGATGTTACTTTGTCGCGATTTTGGGATACTTCAAATCAAAGCCCGTCATCCTAGATATCGCTTACTCGCAGGTTTCTAAGGATTTAATGTTCATCAGTAAAGAGTAAGCGATCATTTTAGACTGTCTTTTCCCTGCGGTGCTACTCCGTAAAATAGCCTCCGTAGATTTTACTAACGGAGACTTTACTGATGGCAACAAAAAGACGTACACGTGAGCAATGGCAAAGATTGGTTGACAAGCAAGCAGCAAGCGAGCTGACAGTCAGTGAATTTTGTGCACAGCATGCGTTAACAGTATCAAATTTTTATCTGTGGCGTAAAAAGCTGAGCGATGATAGTCAACCGTTTGCGCAGCAGGATAACTGGCTTGCTTTTGATATGCCAGCGAGCGGAAACCAGAGTATAGATTCAGCGTGGGAGATAGAACTGGTATTACCCGGTGGTGTGGTGCTGCGGATGAACCGAGCCGTCTGATGTTACCCTTATCTAATGGGCGTATTTGGTTGTACACCGGCAATGCCGATATGCGCAAACAGTTTGATGGGTTGGCAGCGCTGGTACAGAGCAAGTTGGGCATGCAGGCGCATTGTGGTGACTGGTTTGTGTTTATCAATAAACGCCGCACCCAGCTAAAGGTATTGTATTACCATCAGGGCGGTTATTGTTTGTGGAGCAAACGTCTAGAAAGAGGTACCTTCGCCAAAGTCACTGACGGCACAGCAAAAACACCATTAAACAGCGCTCAGTTACAGTGTTTGATTGATGGGATTTACTGGCAAAAAGACAAACAAAACAGGCGATTTAATTAACTGATTTTGTTATAATTTAGCCCATGAAAACACGCTCTATTAGTCACCTTTCACCGTCTGAAATTGAGGCTGCCTTTGCTCATCAAGCCGATGAAATTGCGCAACTCAAGCAGCAACTCGACTGGCTTAAACGTCAGTTGTTCGGGCGTAAGTCTGAAAAGGTGTTAGCGGATAATCCGGCGCAGAGCAGTTTGTTTGATGAGGGGGAAACCCTCACCTTACCGGCAGAAACAAAACCGGTGAAGGCACATACTCGTTCCTCACAAAAGCAACGTCGCGACTCGGATTTGAATGATGAAGGCCTGCGTTTTGATGAGACAGTGCCGCAACAGATTATTGATATACCTGCGCCAGAATTACAGGGGGCGGATGCCGACCAGTATGAATTAGTGGATACCAAAGAAACCTGTCGCTTAGCACAACAGCCTGGCAGTTATGTGGTATTGAGATTCCGTCGACAGGTCGTGCGTCATAAAACCACGCAAACCATTAAGGAGACGCCTGCCCCCACCAATGTGCTGGAAGGCTGTTACTGCGATGTCTCACTGCTCGCCGGACTGATGGTTGATAAAGCGGTGTATCACTTACCGCTTCACCGCCAACATCAACGGATGCTGGATAGCGGTATTACCCTTAGCCGGGCCACCTTAATCAACTGGATACAAAAAGGCATTGAGCTGCTTCGACCCATCGCCAAAGCCCAGTGGCAACACATTCTGCAAAGTAAAATACTGGCCATGGATGAAGTGCCCATTAAAGCAGGTCGCACTAAAGGCGCTGGCCGAAAACCCGGACACATGAAACAAACCTACTTCTGGCCCCTGTACGGTGACAGTGATGAAGTGGCGTTTACTTGGAGTAACAGCCGGGGTATGTTGCATGCCCAAGCACAGTTACAGGACTTTACCGGTACCTTGCTCACCGATGGCTATGCCGCTTACACCAAAACGGTAGCGCAGATAAACCAACAAGAACAACAGATTGTGCACGCAGCCTGTTGGGTACACATGCGCAGGGGCTTTGAAAAAGCCCTCGACAGTGAGCCGCAAGCCGCACAGCAGGCACTGGATATTATCGCTGCGCTCTACCGACATGAAAAACACATCAGGCATAAACAATTAGACCTAGCCGATATCCATGCTTACCGGCAACAACACAGCGAGCCACTCGTTACCGACTTCTTCCGGTGGGTCTATCAACAGCGACAACGCACTGATTTACTGCCCAAATCTCCCTTCGCCAAGGCACTCCATTATGCGCATGAGCGAGAAAGCCAACTCAAAGTGTTCCTGGGTAACCCCGCCTTACCCATGGATACCAATCATCTTGAGCGGGCACTGCGTGTTATTCCCATGGGGAGAAAAAACTATTTGTTCTGCTGGTCTGAACTTGGCGCTGAACAACTGGGCATACTGCAAAGCCTGATGGTGACTTGCCGCCTGCAAGGCGTTAATCCCTACCATTATCTGGTGGATGTATTACAACGCGTGGCATTACATCCGGCCAGGGACGTAATCGACCTCACGCCGCGGCTCTGGAAACAAAAATACAATCAAAACAGGTTAGTCAGCGATGTCAAAATACTCACTTCCCAACACTAAAATCTCAGCCACAATTATGGAGTTCGGTAAAGGAGTGTTAAATGCACTCCCTGCTGATTACAGCCAGGCAGAAATGGAAGATGCTATGCTGACGATAATAACCGTGTGGAATGCCATCGTACTGGACACTTGGCACAACACAGACAAAAATGAAAAAATGGTGCTTGATGCACTCTCTCAAGCGCCTAAAGAAGGACAACTTCAAGTAAAACGATTGATAAAAAGAAAGAAGACCAAGTTTAGCGATGATATCCGCGCGGTTGGAGATCACTGGATAAGAGAAGAGCAAGGGGACTTTATCTTCGGCTGTGAAGCACGGTTAGATATAGAACGCACCTCCTTAAACGAAGATAGCCTCAAACACTAAACGAATCACAACGGTCTATATTGATCGCTTACAGTAAAGAGCTGCTTGGCGGCAAGGGGCTCAGACCATTCACTCCCTCACAAAAACAAAAAGATCGACTCTACGCAAAAGTATTAGACCTTGCTGGTTATCACAAATGGGACGAAAGTCAGCACTTCAATTCTCTTTTCGACCACCTTGTTCAGGTGGGCAATGCCTGGCTGGAGCCGCGTTACCTCTTTGATACTGCTATTGAATTCCTAACCAGTCACAGCATTGCTATCCCTAGGTACACCGTACTCCAGAGACTGATAAGCAGAGCGATGCAGCAGGTCAGAAAAGACCTGGCGCACCAACTTAATCAACTCACCAGTCCTGAACTTCACGTCTTTCTGGACAGCATAACAGCCATTGATGACGGACTAAGCCTGAACCAGCTCAGAGGCGGTGCAAAAAGTCTGACCGTACCTGAACTTAAAAAAGAGCTTGCCCTTTATCATCAGTTAGCGCCATGGCGCACGCAAATCAATGGCGTTATCGATGGGCTTAATCTGTCTCTTAAAAATCGACAACACTTCGGTGAGCTCATCAACTATTACGGCAGTAAACTCAAACGATTCAAACGCGCACAGCAGCATCTATGGTTGCTATGTCACCTGACAGAGCGGATACAACTGGCACTGGAACGGTTAACTGATGGGTTCATTTACCATATCCGCAAGCAACAAGAAGCTGCCAACACCTTTGCACAACAAGCAGTGTTCCTGTCCTGGCAGTCAGCCGCGGACAATGTCACAAAAGCGGCAGAGTTACTGCATCTGTTTGTGGATGAGAACATTGATGATAATCAACCCTTCTCAGTAGTCAGACAACAGGCATTGAAGGTCATGAATGACAGGGATATCCAGACGCTCTGCCTTTACCTGAAAAAACAGAAACGGACCGTGGAAGAGTACCAGTGGCAACATTACGATGAACAATGCAATCTCCTGGAGCAACTGTTAAGGCAGGTGTTTTTGTGCCTTGAATGTGAGGCCGGTAAAGGCTCAGAAGCCGTCGTCGCCCAACTTCAACAGATGCAGACGGAAATCGCATTCGGTGGACCACTGAAGACGATGGATACGTCGCTCATCCCGAAAAAGCACCTCCCATGGTTGGTTAAACAGGATAACGTTAACCCGCAACGTTACGAATGGCTGCTCTANCNGCAGNTAAACCCACGACTGAATGGACGCATTTATTTCACGACTGATGACGCATTATTGCAAATGTACTAATACGCGCACTGAGACGACTGATCCCCAGACATCGCAGGATACCTTGCTGCCTCATCAACACTGGACAGACTAAAACAGCCCGCAGAGTTATTGTTACAGGAGAAACAACACCGGCTGGAAAGTGCACTCAAAGACGTTGCTCTCCATATTGATGAGGGAGACAATCGAAATGTGATCATGAAAAATCGTACCGGTACCCGCTGGCGTCTGCCGACCAAAAGCGCTACATCTCTGGTCAACAATCCCTTTTTTAAGCGAATGCAACCGGTCGGTATCGCGGATGTACTGCGGTATGTAGAGCGCGAAACCGGGTTCATGAAATGTCTGACTCATGTACTTCCGATACAAAAACAAGGGTTCACTCATCAGGATGATTTACTGGCCATTCTGATTGCCAACGCCACTCACCGTGGTGTGTATGGCATGGCGCAGATCTCCGATCGAAGCTATGAACACCTGAGTACGGTGCAGGCCAACTATATCTGCAGCAGATGTCGATTAAGCTCTTGGCCCAAGCGGAAGCCATCTTGGACGCTTACGATCTCCACTCCTTCATGCTTGGAGGCCCAATCTTTCGCCGTCACGGCCGATGCAAAGAAATGGACGTGGCAACAGAATGACCGACGAATGTCCGCTGTTTCCTGCGGCAGTACCAACGACACTGCGGCGTCGGTCGGTGCGATATCCCGGATTTCGTTCGGCGAAACCGTGAGGGAAACTGGCGCCCCGGTTGCAGCGCAATGCGACGTCACGCGCGCCGTCTGGCCGATGAGGGCCGGAAGCATCAGAGTGTCCAGTGCGCACCAAGCGTATAGACGGCGGCCGTCAATCTCAAAGATATGCGAAGTCTCGCGCAAGGTGAGGACATAACCAACAATATTCCCATCACTATCGTACTCGGTACTAGTCGTCCGTTCGAGTACCGCATTCACTTGCTGAGCAGGCCAGTCGAGAGACTTGGCAAGCGTCGTTCGTGAAACTGGACGCCCCTTGGCAAGCTCACGCAGCAGCACGACGAACAGTTCCCCGAAGCCTTGGGGCTGATTGGCTGGCGTCAGACTTTCTGCAATCTTGGTGAGGTAGCGGGTATGTTTCATACTAATTTTCATACTAATTTCCTTTAAGAATGGTTAAGTTTGATTGTTACAAACGTGCGTGAATATAAACTCGGTACCACGGTACTGAGTCAAGTATCCCAGAGCATTAAAATAGAAAAAGGTCACTCTGGCAGTGAACTTTCAACCCAAATAATTGACTAAGAACCTACAAAGCTGTACCAATCTTACTGAAGGAAATAACGATGGAATTCTATTTATGATACAACGCAGTGAATCCAAAAAGTCACTTTTGGTAGCCAGTCTAACTGCAATAGGCGCTTCAGTTTGTTGTGTTGGCCCATTGGTTTTGCTGACGTTAGGTGTTGGTGGAAGCTGGGCGAGTACCTTGACTGCGTTTGAGCCCGTACGACCTATATTTATTTTGATAACGCTTGGTTTGTTAGTGTGGACGTTCAGAAAACTATATATCGCACCACGTCAATGTAATGAAGGTGAGCTATGTGCAATTCCGAGAGTACAGCGGAATCAACGTATTATTTTTTGGGTCGTGTCAGTACTAATTATGCTGTTGCTGACTTTCCCCTACTATGCAGAATTTATTATCACTTAACTTGGAGATTTTTATGATGAAGATAACGACTGATTTCGTACGGTACCTTAATATTTTTATATTTGCCGTTCTTCTTGGGACGTCTTTCAATGCCGCTCAGGCAGAGGAAAGTGTTAGTACGGACGTTAGAACTGCAACATTAGCGGTTGAAAATATGACCTGTGCCATGTGCCCAATTACAGTGAAAAAGTCATTAACCAATTTAGAGGGCGTAATAGATGCCGACGTGAATTTTGACCATAAAACGGCGAAGGTTGTCTATCATGAGAATAGTGTCAGTATTGAACAGCTAACCAAAGCGACAACAAATGTAGGCTACCCCTCGGTCGTATCAAAATAATAGGAGTTCCGTGAAAATAGGAAGGTTAAGAGAGGCATTGCTTTTTTCATGATCTCTATTAAAGCAACCTCGGCATTTTAGGTCGATGTGTACATTTGCATGACTTATGAATTTGAATTTCTTGCCACGTGAGTATGGGTAATAAAATTCTGCCGGCAGTAGCACCGTCCAAAGCAGAAGACTTCAAACGCATTACAAAGGCACTTGAAGTCTTTATTTGTAATAATATAATCTCAGCTAGAAGCAATTTGTTCCTCGTTCCCTTCACAGTACTAACTTGAACCCCAATCACCAAAACACTTGACAGCGTACATTAGTACGGCATTTAGACTTTCTCCATCAACTAACACTCGAGGAGTAAGTTATGTCCCAAAAAGAAACAAGTCTACCACTTATTGGCGGATTTATTGCTGCCGTAGGCGCAGGCATTTGCTGTGCAGGACCACTCATTTTACTCATGCTGGGTGTCAGTGGTTCCTGGATTGGCAGTCTAACGTTCTTTGAACCATACCGGCCCATCTTTATCCTGTTCGTTATATTATTACTTGGTTTTGCAGGATGGAAAGTCTATCGCCCTGTTGAGGATTGCAACCCAGGTGATGCATGTGCCGTGCCTCAAGTTCGCAAGCGTCGACAGTATATTTTTTGGTTAACCGTATTATTTGCCATAGTGTTAGTGACTAGTAACTATTGGGTTGTCTTGCTTGCCTAATAAAAATTGCACAGCAAGCAATGTACTTTGAGAGCCGAGAGAGATACTCGCGCAACTTCTCTTGCTGGCCACTTTTAAGAACGCACACGAGTAAGTAGTATGAAACACTGGTTTAAATCCATTGAAAACGATGTGGCTGGTACGAGCTATTCCTTAGACAAGGTGATAGCAGAGCTAAACTTTGATGCCGATGGGCTCATTCCTGTGATTGCTCAAGATGAGAAGTCAATGAAGGTACTTATGTTTGCCTGGATGAGCAAAGAGTCTTTAGATGAAACACTGAGAACAGGGAAAATGTGCTACTGGTCACGTTCAAGACAAGGCTTGTGGCGAAAAGGTAGCAGCTCTGGCCACTCGCAAACCGTGAAATCCATTGCAGCCGATTGCGATGGCGATGTTCTTCTCGCCGAAGTAAGCCAAGTTGGGTTTGCATGCCATACAAGGCGCCATAGCTGTTTCTATCTAAGGTTTTGGGAAGATAAGGTGACACTGATCGAGTAGTAAGCCCTACAGGGTTTAATTTAGTCACTTTTAATGTGGTGATAGCTCACATTGAGCATCATTGGAACAACCAATAATTTTCCTAACTAATCAGAAGCCCCAGAATTTAGTACTTTTCATTGAGGGAAAACAGATATCGGTCTAACTAACACCTGCCTAGTTTTCTCTTTCAAATACCGGTTAACAAGGACTAAGCTATATAGTGGGAGGTCAATTGTCGACAATAATACCATCCAAGATTTTTGTGGGTGTAAAAATAGCTCATAGGTACCGTTTGTGAAAAGAGGAGGTGAAAAATGACACGAAGTATCAGCAAAGTTGCCAAAGAGCTCGATATAAACGTTGAAACAGTTCGATTTTATGAGCGTAGAGGCTTAATTCTGCAACCGACTAAACCCGAAGTGGGATACCGCCACTATCCCGATGACACAGTGAGTCGAATTCGCTTTATCAAACGCGCACAAGTGCTTGGATTTACGCTAGATGAAATTGCCAACCTCTTGAGTTTGAATGATCACCCATGTGGACAGGTTCAAGAGCTTGCAGAATATAAGTTGAGCACCGTCAAAGAAAAGATGGCAGACCTGAAACGGTTAGAAAGTGCGCTAATGGAGTTATTAACACAATGTAATAGCAATGACGATGATAGTTATTGTCCTATTATCGACTCCCTACAACCCTAGTGACTTTTTCTTATTTTGTCACAAATAACGCTTGACTCCGTACATTGGTACGGCTCATAGACTTATTCAATCGACAACTAATACGAGGAGTAAGCAGTGTCAAAAAAAGAAACTAACCTACCACTTATTGGGGTTCTAGGGATTTTCCCCTCTAAAAAGACATAATCCTCTGTAGACCACACCAATAAATGGCTGCGGAGGTGGTTTACTTTCAGCTTGGAGCCTAATCATCCACTATCGGCCTTGTTATTTCGCCAATATTGGGCAATTTCCCAGTATTAGTGAAGTTATACGTTCCGCTTAAGTTGATATTTTGCCACGCAACGGGCGAAACAGCACGAGTGATACCCGCTTTCTCTTCATCTCCTCTCGCTTCAAAGTGTCCCAGAAGATGACTCAGTATCGCGGAGTTGAAGTAGATGATCGCGTTGGCAAGCAATCTTGCGCATTCATTCCAGATAGCGATTTCAGACTCGTTTTTGCCACGGAACTGATCACCATTCACCGACGCAATGGCTCGTCTAAGGAAGTGCCATGCTTCTCCCCGGTTCAGGGCACGTTGCACATACTGCCGCAAACTGGCATCGTCGATGTAGTCAAGTAAATATTGCGCTTTAACCAGTCGATTATACTCCGTCAGAGCCTGTAATATTGGGTGTCCAGAAGGGTAACCAGACAACTTTCTTACCAGCATTGCCTGTGTCGTTCACTTTGTCTGAAGTGACAGAACAATGCGCCTAATATCCTGCCATCCCGTTTCGATGACATTCGTCCTGATGGGCTTTTTCAGGGCAAGGTTGGTGCCGCCGTGTTCATTTTCAGTTACGTCAAACAGATCATTGATGACACTACTGAACTGCGCGTATCGCGGTGCAAAACTGTAACCGCATAGATCCAGTAAGGCGAAGTTAACATGATTGACACCGTGTGTATCTGTCGAGAGTACGTCAGGTTTGATTTCACTGCTGTTGGATTGTAACAGGTCATAAATATAGTGTGATTCGTGCTCGTTGGAACCGATGATCCGAGCATTGAGGGCGCTGTGGTTGGCCACCAGTGTCATGGCCGTGATCCCTTTGTTGGTGCCGAAATACTTAGAGGAGTACCGGGTTTTAAAGGTTTCCAGATGGGTTTCGAATTTCTGACCATCCGCACTGGCATGCAGCTGGTCCTCCTGAATATGGTAGTGGCGGAAGATGGGTAGCGCTGCAACCGCATTATTGATCACGTCGCTGGCGTCATGCAGCGTTTCAGGCCGGATATAGTTGGCCTGCACCGTACTCAGGTGTTCATAGCTTCGATCGGAGATCTGCGCCATGCCATACACACCACGGTGAGTGGCGTTGGCAATCAGAATGGCCAGTAAATCATCCTGATGAGTGAACCCTTGTTTTTGTATCGGAAGTACATGAGTCAGACATTTCATGAACCCGGTTTCGCGCTCTACATACCGCAGTACATCCGCGATACCGACCGGTTGCATTCGCTTAAAAAAGGGATTGTTGACCAGAGATGTAGCGCTTTTGGTCGGCAGACGCCAGCGGGTACCGGTACGATTTTTCATGATCACATTTCGATTGTCTCCCTCATCAATATGGAGAGCAACGTCTTTGAGTGCACTTTCCAGCCGGTGTTGTTTCTCCTGTAACAATAACTCTGCGGGCTGTTTTAGTCTGTCCAGTGTTGATGAGGCCAGCAAGGTATCCTGCGATGTCTGGGGGATCAGGTCGTCTTCCAGTGCGCGGTATTTGGTAACATTTGGCAAATAAATGCGTCCATTCAGTCGTGAGGTTAACTGCCGGTAGAGCAGCCATTCGTAACGTTGCGGGTTAACGTTATCCTGTTTAACCAACCATGGGAGGTGCTTTTTCGGGATGAGCGACGTATCCATCGTCTTCAGTGGTCCACCGAATGCGATTTCCGTCTGCATCTGTTGAAGTTGGGCGACGACGGCTTCTGAGCCTTTACCGGCCTCACATTCAAGGCACAAAAACACCTGCCTTAACAGTTGCTCCAGGAGATTGCATTGTTCATCGTAATGTTGCCACTGGTACTCTTCCACGGTCCGTTTCTGTTTTTTCAGGTAAAGGCAGAGGGTCTGGATATCCCTGTCATTCATGACCTTCAATGCCTGTTGTCTGACTACTGAGAAGGGTTGATTATCATCAATGTTCTCATCCACAAACAGATGCAGTAACTCTGCCGCTTTCGTGACATTGTCCGCGGCTGACTGCCAGGACAGGAACACTGCTTGTTGTGCAAAGGTGTTGGCAGCTTCTTGTTGCTTGCGGATATGGTAAATGAACCCATCAGTTAACCGTTCCAGTGCCAGTTGTATCCGCTCTGTCAGGTGACATAGCAACCATAGATGCTGCTGTGCGCGTTTGAATCGTTTGAGTTTACTACCGTAATAGTTGATGAGCTCACCGAAGTGTTGTCGATTTTTAAGAGACAGATTAAGCCCATCGATAACGCCATTGATTTGCGTGCGCCATGGCGCTAACTGATGATAAAGGGCAAGCTCTTTTTTAAGTTCAGGTACGGTCAGACTTTTTGCACCGCCTCTGAGCTGGTTCAGGCTTAGTCCGTCATCAATGGCTGTTATGCTGTCCAGAAAGACGTGAAGTTCAGGACTGGTGAGTTGATTAAGTTGGTGCGCCAGGTCTTTTCTGACCTGCTGCATCGCTCTGCTTATCAGTCTCTGGAGTACGGTGTACCTAGGGATAGCAATGCTGTGACTGGTTAGGAATTCAATAGCAGTATCAAAGAGGTAACGCGGCTCCAGCCAGGCATTGCCCACCTGAACAAGGTGGTCGAAAAGAGAATTGAAGTGCTGACTTTCGTCCCATTTGTGATAACCAGCAAGGTCTAATACTTTTGCGTAGAGTCGATCTTTTTGTTTTTGTGAGGGAGTGAATGGTCTGAGCCCCTTGCCGCCAAGCAGCTCTTTACTGATGAACATTAAATCCTTAGAAACCTGCGAGTAAGCGATATCTAGGATGACGGGCTTTGATTTGAAGTATCCCAAAATCGCGACAAAGTAACATCTATGAGCTCTGAGACGAATTGACCGAAAAACTGCCAATTCCGCATCGTTCAGAGAAAAGTACAGACGTTGTTCTTCGATTGAAAAAATGGGTGGGGAATAAAGATCTGCCTGTTCTGCTCTCGTGAGAATAGTAATTTCGTTTTTGATGGCCATATCAGGGCTGTTCCGTATTAAATGTACGATATTTACCTAATTTGCCACACTTATAAGTAGTAACCCACCTCCGCAGCCATTTATTGGTGTGGTCTACAGAGGATTAAGTCTTTTTAGAGGGGAAAATCCCTAGAACCCCACACTGGCGAGCTTCTGCTCGCCCAGTACCCGTGCTTCATCGCAATGGGTGCCGTCTTGCAGTGTTAGCAGTCCTCCGATTTCATCCAGGCTGAAGCCCAACCATTGGGCCGTTCGAATGAACTGAAGACGCGCCAACGCCTGATCGTCGTAATGGCGGATGCTTCCATAGGGTTTGTCAGGGGGCCTGTGGAAGAACCGACAAATTTGACAAGTTTGGCTCTAACGCGATCACAGCGAGCCCTGTAGTTGTTTGAACTGTCCCAGGATCATCGCCTTTTCCTGAAGTATTACCTTGTTCTCGTCAGTCAGAAATGCAATTTTGTCCTGACAGACTTTTAGTTCGGCTTTGGTGGTCTCCAATGCTTGAGTTAACACAGCCACTTGCTTATCGACATCTGCTTTCTGAGTGGTAATCACTGCCGCGTTTTCCGCCAGTTGTTCATTTTTATGCTGAAAATCCCGGCACTTCGTTAAGGCATCTTCAAGATCACGCTTCAGATTTTGAATATCCTCTATCTTTCCGTTTAGCTCCCTGTTTAGCGTTGCATTGGCCTGTTCAAGTTTACCAGCGTCACTTTGTAACTGAGCATTGGCATCAAATAACTCGGACGCTTTGAACTCGGCCTGGGTGAGCCGGTGTTGCAGATCCCGAACCTGGTCTTTTAATCCCTGAGTAACTGTACGAAACTGTTCGCGCTCCTGCTGACGGTCTTCCGCTGTGCGCTGCTGATAGTGTTCAAAGTGTTCTCGAATATCCTTGTTTTCCTGCTTGAGTTCAGCAACGCTTTCCTTCAGTTCAGTGGTCCTCGCAATCGCTTCGTCTCGTTGGGACTCGGCTTTAACCAGGCTAATACGGACATCTTCCAGAGACTTTTCTGTCTCACCTTTTTCTTTGTTTTGCCGCTCAATCTGGCTATCAAGGTCTTGCTGTCGGGCAGTTAGCTGCACGATGGTGTTTTTGGCATCGGACAACTCTTTGCGAAGCGCTTTATTGAAACCTTCAAATTCCTGACGGACCTGCTCGATACGATGGTCGGCCATTTGTTGTACCCGCTCATGCAGTGACTTTACCACTTCGATCAAATCGTTCGGTAACCCGCCGGTATCGACCGCCTCTCCGTTATCGGATCGCCAACGTTTGAGCAGTGGCGCGATGGTGCTTTTGCTGCCGGTGCCGAGATGTTCACGCACCCGGTCTACAGTAGGTTCTTGGCGCTGACTTTTGATGGCCTCAGCGGCTTTGGCAACGTCGTGGTAAGTGACACCGGCACGGGCCATGGTGAATTCCTCATAGATTATTTAATAACGTATTACGTATCACGTAATATAACATTATATATGTGAAATTCAACTGCACTTGAATTGCAATTATTAACCCTCGATAATGAGTATTATCGTTGGTTATAATAGTCAGACAGAATTTTTCCACTTGTAACGCCGGTACATAGCCGCCTTTTGAGCGACTCCGGTAGGAATCCGATACATGATCAATAAACCGACCAAATTAGCTACTGACTTATCGTTACGTAATGATGAGCCAGGTCAGATTGCCCGCCAGGACTCCGAAGCGCTGCGTCATTACCTCCAGGCAGCCACCTCCGACAACACCCGCAAGGCGTATCGGTCGGCCATCCGACAGTTTGAAAAATGGGGTGGGCGTCTGCCCACGGATCGGGATACGCTAATTCGTTATCTGCTGGCCCGTGCGGAGTCGCACAACTCTCGAACCCTGGATCTCCATTTGACGGCTATCAGCCAGTGGCACCACTACCAGGGCATCATTGACCCGGTGAAAGATCCGCTCGTTCGAAAAACAATGGAGGGCATTCGACGTACCCATGGCCTGCCCAAACGCAAAGCCAAGGCACTGCGCCTGTCGCACATTGCGCAGATGGTGGATCACCTGAGGCATTTGCCAGACTGTAAAAAGAAATGTAGAGATATTGCATTGGTGTTGACTGGCTTTTTCGGTGCCTTTCGCCGCAGTGAACTGGTCAAAGTGCAGGTTAGTGATCTGGTGTGGGAACCGGAGGGGCTGATCATCAAGTTACCCCGTTCCAAAACTGACCAACAGGCGATGGGTTTGATACGAGCTTTACCCTTTGGTGAGCAAAGCTGCTGTGCTGCGACGGCAGTTAAAGTGTGGATGGAAACGGCAGGCATTGACGAAGGGCCACTCTTTCGACCAGTAAACCGATGGGACCAGGTTCAAGCAAGACAACTAAATCCGGGCGCGATTAACGACTTGCTCAAGTCTTTGGGCAAAGCCTGTCGCTTCGATTTTGTGCCGGATCTAAGCAGCCATAGCTTTCGTCGAGGTTTGTCCACCTCAGCAGCTCGCGAGCGTATAGACTTTGAACTGATCAAAAAGCAAGGTGGCTGGAAAAGCGATGCCACCGTGTGGGAATACATCGAAGAAGGACAGCAATTGTCCGAAAATGCCTCTTTGATACTTATGGAAAAGATGGCAGCGATGATTTCAACTGATAGCTAAGCGAATCAGACCCTCCACTTGACTCCGTATCTTAGTACAGAGTTTACTATATTCTACCCTTTCCACTAATCAGCATGTTGAACAGGGTTTCTCAAACGAATTGCAACCTTAGTCACGAGGAATAATAGAGCACGAATGAACAGAACGATCAGCAAATTGGCCAAAGCACTCAATATAAATGTCGAGACGGTTCGTTTTTATGAGCGCCGGGGGT